>JBCBUL010000007.1:0-98731 GCA_039818165.1 Pseudomonadota bacterium | reverse complement strand
GGGTGGATTTCACAATTGAGCCTGTATAGTTTTATCAAGCTAGTACATTCCCTATGTATTTAAAACCTGATCTAGCAATTTTTTTAAAGCATTTAGGTCGATTTCTTCAGCTTCATTGGAACACCTTAGCGCTTTTGATACCATCGCCCGAATTAGTCTTGCTTCGCTGATTTCCAGCGCGGAAGCGCATTTTCTGAGAATTTCTAACGTTTCCTCGCGGAAGCCTGCTGATAGTGGTTTTAGAGACATATGAATCGATTCGAATCGTTGATCAACTCGAAGTACCGTGTCTGATGTTAACATTTGGCAAATTTTGTATTTTCAGGCGGTTCACTCAGAGTTGGATTTGTCTTCGCAGTTTAGTATTGGGGGCGGTTATTAAGTTTGAGCAGTTTTGTGATCAATAAGGCAAAGACCGGCTCTGAGGAAACGAATGCTTTTAAGGCATTGATCTGAGACGAGCACAGATAGTCCATCTCGCCCGCACTCTGTGTTTCCCCTCATCAAAAAATTGGGCGCTGCACCATGAAGAGACCGAGTATGCTACTTATCGCTAAATTTTGTGCGATAGACGTGCTGCAGCGTTCAATCGACCGATTTATTGTGATTTTCTGGAATTAATGGTCGAATCCGACCGGTTTCGCGGCGCGCTTATACTCCCGGCCATGGAAGCCCTGCGCGATCCCTTCTCCCGGGTTCACCCGTTTTTCTGGCCGGTCCTGTGGCTGAGCCTGCGCGCCTTTGTGCGCTGGTCCCGCCGCATGATCGATGCGGGCCACGCCTTTGCCGGGCTTCGGGTCGAGCTGACCTGGTATGGCTGGATCCATGTCGAGGCGATTGACCTGTCTGACGCTGGGAAAGATTTCCGCCGCCACATGATGGGCGTTGCCCGTGAGGAGGGCTTGGGCGCTCTGGACCGCGCGGCAGTGCGGGTAGAGGCCTTGTTCGCCGTAGGGGGCATGGACGGCGAAGCCCGATATGCACCCTCCACTCCGACCGCGAACACCGACGGTGCATATCGCTTCGCTCCTTGCACCCTACGCCATGAACGTAATCGATGCACTTTGAGTACCGGCCCGCCCCTTGGGCTGGCCCCTTTCTCGGCCATCGAGGGAGGGGCGGCGCCATCAATTTGCTCCGCCCAACCCCCGCCTCGCGCGGGCGCGGGTGCTGGTTAAAGCACGATAACGCCCTGGGGGGCCGGGTCAGTGTAAAGCGCGGCCACAAGGTCAGCCCGGCCATCGATCACCGCGCGCTGGTTCACATAGCCTTTGTCGGTGATTTCGCCGGCGTCGATATTGGGCGGCGTGGTCATGATGAGCGCCCGCTTGATTCGGCGGGATGAGCCGGGTTCAGCCGCGTTAAAGGCGGCGATCTTCTGGCTGAGCTCGCCCGCCAGCCGCCCGAAGGCCACGGCCTGGTCTCCGCCCGCGTCTTTCACCATTTGCTCGAACGTGGCCGGGGCGGGCCAGACGAGGGCAGAGGCATAATTCTTGTCCTGGCCCGCGATCACGGCATCGAAGATCAGCGGGCTGCAGGCGGCGACAAGGTCCGGACGCAGCGTGCCGACGCTGACCCATGTGCCAGTGGACAATTTAAAGTCCTCGCCCACGCGGCCATCGAAGATGACGCCCTGGCCGGGGTCGTTCGGGTCGACAAATTTTGCCGCATCGCCAAGGCAATAGTAGCCTTCATCGTCGAACACTTCGGCGTTTTTCTCCGGCATGTTCAGATAGCCCGGCATCACGCTCGGCCCCTTCACGCGCACTTCGAGTTTCGTTCCATTCGGCACCAGCTTCAGCGTCATGCCTGGCAGGGGCAGGCCAATCAGGCCCACGCGCTCAACCTCCCAGTGCACCACAGTTATGCCCTGGGTCTCGGTCGCGCCATACATCGTCGTGATCGGAATGCGCCGCCCAGTAGCCTTGATCGCCAGCGCCTGGAGCCGGTCATAAAGGTCATCAGAGAGGGTCGCGCCGCCATAGGCCACGTAGCGCATACTCTTGAAAAAGGCGTGGAGCAGCGCGTCGTCTTCCTCCATGGCTTCGGCAAGCATGGCGAGGGCAATGGGCGCGGTGCCGAATGTGGTTGGCGAACAGTCGCGGACATTGTCGATTGTTTGCTGGAAGAGGGCCGGGGTCGGCTTGCCCCCGTCTATCCAGAAGGTCGAACCCGTCCACAAAGCGGCGTTGAAGTTCACATTCGAGCCGGAAATGTGGTTCCAGGGCAGCCAGTCGAGGAATTGCGGTACTTCATTGGGGTCATGGCCAGGATCGCGCGCATCATCGCGCAGTCCCTCTTGCCCGGCGATCATGGAGCACATCGCGCCTTGGGTCGTCGGGACGGGTTTGGGCATCCCGGTTGAGCCAGAAGTGAAGAGATACTTCGCCACGCTCTCATCGCTCAGCGTATCCATCGCGGCAGCCACCGCCGCAGTCGGCGCCGTCTGCAAAAGCGCGGAATAGTCCTGGATATCCTCTCCCGCCTCGATCCGGGTTATGATAGTGACATCGGATGTGTCGAGCGCGGCCAAGGCGGGTTGGAACGGCTCAAGCATTTCAGTGAAGATCACCTTGGGCTTCACGGCATGGAAGCAGTGTTTCAGCTTCTCGAAGTCCGTGCTCATCAGCGAGTATGCGACCGAAATGGGCGCTGCGGGCGCGCCGATCTTCTGGGCCGCCAGAATGACCATGGCAGAGGCAATGGAGTTGCCAGACAGGATCATCACCGGTGCGTCGGGACCGGCGCCCATGTCGAGGAAGGCTTGGGAGAGGGCGTCTGTGGAGGCTTTTGCTTCGCCATAGGTCATGGATACCCAATCGCCGTCCGGGCCCCGCTCCTTCAGGAACACTCGGTCAGGGTGCTCGCCCGCCCGCTCGTCCAGGCAATGGGGGATCGTGCGGGGGCGGTCGCCGGGGGCCTGGCGCGGCGTGAGGTAAACTACGCCCTCGCCGGTGCGGGTGACTTCAATGTCCGGGCCCTTCATGGGCAGCGGTCGAAACGGCGGCAAAACCTGTCCGTCGGCCATGGCGATATCCTCCCAATGTGTCTTTTCTTGTTGCCTGAGAAGCTAACACAGGCGGCTGCCCGGCCAAGGCCTATCGCGGCGTCCCCGCCCGCACCCACCAGGCGGCAGGTGCGCCGCCGGGCTTGAGCGCAATACGCTCAGGCGTTTGAGCCGGGAACCCGGCCGCCGAGAAAACCTCAAGGGCTGCGCCGATCTCCGCCTGATCCTGGGCGCTATCCAGCATGCTCTCCATACGGCCCCGATAAGCGGCAATCTCCCCAGCCATGCCCGTCAGCCAGTCTTCGATATCCGACGGGGCATATGCCGTGCGACGCTCATACAGTTGGGCAGTTCCGTCGTAGAGATGGGCGGTCAGGCCCTTGCCGGCCTGTCGGTCGCGCTGGGCCTTGAGAGATTCCATGGCCGGCTTGAAGGCTGCAACGGCGCGGTTGGCCTTATCCGTGCTCGCTTGTCCGGGCTTGGCATCGGCAGCAAAGAGGGCGCGGAACAGTTTCTTGGCCTTTGGGATAAAGCCAGCGTCGCGGATAGCGTCCAGTTCTGCGACCTTCTCAGCGCATTCCATGGCGATCGCGCCGCCCTTTAGGTGGATGATCGCCGCGAACCCTCCGCCAGGCGCGAGCAACCGGGCCGCTTCGCGCGCCGCGCGGTCCAAACCGGCATATTCCAGGCCAAACTGGCTGACGACCCGGTCAAAACTGGCGCTCTCAAGTCCGGTCTTGTCTGCCGGAGCAACGATCCCGCGCGCTTCGGGCAAGTCGCGACCCAGAATGGAGATGGCGGGCGCGGCAATGTCGACACCCGTGAGCTGGGTCAGCCCGGCCGCCTTCGCGGCTTTCAACGCGGTGCCTGCGCCGCAGGCAAGGTCCAGAATTCGGGTCTCGCTTGCCAGTCCATCAAACTCAGAGGCCCAGATTTGCGAGATGGCGGTGTCCATCTCGACACCTACGCCCACCAGCGCAGTGCCAGCATCGGTTGCAGCGCGACCTTGCCAGTAATTGCCCCAATCTTCGGCCTTCGTCTTTGTCATGTAGCGTGGCTCACCCGCAGGGCGCTGCAAGTCAATGGCTTCCTTTCGGCGAATGCAGCGTTTAGGACAGAATGCAATGACAAATACACCTGACATTCGCCTGCGTCTGGGCACCCGCGCCTCCCCCCTGGCCCTCTGGCAGGCCGAGCATGTGGCTGAGCGGCTGGAAACGCTCAGCGAAGGCCGGATTGCTTGCGACCTCGTGAAATTCACCACGTCCGGCGACAAGCTAACCACCGAGCGCTTGATCAATGCGGGCGGAAAAGGCCTGTTTACCCGCGAACTGGACCGGGCGCTTGACGATGGCGAGATCGATATCGGCGTCCATTCGCTCAAGGATGTGCCGAGCGCCCTG
Source organism: Pseudomonadota bacterium (assembly GCA_039818165.1). GTDB lineage: Bacteria > Pseudomonadota > Alphaproteobacteria > Caulobacterales > Hyphomonadaceae > UBA5336. The sequence continues at coordinate 94,321 of JBCBUL010000007.1, read as the reverse complement.
CCCGCCCACCATGTCTTTGTGGCCTTTCCCGAGCGGGCGGACCCACGGGAAGGTTTTCTGAGCCCGAGCGCGAAATCTCTCTCCGGCCTGCCGGAGGGCGCGGTTCTCGGGACGGCAAGCCTGCGCCGCGAAGCCCAGACCCTGCGCGCACGGCCAGACCTGCAAATTGTGCCGTTCCGGGGCAATGTGCAGACCCGGATGAAGAAGCTGGAAGCCGGCGAGGCAGCCGCCACGTATCTGGCCATGGCTGGCCTGACGCGCCTCGGCCTCGATCATCTCGCGACTGCCATATCCATGGACGAAATGCTCACTGCGCCCTGCCAGGGGATTGTCGCCTGTACGGCCCGTGAGAACGCCCTGCCAGACGTGGCCATGGACGCGCTGTCGGCCATGACGTGCCCAAAGAGCCGGGCTTCGGCCCTGGCAGAGCGGGCATTTCTTGTGGAGCTCGACGGCAGTTGCCGCACACCTATCGCGGCGCATCTCTTCCATCGCCCGGATGGACGTGGCCACTTCAAGGGCGAAGTGCTGAGCCCGGACGGAACGCAGACCTGGCAGTCTGAGCGTCAGCTCGATGCGGGCTATAGTGATGCCGACCTCAAATCCCTCGGCCGGTCTGCTGGTCAGGAGATTCGCGCCGCAGCCGGCGGAGACCTTCCCGCATTCGACGACGATGCATAATCGCCCATTGGTCCTGGTGACGCGCTCTGCGCCGGGGTGTTTTGAAACGGCTGAGCGATTGGAAGCTGAGGGCTTTGAGGCCGTCATCAGCCCCGCAATCGAAATCTGCCCGCTCCCAACCGCGCTGCCGGATTTGGAGCCCATCTCCGGGCTCGTCTTCACCAGCGCAAACGGCGTTCGAGCTTTTTGTGACCGCAGTGCACGCCGGGATTTCACCGCCTGGTGTGTGGGCCCGGCGACAACGGAAAGTGCAATGGCTGCGGGTTTCCAGTCCGTGCACAATGCTGATGGCGATGCTGAGACTCTTGCTGACATCATTATACAACGAAATGAACCCTCAGCGACGCGGCTCTTGCATGTCGCCAATGATGCTGCCGCAGGAAATCTGGTGAAATCGCTGGAAAATGCCGGATTCGCTGCTGAATTCGCGCCACTCTATACCACACGGCCTGCAAGCGCGCTTGCTCCAAAGGCGCAGTGCGCCCTGAGCGGGGGCCGGCTTTCCAGCATTCTTGTTCACTCGGCCAAGGGCGCGGCAGGTCTCTTGCCAGCTGTTCGGGCCGAGCGCGTTGACACAACTTGTCTTGTGGCGATTTCCGACCGTGCCGCGCGTCCGTTACAAACACTTGCGTGGAATCGCATTCAGATTGCCGATGCCCCGAATGAGGATGCGCTGATAAACGCTCTTCGGATGTGCTACGTACCAGAATAAGGTAAGATTCTTCTTCTAAACCGAGCCCATGACTGACGACAAAGCCCAGCCAACAGACCCGGTGGACGACCCAAAGCCCTTGGACGAGCCGATCGATGCTGAGTTCCGTGAAGCGCCGACAGTACAAGCGGTCAAGCGCGGACCGGGTTGGGGCGCAAGCCTGTTCATGATGTTGCTGGCCACGGGAGCGGGCGGCGTTCTGGGCTATGTCGGGGCTGAGCGCATACCTGGCCTGCTTGGAGGCGGCGCGGAAACCGACTTACCTGCGAACCTGGTCACTGACGCAGATCTGGAGGACGCCCGGCAACGCCAGCAGTCCGCCTTGGACACCGCAACCGAAGAAGTTGAGGCGCTGACCCGGCGTTTGACGGAGGTTGAGCGCGGCTTGGAAACGTTACAGGCTAGAGGCGATGATGACATATCCGAGCGAGTGGCCGCAGTCACCGCTCGACTGGATGCCATCGAAACGCTGCCGACCACTGATGGAGCGCCTGCAGACAGCGCCGTTACGCGCTCCCTCGCCAGCGCGATCGCCCGCGTTGACCGGCTAGAGGCGCGGCTAAGTGATCAGGATGCCGCAACGGCAGCCGAACTTGGTGCGGTTCGGGCCGAAATCACGTCCCTCGCGGCCACTGTGTCAGGATTTGAGAGGGGCGGGCTAGGCGGCGGAAACGCGCTCGCCGAAGCGGCTCTCGCCCTCTCCACCATCGATGCCGCGGCGCGCCGCGGCCAGGATTTTTCGGCCGCGTTTGCTGTGCTTGAGCGCGCTCGACCAGATTCCCCGGCCGTGCAGGAGATTGCGCCCATTGCGGCCCGGGGTGCGCCGACGATTGCGCAATTGAAGTCAGACTTCGCGGATCGGCGCCGGAGTATTGTCCAGATGCTGGAACAAGACGGAGCAACAGGGGCCGCCGGCGCAGCAGGCCGTTTGTTTGGCGATCTTGTCACCGTGCGCAGCCCCGACGCATCAGCGGATTTTGAAGCTTTGGACGAAGCGGAATCTGCGCTGGCACGTGATGATTTGGGCGGTGCGATCAATGCGCTCAGCCGACTCGACGGCGAGTCTGGCGCGCTTGCAGCGGAATGGATTGAAACTGCGAATGCACGGCGCACCCTGGAGCGCGCCTTGGATACGCTCAGGCTCGATTTGATGGTCGAGGAACAGATGCCAGCGGGGGCCCCATGATTCGTGGAACGACACTTCTCTTTGTGGTGCTCATTATCGTGGTGTTGGGAGGGCTGGGGTTCTGGCTATCCAGCATTGGGGGCAGCATAGAGCTGACGCTGCCAGACGGTACGTCGTCGGGCCTGCCCCTTGGGTTTGCCATTCTTGTGGGCATCTTGGCAGCTGGCCTTGTGGCTGTTGGTTGGTGGATATTCACGGGCCTGGTCACCATGCCGTGGACGCTTGGCAAGGCGCGGCGCGCTGGACAGGTGAAGAAGGCCAATCGCGCACTGGCCGAAGGCTTGCTTGCTGCTGAAGCAGGCGATGCCAAGACTGCGCTGAAACTGGCGCGGAAAGCGTCCAAACACGCTGAGGATGACCGGTTGAAACTGCTGCTTGAGGCGCGGGCCGCCGAGGCAGGTGAAGACTGGAGCGAAGCTGAGCGCGCCTGGGGGCAATTGATGCGCCTTCCAGGGGGGCAACTTGCAGGACTACGCGGTGCAGCCGCCGCCGCGGTCGAGCGCGGGGATACGAATGTGGCTGAAACGCGCGCCCGGGAGGCCCTTGAGCTGAAATCAGGGGCGGATTGGCCGTTCAACTCGCTTTTTGACCTGCAAGTCAGTCAGGGGCGTTGGGAAGCTGCGCTTGAAACGCTGAATATGGGCGAGCGCCGGGGCGTTATGACAGGTCAGCCGCTGGCCCGTCGCCGCGCTGTTTTGCTCACCGCGAATGCTTCTGGCTTGGGCCCCGATCATCGCCATGCGGCCCAGCGCGGGCTGGCCGAAGCCATCAAAGCCGCACCGGATTTCCCCCCCGCCGCCTGGTATGGCGCGCGGCATTTAATGGTCGATGGAAAATTGAAGGCAGCCCAGGGTGTGCTGGAACTGGCATGGAAAGCCCGGCCCCATCCGGCCCTGGCGCAGCTCTCTCGCCGCCTGGACCCGGAAGAGAAATCGAAGGCGGACCGGGCGCGTATTGAAGGCCTTATCAATGCCAATCCCGGCCATCGCGAAAGCCGAGTTCTGAAGGCTGAACTGGCCATGGAAGCCGAGAAATGGACGGAAGCCGTCCGCGAACTGGCATTGTTGATCGAGGAAAAGCCAACGGCGCGTCTCAGCTTGCTGATGCAACGGGCATTGACTGGTTATGGCGATACGGACGAAGCCGCCCGCTGGTCGGTGATGGCGGCCACCGCGGCCCGCGAGGCGGATTGGTCTGACATTGATCCACGTGGCGGCGCATTCGATTTCAGCGCCAAGGATTGGTCGCGTCTTGTCTACGCTTTCGGGGATATGGGTGAGCTTGTGCATCCGCGATATGAGGACTTTTCCCGGGAGCTGGAGGCAGGCAAACCCATCGCCCTGCCCAAGCCAGACGCATTGTCCTCCGCGCCCGGCCCTAAAACCGAGCCGGTCGTGACTCAGCCAGCGCAAGAGGATGTTAAACCCAAGGCTGCAGATTAGTCGCATTGGTGCGCTTGCCTGGGACCATTACCCGGTATATGTCGCGCGCTTGTCGAAACAGTGCCGCCTTAGCTCAGCTGGTAGAGCATCGCATTCGTAATGCGGGGGTCAGGTGTTCAAGTCACCTAGGCGGCACCATTCGCAGCCGGTCAGCGCGTAGCGATTTTCAAGTTTGAATGCCCCGGCGGAGCCCTTCGCCTCAAGCCAGCACGCCATCGGCTACGCCCACTGTTCCAGCGATGAATCCGCCGCCCAGGAGCCGGGTTTCGTCGCCCGGGGCGTAGAGGACGCAGGCTTGGCCTTTGGCAACGCCGTGCTCTGGCGTTTCAAACACGACGCTGGGGGTCGCGCCCTCAAGCGAAAGCCGCGCCGGCACCGGCGGCCGTGTTGAGCGCACGCGCGCCAGAACTGGCGTTTTGGCCTGCGCGGCCTCTTCCAGTGAACCGGAGCCGAGCCAGTTCAACTCTTCCAGCGTCAAAGCCTGCGTGGCGAGCGCATCCACAGGCCCCACGATGACCCGCCGGCTGGCAGCATCGATCTTGATCACATAAAGCGGTTCGCCCGTCGCGATGCCAAGGCCGCGGCGTTGCCCAATCGTGTAGTGAATGACGCCCTGATGGGTGCCCAGCACGCGGCCATCCAGATGGACAATCTCGCCGCCCCGGCCGGCGCCAGGCCGAAGCTTTTTCACGACCTCAGCGTAGTTACCGTCTGGCACAAAGCAGATGTCCTGGCTGTCCGGCTTGCTGGCCACGGGCAAGGCATAGTGCTCGGCCAGCGCGCGGACCTCGCTTTTCGGCATCGCGCCGAGGGGGAAGCGCAGATAGTCGAGCTGCTCGCGCGTCGTCGCGAAGAGGAAGTAGGACTGGTCCCGGCTATCATCATGGGCGCGGTGGAGCTCAGCGCCGTCTTCGCCGGTATCGCGGCGAATGTAATGGCCCGTGGCCAGGCAATCGGCGCCCAGATCCTTCGCGGTAGACAGCAGATCGGCAAACTTCACCGTTTGATTGCAGCGGATGCAGGGAATAGGCGTCGATCCGGACAGGTAGGTGTCCGCAAAGTCTTCCATCACCTGCTCCTTGAAGTGGGATTCGTAGTCGAGCACGTAATGGGGAATGCCGATCTGGTCGGCGACATTGCGCGCATCGTGGATGTCCTGGCCCGCGCAGCATGCGCCCTTGCGGCGAATGGCTTCGCCATGGTCGTAAAGCTGAAGCGTGATGCCAACCACGTCATAACCCTGGTCGGCCAGGAGCGCTGCAACGACGGAACTGTCCACACCGCCGGACATCGCCGCGACCACCCGCGTTTCAGATGGCGGTTTGGCGAACCCCAATGAATTGATTGCGCCATCCCAGACGGGGGCGCCGCTTGTCGTCGTCATAGTCGTCTCCATCCGGGGTCAAGGCCCGGAGCAGCCAGTGTTGGTCGTGGATATAGGACACGGCTGGGCGCGAATGAAGCGAAAAGAGCTTCAGTTTGAAATCACGTCGAACTTCCGGCTGTCGAATACTCGAAGTACCGAGCGCAAATCCTGACCGCGTTTCAGCACCTGGCCTGCCGATCCAAAAACGACAAATGCGCCCTGGCGATTCGCTAGAGCGGGTATTTTTTCGATTCGATAGGTGGGTTGTTCGGCGGCGCGGCGGTAAATTGCGAAGATCGCGCGGTCTTTATGCATTCCAATTGCATAGTCCCGAGCCAGGCCGGACTGGACCAGGCGACCGTATACATCGAGGATGGGCGACATCTCAGTGCGGTGGAATGCGACCTTGATTTTGGGCGCATTTTCGGGCTGCAAGGGGGTCACACTGCTTTGAGAAATGGGTTCACTCCGTTGCGGTCGTCATTGACTGTGGTATTTATGTTTAGGAAATTTCATCCGAAAATGCCTTAATTCATCACATTGTGGTCTTGCAAACGCCTTCCGTGCAAGCCAGTTTGACACTTGTCAGGCGGCGGTACTTAACAAGCACCCCGGACCCATCAGCCCCCCCAGCCCCTCGGGGCGCTTGTATCACTGCTGCCTGACAACTTTCCCTGATCATTGCAAATTCTCAGAGGGTCGCCGCGAATGCGTCTATAGACTTCTGGATGTCGACGAGGCGCCTTGCTTCCTCTAGGTGAAGCAGCTCTGTCATCTTTCCATTCACTTTGATCACGCCTTTGCCAGCGTTTTCTGGCGCAGCGAATGCCTCGATCACGGCGCGGGCCTGGGTGACATCGTCTGGGTCCGGTGAGAACACGCCATTGCACGGTTCAAGCTGGCTGGGGTGGATCAGCGTCTTGCCGTCAAAACCAAGGGCGCGGCCCTGATCGCATTCCGCAACAAGTCCGTCTGTATCCCCAATATTGTTGAAAACGCCATCCAAGGCGACAAGCCCGTAAGCGCGGGCCGCGATGACGGACGCGCCCAAACTGTGCTGGAAGGCGATCCGGTCTGATGTGGGCTTGGCGCGCAATTCCTTCGCCAGGTCGTTGGTGCCCATGACAAACCCGATGAGACGGGTGCGTCCGACAGCTTCGGCGATTTCCTGGATGTTGAGGATCGCCTTGGGCATCTCAATCATCACCCAGAGACCCATCGTGTCTGGCGCGCCGGCGCGGCTCATCGCGTCGTTCAGCCGGTCTATGTCGCCGCCATCGATAACTTTCGGAGCGAGAATGCCATCGGGCCCAGCGGCGACCGCGGCGGCCATATCGTCGAGGCCCCACTCGGTGTCCAAACCGTTTATCCGAATGATGACTTCCCTCGCGCCATAGCCGCCCGCTGAGACGGCTGTGCACACCGCATCGCGTGCTTCTGCCTTGGCTTCGGGTGCGACGGCGTCTTCCAGGTCCAGCAGAAGTGTATCGGCCGCAAGCGTCTTTGCCTTTTCAAGCGCGCGCGTATTGGCGCCGGGCATGTAAAGGGCGGAGCGTCGGGGACGGTGAGGAGTGTCTGTCATGGAAGCCTGCCACATGTTGACGGGATAGAACTCGCAGGTTGGGATGCCCGCCATGGAAGATCAAGTCCGGAGTCGACGCGCCGCGCCGCGTGATTTCAATGCCCGGTATCCGCTTTTCCCTAGTGACCTCAAATAGATAGGCTATCAGACGGAAAGAAACCCGCGCTAGATTGTATGGCGTCAGCAGACAGGACACCCATGACAGATTTTCCGATATCCGGTCATACCGCTTCGGGGTTCGAGCCGGTTCGAGAGGCCTTCGCCGAGAACTTTACAGCGGGAGAAGAGCTTGGGGCCGGATTTGCGGCCTGGATTGGCGATGAACTTGTTGTCGATCTGCGCGGCGGCTGGGCTGACCGCGCCAAGACCGAGGTTTGGAGCGAGAACACGCTCGTTCCGATATTCTCGACCACTAAGCCCATCAGCGCGGCAATCGTCGCGCTGGCGCTTGATGCCGCCGGTCCGGACGTAACCTACGAAACGCCGGTTTGTGCGGTGTGGCCGGAATTTGCCGCAAACGGCAAAACCGACGTGACAATTGCGCAGATGATGTCCCACCAGGCGGGGCTTCCGGGGTTTCCCGATCCCATCGATCCTGAGCTGTGGATGGACCCTCCCTCGCTGTCCGCTGAATTGGCCGCTATGGCGCCCATGTGGCCCTTGGGGGAAGGGTCCGGCTACCACCCGCTGACATGGGGCTACCTTGCTGGCGAGCTGGTGCAGAGAGTTGCCGGGAAGAGTCTCGGACAGCTGTTGAGGGAACAGGTGACGGGTCCGAACGGTATCGATTTCTGGATTGGTCTTCCGGACAGCGAGCACAGCCGGGTGGCGGAGCTGAAGCGGCCCAATGCCATGGCGGAATTGGGAACGCTGAATACGTTCAACCGCACGGCATTTCTCACCAAATGGTCTGCCCCGAATCGAGGCGGCGCCGATTGGAAACGGATCGAGATTCCGTCCGCCAACGGCCACGGAACAGCGGCCTCCACGGCGCAGCTCTATGGCATATATGCCGGCACGCTGGATGTGGGCCTGTCGCCGGAAACGTTTGAGGCGCTGACCCAGTCTCGCAGCATCGGACAGGACCGCGTCCTACCCTTCGAGATCGATTTCGCCGCGGGCGTAATGCGCAACACGCAACGCGTCTATGGCCCGAACCCGGCAAGCTTTGGGCACTCTGGCTGGGGGGGCTCTCTGGCCTTTGGCGATCCTGACCGCGGTCTTTCAGCCGCCTATGTGATGAACCGCCAGTCCAACATCTTGCAAGGCGATCCGCGTGCGGGGGCGCTGGTCGCGGCGCTCTATGGGTACCTGTAAGCGCAGTTTGCAAATCTACGAGGCGCATTTCGCTTCAAGGGCGAGTTTGGCACGGTGTGTGCAATCAAGAGGGGGAGTTTTTCGAAACTCCTACATCTACGCCAATCTTAACCCCGGTCGGTCCCCTCCCGATCGGGGCTTTTTTTGTCCAAGAACGCAATTCTGCGGCTAAGTCAGGCGTGCAGCGCGTGCGAGACGCCTCGCTTTGGCCGTTCCGCGCACGGAATCGACGGTAAAAATCGCCAGCGCGAGCCAAATTAGACTGAAGGCGATCGCATGGGTGTTCGAAAATGCTTCGCCAAAAAGCAACACTGCCGTCCCAAATTGCAACGTTGGAGCGATGTATTGCATCATTCCGACAGTCGACAGGGTGAGCCGCGCGGCTGCAACGGCGAAAAGAATCAGCGGAATTGCGGTGATGGGCCCAGATAGGAGAATCCATGGGATATCCCAGCCGCCACCGCCCATCAGGCCGGCCTCCCCGGTCCCAACCAGATGGCCAAGCCAAAGCGCAGCAAAGGGAGAGAGAATAGCCGCCTCGACCACGAACCCTGCACGACCGTCTACTTTGATCCGCTTCCGCACCGCCGTGTAGAACGCAAAGGTGAAACACAACACGAGCGCGATCCAGGGCGGGCGATCAAATGCAATCGCGAGAATGATGACGCCGACGGCCGCTATCGCCACGGAGAGCCATTGTGCGATGCGCAGACGTTCTCCGAAGAACACCATTCCGAAGAGCACATTGACCAGTGGATTGATGTAGTAGCCAAGCGACGCCTCCATCACCCGCTCTGCGTGGACGGACCAGATATACAGCATCCAGTTCACTCCGATCAGGCAAGCTGAAAGGGCAAGCCAGCCCAGGGTCTTCCAGGTGAGCAATTGGCGCAGCGTGTCCCAACTCGCGGCCAGGGCCACAAATGCCAGCCCCGTCGGAACGGACCAGATGATGCGGTGGGCCAGCAACTCGTCCGGTCGAATGTGGTCCAGTGACCGGAAGTAGAGCGGCAGGGCGCCCCAGATCAGATAGGCCCCCAAGGCTGCCAGCAGGCCGGTACGTGTTTCCGATGACATGCCCCGCCCTTACGCCGGGTTTTCCCAGCACGCCACCCGAAAATCCGCATGCCTTAGCGCCGGGCGAGATCTTTCAGTGAATACGACTCTTCGATGGGGCCATGGCGCGTTTCGGAATAGCTCGGATCCGTGATCAGGCATCGCGCCCCGCAGATTATCCGGACCGAGCGGGACTCCTTGTCGGAAAACCACAACCTGCCACCAGGTGTTGCGATGAAGCCATTCAGGTCAGCATCGATATCGCTGCGAAGGTCCTGGTATGAGGGAGTCTCGTTGTCATACCCCAAATCGAAAGCGCCATGGGTGTGGTAGGTTGCAATGGGAACGAGGCCGGATGGTACGGGCGGCATCATGCAAGACGCCTGCGTGCCGCCGCGGGCCCGTGTTGCCACCAACGCCTTGTTTCGATCCCGGGCGATGTAGCCGCAATACTCCCGACGGCCCTTGATTGAGTTCTTCTGCAGGCCGTTCAGCGTTTTTTTCGCAAGCGCCACGACTTCATCTTCAGGCGCGGCATGGGCGGTGGGCTGGGGCAGGCTCAACCCCAATGCGAAGAGACAAAAAACCAAGACTATCAGACGGTTCACGCGCGCCTCCTACCGTTCCGTTCCGGCGTTACAAAACACCGAGATTGCGGCCAATCCAAGCTCGATGTGTGCTGAATTTGCAGCGGTCGTCGAGCTTCGAAAATCGTGACGCCGCGCTGTCTTTACTTTTCGTTAACCAGGCCATAGCTGAGGGCAAGGTGAATAGGGGGCGATCATGCGAGCGATAGTGTGCGCGATACTGGCTGGAATACTGAGCTCACCTTTCGCGGTGGGCCAGGAAGAACTGTCCGCCAAGGAGCGTTCCAAGCTTGAAGATGAGAAGGCGGCCGCCGCGGTCGACGCAGCCGTGGTAGCACCCGTGGTGGAGCCCGCCCCTTCGCCAAAGCCTGAAGCGCCGGCGATTGATGCTCCCGAAGAAACGACGCCTCCGCCGCCAGCGGCAGAAACCGTCCCGGCCAAACCAGCCCCCTCCCCGGACGAACCCACTCCGCCGGATAGTCCCAATGAGGTGAAGCCGCCCCAATCAAACGCGGCGCCAGACGGTTTGTCGCCGCTCCCTGTGGCGATCATTTCCACGGTGCTGGACACGTGCATGCCGACACTTCGCGGTGAACGTGGATTGGTGGATGGACTTCCGAAAGGCGCTGAAAACGGCGTCAGCGATGAGACGGTGGCTCGGTTCATCGCCCGGCCGCAATCGGGCGATTACTGGACCGTTCCAACACTTGAAGGACCCATGCTGCTGGGAAATCTCCACGAGCGCGAAGGCGCCTGCCAGGTCATGGCCTCAACGCCGCTGGGCGCTGTCGTGATGGACAAGGTTACAAATGCGCTGGGATCTCTGGAGTCGCCCTTCACGGTTTCCGATGAGACTGGCGAGGACTTCGGCACGCCCATTCACTGGCGCCGGTTCATTTCAGCTGAAAACGATTATGTCGACGTGCTCCACTACAAGGGTGTGCCCGGCGGTGTCGCTTCGACGATCCACGTTATTGTTGGCTGAAGGACCACGGCGCACACCTAATGCGGGTGTTGGACTGCTTGTATACTCGCCATTTGTTCCCATGTCACTTGGGTGAGCCCGGGGCAATGGGAGTAAATTCATGACGAGATCTTTTGCTGCGGCGGTCGTAGCAGCCATGGCTTGTACAGCCTGCGCGGGCTCCAATCACACGCCGACACAAGAAACCCCGTCTCTCGATTCGGTTGTGTCTTCAGAAACTGGTTTTTCCGGGCATATCCTCGTTGTTGAAGGCGATGAGATCGTCTTCGACCACGTATCAGGCGAAGCTGAACCCGGCCGCGCCATGACCCAAAGCGAACATTGGCGTTGGGCGTCGGTTACAAAGCAGCTTGTCGCTGTGGCGATCATGGACGCTGTGGACGACGGGGCGCTTAGACTGGACTCGACGGTTTCAGAAATTCTTCCCGATCTGGCCGGCCCGGACACGGGCGCAGTTCAAATCAAACACCTGCTTCAGCACACATCAGGGCTTCTGAACCCCTACGGACTTTCGCAGGAAGACCTGGCCCTTCAAATGTCATTCGGCCTCTCGCCAGCGGCACTATGCCTGCAAACGGCCACAAGCCCAGCCGGCGCAGAATTCTCCTATAACAATTGTGACTTCATTGTTCTTGGAGCCGTTCTGGAAGCGGTCGACGGTGGGACGTGGCTTGAAAGCCTCAGCGTGCGGGTCTTCGAGCCTGCCGCGATGACAGACGTCTATTTCAACAGTCCCGACCAGGTCGAGACGGTTGCCGATCCCGCGCCGACCAGCGCCGTTGCGCCGATCGCGCAATATGGTGCTGCCGGGGGTCTCTATGGGACGCCGCAATCCCTTGTCGCGTTCAACTCGGCACTACTGGATGGCCGCCTCCTGTCTGATGAGGCGCGCGCAGCACTTTGGGACGGCAATCCCAAACTCGGCTTTGTTGCCCTTGGCCAATGGAGCTTCTCGGCCCCGCTTGCCGGGTGTAGCGAGACAGTTGCCATTGTTGAGCGGCGCGGAGAGATCGGTGGTATCCAGGCTCGGAACATTCTCCTACCGGAGGTGGATCTGAGCGTCATCGTCTTTACGAACTCACCTGGCCTTGATTTCGGTGAAATCTGGATGGGGCAAGGCTTCGCCCATGACCTGCTGAGTGCGGCGGCGTGTACTAATTAGCGGGTTTGTCCGGCTTCAGGACGCCGCGATTGAGAAGTTCCTCAGCGATTTGGACGGCATTCAGCGCCGCGCCCTTGCGCAAATTGTCTGACACACACCAGAAGGCGAGGCCGTTTTCCACGGTCTCGTCCCGGCGCACGCGCGATACAAAAGTCGCCCATTCGCCCACGGCTTCCACCGGCGTGATGTATAGCTCTTCCTTCGGATCATCGACCAGCATGAGCCCCGGAGACTCCCGCAAGATCTTGCGCGCCGAGCCTGGCGTGATGGGATCTTCGAACTCGACGTGGACAGCTTCGGAATGGCTGACGAAGACGGGCACGCGAACAGAAGTTGCGGTAAGCTTGATGGCGGGATCGAGGATCTTTTTGACCTCGTCCGTCATCTTCTGCTCTTCCGTCGTGTAGCCATTGGGGAGGAAGTCTCCGCCATGGGGGATCACGTTGAAGGCGATCTGTTTTGGATACTCAATGGGCTCTATGGGGTCGTTGACGTAGATGCCTTTGGTTTGCGTCCAGAGCTCATCCATAGCAGCTTTGCCCGTGCCGGAGACGGACTGGTACGTCGCCACAACCACGCGGGTGATTTTTGCCGCATCGTGGAGCGGTTTTAGCGCCACGACCAGCTGCGCCGTAGAGCAGTTTGGATTGGCGATGATGTTCTTGGCGGTGTAGCCCATCACGTCGTCAGCATTCACCTCCGGCACGATCAGGGGCACGTCATCGTCCATGCGCCAGGTGGAGGAATTGTCGATGACAATTGCGCCCTGGGCGGCGATCTTGGGAGACCATTCGCGCGACACGGACCCGCCCGCTGACATCAGACAGAGATCGATCTTGGAGAAGTCGAACTCCTCCAGGCTTTTGCATTTCAGTTCCTGGTCGCCATAGCTAACTTCGCGACCCTTGGAGCGGCGAGAGGCTACGGCATGCACCTCGTCAGCCGGAAAAACCCGCTCATCCAGGATATTCATCATTTCCTGGCCCACATTTCCCGTGGCGCCGACGACTGCGATGCGTAATGCCATTCGTTATACTCCTTGGAGGATGGGGCTTATGGCGGAAAGCGGGCTCGTGTAAACTCCACTTGTGGATGATTCTCATCCCGTATTGGAGGCATGCATGATTGAAGACGTCATTGCCAAGTATATTGCGTGTTACAACAACCGGGATATCGAGGGGATGATTGCCTTCGTCACCGAAGACGTTGTGTTCGAAAACATCTCGAATACGGGTCAATCGATGCGCCTTGAAGGCAAGCAGGCCATGCGCCAGGTCGCGGAGCTTTCGGGCAATGCGTTTTCCTATCGCCGCCAGCGCATCGTGAACATCGTGTCCACAGGAACGAAGGCGGCTGCCGAAGTGGAATTCGAAGGCAAGGCAGCCGTGGACCTGCCCACGGGTGTGGCGGCTGGCGAAACGGTCAAGATTCGCGGAGCAAGCTTTTTCGAGCTTCGTGGTGGCTTGCTCAGCCGCGTCGCAGATTACAGCTAGGAGGCCATCCATGTCGAAACTGCCCGAGACCACGCGCGATCGCATCGAGGCCGCAGCCTTTCGGCGATTGCTAAGCCATCTCGACAATCGCAAGGATGTCCAGAACATCGATCTGATGATCCTCGCGGACTTTTGCCGCAACTGTCTCGGCGATTGGGTGCGTGAAGCAGCTGAGGCCGAGGGTGTCGCACTCACCAAGGATGAGGCGCGCGAGCACGTTTACGGCATGCCCTATGGCGAGTGGAAAGAGAAACACCAGGCCGAAGCCACGCCGGAACAAATGGCCGCTTTCAAGGCGCGGCGAAGCTAGCCTAACATTCTAAGATCTCATGGTGAGCGGAGACGAGCCATGGCTGCGCGCGGCGATCCATCCTTCGTCTTCGCTCAGGATGTGGATTTGCCAGACGCTCCTCCCGTGTTTTGCTCCCCAGGCTCCGGCGTAATTCCGTAGGGTTCCAACAGCCGCCAGACGTGTCCGGGCACCATGTTTTTCACCTTTGCCGGCATCGCTTGGCGCAGGTGCAGCACGGTTTCAGCGGCCTTCATTTCCAGCCTCGCGCGCGCAAACTCGGCTCCGCGCGGGCCGATCTTGGGCATCAGCCAGCCCGCCAGCGGTCGGGCCCAATCAGGCATGGCACGTAGGGGCAACCCGCCCGCCGCGCGCTCCGTGTTCGCAATGAAGCCTTTTACCGGGCCAGCGCGCTTGCCCTTGCTACTTGGCGTTTCCAGCGCGATTTCATCGCCGAGCCGGGCCAGAAGCTCCGCCCCACGATCATTGCGCACTAGCAGCCATTGTTCGCCTTCCCCACCCATATAGCCCACGGCGATGTCGGCCAGGGCATTGGTGTAGTCCACGCAGGTGCGGCAGGTGAGTGGGAAAAAGTCACTTGGCAGGTCTGAGATCGGCAGTTTCAGGAACGGGATCGTCTGGGTTCGACCATCCTCAAAGCGCAGCTCCACATGGTAGTCGGCGCGGAATTCCAGATAGGTGATCGTTTCCGGCGCGTCTGACAGCAGGGCCAGAAAGTCGTGAAAATGCTCCGTCGTCGTATTGTCCGAACACGGCGTACCGATCACGTAGAGCCGGTCGAAGCCCAGTTCGGCCTCAAGCGCGCGCAAGGCATAGACCTGACAGGGAATGCCAATGATGGCGAGCCGTTTGTAGCCCTTTTCGAGGGCAGGCTTGAGCAGGGCGAGCAGCGGCGCGTAACCCATACGCATGCCGCGCACCTGCGCCATTGCTGCGGGGTCTGACACCAGTACGGGGACGGGTTTCCAGCGATCCTCAGCGTCTGGCGCCATGGTGGCGACGGCATCGACGGCCCCGTCCTCAAGCAGTTTCTGGGCAAGCCGTGTGGTGATGCCTGTCCATTGTGCGCCATCGGCGGGGTCAGCGAGGCGGGCGCGGTGCATCGCCTGGAACACGCCGAAATGGGTCTCATCCGGTCGGTGGGTGTCGCGCGCGCGGCCATGGACCTGTGTCTCGAGACGCGGATAATCGGGCTGGATGAACTGGCAAGCCCGCCCACACGCTTTGGGGTTTTCGGTGCGCGAGACCCCGCAATCCGTGCACAGTGTGCGCGGCTCGGCCTCCGCCAGCGGCGGTGTGTAGAGATCAGCATCAGCCATCAAGTGTCATCCCGGATTGACACTTACCTTATATGAAAACGCCCGCTTCGGAAGACCGAAGCGGGCGCTTGTTGTTCGTCGGCCTGCAGGTTTAGCTGCGCTCGACACACATAGCGATGCCTTCGCCGCCACCGATGCAGAGCGAGGCGACGCCTTTCTTGGCGTCGCGGTCTTCCATCGCTGCGAGCAGGGTGATCAGTACCCGTGCGCCTGAGGCGCCGATCGGGTGACCCATGGCGCACGCGCCGCCATTCACGTTCACGATGTCATGGGAAATGCCCATTTCCTTCATCGCGATCATCGGCACCACTGCAAAGGCTTCATTCACTTCCCAAAGGTCCACGTCGCCCGTTTCCCAGCCGGCCTTTTCCAATGCCTTTTTCATGGCGGGCACGGGCGCGGTGGTGAACTTTTCAGGCTCATGGGCGTGAGAGCTGGACGAGACGATCTTGGCGATTGGCGACAGGCCGCGTTTGTCGGCTTCGGACTGCTTCATGAGGATGAGTGCGGCGGCGCCATCGGAGATGGCCGAGGCATTGGCCGCCGTCACCGTGCCATCCTTGGAGAAGGCCGGACGCAGGGTCGGGATCTTGTCGGGCCGGGCGGTGCGCGGCAGCTCGTCGCTGTCCACGACGGTCTCGCCCTTGCGGGATTTGATCGTCACCGGCGCGATTTCGCGCTTGAACTTGCCCTCTTCGGTGGCCATCTGGGCGCGTGAGAGCGTTTCCAGGGCGTAGGCATCCTGCTGCTCACGGGTGAATTGGTATTCGGTGGCAATCTGGTCAGCGAACAGGCCCATCGGCGTGCCGGCATAGGCGTCTGTGAGGCCATCGAGCGCCATATGGTCCTTGGAGGTCATGTCGCCATATTTGTGGCCCTTGCGCACATCGATGATGTGTGGAGCGTTGGTCATAGACTCCATGCCGCCAGCGATCACCACATCCGCTTCGCCCGCCAGGATCGCGTTGCGCGCCATGACCGCGGCTTGCATGCCTGATCCGCACATCTTGTTGATGGTGGTGGACTCAAGACCCTTGTCCATATCGGCCTTGAAGCCTGCCTGACGCGCGGGCGCCTGGCCCTGACCGGCGGGCAGGCAGTTGCCCATGATGATCTCATCGGCCTCATCGGCGCCGAGCTTGGCCTCTTCGGCCGCGGCTTTCACGGCAATGGCGCCGAGCTCATTTGCGCTGAGCGCAGACAGGTCGCCCAGAAGCCCACCCATGGGCGTGCGGGCCATGCCTACGATTACGACGGGATCCTGATCAGCCATATTGTCCTCCTGCATGCGCTGTGTCTTTCACACCACATGAGGGGGCAAGCGCTGGCGCCGTCAAGGCCTGCCTTGGTCGAGCCGAACGCAAGGTGGGGTTTTTATCCCGCCAGCACGCCATCAATTGCGGAGACGAGTTCATCATCCTGCGGCTTCACGCTGGATGGGAACGCGGCGATCGGTGTGCCGGTCGTATCGAGCAGGATTTTGTGGAAGTTCCACTTTGGCCGCGCCGCTTCACCCAGAGCGTCTTCAGCCATCGCATAGAACGGGTGGCGGCCCGTGCCGACAACGGCCTCCTTCGAGGTCAGCGGGAAATCGACACCGTAGTTGATCTCGCAGAACGTTTTCACCTCGGCTTCAGTGCCTGGTTCCTGCCCGCCGAAATCGTTTGATGGAACTCCGACAACCACCAGGCCTTTATCCTTATAGTCCGTCCAGAGGGCCTGCAGCCCTTCATATTGCGGCGTGTATCCGCAACGTGAAGCCGTATTCACGACCAAAACAGCTTTGCCTTCAAACTGGCTCAGCGGCATAGGCTCGCCGGTGATCGTGGTGAAGTCAGTCAGCTCGGCCATGGTGGTCTCCGAAGGCATTGGGGGGGGTGCTGCAGGTTCAGCGACATCAACCGCGACGGGACCTGTGTTTGTCTCAGGCTCGCTGCCGCAGGCGGCAACAAGTAATGCGGCGCCAAGAACCGGGATCATCAAATTTTGCATGTGTCTGCTCCTCGGCTCTGACATAGACCGCTATGGGCGACGTCAAATGGTCACCGCACTTTTTGAGGGTCCGTTGCGTCGAGCGCGATGGCGGCATTCAGAATAACGTCTATTTCGCTGTCTACGTCCGCGAGCGTTCGCAGCTTCACATGCCGCAGGGCTTTTCCAGTGCCAACGATCCGGTCGCTTACACTGGTCAGTCGGGCGCCCGACCAGAGCTGCAGGTTGCAGTGCGCGGCTTGGCACGTGACCGACACGATGCGCTCATTGCCGCTCCAGCAAGGGAACCCCCACGCCAGCTTGCACGCCAGGCCCGGCCCGACGGCTTCAATCCTGTCAGCGAGAGCGCGGGCAATGCGCGCCATCTCTTCGGGTTGCTTTTCGAAATAGGCATCGGCAACTGCCGGACGAGCCATGGTTGACCTCCTTCGAGTGATTTTGCTTGCGATAGAAGAAAGAAACGACAATGTCCGCGCCATGGCCAGTCGTTTGATTTTTCCGCTCCTTCTCTTGGTAGCGATGGTTTGCCTGCCGGGGTGCGATACGCCCGCCAGTCCTCAGGAGACGGTCGAACCTGCGCGCACGGTGCCGCCCAGCCCCATCCAGCGGTGCATGAACCTCTCAAACGCGCTTGAGGCGCCCAATGAGGGCGATTGGGGATACTCTGTTCGCGCCCAGGACATACTCACCATCGCAGATGCCGGGTTCGACACGCTCCGCTTGCCGGTCAAGGTCTCCGCCCACACCGGTCCCGGGCCTGACTACAAGATTTCCGAACAATTGCTGGCACGGATCGATACGCTCGTCGGCCAGGCTCTGGCGGCGGACCTGAACATTATTCTAGATGTGCATCACTTCAACGAGATTTACGCCGATCCAGACGGGGAAACCCCGCGCCTGAAAGCTATCTGGCGCCAGCTTGGACAGCGGTATGCCGGCGCGCCAGACCATTTGATCTTTGAACTGTTAAACGAGCCCCGAGATGATCTGACGGTGCGCCGCATGGATGCGCTGAACCGCGAGCTGCTTGCGCTGGTCAGGGAGACCAATCCCCAGCGCTGGGTCATCCTGTCCTCCAGCGGATGGGGCGGATTGGATGCCTGGCGGGAGGCTGACTTCCCGAGTGAATTGAGGGTCATGTCGACCTTCCACTATTACGAGCCCTACGACTTTACCCACCAGGGGGCAGTCTGGCTGGAGTCCCCGCCGACCTATCCTGGCGAATGGGGGGATGACCCCGCCGAGATTGCGGAAATCCGCGCCCATTTCGCCCTTGCGCGGCAAAAAGCGATTTCCGACGGCCTTCCGGTGTTCCTGGGTGAATTTGGCACAAATGGGTCCATTCCTATTGAACAGCGCACCGCCTGGATCGACACTGTGCGGCGCGCGGCGGAAGGGTCTGGATTCAGTTGGTGCCATTGGGGCTTTGCGGCCGGGCTTGGCGCCTATGACCCCGAGGCTGAGGCCTGGAGACCGGGCATGCTAGAAGCGTTCGGCCTCATTTCGGAGCGTGCGGCGCCCTGAAGACCATTTCCCCCCAGCCACGCTCACGAAACCACTTTGTCAGGACATATTTTCGACCCTTCCGCACCTTGGTCCCGTGGTGGAGTGTCCAAGGATTTACTGAGCCGTCGCGGTTGAGATTGTTCCAGATGACTGCAGAGCCTTTCTCAGGCATGAACAGTTTGTCGAGCCTTCTAAACCGTGTCCCGCCACCGTCTTCGACATCGGAGAGATACACCATGAATGTCCAGGTTCGCTGGCCTCGCGTCTGGCACTCTACCTGAAAGTCTCTCGTGCCGGGCGTAAAATAGTCATGATGGGCCTTGTATTCTTGGCCAACTTCGTAACGCTGGGTCTGGGACGGGTCGGAATACGACCAATGTATTCCAAGTCCATCCGCCATCGCTTCATCGATACTATAAATCAAGGCGTCGCCATGAATACCTATATCAGCCGTTCGACTTGTCCGGATCTTCGGATCTGCGAAAGCGTCGGTGACGGTGGAGTCTCGCCAGAGCTGTTCGGTCTGAGCGATCAATCGGTTGCAAATCTCAGGCTTGAGGAAATTGTACCATTGGTAAACCTGCGCCTTTGATGAGTGCACCTTGCGTATATCGGGATGGCTTTCAGCCAACTCCGTGATTCGTGCATTGTAAATTGCTTCGTGGTCGACCGATTCTGGTTTAATTATCCCATCGAAAGCGGGCCCCATTAGAGGCTTCAATACATTGTCTTTCCAGCCCTTCTTTCTCAACGAGACAATTAAGTCTTTGGGGAAGGTTCCGCGCCGGAGCTGCAAGGCTATGAACGCGGCGAGCTCACGCGGGACAGTGATCGCGCGATCTTTGCTCATATTCTCCTCCGATGGGTTGCGTTTTCCAAGGGGCGCTGATCCATAACGGAATAAAAGAATGAGGCAGCTATGGCAGGCAAGACTCTCTACGACAAAATCTGGGATGCCCATCTTGTGGAGACCGATGCAGCGACGGGTGAAAGCCTGCTCTATATCGATCTTCACCTGATCCACGAAGTGACGACACCTCAGGCCTTTGCCGGGCTCGCAGCGGCGGGTCGGCCCGTGCGCCGGCCGGACCTGACCCTCGCCGTGGCCGATCACAACACGCCAACTGAAAATCAGGCCGCGGGGCTTTCGGGCGTAAGCGACCCCGATGCCCGAAACCAGTTGGAGACCTTGACCCGGAATGTGGCTGAACACGGCATCGAGTTCTTCCCCATGGGCCACATCAACAACGGAATTGTTCATGTGGTCGGGCCGGAACAGGGCCGAACCCAACCCGGAATGACCATTGTCTGTGGTGACAGCCACACATCCACCCACGGCGCGTTCGGCGCGCTTGCCCATGGTATCGGCACGTCAGAGGTCGAGCATGTGCTCGCCACCCAGACGCTGCGGGCGCGGAAGTCTGCGAACATGGCGATCGAGGTCACCGGTCGATTGCGCGAAGGCGTAACGGCGAAGGACCTGGCCCTGCATATCATTGCGAAGATCGGAACCGCAGGTGGTACGGGTCACGTGATGGAGTATCGCGGAGAGGCGGTCCGGGCCCTTTCCATGGAAGGGCGGATGACTCTCTGCAATCTATCCATTGAAGGTGGCGCGCGGGCCGGGTTGATCGCTCCAGATGAGGTCACATTCGCCTACATGCAGGGCCGCCCCGCCGCGCCCAAGGCGGGAGCCTGGGACATCGCCAAACGCTATTGGGAGACGCTTGTCTCCGATACCGATGCAGCCTGGGACAGGATTGTAGAGATCGACGCTGCCCATGTTGAGCCTACGGTGACATGGGGCACGAGCCCGGAACAGGCCATTCCGCTGAGTGGCCGTGTACCCGATCCGGCCGATATCGACGACCCCGTCAAACGCGCCGCCGTTGCACGCGCTCTTGACTATATGGACCTTCAGGCAGGCCAGGCGATTTCCGGCGTTCCTGTGCAGCGTGTCTTTATCGGCTCGTGCACCAATTCTCGCATCGAGGACCTGCGCGCGGCGGCCGATGTCGCGCGTGGAAACTCGGTTGTTGAGGGCGTACGGGCGATGGTCGTGCCCGGCTCCGGCCTTGTGCGCGTCCAGGCGGAGGATGAAGGGCTCGATCTGGTCTTCATGGACGCTGGGTTTGAGTGGCGCGAGCCGGGCTGTTCCATGTGCCTCGGCATGAATCCGGATATTCTCAGCCCCGGCGAGCGGTGTGCTTCGACCTCAAATCGTAATTTCGAAGGCCGCCAGGGCCGCGGCGGTCGCACCCATCTCATGAGTCCACAACTCGCCGCACGGGCGGCAATTACGGGTCTGATTGGCGGATGATCCCCCTCTGGCAAGGCAGTGCGAATACGTGGGATTGCGACGAGATGGGGCACATGAATGTGCGCGTCTATGTTGAGAAGGCGATGGAGGGCCTTGGCGCGTTCGCCCGCGCGATCGAATTGCCGAACGCCTTTGCGGCCAGTTCGCCATCCACACTGGTGCCGCTTGAGCATCATATCCGGTACATTCGCGAAGTGATGCCGGGCCGGCCGCTGACCATGCAGGGGTGCGTGGTGGGTTTCGACGACACCACGGTCGACCTGTATCAGGAAATGCGCCATGGCGACGGGACGCCCGCGGCCAGTTTTCGCACCCGCCTCGTTCACGCCACTGCGCCGGATGTGAGGCCTTTTCCCTGGTCACGTCGCACGCTGTCGGCGCTAGAGCGGGCGATTGATACACCTCCAGAAGACACCAAGCCGCGCAGCCTGGAGCCGGGTGGACCTTGCCGCAGCGCCGAGGACGCGACCGTTACTGTTGCCGAGACAGCTGGCGTCCCGGTCATCGGCCGGGGCATGGTCGCGCCCCACCATTGCGATGCCTTTGGCACAATGTGGGCGCCCTGGTTCATGGGCCGCGTGTCGGATTCTGTGCCGAATTTGCTGTTCGACTGGCGAAAGCGGGTGGCTGAGGCCGCTGGCGGTGTGCCCATGGGCGCTGCCGTGCTGGAGTATCGCCTGATCTATCGCCGTTGGCCGCGCATGGGCGATCTGTTTGAGATCCGCTCCGGTCTCAACAGCGTGGCCGAGAAGACCCATTCGCTGGTTCATTGGATGCTGGACCCTGTCTCGGGTGATGCCTGGATGACCAGTGAAGCCGTGGCCGTCACGTTCGATCTTGAGAAGCGCAAAGTGCTGCCGACACCCCCTGCGCAGATGGCCGAACTGGAAGAGATTGCCCCGAAAGGCTTGTCGATCTAAGCGTCTTTTTCGTCGTCCGCCTCGGTCCAGAGCCCCCAGCTTGTGATCGTGATGCGGCGTTCAGTGAGATCGATATCCGGCACGTCTTCTTCGGTAAATGGAATTAGGACGGATGCTCCGCCACCGGCTGGCGCGATCTCCAGAAGGTCACCGGCACCGTAATTCTGCACTGCTTTCACCTTGCCGAGGGCCGCGCCGTCTACACCGAAGGCGGACAGGCCCAGCAGTTCGTCCACATAAATCTCATCGTCTTCCGTATCTGGCAGCGCCTCGAGCGGGACGTGCAGGCGCGTTCCCTTCAGCGCCTCCCAGTCTTCACGGGTGCGGGGCGAATGGGGTGTCGCAATGAAGTGTGCCTTGGCCCGGCGGATATTGGTGGCGTCCAGAACAATCGCGCCAGACTCATCCAGCAGCGGGCCATAGGTGAAGACGTCAGCAGGCTCGGCGGTGAAGCTTTTCACCTTTACGTCCCCGCGAACGCCATGGGCGCCCATCAGGGCGCCCACTACTACAAGGTCTTTCAGTGTGTCGGGTTGTTTTACCACTGCCAATCCGTATTGCGTCGTCCCCTGCGCGAGCCATCCAGCCTGCGAATCGAGGAGATATTGTCGTTCAGGCCGATCTCTCGCGTATAACCGATGGAGCGGTCAATGACCCGGCAGCGGCCGCGGAAGTCCGGATCGGAACAAATCTCCCAGCGTCCGGCGCGCACTTCGATGGAGCTGATCGTGTCATTGAACCCTGCGGAGCGCAGATAGCTGATCGATCCATTCACCGGCAGGGCGCTGCCCCGGCCATTTGGGTCCTTGTAGACAATCAGCTCCGCATTGCCGAAACGGCCCAGATTGCCAATCCCGCGATCGTCATGGCGCCAGTCACGGTTCCGATTGCGATTCCGGTCCCGGTCGCGTACATTGCGCCAGTCCCGGTCTCCGCCAAAGCCGAAATCATTGTCGAAGCCGCCATTGCGGGCGTAGCGCCGTGCTTCCCGCTCGCTGATCGGGCGTACAGAAGTGATGCGGTCATTCAGGCCCCGGCGCGAGAACGCGCTTTGATCTGCGGTAAAGACGCGGCACCGGCCATTAAAGTTTGGATCCGTGCAAACAAGCCAGGCGCCGCGGCGCACGCGCAAGGATGACGCAGTATCGTTGAATCCAAAACGACGGAGATTGTTGACCTGGCCGTTAATGGGGAAACGCTGACCGCGGAAACCGGGATCCTCGAAGAGGACGAGGCCTCCACCGCGCCGGCCGTTAAAACCGCGATTGCGGCGACGCCAGTCGTCATCATCGTCGATGTTTCGGAAGCCGCCATTGTGGACGCGGCCGCCGAAAATCTCTTCGATGAGGATCTCGGCGCGTTCCCGGCGGCGGTCATCGTCTCGGTCGGCAACGGCCGGGGCGGCTGTGAAGGCAAGGGTTGCGAGGGCGGCGGTTGCGGCCCTTGTGATCCATTTGAAGCTCATGGGGGTCTCCTGTTCCTTTCGCATGGTCAGGAGTCTGCCTGAGCGGCCCTGAATGTGGTTTCACCGCCGCATTCAGGGCTCGTTTATCTGCCGTTCATCTCTGATGGAGTGTTCACAGACGCGTGACCGCGCCGTGATGCGTTGAATAATAAACAGGTTTTCGATTTTGAACGCAAAACGCCCGCGAAACCGGCATGGTGGCTTCGCGGGCGCGTTCAGACTTCTGTTCAGCTTACTCGGTTGTTTCAGCTTCCGCTTCTGCTGGGGCGTCTTCTTCTGCAGCGGGTTCTTCAGCCGGAGCGTTCTTGGCTTCTTCCTCAGCGGCCTTACGGGCAGCTTCCTTTTCAGCCTTCTCTTCAGCGCGTTCCTTGGCTTTCGTGCCGGGCTCGCCCTTGTTCGGGTTGTTGCCCTGGGTCCATTCCCAAACCGCCTTGCCGTCAACTTCGATGGCGCTCAGGAAGCGGGCCACGCGGTCCGTTGGCTTTGCGCCTTTCTTGATCCAGGCGGCGGCGAGTTCGCCGTCAATCTGGACTCGGTTCTCGTCGTCCTTGGCAAGGCGCGGGTCATAGGTGCCAATCTTTTCGATATAGCGGCCATCGCGCGGCATGCGGCTGTCGGCGACGACAACGCGGTAGAAGGGACGTTTCTTGGACCCGCCACGGGCGAGCCTGATTTTGAGGGCCATGATGTTACTCCTTATGTACTGGCGTCTCGGATTTGTTCGTGGTGTCGGATGACTTCGGCGACGATGAAATTCAGGAACTTCTCGGCGAAGACGGGGTCGAGGTTGGACTCTTCGGCGAGCGTGCGCAGGCGCTCGATCTGGCGCGCTTCGCGGGCCTTGTCGGCGGGGGGCATGTCATGGGCGGCCTTCAGGCGCCCCACGGCCTGGGTCACCTTGAACCGCTCCGCCAGCGTGTGCAGCAGGATGGCATCGAGATTGTCGATGCTGGCGCGGTATTCGGCGAGCTGGTCGATGGGGGAGGTCATGTTGACCGGCCTTTGATTTCAAGTTTAGATTTTTCCCATTCCCTCTTATGCATTTCCTTCGAAAGCGCCATTATATCTACGACCAGACTACTTGCATTTCCAGCTATTTCGTCCTTATTAGATTCTTTGGATCTTTGAATAAGTAAAGACTTCTCTGCGGTAAAATCCCTGAGTTTTCCTAGTTTTCGTATTAATTCTTCATTTTCACCAATATCAATCACCATATAAAGGTATCCGAATAATTCGACTATTTTTAGAAGATTTTCGGTTCGAACACTTGGGCTTGATATTGTGTCATTACAGAGAGACGTATATTCAACAATATTATTTCGTGTTTCTTCGATCCATCGAATCCGGTGTGCAGCTATTTCTGACAGAGCTTGGCGTCGAAGGCTCTGATAATGCGCTTTCGTGTTGATCCAAACGCCGACCGTTGAGGCTACAGCCGCGATGCAAGCTGCGGATACGGCGGCAATCACAGGCCATGGCAGCGTCGACGAGTCAGCTGCGATAGTCACTTCTTCTTCCCCCCGCCCGGAAGCCCTGGCAACCCGCCTCCGCCCCCGGGCAGGCCCGGCAAGCCGCCCGGCGCGCCGCCGAGCTTTGCCAAATCCGCAGGGCTCATACCGTCGGCCATGCCGCCTGGTGGCATTCCGCCCATGCCTCCCATGGCGCCCATCAGGCCTTTCATGCCGCCCTTCTTGCCGATCTTTTTCATCATGCCGGACATCTGCTTGTGCATTTTCATCAGGCGGTTGACGTCTTGCACACTGACGCCCGCGCCCGCGGCGATGCGCTTGCGGCGCGAGGCATTCAGCAGGGCGGGCTTGCGGCGCTCATCGCGCGTCATGGACAGGATGATGGCTTCCTGGCGGGCGAGCACCTTATCGTCGAGATTGGCCGCATCCATGGCCTGTTTGGCCTTTTTCGCGCCGGGCAGCATGCCCATGATGCCGCCAAGACCGCCCATTTTCTGCATCTGGCGCAGCTGGTCGGCCAGGTCTTCCAGATCAAACTCGCCCTTGCGCATCTTCTTCGCCATGCGCTCGGCTTTTTCCTGGTCGTAATTCTCTGCCGCTTTTTCAACGAGGGAGACAATGTCCCCCTGGCCGAGGATACGGCCGGCGACGCGCTTGGC
This sequence comes from Pseudomonadota bacterium, assembly GCA_039818165.1. Classification (GTDB taxonomy): domain Bacteria; phylum Pseudomonadota; class Alphaproteobacteria; order Caulobacterales; family Hyphomonadaceae; genus UBA5336. The sequence goes on along the minus strand of JBCBUL010000007.1, from coordinate 68,792 downwards.
GTCGAAGACTTCGATGCCGTCCAGCTTCTCGCTGACGCCCAGAAACTTGATTGGCAGGCCCGTGACTGCGCGCATGGAGAGCGCTGCACCACCGCGCCCGTCGCCATCCATCCGCGTCAGGACGAGACCGGTCAGCGGCAGGCGCTCATGGAACCGTTTTGCGGTCTCCACCGCGTCCTGTCCGGTCAGGCTGTCTGCCACCAGCAGGGTTTCCTGGGGCGAGGCGATGGTGGCGATCTCATCGGCCTCGTTCATCATCTGCTCGTCGAGCGTTGTGCGGCCCGCCGTGTCGAGGATGAGAACGTCATATCCGCCGAGCTTGGCGGCCTGGATGGCGCGCTTGGCGATATCGGGCGGCAACTGGCCCTGGACGATGGGCAGGGCCGTGACGCCATCACCCGCCTGGTCGGCCAGGATGGCGAGCTGTTCCATAGCAGCCGGACGGCGCACGTCCAGCGAGGCCAGGAGGACCTTCTTGCCTTCTTTTGATGCCAGCCGAAGCGCGAGCTTGCCGGTGGTCGTCGTCTTACCCGAGCCCTGCAGGCCCGCCATCATCACCACGGCAGGGGGGCTATCGATCTTCAACGAGGTGTCGGCGTCTTCCCCGCCGAGCATATCCACAAGCCCGTCATGGACGATCTTGACCACCTGCTGGCCGGGCTTCACCGAGCGGATGACTTCCTCGCCCACCGCGCGCTCTTTCACCTTGCCGATGAAGTCCTTCACCACGGGCAGGGCGACGTCGGCCTCGAGCAGTGCCACGCGGATCTCCCGCAGGGCGGCACTGACGTCCTTTTCCGACAGGGCGCCGCGCCCGGTCAGTCCGTCAAGTATGCCGCCGAGGCGGTCTGATAGCGCGTCGAACATGGTCGACCTCCGAATTGCTTGGGCCTTTGGGCGAGCTCCAAAGGTAAGCAGGCGATGATGCAGGCGCAAACGTGAAATGCCCCGCTGAGCGACACTTCGCCGGGCGGGGGGCCTCGCTCACCTCGCGGGTGAGTCAAAGCGCGCTGTTCATGCTGCGCGGATATCAGCGCGTCCTAAAGCACGCGGCCTGTGTGAAATCAAGTCTCGCGATTGTGCTCAGCGGCAATTTCTGCCGCGAGATCGGCGGCGATCTCCAGCCTTTGAAGCGCCATTTCGGCTTCCTCGCGCAGCATGGCGAGCACCACAACGTCTGCCCAACCGCCGCCTGCAAGCCGATAATAAGACCGCAAAACGCCCTCTTCCACGGCGCCGAGGCGTTTGACAGCCCGCACGGCCGCGCCGGCATCCTTGGCCACAGCCCAGCCCACGCGCCGAGCGCCCCAATCCAAGGCGCGCTTGATCATCAAGGCCTGGGAGGCCTGGAAGATGCCTGATCCGCGCAATTCTTCCGGGTGCCAGAAATTACAAATTCGCAGGCGCCGGTGCGTCTTGCTGATCATTTCGAACGCCGCGACCCCGGCAAAAGCGCCATCGGTTTGCCGGAACATCGTGAAAGGTACGGCGAGGCCGTTCTCGTATTGGCTGATGACGTGGGCTGCATAAATGCTGGCCGATTTGCCCTTCGGAATATCCGGCATGAAGGCCCACATGGCTTCGACCGCGCCGGCGTCTTCCAGATGCGTCACATGTGCGAGCTGGAACGGTTCCAGGCGGACGACATCATTCTCGAGGTCTTTTGCGTCGAGCTTCATACCCGCAACCTAAACATGGTTCGCCAGCGCGCAATTGAATTTCTTGCGAGGCGGCGCGTGATGGAAGGGTTCTAGGGTCTCTATTGGCGCTGAAGCGGGCAAATTTGCCACTTCGTCGCGTCCGTCGAGAAACTCGTCTTCAGCTCCCGGCAGTCTTCGGGCCGGTGAGATAGCCCATATCGCTCGCCATCGCCCTGCAGGGCCTTCCCTGGCGAGTACGCATCAATCACAGACTGTCCATCGCCCCGATCAATCCGTTGGGACCAGCAGTGTATGAGGTAAAGCGGGCCGTCATGGGTCTCTACGGCGTCTGCAATCCGTCGGCGATAGTTCGCAAGGAAAGGCGCGCTCCAGGCTTGGGCGTCGATATGGGTGAGGCGAGCCTCCAGGAACGCCGTTGCCGTGAACGCTGCCGGGAATTCCGCGGCGATGAAGATCAGCGCATTGTCATAGCTGAGGTCTTCCGGCCGCTCGACGGTAACATAGCGCTCCGTTGGGCTCTCCCAGGCGATGCGCCGGATGTTCTCCGGTGATGTTGTTGCGAGCAATGCTACGCTCAAACCGGCTGCCAGCACCTGACCCCTGCGACCCGTGGGCCAGGACCGCCCACTACAGCTCCATGCCACCCACACGATAAGCGGCGCCAACATCCAGACGGCGCTGGCATATCGCATGATTGAAAACATCCCTATCCAGGCCGCAAGCAGCGTCAATATGCTCGCAGCCAAAGCAACCGCCGGGCGTGGCAAAGTCTTCAAGGCTGGCGCCATACCAGCAACATATCCGGCGCCGATGAATGCCAGGCCGAGCCGAAGATCAATGACGGCCAGTTCATTGATGTAGCGCCCGTCAAATGACGCGCGCAGGGGTAGAGTGAGAGCTTCCAAAAGGTTTGCGGGCAGGTATCTCACATCGCGGCTGGCGTCTTTTGCGGCATCGGGGCCCGGGAAAAGGTCTGCAAAATTTGGGAAAACGGGATTGGCAAAGTCCTGCCAGAGCACGGCCATCCAGGGCCCGGCGGCAAGCGCCAGACAGCTACCGCCGGCAACGGTGCACACCAGCACTCTTTTCAGGCGGTCCTGCCAATCGTATGCCAGCAAAAGCGCAAACATCGCGAATGCAGGCACATAAATCACATTGGTGAGCTTCAGCCCCGCTGCGAAGCCCACGCAGCCCGCGGCCAGCGCAACGCGCCTCAAATCTACTGAAGCCCCCTTTTCGCGCGGTAGCAGGACATAGAGCCCCACCAAGAAGGCCAGCGCGCCGATATGGTCGTTCCGCAGGGACGCGAAGTTCGACCAGGCCGGTGCACAGAAGAATCCGAGCGCTGCAATAGCCAATGCAGCCTCGATGCTGAGGTCATGGCCCATCGACCGCATCATCCGTCGTGAAAGGCCATACAGCACAGGCAGGATAGCGCCCTGCACAAGTCCCAGAAGGAAGGCCACAGCCGGGCCTGGAAGACGCTCGATTAGCCACCAGACCACCAGATTGTAGGCGGGGTTGAGGAAACTGTGCATCTCAGCGGGCGCGAGATCATGGTGCAGGCGTCCATGCAGTGCTGACCAGCCATTGTGCAAATGGTAGTGCATGACATCGAAGCCGGCATCGCGCGGCCAGAGGGCGCTGAGCAGCCCGAACGCCAGGAACCAACTCGCCCAGGCAATACGCTCGAAGGTGCGCGTAGTCAGTCCCGTGGGGACTGATGGGACAACAGACGCTGCGTTCATGGCCGCCCGTTCGCCGACCCAAGTGGGCAGATGCGCCAGAGCACCGCTTCAGAATCCATATCCGTGTGCAGGCGTTTGCAGGTCGCGGCATCAATGATCAGGCCTTCGACCCGGAGGAGCTTTTCGGCTGTCTCCTCGAAATGGTCTTCCGTATCCACGATCACTGCGTAGATCGGCTTATCCTGAGCAAGCAGGGGCCGGATGCGGGCATTTCTGTATGGCTCCAGCGCGGGTGCGCTCCAGTCTTGTGGCACCAGATGCGTGAATGTTGCGCTTTCGGGGAAGGCGTAGGCGGTGAAGGCAGCGGGATAGCCGCCAGAAAATGCGATTACAGCGTTTTCATAACTCTCAGTTTCCGGAACGGATACGGAGACGTAGGGGGCAAAAACGCCCGCCATGGGCACGCGCCGCAGGGTGGCGGGTTGTGTGGTCGCGATGATGAGAATGGCGAGAACCAGCCCATACATCGGCGTTTTGGGAGCGGTCATCCAGTTCGGACGCACCAGAGCCACAGCGACAACCAGCGCGGTCGGGCCGAGCATCCAGATCGCCGCCGCATAGCGCGCTATGGAAAACACCGCGCTCCAGGCGGCAATGGTGACCAGAATGGCGGCTGAGAACCCTATGAGGCTGCGCGCCTCGGGCCTCCGGGCGCGCCAGGCGAAATATGCCACGACGGGCGCAGCCAGATACGCCATTTGAAAGCGTGGATCGAAGAAATCGTGCTCCGTGATCAGCTCTCCGTTCAAAAGGAAAGCGAATGGTCGGATGATCGCATCGAAGACGCCGTCTGGAAGGTAGCGCGTATCGCGGAACCCGCCTTGGGGCCCGAGTTCTGCGTTGAAAACGTCATTCGCCATGGGGAAAAGCGGATTTCCGAACGTCTCCCAGAGGTGGGCCATCCAGTAGCCGCCGCCCAACGCGATACCGATGGCGCCCGCAATGCCGCAAACGAGCGCTGTTTGTGCCCGAAAAGCCCAGTTTGGCGCTGCGATCAGGGCGGCAACAGCAAACCCGGCCACATAGACACCGTTGGTCGGTTTCAGGCCGAGGATCAATCCGAGCCCTGCACTGGCCAGCGCGAGATATGCGAGCTGACGGCGGGCAGTCTGTGCGGGGAATAGCGCCAGCAAGGCGGCGATGAACACAAGCGCGCTCAGGGCATCATTGCGGACGGATGCCACCAGTCCGAATTGGGCCTCGCACAGAAAACCGCACACGGCCACGGCCAGCACGGTAACCAGTTTTGGCATATGACCCGCGGCCAACAGCGCCCGCCGGGTGAGCGCGTAAAGCGCAGGCAAGACCAAGGCCTGAAGCGCACCAAGAATGAAGGCGACCACCACCCCGGGCAGCCACTCGATCAGCTGCCAGATCACCGCTTGCCACATGGGATTGAGGAAGGAGTGCATTTCGGCTGGAGCGAAATGCTGCCCCTCCGGAGCGTTCAACACGGCCCAGCCATTGTAGAGGTGATAGTGCAGGACGTCATAGCTTGCGTCCCGCGGCAGGATAATGGAGAAGGCGCCAAACGCCATCAGCCAGAGTGTCCAGATGCGCCAGGAAATGGCCCCTGCCGGGCGCTCCCAAAGGCTCTGCGTGCCGGGAGCCGCACCGTCAAATGTCATCGCCTGAACAGAAACCATTACGCACCTTTGGTCGCCGGGCCGGACGCCCGCTTTCCGCCAAACAGCAGAATTTGATTGAAAACCTGTTGCCGAAGCTTGCCGTGCCGATGTCAAAGCCGGGCGCATTGAATCCGCGCACGCTGTTTTCCGGTGTTGAAGAGGTATGGCTGGAGATTGGATTTGGCGGCGGGGAGCATTTGACTGCCCAGGCTACCAAGCACCCTGACGTGGGATTCATCGGGTGTGAGCCGTTTGTGGATGGCATGGCCAAGGCCCTAACGGGAATTGAGGCCGAAGGGCTGGCAAATGTGCGGTTGCACATGGACGACGCTCGCGACGCTCTAGGCCGGCTGTCGCCCGGGTGTCTCTCCCGGGTGTTTATCCTGTTTCCCGACCCTTGGCCCAAGCGGCGCCAGCAAAAGCGCCGGTTGCTTCAGCCCGCGTTTTTGGAAGCGCTTTCGCGCGTTCTGAGCGATGGAGCCCGTATCCGTTTCGCCACGGATGTGCGCTCTTACGCCGATGATGCATTGTGCGTGTTTCTGAAAGATGGGCGCTTCGAGTGGGCGGCTGCGCAGGCCAGCGATTGGCGCCATGCCCCTGAGGATCACATCCAGACCCGCTACGAAGCAAAAAGGCTCGGAGACATCGACCCGGTCTGGTTCGATTTTGTGTTCAAAGCGGGTTGAACCTACGCTCATTTCGAGCTTGGGTTGGAGAAAGCTGTGTAAGGGGGACAGCCTTGAGATCGGTTCTGAAATTCAGTGCGTCAGCTATGGTTGCGCTGGCTGTTCTTGCGGGTTCTGCAACTGCCCAGATTACCAACGAGCTCTACGGCGCTTTCACTGCGGCCTTCGACTCCGGCGATGTTGAGGCGAAACGAAGCGCCGCCAGATCCATGGCTGCCGCGGCTTTCGCAGACACAGACCATCCTCAGGCGGCTTTGGTCGCGTATGAGGCCGCCTGGGGCTTCTGCCGCATCGAGGCCTGCAGTGAAGGCCGGGATGCGGCATCTTTCGCCCTCGGATTGCCATCCGGCGAGGAGTATCCCGTTCGGGCAGAACGCGAAATGCTCTCGGCGTATATCGATTGGAATGGCGACCCCAAGCGGTCCAACCGGCGCGCCCTTGATGAAGCTCTGGAGGCGGTGGAACCTGTATCTGCCAGCCTTGTGAGCGTTGGCATCTTCTCTGCGCGGATGCAGGCTGATGTTCAAGACATGCGCTGGTCTCGGTTGACTGAAAGCGCTGGTGGCATGGCGCGCCATCTCGAGCCGGTGAAGTCCGTCCTTCCGCGTATCTGGGTCGAGGCGGCTCTTGCCGAGCAAGTCGCTGATTTCAATCATCGCCAGAACCGACGCGTTGAGATCGAACTCGCCCACGTGCAAGGCAAGTTTGCCGAAGCGCTCATAGATGCAGATCCTGCCCAAATTGAAGCTTTGGAGCCGTTTCGATGGCGAATTGAGGCCTGGCGCGCCGCAGTTGTGGCATACTTTCAGTCTGTCTCCGGATCGCGCCGCACTCCTGAGAGCGAAATCGACGCCGTCCTTGCGGCTTATCCTGACTATCCAGAAAGCTCGGATGCGGAGAACACCGACGCGGGCGAAGACGATAATCGCCCTTTTTGTGAGGGCGATTTCGATATGTCGCCGAAGCTCCGCTATCCTGCTCGCCAGGCCCGCCGTGGCCAATTTGGATCAGTCTTTGCAAAGCTCACTGTCGAATCCGGGCAGGTCACCGATGTTGAAATCCTTGCTTCAGTACCGCTCGAAGGATTCAAGGAGCGGGCAAAGGAGACCGTCTTGCAATGGACTTGGATCGCTGACGACGAACAGCCTGATCCCGACTGCCGGACATCATATAGCAACCTCATCCTACCGATGGTGTTCAGTATCGACTGAAGCTTTAGGGGCGACCGTCACATCGGTTTCACAGCACGTTGGCGTCAGATTGCAAAACCACTTCAGTTTCCGACGAGGGCAAAAACATATTGCAATTCAATAAAAATTAATTGATAAACAATTTAAACGAAAGGATCAATCTGATGCGGTTACCGGTTGTTTCAGCTATTGCAGTTATTTTTTTCATGGGCGCCGCTAGTGCTGATCAAGATACGGATACGACCTTCAACGCCGCCGTCTTGGCTTGTTTGGAGCAGGACTGCGCTGCCGCTGAAAACTTGGTTGATACCTTAGAGCCTGGCTCAACTCGGGATCTCCTCGCCGCTTGGACGCGTTGGAACGACAAACCGAACCGAAGCTCTCGTCAACGCCGACTCGACCGTGAACTCCGCGACATCGTAGATACTTCGCCCACGGTTCTGTCGACCGCAGCCTTTCGAACCAGATATGAATACGATTTTGCGACGCGAGACTGGGCGCGAGCTTTCGAAACGGCAGGAGAAGCGGCAGACCATTTTGAGCCGCCTGAAGAAATCGGCCTAAACGAAGCTTGGGCGCGTGCTCGGATGGCTGAAATTATTTCTGATGTTCAGCGCGGGAACATGAGGCGGCCTCGTTTGTTAATGGCCCATCTCACTGGGCGACTCTGGCAGGACAGAACTATAGCGCTTACAGACGATGGCAGTATTCCAGATTGGATAGTTCCACTTTTTTGGGAAACTGTTGCCTGGGACAAAGTCTTGAGAGTTCGTGGGGAAGGCTTTTTTGCCAGAGGTCAGGCTCGAGAGCAGGACATCTCAGCGATCTATAACAGTTACGGACTAAACGCTGATGGTTTTCCCCCGCTTGCAGCGACGCATGATACTCTGCCGTTTTGTGAAGCAGAGTTTTCTTCTCGCTTGGAGCCAACGGCCGACGAGCTTCGAGAACTCGGCGACCAGGCGAGATATGGGGCAGTAATTTTGGGTTATGACTTAGAAGCTGGAAGGCCCAAAAATGTGGAAGTGCTCAGCGCTGTTCCGAATGAAATATTTGATGATATCGCCACGCGCCAACTAGAGAACTCATCCTTTGTCCCGGATATCGAACGCAATGAGATTCCATGCCAGCTGGATGCCGCGAACTTCACGACATACTACACCTACTCGACTGATTACTTCTCAAAGAACTAGTCTATCGGTGTCTCGTGTCACACCAATTTCACTTGACGCTAACGTCAGGTTGTGAGCCTAACACGCGTATCGAATACGGTCGGTTCGAATGCCAAGACCCGTCGAACCGACGGCCCTGACTTCCCACCCCACCGTAAGCGAGACCCTCGTGACCGCCCACACGGTGTGGGCAGCATGGCGCGAGATATCTACGGAAGGGTCCCCAAATGGCGACCGGCAAAGTCAAGTGGTTCAACGATCAAAAGGGCTATGGATTCATCAAGCCCGATGATGGTGGTTCCGATATTTTCGTTCACATCTCCGCTGTTGAGCGCTCGGGTCTGCGTTCGCTCCAGGAAGATCAGGCGATCCAGTACGAGCTCTACACAGACGAGCGCCGCAACAAGACATCCGCTGTGGACCTGAAAGTCCTTTAAGCAATCTGACTTGTAAGCCGGGGGTGACAAAGCGAGCGCCCCGGATTATAACGACATCAAGTCGAAACATATCGTCGGCGGTTCCGGGCACGGGGCCGCCGCTTTTGTTTACCCGGAAACGTAGCTCGCTCCATGATCGCACAGTCACAGCAAGAACAACGTATCCTAGCCCTCGCCGAGCCGGTTGCAGCTGGTCTGGGGCTCGATATCGTGCGGGTGCGGATCACGGGCGGTCGCCGTCCCGGGGTCCAAATCATGGTCGATCGAACCGGCGGCGCTCTGGCAGATGTCGAGGATTGCACCAATATGTCGCGCGCTCTCTCGCCGGTATTTGACGTCGAAGATCCGGTTTCCGGCGCTTACATGCTGGAGGTCTCAACACCCGGCATAGACCGGCCACTGACGCGGCCGGGAGATTTTGCGGCCTGGGAAGGGCATCTGGCGAAGATCGAGCTGGCCATGCCGCTGGATGGTCAGCGCCGTTTCCGCGGTATCATCCTCGGCGAAGACGAGGCGGGCGTGCACATCGAGCTCGAAGGCGAGGTCGAATTGACGGCTCAGGTGCACGAGATGATCAAGGCCAGCCTGCTGCTGACCGATGAATTGATAGAGGCGGCCCGCGAGCGCGGAGGCCTGCCGCCACAACCCGATGAAGACGGTTTTGACGGCCTTGAGCTGGACGAAACCGAAGATGACACAGACGATAGCGAGCAAAGTGGAGCCGCCCAATGAGTACCGTCGGCGTATCAGCCAACCGCCTGGAAATCCTGCAGATTGCGAAGGCCGTTGCGGAAGAAAAAGCGATCGACAAGACGATTGTCATCGAGGCCATGCAGGAAGCTATCGAGAAAGCAGCCAAGTCCCGATACGGCCAGGAGCATGATATTCGCGCCCTGATCGACCCTGAGACAGGCGAGCAGACTCTGATGCGAGTTCAGACCGTTGTGGCCGACGTGGACATTGAGGACGAGACCCAGCAGATCACAGTCACCGATGCCAAAAAGATCGACGCTGATCTCGAAATTGGGGACGAAATCACTGAAGAGCTGCCGCCGTTTGACTTCGGCCGTGTCGCGGCCCAGACGGCGAAACAGGTTATCATGCAGAAAGTGCGCGACGCCGAACGCGAGCGCCAGTTCAATGAATTCAAGGACCGCGAAGGCGAGATCATCAACGGGATCGTGAAGCGCGTTGAGTATGGCCACGTGATCGTGGACCTCGGCCGCGCTGAAGGCATTATCCGCCGCAATGACGGCATTCCCCGCGAAAACTTCCAGACGAATGACCGCGTGCGCGCTTACCTGTATAAGGTAAGCCGTGAGGTGAAAGGCCCGCAGATCTTCCTGTCGCGCGCCCATCCGGACTTCATGGTCAAGCTATTCGCCCAGGAAGTGCCTGAGGTGTATGAGGGCGTCATCGAGATCAAGGCATGCGCCCGGGATGCGGGATCGCGCGCAAAGATTGGCGTGTTCTCCAATGACAACTCCATCGACCCGGTCGGTGCCTGTGTGGGTATGCGAGGCGCGCGCGTGCAAGCGGTCGTGTCAGAGCTCTCGGGCGAGAAGATCGACATCATTCCGTGGAGCCATGACGATGCAACATTCATCGTGAATGCGCTCCAGCCTGCGGAAGTTTCGAAAGTGGTGCTCGACGAAGAAGAAGAGCGCGTGGAAGTGGTGGTCGCCGATGACCAGTTCCCCCTCGCCATCGGTCGTCGCGGCCAGAATGTACGACTGGCATCGCAGCTCACGAGTTGGCAGATTGATCTGATCACCGAGACATCGGATTCCGAGCGCTACCAGAAGGACTTCCAGGCGCGTACGGACCTCTTCATGCAGGCTTTGGATGCGGACGAGACACTTGCTCAGCTTCTGGCCTCGGAAGGGTTTGAGACCGTTGAAGAGATTGCCTACGTCGCGGCCGAAGACTTCATGCAAATCGAGGGCTTCGACGAGGATGTCGCGTCCGAGATTCAGGAGCGCGCCCGGGAATACCTCGACAAGCTCGCTATTGAACAAGATGCGCGGCGGCGTGAACTTGGCGTTGAAGACGCCGTCATGGAACTGGAAGGCGTCACGCCAGCCTTCGCCGTGAAAATGGGGGAAGAGGGCATTAAGACCGTGGAAGATGTCGCCGGCCTCGTGCCCGACGATATCACGGGTTATCGCGAGCCTGGACCGGATGGGAAACCCGTTTGGGTGGACGGCATTTTGAAGAAGGGCGAAATGCGTAAGGATGATGCCCAGATCTTCATTATGAAGACACGCGTGAAAGTCGGCTGGATCGAGCAGGCTGCACTGGATGAGCTCCAGGCCCAGATGGCGGCAGACCAACTCGGTGAGGAAATGAACCTCACCGACGAAGAAAAGGCCTTGTTGGCCCTGGGTGAGTTGGGCTCTGGCGAGGGTGATGCGCCAAGCGCGGACGAAGTGTTCCCCGACGCGGGCAGCGACGGGGATGTCGAGATCAGCGATGCTGACCTGGAGGCTGCGGCTGAAGCCCTGGACCTCGATCTCGAGGCATTGGCCGATATGGGGGAGGCGGACGATTCCGAAACGCCCCAATGATCGGTCGACGGGGCCTGCGCGCCTAACGTCAAAGACAGCCTCGCCTGAACGCGAATGCGCCGTGACGCGTGAGGTGCGCCCGCAATCGGAGATGATCCGGTTTGTGCGCGCGCCCGATGGCGCGGTTGTGCCGGATGTTGCAGGCAAACTGCCGGGTCGTGGCGTTTGGGTCAGCGCCCAGCGCGAGTGTCTGAACGAGGCCGTTACCAAAGACGCTTTCTCAAGGCGGTTCAAAGCAAAGTCCAAGGCCGATGAGGCGCTTGCCGACACCGTTGAGGCGTTGTTGCTTCAGCGCTGCGTTGCCTTGTTCGGGCTGGCCAGAAAGTCGGGCGGGCTCGTAACCGGCTTTGACCAGGTGCGCGCCAGTTTGAAAAAGGCAAAGCCAGCCTGGTTGATAGAGGCCAGTGATGGCGCGAAGGATGGGCGGACGAAGGTGTATTCCCTCGCAAAAGCCTTATATGGAGATGTAGAGGTCGCCGGCGCACTGTCGTCGGCTGAATTGGGCATGGCCTTGGGGCGCGAGGGTGTGATACACGCTCTGCTTCAACCCGGCCCTATGGTGAACAGCTGGACTGTTGCCTACGGCCGGCTGAAAGGGTTTCGGCTTTCGCCTGAAGATCACTGGTTCTCGGCTGGCGATCCTTGATGGCAATCCGGTGCGCATGGTGCGGACTGGGAAACTAAGTAATTGGTGCGGATGAGCGACACGAAAGATACAGGCGGGCGTAAACCCCTAACGACTTCCCGGGGATCCGGCACGGTGAAGCAGAGCTTCAGCCATGGCCGATCCAAGCAAGTGGAGGTCGTGAAGAAGAAAAAGCGCGTAGTGACCCCAAGCGGATCAGGCGGTGGAAACCGTTCTGGTGGCGGGGCTGGCGCTGGGTCTTCTGCGAAGGGGACTGGCGGAAGTGGTCCGTCCAAGCTCGCCGCCATGGCTAAAAAGCTCGGCATCACAGAGGCCGAGCTGCTCGCCCGCCAGAAGGTGCTGCTGCAGCGTAAAGCGCAGGAAGAGGCCCGTAAGGCCGAGGTCGATAAGACTAAGGAAGCCCAGGCTCGCCTGCGCGAAGAGCAGAACAAGAAAGTCCAGGAAGCCAAGGAGCGCGAAGAAGCCGAAGCCCGTCGCAAGGCCGAGGAAGAGCGCAAGCGCCTTGAAGAGCTGGAAGCCAAGAAGCGCGAAGCTGAAAAGCCCCGCGGAAATCGTGGAAAACCGGCCGCTGGCCGTGCCGACGACCCCGTTGCACCGCCAGACCCATCCTCACTGGAAGCGGCCGGCGGCCGGGTAAAGCGTGGCAAAAGTGCTGCGCGCGGAGACGACCGTGAACGCCAGGGTGGAGGACGCTCGCGCGGTGGATCGGAGCGCCGTCGCGGCAAGCTGACGATTGCGGCTGCTCTGGGAGATGATGGCGATCGCCAGCGTTCGCTAGCATCTGTGAAACGGGCTCGTGAACGCGAACGCGAACGGCGCCAGTCTGGCGGAAGCGATGGCGGGGAAAAGGTCTCCGTCGAGGTCACGCTCCCAGAAACTATTACGCTGCAGGACCTTGCGGGCCGCATGAAAGAGCGAGTCGGCGACGTGGTGAAATTCATGATGCAGCAGGGCGAGATGATGCGTGGAAACGACATCATCGATGCGGACACCGCGGAACTGATCGCCACCGAGTTTGGCCACACAGTGAAACGTGTGTCCGAGTCTGACGTCGAAATCGGGCTCGAAGGCGAAGTCGACGAAGAGGCCGATCTGAAGCCTCGCGCCCCGGTCGTAACCATTATGGGCCATGTCGACCACGGTAAGACATCCCTGCTGGACGCCATGCGTGAGACCGATGTGGTCTCCGGCGAAGCAGGCGGGATTACCCAGCATATCGGCGCCTATCAGGTGAGCGACTCTGACGGGAAGAAAATCACCTTCATTGATACGCCCGGCCACGCGGCGTTCTCGTCTATGCGAGCGCGCGGTGCGAACGTTACCGATATCGTTATTCTCGTCGTTGCCGCAGACGATGGTGTGATGCCCCAGACGATCGAGGCAATCAATCACGCTAAGGCGGCTGAAGTGCCGATCATTGTTGCGGTCAACAAGATCGATAAAGCCGATTCGAAGCCCCAGAATGTGTTGACGGAACTTCTCCAGCACGACCTCCAGGTCGAGGCCATGGGAGGTGATGTTCAGGCTGTTGAGGTCTCTGCACTGAAGAAGACTAATCTGGACGGCTTGTCTGAGGCGATTGCCCTTCAGGCAGAACTTCTGGAACTTACGGCGAATCCTGACCGGGACGCCGATGGCAATGTCATTGAAAGTCAGCTCGACAAGGGCCGTGGACCTGTTGCAACGGTTCTGGTTCGGCGGGGCACTCTGAAACGCGGCGACATCGTCGTCGCAGGAACCCAATGGGGCAAGGTGCGTGCGCTGAACAATGAGCGTGGCAAACAGGTCAAAGAGGCCGGCCCTGCGGTTCCGGTTGAAGTGCTTGGCCTCGACGGTGCGCCTGAGCCTGGTGAACCATTCTACGTGGTCGACAATGAAGCCCGCGCCCGCGAGATTACCGAGTATCGGATCCGTCAGAAGCGGCAGGTGGCTGGCAAGGCCTCTGCCGCGGCGCGTGCCTCCCTCGATCAGCTGATGAACAAGCTGAAGGATGGGGCTGTCGAAGCGAAGGAACTTCCCCTCGTCGTGAAGGCCGACACACAGGGATCTGTGGAGGCGATTTCCCAATCCGTGGAGAAGATTTCCACCGAAGAGGTGAAAGCGACCGCGATCCACGGCGCCGTGGGCGGTATCTCGGAGTCAGATGTGCTTCTGGCCCAGTCTTCGGGTGCGCCGATCATCGCCTTTAACGTTCGTGCCAATAAACAGGCCCGCGACCTGGCGGAAAAGGAAGGCGTCGAGATTCGCTACTACTCGATCATCTATAATCTGATCGATGACGTGAAGGACGCCCTGTCAGGTATGCTCGCGCCAGAGCAACGCGAGAGCTTCATCGGTTACGCCGAGATCCTGGAAGTGTTCAACATCACGAAAGTTGGCAAAGTGGCCGGCTGCCGGGTTACCGAAGGTGTGGTCAAGCGCGGTTGCGGCGTCCGCCTGCTGCGCGACGATGTGGTGATCCACGAGGGCAAGCTGAAAACACTCAAGCGCTTCAAGGACGAAGTGGCTGAAGTGTCTTCCGGCATGGAATGCGGCATGGCGTTCGAGCGCTATGAAGACATTCGCGAGGGTGACCGCATCGAGTGCTTCACGGTCGAAGAAATCGCCCGAACACTGGACTAGACCTGAAACACCCGCGTCGGTTTGAATTGACCGGCGCGGACCTCGCCCAGCGCCAACGCTGTTTCGCCATCCATCGCAACAGCCATGCGGTCTTCCCGGTCTGAACGCAGATCTGCTCGCCAGGCCTCGACAGCATGGGGCAGGAGTTTCACGGTTCGGCCTTGCTTCAACAGGTCAGCATCGCCCGGCGCTAAATCCACCGGTGGCAAATTATCCAGCGCCGTTTCCAGGGGGAGCAGCGTTTCGCGGCGCTCGTTGAGGTCTTCTTTGGCCTCCAGCGCATCGGGTTGGATGGCATCTTCGAGCGTAAACTCACCCACACGGGTTCGGCGCAAGGCACTGATGTGCCCTTCACACCTCAGATCGAAGGCAAGGTCCCGCGCCAGGGCGCGGACATAGAACCCCTTGCCCGTGATCACATGGATTTCCGTGTGATCCGCGTCCGGCATGTCGGTCACTTTCGCGTCGTGGATGGTGACCGGGCGGCTTTCCAGCTCGAAGGTCTCCCCGTCCCGCGCCAGGTCATAGGCGCGTTCGCCATTCACTTTGATGGCGGAGAATTTCGGAGGAACCTGCTCGATCTCGCCGCGATAGGCTTCAAGCGCAGCTTCGACCTGGTCCACCGTAGGGCGAGCATCGGAAGTGGCGATGGTCTCGCCTTCCTTGTCCTGACTGTCTGTCGACGTGCCCCATTCGATGGTGAAGACGTAATCTTTCTCCGCATCCATGGCCCAGGCGGACGTTTTCGTTGCCTCACCGAAGGCGATCGGGAGAATGCCGGACGCCAGTGGATCCAGCGTGCCTCCATGTCCGGCTTTCTGGGCGTTGAGCAGGCGTTTTGTCAGGCCCACAGCCTGGGTGGATGTCATGTCCAGAGGCTTGTCGAGGACGAGCCAGCCATGAACGGGATCACCTTTCCGCTTGCGCTGCCGAGCCATGGAATTGCCTTTCTGTGCCGTGCCGCGTGGGTCGAACACGTCGGCGGCTGCATATTGAGGGAGGCCGTATCCCGCATTCCGAGACCATTGGCAAGGCAACAAAAAAGCCGCCCGACAGACTGCCGGACGGCTTTGATTGCATATCGTCTCGACTGGGGCGGAGGCCTAGCCGTAGATGCTCTCTTTGCCGAAGTGCTTTGTGAGCATGTAGTAGATTGCAGCGCGATACTTGTTCCGGTCGGACTTGCCATACTGGTCAATCACGGCGTCGAGGCCCTCATCAAGCTTCGCGCCCTCTTTCAGGCCCAACTTTTTCATGAGGAAGTTCTTCTTCACGCGGTCCATTTCAGCCGGGTCATTGGCGGAAATGGTGGAGCTGTCGCGGTTATAGATCGACGGACCACAGCCGATCGTCACCTTTTTCAACAGGTCCATATCCACGGACACACCTTTTTCCTTCAGCACCTTGGCGTATTTCTCGATGAGTTCATCGCGTTTTGACATTGTCTTCTCCTTCTGGGGACAAATGCAGTTCCCATACGGGGCGCGATCTCTACTCCAGCCCCAAACAAACCGACTAGCCTGAGTCTCTTGCTTTGTGAAACTCTGCAACTGTATTTGCGGTAAGAATCAAGAGCTAAGCGGCTTTCATCTTGGTTATGGCCGCGTCTATGGTTTGGGTTGCCTCGCGCACATCCTCGTCGGTTATGACAAGTGGCGGCGCCAGCCGGAGCACGTTGTTGCCTGCAACGCCAACAAGCAAGTTGTGCTCGCGGCAGAGGTTCTGAAGCGGCTTTGGCGCGTCTTTCATCTTGAGGCCCGTCAGAAGCCCTTTGCCTGTAACGCCATCGCAAACGTCCGGATGGCTTTCGGCGATGCCCGACAAGGACTGTGCCAGAGTTCCGGCCACTCTGCGGACATCGGACAAGAATGCCTCGTCGCTGATTATGTCCCAGACGACATTACCGACCGCCATTGCCAGCGGATTGCCGCCATAGGTCGATCCGTGGGAGCCAGGTTGCATCACCGAACCGGTTTCTTCCGTTGTCAGGCATGCGCCGAAGGGGAACCCGCCGCCAACCCCCTTGGCGACACACATGATGTCTGGTTGGGCGGTTTCGGCCCACTCATGGGCAAAGAGTTGCCCCGTCCGGCCCATGCCGCACTGGACTTCATCATAGATCAGCAGAGCGCCGCGCTCGTCGCAAAGTTTGCGCAGACCCGTCAGGCACTGTTCCGGCATGGCGCGCACACCGCCTTCACCCTGAACGGGTTCGACAAACACCGCTGCGGTCTTCTCTGTCACCGCGGCATCGAGCGCGTCGTGATCTCCCCATTCCACCTGGGTGAAGCCGGGAAGGGCGGGGCCGAAGCCCTCCAGATATTTGGGATTGCCGCCAGCATTGATTGCGCCCAGTGAGCGACCGTGAAATGCGCCGGTGAAGGTGACGATTTCAAACCGTTCTTCGCGCCCGTTGGCCCAATGATACTTCCGGGCGGTTTTCAGCGCACATTCTACGGCCTCGGTGCCGGAATTGGTGAAGAAGACCCGGTCCGCGAACGTGCGCGCGCACATCTTGGCGGCGAGTTCCTCGCCCGCGGGGACGCGAAACATGTTCGATGTATGCCACAGTTTCTCGACCTGGTCCTTTAGTGCGTCCACCATGGCCGGGTGGCTGTGCCCGAGAGCGCTCACGGCGATGCCCGCCACGAAATCGAGGTATGCCGTGCCATCCTCAGTGAATAGACGTGTTCCTTCCCCGCGAATGAAGGCCTCTTCTGGTGGTCGGTAGACGGGCATGATGTGCTGGCGAGGATCGCTCACTTGGGGGCTCCATTGCGGTGGTATTGTTCCGGGATGGGGTGTGACAGGCCGTTGGCTATGTCAACGCCTAGACCGGCCCGCCAATGGGCGCAGCATCATCACGCCGACTCCCATCATTAAACAATGTTTAGAAATTGATTGAAAAACGATATATACGCTTGACGAAAAGCGATAAATGCATATTGTTTATCAGGAAGTCAGCGGGTCGCGGTGCCAGAACTGCAACGCCCCTACCTCACCCCTGAGCCTCTGATGCCAGGCCCGCTGATGGACTTCCAAACTGCCTCACACTTCAGGCCGGACACGTGCTGTGTCCGGCTCTCTTTTTATCTGGATGTCAGGAATGGTCAAAAAGAAAGGCGCGGTCAGTCTCTCGACTTCCGCGCCTCCCACACTCGCAGCATTTCCTCCCAGAAACTGCTCGATTAGAAAAACTTTCAGCACACGATCTGTCAATGCGTTTTGCGTATTCTTTTTCATTAGCCGTTGAAAACCCTCCGCATGCGATCGAAGCAAAATTCATAGTGTTTTGAGGTGGACAGACTTTTCGAAGGGTCGTCACCTGCAATTCGGCGTGTAAGAAGAGCTGTGCGAATCGCCAAAAAGTGGTGTTGTTCGGACGAAAACGTCCCTGCTAGCCTTGACGGTATGGCGATTCGGGCGAACGGCATGGCGATTGCTTCCCTCTCCGGGGGAATCAGGAGGCTGTGCCATGCTGAAACCAATTCTCCTTGTTTGCGCGATATATTTTTGTCCATTGACGGCAAGTGCGGAGGCGGAACTCTCGACGGAATGGTCCAGAACTGCTGCAAACCTGTCCGAGGACGTAACATCCGCGCTCGAAGGTGAGCCCATGGACATATCCGTTGAGCACGAGATTGCCCGGTTCGCGTCTACAGCCGAGCGGTTGTCGCGGGACATGTCCAGTATTGAAGGCGCGGAAGACCTGGTGTGTATATTCCGAGGGATCGCTGAGGATGCCGATCTGCAGCTCCGCATGCTGCATATGCCGGGGAAGCGTCAGGCGTCCCTGCGCCGTTTGGCGACTTTGCTCCACGACGCCGAGCGCATCGGCCTGGCGGCAGCGCACCTTGAAGCGCGCGGTCATACGCGATCGGAAATCAGTACGCCAATGTCGTGCGAGGCAGACCCGGAAAAGGCGTATCAGTACTTGACGGAACAGCCATAGGGCTTCGTGGCATCGGGATCCGGGCTTCCGCCTGAGCCCACCGCGGCAAGGGCCATTTCGACATAGGGATCAGCATCGGGAATATCTCGCGGCCTCGCCGAGCTGATCGAGTCGATTGCGCCATTGTAGGCCAACTCACCATCCGCCTCGATGACGTACATGTGCGGGGTGGTCTTGGCGCCATAGAGGCGGCCGATATCACCGCTTTCATCAAGGATGACGTGGGCAGGGGCCGCGCCGCGGTTTTCTGAAAGCGCGTTGGCTTCATCAGCGGAGACATGTCCCTGCTTTCCCGGGGCGGACGAGATTACCGATAGCCAGACAACATCACCAGCAGCTGCGTCGGCCTGCAGGTCCTGCATATTCGCCAATTCCGCGTCATAGTGTTTCCGCACAAACGGGCAGTCGTGATTGGTCCATTCCAACACCACGGTCTTGCCTTCGAAGTCGGACAAAGAAACGGTCTCTCCGGTGCTGGTGGTCCCGGTGAAACCAGGTGCCATGATGCCGGGTGACAGTTCCACGGTTTCTGCCGACGCCGTTGAGGCCACGAGGGCACCTACAGTCAAACAGACGGCCGCTGCCATGCCGCCAGCAACGAAAACATTCCGGGTATTCATTGTGAGAGCTCCGCTTGATGCTTTAGCTGGAAAATAGGATGGCAGACCCTAATTTCGAGTCACTGCGTCGATTTCGCGGATCATCAGCCCTGGCGTGAGCGTTTGCGGCAGGATCTTCGGTTCTGATGCGCCCGGAGCAAACATGAGGTACATGGGAACGCCTGGGCGCCCACGCAGTTTCAGCTCATCGGCAATCATTAGATCCTTGTTGGTGAAATCGGCCACCAGGAAGGCCATATCGGCCGTGTCCATGGCCGACAGCACTTCTGGCCGCGTCAGCGTTGTGCGTTTGTTGGCCTGGCAGATCATGCACCATGTGGCGGTAAAGTCGACAAAGACCGGACGGCCCTCGGCGGTGAGCTCAGCCACGCGATCCGGGCTCCACGCCTCTGTTTCAACGCTGGTGGCGTAGGTCGGCGTGCCAGCTTGTGCGGTCAGCTGCGTGCGAGCCGTCGTGAATGGGAGGACGATCCCGCCCAGAATTGCGAGCGCACCCAGGGCTATTGCAATGGGTTTGAACGCCCCGCCTGCTGATTTCATTGCCCAAATACCAAAAGCGATCAGTGTCGCCGCCATGGCCAACCATGCCACGGCGCCCGTTCCGGCCTGGTCTCCAAGCACAAATAAGAGAGCCGCGGCCGTGAGGAACATGGGGAAGGCAAAGAACTGCTTCACGCGCTCCATCCAGGCGCCCGGCTTGGGAAGGAAGCGCGCAAGGCCGGGAACGAAGCTGAGCAGCAGGAAAGGCACTGCGAGGCCGAGGCCCAGCATCAGATAGATGAAGAAGACTTCCAGCGCTGGCCGCTCCAACACCGCGCCCAATGACGCGCCAACAAAGGGGCCCACACAGGGCGCTCCTGCCGTTGCCGCCAGCGCGCCCGTGGCGAATGCGCCAAGGTTTCCGCTACGGCTAGCCGCGCCAGACCCGACATTCTGTATTGATGTGCCTGCCTCGAACATGCCAAGCAGCCAGAGGCCCAGGACAAATGCGCCGAGGGCGAGTGCGGCAACGACGATAGGGTATTGTAGGAGGGACCCAAGGGCCCAGAACTCGCCAGCTGATCGTAGGGCGACGAAGGCTGCTGCCAGCGCGGCGAACGATAAAAGGACGCCAGCTGTATACCAGAGGCCGTGCGCTTTGAGGTGGTTTGCATCGCCGCTGCCGGCAGCCGAGACCATGCCCATCGCCTTGATGGACAAAACCGGCAAGACGCAGGGCATCAGATTCAGGACCAATCCGCCCAGCAGCGCCAATCCTGCCAGGGCCAGAAGATTGATGCCTTCTTGAGCGCCTATCGTTGAGCCCGCAAACGCCGGTGACGCCGTGCCAAATGTTCCCTGTAGGGGCGCCGAAACTACGGGCGCACTGATGAGATATCCGCTGCGAGTTCCGTCGCTTGCGGTTGCGACAACGACACCGTCCAGCGTTTCGCTGAGGCTCTCCCGCGCAGCCTTGCGCATGTCGAGGCTAGCGCCGTTGGGGCCTTTGGACTGGCTCTGTACGGCCGCATGCACGATCTCGTTCTGATACGGAAAGAACCGCAAGGACGCTTCATCGAGCAAACCCTCGGTGCCGGGGGCCAGATTAAGCTGAAGGCCGTCGCTGGTCTCCCGGATGGCTGTTTCGCCTTCAAATGGGACTGGCGTTGCAGCGAGTGCGGTCGCGATCTTTGCGGCATTTGCTTCATCGGGCACCTGGCTCGTGCCGATAAACAGGGTGAAATCGACAGGTGCGCTTTCGGGGATGCAGACATCCTTGCAAATCAGATAGTCAGCAACACCCCTGAAAATGATCGAACCAAGCGCGTCTTCCGGCACAGTGACGGCAAAGGGAAGCGTTACAGCGTCATCGTATCCGTAGTCCATGATCTCGCCTTCGACCACGGGCAGGAGTTTCGGGATCGGCCACACAAAATCTTCGTCTTCAGTCTTCTCGCCGAGGGGGCCTTCGTCCCAGAAGATTTCTGGCGGCAGGCCAGCGTCGCCAGCGTTGCGCCAGTACACATGCCACCCCTCGTCAAGGGTCTTGTCCAGCGCCAGGTAAATCGTCTCGCCCGGCAGCGCGGTGGTCCGCTCCGAGATGAGTTCGACTTCGGCGTGCCCAGCGTCATAGGGCTCAGCTCTCACGGTGAGTGAAAAAGCCAAGGCGCAGGCAAGAAGAACCAGGGATCGAAGCATGATTGGCCTTTTTGGGGAGAATTCGGGAGGTCTGATGGGCATATGCCCATGACGCTAACATATCGAAAGGCCCTCTCGAAATCTTGAGGAGGGCGTGTTTGTGTGATCGGCGATAAGAAAAGGGCGGCTTTCAAACTGAAGCCGCCCTCTCTAATTGATGTTTTTAAGTTCGGGTAGGCTTATGCCGTGCCGGCCTGACCTGAATTTGCGCGGATTGCACGCTGGATGATCCGCGACCAGTTCAGCAGTGAAATCAGGTGCGCGTAGATTGCGCCCACAGCACCATTGTTTTTCAGTTCCATGAACTGCTCTGGTGGCAGCGCATTGAGCTTCTCTTCAGAAACGGCCCAGTAATCGGCGATCTTTTGTTGCTCGCCGGCGGGGTTGCCCTGGGCGTCACGCGGCTGGAATGCCACGGACTTTTGCTCAAACAGGTCGAACTTGCGCAGAATATCGGCAAACTCCGATGTGGCGCGGCGCTGACGCTCAAACTCTTTACAAAATTCGATGGCGTCATTGGTGAACTTCGAAGGTTGCCCATTCTCGAAGAAAGGCACTTCAGGCTGCTCTGAAACCATCGGGGCCTGACGGTCCACGCAAAGCAGGAGCCGGTCTGAATTGTTGTCAGCGGCAAACACGAAGGGATAACGGCGTACAAACGCCGGCACGTAATAGTCTTGCTCAGTCAGGCCTTCGGGCGTGACGAACAGGTTCTGCCCCTGGCGCACGCCCATGACTGCAACGGGAACACGTTCGTCGCCAACAAAGATCACCGGATAGGCGCTTGCGGCCATACCGAACTCGGTCACCGTCACAGGAACAGCGTGGGCTTCGCGCAGGAAGCTGAAGGGCTGTTGAATCTGTTTTACGCCGAGCGCGCCATGGGCTTCCGGAGAAAGCGGCTCAGGCCGCTTGTAGAACAGTACATTCCCTGTCAGTTGAGCGCCGCCTTCGGGGGCGCCTGGGTTGCCCTGCATGGGCTGTTGGCCTGGCTGGGCCGCCATGGGTCCGCCGGGTTGTCCTGGCTGTCCGGGTTGTCCCGGAGCGATCGGTTGGCCAGGCTGTCCCGGAGCGCCGGGTTGGCCTGGGGGCTGGTTGGGATTGTTGTCCACAGGTCTGCTCCTCGTCTCGTGCGGCGGACGCTTAGCCGATATGACAGGCTCCTACAACCGCCACCGACCAGTCGATCGCGGTTAAATTCCCTTTACGCAGCAGGCGGCTGCTTCCACCTTACGCCCCATGGGCAGAAAGCTTCAAAACCGATTTGCCAGTCTGGGGCTTGCATTCGCCCTGATGCTGGGTGCGCCAGCTTGTGGAGGCGACTCGAACACCCCATCGCGCCGCGTTTCCGTTGAGAGCGAAGATGTGTTTGCCGCACTGGCGCGTATGGAGCTCTCTGCGGCGCCGGAAACCCTGACGCGCCTCGGTCTGCCGGGTGATCTTCTTGAAGTCGACACCAACAACCGCTTCGGAGACCGGTCCCAGGCAGCATTTGAGCGCCAGCGGCTCACGCGGATCGAAGCGCTGAAACTCTTGGAAGAGATGACCCTCGCGCCAGAAGCCAGTGCGCTGAGGGGTCACCAGGAAATGGTTCTGCGAACCTATGCCTCCGCTGTTCGCGTCGCTGAATTTGGCCATGGGCGCGTGGGCCTCGGCAATGCATACCCTTACGTTCTCGACCACCGCTCAGGTGCCTGGGTGGATCTACCAGACTTGCTGACCACCCGCCAGCGTGTCGTCGACCTCCGGGACGCCGAGGACTTCCTCGCTCGCATGGTCCAGCTGGCGAGTGCCCTGGAAGATGAGCGCCTCCGCCTTCTGGCAGACGCCGAGGCGGGCATATTGCCGCCGCGTGTCATACTACAGACGCTCGCTCTCCGTTTGGGTGAGGATCTGGCTGTTTCGCTGGAAAGCGATCGTGTCATACTTGCTTTCGAAGATCAGGTTTCCGGGTTGATCGACGAAACATCCCTGACGCGCCGGGCGTTACGGGACTCCGCCGATGACATCATTCGGAACCGTGTGCGCCCCGCATATGGTGACCTGCTCGAAACCGTGGAGTCGCTGATTGAATCGGCCACCGATGTCCCCGGTGTTTGGACCCTGCCGGATGGCGACGCCTATTATGATGCTGTGCTGGCGATGCACACCCGTGCCGATACGTCGGCAGAAAGTCTCCATCGCGAGGCCAGGGCCCGGGTAGACGCGCTCACGGAGGCCTTGTCCGAGGAGTTTGCGGTTTTGGATACGCTTGCGCTCGAAGCTGAGCCTGTCCAGCCTCCTGTGCCAAAGGTCTGGGAAGACGGAGAGCCGTTGCCCTCGTTGACTGTCGGACAACGCCTGGCCGATCTGGCTTCTTCTGAGGCGCAATTGTATCTGGATACACCCGAGGCGCGGGCTCAG
Source organism: Pseudomonadota bacterium (assembly GCA_039818165.1). Classification (GTDB taxonomy): domain Bacteria; phylum Pseudomonadota; class Alphaproteobacteria; order Caulobacterales; family Hyphomonadaceae; genus UBA5336. The sequence continues at coordinate 45,282 of JBCBUL010000007.1, read as the reverse complement.
CTTGAGGCAGACGTGGAAGCGGCGTTTCTGGCCGCGAGTGAGGCGATGCAAGGCTGGATCGCGCGTCAGCCGGAGTTGCGGCTGACCGTGCGTGTGGCTGAGCCGAGGACGCAGCTTGCCGCTGCGGCGCTGTACACAGCACCCACGCCCGATGGCGCAGACCCAGGCGTTTTGCGCATCGACGCGACAGACGTTTCCAGATGGCCACGCTATGCTGTACCGGCCTTGATGCTTCACGAAACGATTCCGGGGCACCATACCGAAGCGAGTTTCGCCATGGTCGAGGCAGACTTGCCCCTGATCCGGCAACTCATGTGGCACACCGGCTATGGTGAGGGCTGGGCGACATATGCAGAAACGCTGGGCCTTGAGTCCGGACTCTACGATGACGATCCGCATGCGCGGATAGGCATATTGCAGAGCCAATTGTTCAGCGCGGCGCGACAGGTGGTGGATACGGGCATCCACAGAATGCGTTGGGAACGCCAAGAGGCGATCGATTATCTGGTGGCTGTAACGGGTATGCCGGAAGCGCCCATGGCGGCGGAAGTTGATCGGATCATCGTCTGGCCGGGTCAGGCTTCGGCTTATACAGCTGGGGCAGACCAGATTTCCGCCATTCGGGCCAGGGCACGTGCTGTTGTCGGAAGGGCCTTCGATCCCGCCGCGTTCCACTACACGCTTTTGTCTGGGGGGCCACGCCCGCTTGAGCAGGTCGAGGCGGATATGGAGCGCTGGTATGAAGCGCAAATGGTCGGCCAGTAGCGCGTGGACCCGCTCCAGTATGCCCATAGAAGGGCCTTCCTCCGCCGCAAAGATGACAGAATGGAGAGGCTTTTAGGGGCACGCAAAATTGTGAATCGGGAAGACCATGACGAAGAGAATTGCCATCCTTTTGGCGGGCGCCGCCAGCCTTGCTGTACTCAGCGCCTGTGAAGACCCTGGTGAAGTTTATGAGGGCGAACCTGGCGAAGTTACGGATGCCGTAGCGCCGCCTGCGCCGCCACCTCCCCCTCCACCACCTCCCTCGCCCCAAGCCGTCATGGAATCAGGTGCGATGGCAGACATGTTCAGCCGATCAGCGCCGACTGCGGGCATGGCCCCGCCTCAAGTGCTACCCCAGCCCGTGCCAGGTGATGTAGATCGCGACCGGTTTGAGGATGTCGAAATCAATCCGGTAAAACTCGTTTCCGAAGAGCCCGTCAGCACGTTTTCAATCGATGTGGACACGGCCAGCTATGCCGTTGCGCGCCGTTATCTCAATGATGGGGTTCTGCCCCCGAAAGACGCTGTGCGCATCGAAGAGATGATCAACTACTTCGACTACACCTATCCCGTGCCGGACGGGTCGGGCTCGCCATTTTCAACCAATGTCAATGTCGCGCCCAGCCCTTGGTCGGAGGGCCGCGATCTTATTCAGATCGGTATCCAAGGTTTCGATATCGAGCCGGAAGACCGCCCGCCCCTCAATCTCACGCTTTTGATCGATGTGTCGGGGTCCATGGGTGAGGCGAACAAGTTGCCGTTGGCCAAGAAGGCACTGGCAGTGCTGATCGACGAGATGGGTGATGACGATACGGTTTCGATCGCCGTCTATGCTGGCGCGGCAGGGGAAGTGCTCGCGCCAACGCAGGCGACAGAGGCCAACAAAGGCAAAATCCTCGCCGCATTTGAGAACCTCAATGCTGGCGGATCCACGGCCGGCGGCGAGGGACTTCGCCTCGCCTACAGCCTGGCTGAGCGCAATTTCAATGCTGAGGGGGTCAATCGGGTCATGCTACTCACCGATGGCGATTTCAATGTCGGCATCAACAATCCAGAGCAGCTGGAAGACTTCGTCTCCCGCAAGCGCGACACTGGACTGTATCTGTCTGTGCTTGGCTTCGGTCAGGGCAACTACAATGATGCCCTGATGCAGAAAATTGCCCAGACCGGCAATGGAATGGCCAGCTATGTGGATACGCTGAACGAGGCTCGAAAAGTCCTCAACGACGATCTAACCGGCAATCTCTTTCCCATCGCGGATGATGTTAAAATCCAGGTTGAGTTCAATCCGGCCCGCGTCGCCGAGTATCGCCTGATCGGCTATGAAACCCGGATGCTGAACCGCGAGGATTTCAACAATGATGCCGTCGACGCGGGCGACATCGGTGCAGGAACCTCGGTGACCGCAATCTATGAGATTGTGCAGGTCGGCTCGGATGCGCGAATGATCGATGAGAGCCGCTACCAGCCCAGCGAACCTCTTGAGGCACGTTCGAATGAACTCGCCTTTCTGAAGCTGCGCCAGAAACTGCCGGGTGAAGACACTTCGACCCTGTCAACGCGTCCGATCACGCTGGATGATATGCGCGGCAACATCGATGAAAGCCCCCAATGGGCGCGCTTTGCCACGGCGGTTGCCGGATATGGCCAGTTGCTCCGCGGAGACCCTTACACGGCTGCGGACTACGATTTTGACGATGTCATCGCGCTCGCCCAGTCTGCGAAAGGCGAAGACAGCTTCGGATATCGCGCAGAATTCATAAGTCTCGCGCGACTGGCCAACACGGCGGCGGCCCAGGCCCGTCTTAAGAGAGACGGAGACGCCGCTCCATTCTAGAGACTGAAAGCCGTCTCTGACCCGTGCTAATGCGCACATCTGATCAGGCAGCCAGGGGAACCTCCTGGCTGTTTGTGTTCGCAGCCAGTGGCGTTGGCCAGAGCGGGCTCAGCCCGGCGTCCAGGTCGGCAAGAATCTGATCGCGGACGGCCGGGTCCGGCTCGACCAGAACCAGGACCGTGTCCCCACCGTAGCGAGCGGCATCGTGCTGAGCCCAGATAGGCTGGACATCATCTTCTCGTCCGCGCAGCGCCGTAAGGCGAATGACCCGCCAAGTGTACCCATTCGGTGCGGCAAAAATCGCGATGCCGGGTGTCATCACCCAATCTCCGGCGGGGTCTGCCGCTGTGAAAACATAGGTCTGTCCCGAATGTCCCCGGAAGCTGACGGGTCGCTGCATGTTCTCTCTCCGTTCCTTAACTTCTTTGTATTCATCATTTGTTCTTTTGCAAGAAATTTATCGTAAACAGAAGGTTAACGCGAAGTTTCCCCAATTGGGCGAGTGACCTTCCTTTCTAGGGCATATTACGGACTTGCGAGGGGCATCCGTCATTCCCACCTCTCCGAACGAAGGCATTGCTGCTGAGCGGGATGCTAGACTGAAACCTATAGCGCCGGGCAGGAGGGTTTTCTGCCGGGGCCAAGCATCTGCCTTTGGAAGGGGATATGCATGAACACAGAGACCTACACCGAACGCGCGCGAGCGATTTTGCAAAGTGCCCAAACCGCAGCTCTCGCAGCCGGTCACCAGACATTTTCACCGGAACACGTCCTGAAGGCCATGCTGGACGACCGCGACCAGCTGGCGACAAACCTGATCCGCGCCGCCGGCGGTCGACCTGAATTGGTCGCGCAAGGCATCGATGCGGCCCTTGGAAAAGTTCCCCAAGTGAGTGGGGGAGATGGCCAGCTCCGCCTTGATCAGAAAGGCGCCCAGCTGTTTGCCAGCGCCGAAGACGCGGCGAAGAAAGCCGGCGATAGCTTTGTCACCGTCGAGCGGTTGCTCTTGGCGCTCGCTAGCCAGTCCGGGACGCCATCAGCGACGGTGTTGCGGGATGCGGGCGTTACGCCCAAGGCGCTCGAAGCAGCGATCACGCAATTGCGCCAAGGCCGCACTGCTGACAGCGCAACCGCGGAAGAGGGGTATGAGGCGCTTAAGAAGTATGCCCGGGACCTGACCCAGGACGCACGCGATGGCAAACTCGACCCCGTCATCGGGCGCGATGAAGAAATCCGCCGCGCCATACAGGTGCTCGCTCGGCGCACGAAGAACAATCCCGTACTGATCGGCGAACCCGGCGTGGGCAAGACCGCCATCGTGGAAGGCCTCGCCTTGCGTGTGGTCGATGGCGATGTTCCCGAAAGCCTGAAAGGCAAGCGGCTCATGGCGCTAGACATGGGGGCATTGATCGCCGGGGCAAAATTCCGCGGCGAATTCGAAGAGCGTCTCAAGGCGGTGCTCAACGAAGTGCAGCAGGCAGAGGGCGATATCGTCCTTTTTATCGACGAGATGCATACGCTTGTCGGCGCCGGTAAAACCGATGGCGCCATGGATGCGTCCAATCTGCTCAAGCCTGCCCTTGCGCGCGGCGAGCTTCACTGCGTCGGCGCCACCACTCTGGATGAGTACCGGAAATATGTAGAGGGCGACCCGGCCCTGGCCCGGCGATTCCTGCCGGTGTTTATTGACGAGCCGACGGTCGAGGACACCATCTCGATCCTGCGCGGACTGAAAGGGCGCTATGAGGCCCACCATGGCGTTCGCGTTGCTGACAGTGCGATTGTGTCTGCCGCGACCCTCTCCAACCGCTATATCACAGACCGGTTTTTGCCGGACAAAGCGATTGACCTCATGGATGAGGCCGCCTCCCGCCTGCGCATGCAAGTGGATTCCAAACCGGAAGAACTGGATGAGATTGACCGGCGTTTGCTGCAGCTCAAGATCGAGGCTGAAGCGCTTAAGAAAGAGAAGGATGACGCGTCCCGTGAGCGATTAGCGTCTCTGGAAGGCGAAATCTCTGAATTGCAGACCCAGTCTGACGAGCTGACAACGGCCTGGGCGGCTGAGAAACAGAAGCTTAAAGGCGCGGCCAGCGCGAAGGATGCCCTTGCACGGGCTGAAACCGAACTCGCTGAAGCCCAGCGCACCGGAGATCTCGCCAAGGCGTCCGAGCTGAAATACGCAACCATCCCCGCTCTGGAAAAGCAGATCCGTGAGGCTGAGGGCGCCGGTGATGGCGACGATGGAGGGCTGGTGTCCGAAGTGGTTCGACCTGAACATGTGGCTGCCGTCGTCTCCAAATGGACGGGGATTCCCGTCGACAAGATGATGGAGGGCGAGCGAGAGAAGCTATTGCGCATGGAAGATGCGCTGCGTGGCCGGGTTGTGGGGCAGGAAGAGGCGCTCTCGGCGGTCTCAAATGCCGTACGCCGGGCCCGGGCTGGCTTGCAGGACCCAAACCGGCCGATTGGCTCGTTTCTTTTTGTCGGGCCAACCGGTGTCGGTAAAACCGAACTGACCAAGGCGTTGGCTGAATTCCTGTTCGACGATGATACAGCCGTCCTGCGTCTGGACATGTCCGAGTTCCAGGAAAAGCACTCGGTCGCCCGTCTGATCGGGGCGCCTCCCGGCTATGTCGGATATGACGAGGGCGGCGTGCTGACGGAAAGCGTGCGGCGCAGGCCCTATCAGGTCGTGCTGTTCGACGAAGTCGAGAAGGCCCATCCGGACCTTTTCAATACGCTGCTTCAAGTGCTCGATGATGGCCGCCTTACCGATGGCCAGGGTCGCACAGTCGACTTCAAGAATACACTGATCATCATGACGTCGAACCTTGGCTCCGACGCCCTGGCGACCGGTGAAGAGGGCGACCTGAGTGAAGGGGTGCGCGCGCAGGTGATGGACGCGATCCGCGGCCACTTCCGCCCGGAGTTTATCAATCGCATCGACGAAACTGTATTCTTCAAGCGGCTCGGCCGCGGTGAGATCGATCATATCGTCGATATTCAGATGGGCCGCCTTGGCCGCCTATTGGCCGAAAGGAAACTTACCGTCGACCTGACGGATGCGGCGCGAACATGGCTGGCGGAACGCGGATACGACCCCGTCTATGGCGCGCGGCCCTTGAAACGCGTGATTCAAAAGGAGCTGCAGGACCCGCTTGCCCGTCTCATTCTCGAAGGGCGGATTAAGGATGGCGAGGTTATTCAGGTCGATGTTGAAGGCGGGCAACTCGCCATCAATGGTGTCCCGAACGATTTTGCCAAAGGCGCTGCGGCGTTAAACTAGGCTTTGAGGTCTGTTGCCGGCCCACAAAGTCGGGTCGGCGGCCGACCGCAGGGGCGTTTTGCAACGACCCTTTGCATGCGATTTGCGGTTTTTAGACCCTACCTGACTAGCGATCGAGTGGTGATTTCGAGCCCAGCAGTGCGACAGAATTGCGAAATCTGTTGCGACCGCACATACATGAACATTGAATAATTTTTTGATGGTTCAGTCTAAGGGCATTGAAAAAATTGAAGATAATATGATGAACTGCACAATCTCCCTAAATGTGCATAGCTGATCTGCGTGCGCAGCACTACCCGCTATGCTGCGTTCGCTCAATTCTGCTGCAGCTGCGAAACTAAAAGAGTTCCTCCCACTCTGGTCTCGCAGCGCAGCATGAAAGGGGACAACCATGTTCCGCAACACACTCGCACTTGCCGCCGCCGCTGCTGTCGCTGGTCTTGCCCATGCAGATGATGTGGTCACTGTCACCGCAGAGCTCACCTACGAGCCTGCTTTGCTTGCGACTGAAGAAGGTGCGCTCGAAACACTTTCCTCGTTTGAGCGCCAAGCCCGCCGTCATTGCCGGACTTTGTCCATGACGTCTGCTGGCTTCTCCTATGACGAAGTCTGCATCGCCAGCCTCGTCGAAAGCGCCGTGTCCGAAATCGGTAGCGAAACCCTTGCTCAGACCTTTGTCGCTCTGGAAACCGACAAGTTCGGATCGTAGGGTTCAGACGAACACTCCAATCCTGAGAACCAAAGCCCGGCGGCCGAGTAGGGTGCGCCGGGTTTTTTATGTGAAACGGCCCAGTTGATCGGTCGCTCACTCTCTGCTTGTCTTGCAGCAATGCGGGATCGGCGGGGATAGCGACATGCGCAATTGGTTTTCAGTCTTCACTTTCAGTTTAGTCTTGGGAAGTTCAGCAACGGCATCGGCCGATACTGCGGCCCTTTTTGGCCAGGCTGATGCCACTTGGGACGCGCAAATCTCGCCGGATGGGGCCCATCTTGCGCTCGGATGTAGCCCGAATGGGCGCATGGCGGTTTGTGTTTATGAGACGGGAAATAGCGAGGTACGGCCCAAGCTTATCGAACCCACCGACGATCAGCGTTTATTGAATTTCTATTGGGCCAGTGACAACCATGTCGTTTCCAACATTTCCTACTTTGACAGAGTGAACACGAGCAACGGTATCGTTGAAGTGGAGGTCCGCCGGGCCCTCTCCTACAGCCTTGAGCGGGACCGGTCCGTTATGCTGATGCGCCAAGCCTCGAACTATGACCACCTGACAGATGTGAAATCGGTTTGCGATGCCGATCCGCAGCACGTCCTGATGGAATTGAGCGTGCGTCTCGACGAGGCACCAAAGACAGGCAGCCTCTTGGGGACAACGCGCGGCGGGGTGTTCAATGTGCTCTATGAAGTGGATCTCGATACCGGTCGTATGCAGGTGCGCGAGTCTGATCGAGCGTCGGTTTGGACCTACATTCTAGATCCGGCTTGCAAAGTAAGTGGGCGCGTTGTGTTCAACGATACACGTGGAGAGTTCTCGATAGAAATTGGTGACGATCGCAATCGCCGGACTCTTTTCGAACGAACAAACACTGATCGTCCGCCCCTTCGCGTACGTGGCTTCAACGTTGTGCGAACTGCTTTGATCGTGGACGCGGATTTTGAAGACTTCCAAGGCTATCATGAATTGGATCTGGAGACCGGATCACTCACCCCTCTCAGTATAGGTGATACCTCTATTGGCGAGAAAGGTCTCATAGTCTCTCCCTACGACGATACGATCCTTGGTTACCACGCGATCGGACACCTTCGCGAGGAGGTGTTTTTTGAGCCCACCATCGCCGAACTCCAAACCATGTTGGGTGATAGTCTGCCGGGTCGAACCATTACGCTCGTATCGTTGGATAGGGCCGGAGATAGGTTCACATTCCGAGCGGTCTCGCCAGGAGCGCCCGCTGAGTTCTACCTTGTAGATCTAGTGGCTGGGCAGATTCAACCTGTCGGGAATGAAGCCTCGCAACTAGAGGGACGGGGTCTTGGTAGAATTGAGCCGTTCCGGTATACCGCCCGCGACGGTGTTGATATTCCGGCTTATTTGACGCTGCCGCCCGGCAAGACTCGCGCCGATGGCCCGTTTCCTACAATCGTCATGCCTCATGGCGGTCCAGAGGCGCGCGATACCGCAGATTTCAATTGGTGGGTGCAAGCATTTGCATCCGAAGGTTACGCGGTAATACAACCGAATTTCAGGGGGTCATCGGGCTACGGCGCTGAATTTCGCAATAGGGGATTTGGTGAATTTGGCGGAGCTATGGTTGATGACGTCGTAGACGCAATCGACTGGGCGGAATCGGAAGGCGTCTCAATGGAAGCTGGCGTTTGTGTGGCCGGCGGAAGCTACGGTGGCTATTCGGCCCTTATGACTGCATTGCGAGCCCCGGACAAAGTTGGGTGCGTTGTTGCGGTTGCGCCTGTAACAGATGTTTACAAGCAGATGGCCCGGTTTGGTCGGAACACGTATATTTATAACTATTGGGTGCGCTATGTTGGAGGTGGAGTGTTTTCTGACGAGGCTGACAAGCGAGACATCACCCCAGAAGATCGTGCGGGTGAGTTTCGCGCTCCCGTGCTGCTGATCCACGGATCAGACGATCAGGTTGTGCGTCCTCAGCAATCCCGCAACTTCGAAGAAGCATGGGGACGCCGCCCCGGCCTTCGATATGTGAAACTAGAGGGATCAGACCACTATCTCACGTCGACAACTGCCCGGACGACGGTTTTGAGGGAAAGCCTCGCCTATCTTGCGGCGCACCACCCGGCGCGCTGATGTCGGGCTTGGCTTGACAGGCAGTGGGGCGGCGCACCACCTCTGGCGAATGATTATTGCGATTGATGGCACTCTCGCCTCGGGAAAAGGCACTTTGGCGCGGCGAATCGGGGCCATTTATGGGCTCGCCCATCTCGACACTGGCCGCCTCTACCGCGCGACGGGTGTTGCGGCATTACGGGCTGGAGCAGACTTTGAAGACGCCCGCGTCTTGGCCTTGATCGCCAGAACCCTTGATCCCGATAGTTTCGACGAGCTTGAACTGCGCAGTGCCGAAGCCGGGCAGGCAGCAAGCAAAGTCGCAGCCGTGCCTGAGGTGCGCGCCGCGCTCCTGGCGTTTCAGCGTGACTTCGCCGCGCAACCGGGCGGCGCAGTCCTGGATGGTCGCGACATCGGCACCGTGATCTGTCCCGATGCCGATGTGAAACTCTGGATTGACGCCAGCATTGAGGAACGCGCGCGCCGCCGCCATGCAGAATTGCTGGCCAAGGGCGAGATGCTGTCGTTCGACCAGATGATGGATGAGGTACGCATCCGCGATGCCCGCGACGCTGGACGGGCAGACGCCCCGATGCAGCGCGCCCCCGATGCGCACTTGATCGACACCACTGAAATGTCTATAGACGCGGCCGTGGATCGGGCCTGTGAGATTATTGATCGAACGGTACCCCAAGAGAATTCCGCCGCTTCTCGCGCCTAGGGCAAGTCTGGCCTGTGTGCGAAAACCAAAAAGCGGCACCACGCGAGGCCTTTTGAACCCCTAACCCAGCGCCACTGGCGTTCGGGCGTTTTGCGTTTTCTCGCGCAGCGCACGGGCGGCTTGGCCAAACCCTGAACCCCAAAGACCCCCTCAATGACCGAAACCATGAACCCCTCCACCGACGACTTCGCGGCCATGTTCGAAGATTCCGCCGCAGCCTCCGCCATGACGGAAGGCAATGTGGTGCCTGCCACGGTCCTCGCCGTGGAAAATGACGCCGTTATCGTCGATGTCGGCCTGAAAACCGAAGGCCGCGTGCCGCTCAAGGAATTCTATCAGGACAAGAACGAGCCTGAGCCCGGCAAGATTGTGGAAGTGTTCCTGGAGCGCATCGAGAACGCACTCGGTGACGCCGTTCTCTCACGCGAGAAGGCGCGCCGCGAAGAGAGCTGGATCCGTCTGGAGGATGCGTTCAACAAAGAAGAGCCGGTCAATGGTGCGATTGTCGGCCGCGTTAAAGGCGGCTTCACGGTCGACCTTGGCGGTGTCAACGCCTTCCTTCCCGGTTCGCAGGTCGATATTCGCCCGGTGCGCGACATTGGTCCCCTCATGGGCGAAACGCAGCCGTTCCAGATCCTCAAAATGGATCGCCCGCGGGGCAATGTGGTCGTCTCTCGCCGGGCCATCCTCGAAGAAAGCCGTGCCGAACAGCGTGCTGAGATCGTTGCCGATATGGCTGAAGGCGATGTCCGCGACGGTGTGGTGAAAAACATCACCGATTACGGTGCATTCGTGGACCTGGGCGGCATCGATGGCCTGCTCCACGTCACCGACATGAGCTGGAAGCGGATCAACCACCCAAGCCAGGTCGTCAATGTGGGCGACACGGTGAAGGTCCAGATCATCCGCATCAACCAGGATACCCAGCGCATTTCGCTTGGCATGAAGCAGCTTGGGTCTGATCCATGGGATGGGATCGAAGCGAAGTACCCAATCGGTATGCGTATGTCCGGCCAGATCACCAACATCACCGACTATGGTGCGTTTGTTGAACTGGAAGATGGTGTTGAAGGCCTGATCCACGTTTCTGAAATGAGCTGGACCAAGAAGAACCTGCACCCCGGCAAAATCGTCTCCACCAGCCAGGAAGTGGACGTTGAAGTCCTCGACGTGGACAGCGATAAGCGCCGCATTTCCCTTGGTCTCAAGCAGACCCAGGACAATCCCTGGGACGCTTTCATCGCCGAGCATCCAATCGGCACAGAAATCGAAGGCGAAGTGCGCGGCATCACCGAGTTTGGTCTCTTCGTGGGTCTCGGCCCAGAGCTCGACGGCATGGTGCACATCAACGATATCGCTTGGGACAAATCCGGCGATGAAGCCATTCAGGACTTTCAGAAAGGCGACACGGTTCGTGCCAAGGTCCTCGACGTTGATGTCGACAAAGAGCGGATCTCCCTTGGTATCAAACAGATTGCAGGCGACCCAATTGCCGGCAGCGGTGGCGGTTCCGGTGGCGAAGCCGGCGGCATTCGCCGCGGCGAGGTCGTGACCTGTGTGGTGACCGAAGTAGCATCCGGCGGCATCGAAGTGGAGTTTGGCGAGCCTGCGATGAAATCCTTCATTCGTCGTTCCGACCTGTCCCGCGACCGCTCCGAACAGCGTCCCGAACGTTTTGCGGTTGGCGACAAGGTCGATGCCCGCGTTCAGAATGTCGACAAGGCTGCGCGCCGCGTGACACTCTCTATCAAGGCGCTGGAAATCGCCGAAGAGCAGGAAGCTGTGAAACAGTACGGCTCTGCCGATAGTGGTGCATCGCTCGGTGACATCCTTGGGGCCGCCCTGGCGGGCTCGGGTGGTGCATCATCCGATGAGGCGTCTGACGCGACGTCTGAGGCGCCATCCGAAGCCGCCGCCGATGCTCCTTCCGAAGCCAATGATGATCTGAAAGCTCTTTCCGGGGTTGGTCCCGCATTGGAGAAGAAGTTCATTGCTGCCGGAATCACTTCACTGAAGCAGATTGCCGAGATGGGCGAAGATGACATCGCTAAGGTCGAGGAAGAACTGAGCATCAGTGGCAAGTTCGAAAAGGGCGACTGGGTGAACCAGGCCAAAGATATTCTGGGCAGCTAGTGCCAGTATTTGAGGGGAATTCCGCCCTTCAATATGAATAACTTGCAAGATTTTGCGGCGGGGACTTACGTTCCCGCCGCAAATACATTATGAATCAACGTGATGTTGAGATCAGAACTCGTCGCTATGCTGGCCGATAAGCACAGCCACCTCCAAGCGAATGACTTGGAAAAGGCCGTCAACATTATCCTGGATGAAATCACGGACGCGCTCGCGCGGGGCGACCGGGTGGAGCTACGGGGTTTCGGAGCATTCTCCGTACGAAAACGCGAGGCCCGCCGCGGCAGAAACCCCCGGACCGGGGACACGGTTGATGTGCCCGCCAAGGCTGTGCCCTTCTTCAAAGCCGGCAAGGAATTGCGCGCGCGCGTCAATGACGGATCAGACCCGGAAGCCCGCTAGCTTTGGACCGATGCTCTCTATGCGTCTGCTTGGTTGATGAATCGCGCGAAATAGGCCACTGACAGGCAGCATTTATCCAGAGGAGGGCTGAGATGCTGAATGAATTCAAAGAATTTGCGATGAAGGGTAACCTAGTCGACATGGCGGTTGGTTTCGTCATGGGCGGCGCGTTCGCAACGGTGGTCACCGCCTTTATCCAGGGCGTGTTCCTACCGCTCCTGGCGCCAATCATGGGCGGCATCGATCTGTCGAGCCTGACCTACACCGTTCAGGAAGCCGTGCTCGGCCCTGACGGCGAAGTGGTGAAAGAAGCTGCGATCGTGGATCTCGGCGCATTCATCGCCGCGCTTATTTCCTTCATCATCGTCGCGTTTGTGATGTTCCTGATCATCAAGGGCATGAACAACATGCAGAAAAAGGCCGAGGAAGAGCCCGCTGAAGAGCCAGCGCCGCCAAAAGAACAGCTTCTGCTGGAAGAAATTCGTGATCTGTTAGCAAAACAGAGCTAAATACGTCTTCAGTAGAGTATGAGTTGAGTCGGAAGGGCGGTCCTAACTGGACCGCCTTTCTTGTTTTCTGGGACTCAGGCGTGATCAGGCGCGCTTTTTCTGAGCGAAATAGTCCTGCGTGCCATAGGTCAGCACATCGTCTTCCTTGATGATCGCGTGAGCTTCGATGTCTTCCGCTTTGCGCAGGGCACAATACACGGTCCCGAAGTCGCGATAGCAGGTTTCCAGCAGGCTTTCGAAGCTGTCGATCACGAAATACGTCTGCTGGAAGTCATCAATGATGTACTTGGTGCGCATGATCCGCTTCAGGTCGAACGCCACACGATTCGGCGAATCATCTTCCAAGGCAAATACGCTTTCATGGGGGCTGGACATGATGCCCGCCCCGAACAGGCGCAAGTCTCCATCTTCGCGGATGAGGCCAAACTCAACCGTGTACCAATAGAGCCGCGCCAGATGGTGGAGCTGACCGCGTTCAATCGCCCGGGCGCCGCCTTGCCCGTAGGCTTGCATGAAATCGCTGAACACAGGGTCAGCGAGCAGGGGCACATGGCCGAAAACGTCATGGAAAACGTCCGGCTCCTTCAAATAGTCGAACTCTGCTTCGGGGCGGATAAAGGCGCCAGCCGGAAACCGTTTATTGGCCAGATGGTCGAAGAACACATCATCGGGCACCAACTCAGCCACTGGCACAACCCGCCAGCCGGTATGCTTCTCCAGCCTGTCCGAAAGACGGCCCATATGGGGCACGCCGGATGCAGACAATTGCAACGTGTCGAGGGCCTTCAGGAATGCCGAGCAGGCGCGGCCTGGCAACACAGAACGCTGGCGAGCAAACAGTCTGTCCCAGCGGTCGTGCTCTTCCGCGCTGTAGCTGTCCCAGTTCTGGTCGATCGTCCAGTCATCGGCGCGTGGTGCATCTGCATACCGGTTTTTGACGTGTTCGGGGCCGTGTTCTGAGTCAGGCATGGCTTGGCGCTCCCACTATTCTATCCTGCGAACATAGGACAGAATCGTCCGAAATCCGCTTAAATTATCAGCTCCCTCGCCGCCATCTTAACGCTCGGCTAGGATAGCCGCGACAAGAAATATGGCGTCAGGCCCTGCATTTTCCGGGCCATGGGGAGATCTGTGCAATGGAAGCGCCTGCCAATTTACCGATTCTGGACCGGTCCCATTTAAGCGCAATGACGGGTGGTGACACTGATCTTGCCGTTGAAGTCATTGAGATATTCAGGCAACAGGCAGATGTCTGGGGACGTTTGCTGAGCGCGCGCGAGCCACATGAAACATGGGCCGATGCCGCCCACTCCTTGAAAGGCGCTGCCCTCGGAATCGGGGCGATCAAACTGGCAAAGGTTTGCACACGCGCAGAAACTCTGGGGCGCTCAGGAACGGCCAGCCCAGCTGAAGCCGCTGTCGCGCTGGACGATGTGCGCGCCTGTCTTGGAACGACTCTTGAGGCTGCAGCGGTTGCTGCTCACGAATTGGCAGGCTCGACTGGCTTCAGCGCGTCGAACGCTTCAAACTCATAGGCAATACACCGGTCGATCATTGTCCGCCAAACGGGCTCGGCTATGGCGGGAGATAGCCCTGCAGCTTCGGCGGCGGTTTTCACCTTAGCGACAACATCCTCGATCCGCGGACGGTCATGCACCTTATCCCTCGCCCCCTTGATGCGGGCCGCAGCGTCCATAAAGGACTGGCGCTCCTTGATGATTTCCACCAGGAGGCGGTCCAGCCGATCAATTTCATAGCGGACATCCGCCATGGTTTCAGCGGTTGCAGCAGAGTGGCGCCGCGGGTCTGAGGTGTAACTCGTCATTCTCGCGATATAGCGGCGCTGGCCTGCCTTGCCTATCAGGGTGTGCGCACTCGGCGCAGTTTTAGCCTGCAAACGCCTTTTCGATAACGAAGTCCGCTGGCTTTGCATTGGAGCCTTCCACAAAGCCTCGCGCTTCCAGAAGCGCTTTTGTGTCCTGAATCATTTCCATGGATCCGCAGATCATGGCGCGGTCATTGGCCGGGTCTAGCGGAGGAAAGTCCAGCGAGCTGCATAGTCCGCCATTCTCAATGAGCGTCGTGATCCTGCCCTGAACGGGGTAGTCCGGCGTTCGAGTACAGCTCGTGAAGTGGTGCAGCTGGGCGGTGGCTTCCTCGCCGACGAGTGGGTCCGCTTTTGCGCCGGCAACTGTCTCGAAACTGTATTCCAGTTCCTCTTGGAGGCGGCAGGTGTGCGTTACGATCACCTGATCGAATTTCTCGTAGGTCTCTGGATCGCGGATCAGGCTCGCAAAGGGCGCGAAGCCTGTGCCTGTGGAGAACATCCAAAGCCGCTTGGCAGGGGTCAGCGCGTCATTAACCAGCGTGCCGACAGGCTTCTTGCCGAGTAAAACATGGTCGCCTTTCTGGATTTTCTGAAGGCGCGATGTCAGCGGCCCGTCGGGCACCTTGATGGAAAAGAACTCAAGTTCCTCATCCCAGGCCGGTGACGCGATGGAGTAGGCGCGCAAGAGCGGTTTCCCGTCTTCCTTCGGCAGGCCGATCATAATGAATTCGCCCGACCGGAAACGAAAAGTGGACGGGCGCGTAATGCGGAATTTGAATAGCCGGTCCGTGTAGTGATGTACCGACAGAACTTCTTCGCTCGTCGGGGCGTTCGGATTCGGGCGCGGCTTCTTCTGCTCAGCGGCGGCTGTGTCGGTCATGGCGCAAAACTCGTGTTTCTTCCGCCCCCACATGTCCTGCAAGCCCTGCCTTAGCAAGGGTGCAAAGGTGCGGTTTAGTTTTGCTGATATAGGATCAGCTCGACTTTATCACACGGGCAAGTGCGTCGCTCAGGCGGCCGAGGCACCGGCGATGATGAATGCTGCCAGCGCCAAAAGGGCGGATATCACAGTCGCGTTGCGGCGGGCAGGCATCGGGGTCTCCATCGGTCTGTCGATGGAGTGAGCTTCGCCTCACATTGTGGCCAGTGCAGGGCCAGCCTGCGGTCAGATAAAGATAAAGCGTTAAACGCCGACGATTTCACCGCGCGCTGCTTCTGATTTTACCCAAGAGATAAAGGCGCGCACATCGGGCGACAGGTGGCGCCCTTTCGGCCAGACCACCCAGTAGGAAAAGTCGATCTCTGTGGAGCCATCGGCAAAGGGGGCAACAAGGCGGCCCGCGTCCAGTTCGGCCTGGGCGATCGCTCGCTTGGCAAGCGCCACGCCCCGTCCATTCGTCGCCGCTTCAATGACCAGCACAGCCTGATTGAATCGGGGCCCGCGAGTTGCGTCGACGCCCGTCACGCCGCGCGCGGCGAGCCAATTGGCCCAATCGGGACAGGATGGATCGTTTTCCGGGCTTTCATCGTGGATGAGTGTATGGGCCGCAAGATCCTGGGGTTTTCGGATCGCGTCCGCACCTTCCAGCAATTGGGGGGAACACACCGGCAGAACGCTCTCGTCGAGCAGTTTTTCTGATTTCAGCCCGTCATAATTGCCCGTACCGTAACGGATAGCGATATCCGCGTCGGCCGTATTGAAGTCGGTGAGTTGCATGTCAGCCGACACCCAGGCCTCGATTCCGGGATGCGCCTGGTGAAATCGCTCCAGCTTCGGCGCCAACCATTTGGCCGCAAAGGATGGAGCGCACGACACCATGACGCGCCCGCGCCGGGCCGGGGCGCGCATGATCCGCCCAGCTTCACCAATCTGTTCAAAGGCTTCGGCCACAAGGGGCAAACATGCCTGGGCGGCGTCGGTCAGGAGGACCGATCGGCCGGTTCGCTTGAAAAGCGGCGTGCCAGCATAGTCTTCGAGTTGCCGGATCTGCTGGGATATCGCACCGGGCGTCACGTTCAGTTCCTCGGCCGCTTTTGTGAAGGACAAACGCCTGGCAGCGACTTCAAAAGCACGCAAGGCGTTCAGGGGCGGAAAGCGATCGTTGGAGTCTGACATCTCGAATAGTTTTTCTGATTCTTCGCTGTAGGGGTCGCCGGTTGCTGCGGCGCCGTCAAGCACCAAATAAGATCCCGGAACCAAACGCCGGAGTCCTCGCGAATGAAAGTCTTCCCCGCCTTCTTCGGAATGGAGGCCGCCCATGTGGTGGTGTTTGGCAGTGGTGAAGAGGCCCTCCGGAAAGTCCGCCTTCTCGCGAAAACGCCAGCAGAGATCCGCGTTGTTGCCGAGGAAATCGGAGTTGAACTGACGCAAGAGTTTGGTGAACGCATCATCCAGATCGCGCCGATTTCGGCGCCGGCGGCCCTGAAAGGCGCAGCGTTCACCATTGTTGCTTTGGAAGATGATGCGGCTGCCCACGCGGCCATTTTCCTGGCAAAATCCATTGGCGTGCCAGTGAACGCCGTGGACAGACCGGAGCACTGCGACTTCACAGTGCCCTCCATTCTGGACCGCGGTGATATTGTTGCGGCGGTGGCGACTGGCGGGGCTGCGCCGGTGCTTGCCAAGTCCGTGCGCACGCGCCTGGAAGCTCTGATGCCCCAAGGAATTGGAGATCTTGCAGCTCTGGCTAAACGCCTGCGCCTCGATGTTTCGGCGCACCTGCATGACGGCGCTGATCGTCGCAAATATTGGGAAACGGCACTGAACGGGCTGGCTGCAGAGCGTGCCTTCGCCGGAGATATTGCCGGCGCCGAGGACGAGATGCGGCGGCTTTTGGCGCAGTTTGGCCCAGCCGAAGGTGTGGTGCACATTGTGGGTGCCGGCCCGGGTGATCCGGAGCTCCTCACAATTAAGGCCTTCCGCCTGATTCAGCAGGCCGACATCGTATTTTACGACCGTCTTGTCAGCGGAGACATCATGGATCTGGTGCGTCGCGACGCAGATCGTGTGAGCGTCGGCAAGTCCAAGGGGGACCATTCGGTTCCCCAGGGCGAAATCCACGAATTGATGATTGCGGCAGCGCGCGAAGGCAAACGTATCGTGCGCTTGAAAGGTGGCGACCCCTTCGTTTTCGGCCGGGGCGGAGAAGAGCTCGAAGCGCTCCAGGCCGCGGGCGTTGAGGCCCACGTGGTCCCGGGAATATCGTCGGCGCTTGGCTGTGCGGCGTCCACAGGCCTCCCCCTGACCCACCGGGACCACGCTCAAACACTAACCTTCGTCACGGGCCACGCCCAGACCGGCGGCGTGCCGGATCTGGACTGGGAGGCGCTTGCCCGCCCGGCCCAGACCGTTGTGGTTTTCATGGGCGTCGGTACAGCGCCAAGCCTGTCAGAAAAACTCATACAAGCCGGGCGCGCGCCGATGACGCCTGTGGCTGTGATCGAGAATGGCACCCGCCCAAACGAAATTCGCGTCTTCGGCACCCTGGCAGAGTTGCCGCAATTGATAACGGGCGCCGGAATCAAAGGCCCCGCACTGCTTGTTATCGGAGAGGTTTCCGGCTTGCCGATTGAAGCGCGCACCCAAGCCGCCCTGGAGGCCGTCGCATGACATCGGTTCGCCCAAAACTGAAACCTGAGACCCCGAAGACTGTCACTGCCTGGGACACGGCGACAGGCGAGGTCATTTACATGACCGAGGCCGGCGATTGGTCACCTGACCCGAAAGCGATCGGCGTGTTCACGGATGACGCAGCCGAGGCCGCATTGTCGGCTGCCGAGGCGCAGGAGGGGCGCGTGACCGACCCGTATTTCATGGAAGTCACGGCTGAAGGCTCCATTGCAGGGCGCGAAACCCTGCGCGAGCGCATTCGCGCCGAAGGGCCCACCGTTCATCCGCACTTTGCCAAATCAGGAGGCGCCTGATGGCCGACCTGCCCACAAAACTCACCCTCTATGGCAATTCCCAGAGCGGCAACTGCATGAAGCCGCGCTGGACCGCCGATGCACTTGGTCTCGATTACGACTGGGTTGAGGTCGATATCTTCAAGGGTGAAACCCAAACCGACGATTTCCTCGCCCTGAATCCGGTAGGCCTTGTCCCGCTCGCGGTGTGGCCCGATGGGCGGCGCCTGCCGGAATCCAATGCGATTATGCTGTATCTTGCGGAACAGGCGGGAAGCGACCTGATCCCGACCGACGATTTCGAGCGCGCCCAAATGACGAGTTGGCTCTTCTGGGAACAATATTCCCATGAGCCCTACATCGCCGTTCGCATCTCCCGGCTGCATTATCGCGGCATTCCCGAAGATGAGCTGGACCCGGATCTGCTCGCCAAGGGCCGCCGCGCGCTTGGCGTCATGGAGATGCAGCTGACATACACCGACTGGCTGGTGGGTGAGGCCATGACGCTCGCTGATGTGGCGCTGGTCGCCTATACGCGCCGCGCTCATCTTGGTGGCTTCGACCTCTCGGAGTTTCCCGCTGTGGGCCGATGGGTCCGTCGCACCGAAACCGCCCTCGGCCTCGACCATGCAGGGGATTGGTGATGAGCAGCCCTGAGCGCGATCAATCGCGAAGCGAAGCGAAGCGGGGATCAGAATAAATGTACAGATACGATGAATTCGACGCTCAGATCGTGCGCGACCGGGTGAACCAGTTCCGCGGCCAGGTGGAGCGGCGCCTTTCCGGAGAGCTGCTGGAAGATGAGTTCAAGCCCCTGCGCCTTCAGAACGGGGTCTACCTCCAGCTGCACGCCTACATGCTGCGTGTGGCAATTCCCTATGGCCAGCTGAACCCGACCCAGCTGCGGAAATTCGCCCATATCGCGCGGACCTATGACCGTGGCTATGGCCACTGGACGACGCGCCAGAACATCCAGTTCAACTGGGTTGCCCTGAAAGACATTCCCGATGTGCTGGACGAGTTGGCAGATGTGGAAATGCACGCCATCCAGACGTCGGGCAATTGCATTCGCAATGTGACCAGCGACCATTTCGCAGGCGCGGCTGCAGACGAAGTGATGGATCCGCGCCCTTGGTGCGAGATTATTCGCCAGTGGAGCACGTTCCACCCGGAATTTGCCTTCCTGCCGCGCAAATTCAAAATCGCCGTGACGGCGGCTGAACACGACCGGGCAGCCATCCGTGTCCACGATATCGGGCTGCATATGCGTGAGCGGGACGGCGTAGTCGGCTTTGAGGTGCACGTGGGCGGCGGCCAGGGTCGCACACCCCACATCGCGGTACTGGTGAATGAGTTCGTTCCGGAGGCGGACCTGCTCGACTATCTCGAAGCGATCATGCGTGTCTACAACCGGTTTGGTCGCCGGGACAACAAGTACAAGGCGCGGATCAAGATCCTTGTCACCGAGACCGGCGAGGAAGAGTTCAAACGCCTGGTGGAAGAAGATTTCGCCGCCCAGCGCGATGCGGAGAAGATCGAGCTTCCACAGAGCGAGATCGATCGGATCCAAGCCTATTTCACGCCGCCTGAGCTCGCAGAGAAGCAAGCCACCAGCGATGCGTTCGAACGCGCGAAGGCCGCCGACCCGGCGTTTGCCCTATGGGCAACAGCGAACCTGCACCCACATAAAGTTTCCGGATACACGTCTGTTACCGCCAGCCATAAACCTGTGGGCGGGATTGCGGGCGATGCAACTGATGTCCAAATGGAGGCTGTTGCGGACCTTGCTGAGAAATTTGGCCACTCAGACATCCGCGTCACCCATGCCCAGAATGTTGTCCTGCCCCATGTTGCACTAGACGATGTCTATGACGTCTACCGCGCCATGGATGCGGCCGGTCTCGCAGCGCCGAATGAGAGCCTGATCAGCGATATGATCGTGTGCCCGGGCCTCGATTACTGCAACCTGGCCAATGCCCGCTCGATCCCCATCAGTCAGGAGATTGCCCGCGAATTCTCAAGCTATGAGGACCAGGCCGACATCGGCAAGCTGCACATCAACATATCCGGATGTATCAATGCCTGCGGCCACCACCATGTCGGCCATATCGGCATTCTCGGCGTCGATAAGAAAGGTGAGGAATTCTACCAGATCACCTTTGGCGGACGTGCAGATGAGAAGGCGGCCATCGGCGAGATTGTAGGCCCGGGCCTGCGCGCTGAGGACGTCCCACCGGCGTTGAGGCGTGTGGTGGAGCGATACAAAGATCTCAGATCCGGGCCAAATGAGCCTTTTATCGATGTTTTCGAACGCGTCGGCATAGATGCATTCAAGGAGGCTGTCTATGCCGTTGATTAGGGACGGCGTTGCTGCCGAGGATGATACACCCAGCTACACGCTTGCCGAGTTTCTCGAAGCTGCTGACGCTTTGATCGCGCAGAATTCCGCATTCGGAGTGCGGCTTTCACCCGAGGACGATCCGGCGGTTTTGACGCCATACCTTGGTTCTCTGGCGCGCATCGAAGTGGACTTCCCGAAATACACCGATGGACGCGGCTACAGCCAGGCGCAGCTCTTGAGGCGGCGTTTGGAGTTTACCGGAGAGCTCCGCGCGGTGGGCCATGTGTTGAGGGATCAGCTTCTCTATATGCACCGTTCAGGGTTTGACGCTTACGAGACGACCCGTGCTGACCTACCTTCCTTCCTAGAAGCGATGGGGGAATTTTCCTCCTTCTACCAGCCTGCCGCCGACGGCGCGCAGACTGTTTTTGCCGCCAGACACAGGCGCTAAGGAAGGTTTTGCCAGTGGCCTATGCCGATGTGATCAGCCGCGCCGATGAGCCCGTGACCGATAAACTCGCGCGCTTGAACGGCGAGTTGCGCGAGGCGTCGGCCCAGACCATTTTGCGCGTCGCCATGCTGCGCGAGTGGCCCGGCGAGCTCACCTATGTATCCAGTTTCGGTGCGGAAAGCGCCGTCATGCTGGCCTTGATCGCCGACGTAAAGCCTGACCTGCCGATCATCTTCCTCGAAACCGGCATGCATTTTCCGCAGACGCTGGACTACCGCGACCAGTTGATCGAAAGGCTGGGCCTGACCGGCGTGCGTAACATCACGCCTGATGAAGCGGAGCGGGCTGCTCAAGACGCCAAGGGCGGCCTGCATAAGTCCGATCCGGATGCGTGCTGTGCACTGCGCAAGGTGCGTCCACTGGAACCAGCCCTTGAGGGATTCAGTGCCTGGATCACGGGGCGCAAGCGCTTCCATGGGGGCGCCCGGCTTAGCTTGCCTGTTTTCGAACATGCAAGTGGCCGTTTCAAAGTGAACCCGCTTGCGAGCTGGACCCAGGGCGATGTCGACCTGTTCTTCCACCAGCGAGGCCTGCCAAAGCACCCGCTTGTCGCCCAGGGCTATCCATCGATCGGATGCTGGCCATGCACGCGGCCGGCAGAGGACCCCGGCGATATTCGGTCCGGCCGTTGGGCGGGCATGGAAAAGACCGAGTGCGGCCTGCACGTGGATAAGGAAGACCGCCCCCGGGTTTTTTGATATCGCTCGCCGCGATGTCAGATTCTCTGTCGAAACACGCCGCCCACTTTAACAAACAGGCCGAATGGTGCGAGCGGCTCGGCTCGCCGTTCAACGCGGCTTTGCTGCGGGGCCTAGCGGCGCAGCTTGGCAATGGTTCTGTTCTGGATGGCCTGCTGAGTGGTGACGCGCCGTTGCAGCCCAACGCGGCAGATGCGGGCCCACTACGTGTTGCCGGTGCGCTCCACGCCCTGGTTCTGTCTGGGAAAGATGAGGCGCTAGCCCGGCAGTATCCGACCCAGCGCCCCGATTGGGACATGACCGAGACACTTCCGGCAGTCTACGCAGCGCTGGAGACCCATCGAGGTTGGGTGGCGGCGTTCCTAAAAAACACACCCCAGACCAACGAAACCCGCCGTTCAATCGCGCTCCTGCCGGGGTTCGCAACGTTGGAGGGACCGCTCCATCTGCTCGAAATCGGCGCCAGTGCGGGCCTGAACCAGCATTGGGACGCGTTTGGGTATGACGGAGGCCACTGGACGCGTGAAGGGGCGCCCGGTGCACCGGTCATCTCCAGCGCGTGGGAGGGTGCGGCCCCAGCCCTTCCGGCGACATTCCAGATCGAAAGCCGGAAGGCCTGTGACCAGTCACCACTCGACATAGAAGACCCGGACGCGCGTCTTGCGCTTCAGGCGTACATCTGGCCCGACCAGACTGACAGGCTTGAGCGCGTTCGCGCCGCGACGGAATTGGCCCGACACCGTGGGATCTCCGTGGACAAGGCCGATGCTGCCGATTGGTTGGAGACCCAATTGGCTGGCACGCTCCCCGTTGGCACCACGGTGATTTACCATTCAATTGCGTGGCAATACTTTGATCGGCAAACCCATGAGCGGGCTTCCGCCGCTATTGAGAGAGCTGGTGCGGGGGCCAATGAGACCCAGCGCCTTGCCTGGCTCAGATTCGAACCGGAGCGGGTTTTCGTTCCCAACGGAAGTTCCAATGCCCATCCGGTTGACCTTGTCACCTGGCCGGGCGGGCACCGCCGCGTGATCGCCCATGCAGATCCCCACGGCCGCAAGATCACCATTGCCTCTTGATCGCGGCGTTGCGAGGCCCACCCTCTAGAGGAAGTGGGAAGCAAGCCGGAGCCAAGCCATGCAGCGCGCGCGCAAGATCGTCAAAATCCTGCACACGGTTGCTGCTGGCGGCCTGATCGGCGGTCTCGCGGCCTACATGGTGCTTCTTGTGGTCGCCACGCCCACGGATGCCGCCGCCTATGCCGGCTTGCGAGCATCTCTTGAGATCGTCAGCGGATACATTCTGGTCCCGTCTCTCGCGATTGGTCTTTTGTCGGGACTTGTCTCGATGCTGGTTCACACGCCTTTTCTCGACAAAGGCTGGGTCTGGTTCAAGGCGCTCCTGGGAATACTGATGTTCAAGGGTGTTCTGACCATCGACAGCGCCAAGGCAGATTATGCTGCTGACCTCTCCAGCCAGATTGCTGCGGGAACGGCGCCAGCTGACGCTCTACAATCCCTGCTTGGCTTGGAGTGGTGGACCTGTGTTGGCGTCATGGTGGTCGCAATCGCCAACGTGGTTTTAGGCGTTTGGCGGCCAAACCGGTTCATGCCACGCACAAAGCCAACGGACCCCGCTGGCCCCAGCGCGGCGCCGGCTGAGTAACGCTTTTGACAAAATTCGTCTAAGCACGACGCCATGACGCCCGAAGACCATCTGAAATCCCATGCAGGGGAGCTCGGCTTTGATGATTGCCGGATTGCCCGGGCGGATGTTCCCTGGGAGGCAGGCTCTCGGCTTGCGGCCTTCGTCGAAGCGGGCCGCCATGGCGATATGGTCTGGTTTGAAGATACGCTTGAACGGCGCCGGGCGCCGACGGCGATGTGGCCTGAGGCCAAGTCAGCCGTGATGGTCGCCATGACCTATGGGCCCGACCATGATCCCATGGACAACCTCGTCGCGCGCGACCGGGGCAACGTCTCCGTTTATGCTCGAGGGGTCGATTACCATGACCTCCTCAAAAAGCGCTTGAAGCAGCTGGCACGTGGATTCGCCGAACGCACCGGCGAAGGCGTAAAAGTGTTCGTTGATACGGCGCCGCTTATGGAGAAGCCCCTGGCCGCCCGCGCCGGCCTTGGTTGGCAGGGCAAGCACACGAACCTTGTCTCGCGGTCGCTTGGCAACTGGACGTTTCTTGGCGCAATGCTGACCACGGCAGAGCTTACGCCCGACGCCGCCGAGATAGACCACTGTGGCTCATGTCGAGCGTGTCTGGATGCCTGTCCGACTGACGCTTTCCCTGCGCCATACCAACTCGATGCGAGGCGCTGCATCTCCTATCTTACTATTGAGCACAAAGGGCAGGTGCCAAGGGAATTCCGCACCGCCATGGGGAACCGCATCTATGGGTGTGATGATTGCCTTGCCGTCTGCCCTTGGAACAAATTCGCCCAGCAAGCCCGTGAAGCCAAATTGAAGGCGCGGAGCGCCACAACACTACCAGAGCTCGCAAGTCTTTCTGCCTTGGATGATGAGGCGTTCCGGGCCTATTTCAGCGGCTCCCCGATCAAGCGAACAGGCCGGGACCGGTTTGTCCGCAATGTAGTGATCGCCATCGGCAACAGTGGCTCAGCGACGCTGGTGCGGGCCCTGCTGCCGCGCCTTTCTGACCAGTCCAGCCTTGTGCGCGGGGCTGCAGTCTGGGCCCTGTCGCGCCTTGATGCTGACACGTTTCAGCGCGAGAGGGCCGCGCGCGAGCCTTTAGAGGACGATCTGGATGTCAGAGCCGAATGGCAAGCCGCCGCCAGCGATCTGGGGATGGTTTAGAGCGCGCCCGACACGCTGGCTAAAGCGGCTGGCCGTCGCGCTGTTGATCTTTGTCGCTGGCCTGCATCTTTATGCCCTCGCCCTAGCGGTTTTGCCGTCGCCGGGAACCATTTTGATGGCCCAGCGCAGTTTCAGCGAAGAAACGATCTGGCGAAACATCACGCCGCTCGAAGAGATCAGCCCGAATGTTGTCCGTGCCGTGATCGCTGCCGAGGATACGGGCTTTTGCAGCCATCCAGGCGTCGATTTCGAAGCTGTCCGGGTCGCCTGGCGGGAATGGCGCGCGGGGGAGGGCCTGCGCGGCGCATCCACGATTTCGCAGCAAACAGCCAAGAACCTGTTCTTCTGGAATGGGGGAGGCCTACCGCGAAAAGCCGGTGACGCCTGGATGGCCATGTTCACCGATACGGTGTGGGGCAAGCGCCGGGTGATGGAGCATTATCTGAACGTTGCTGAATGGGGCGACGGAATTTTTGGCATCGAGGCAGCGGCGCGCTTGCGATTCAACAAGCGGGCAAGGGACCTCACCCAGCGCGAGGCGGCGCTTCTGGCAGCAGTTTTGCCAAATCCCAATCGCTGGCGCGTTGACCCGCCAGGCCCATATGTGCGCTCACGCGCTGCTACCATCCAGGCCCGTATGGGCGTTGTGCGCCGAGATGGGCTCGATTCGTGCGTTCTCGGCAATTAGGGAATGAACACCGTATAGACGATTTCGGCTTCGGCGTCGAAAACGCCATCTGCCAGATCCACATCACCGGAATTGTATCGGTAACGAATGTCGAACCGCACCGATTGCTCTGCGAGCGTGCCGCGGCTGGCGGCTGTGCGTTGGTTGCCGCGGAAAACAGGCCGGGATGTCGTCCAGTTGGAGAACCGCCGTCCATTCATGCGTCGCCCGCCGGTCACGCCGTCTGAATGTGGAAACTGCGCAGCGCTGCCAAAGGGCAGGCCATCATCGCCAGAAACGGTGACGCCATCAAAGTAAGCGCGCATACGGTTCATCTGGGCGGGGGTCGTATCGCCGATAGGGGTCGCGATGCCATCAATCGAAAATGGTACATTCGAGGCGACATAGAAGCTGGAGAAGATCTCCATGCGGCGCGTATTGATGTCGCTGTTCCCGCGAATGCGGAAGGGCGCGAACGTATCGTTCACATCCATGACCCCGCTGACGTCCACATCCGTGTTGAAGCCGCCGCCGGGGATGCGCTGGATCCTTAACGGAGCGCCCTGTTCATCGGCGATCGAGTTGTCGAAATAGGTCAGCGAGCCGGTCACGACGGTCCGAGCATCTGCACCTGCGATCAGGTCCGTATCGCCCGATGCGACAGCATTATTGCCCGTACCGGTATCAATAATGAAATCAGAAACGATGGGTGAGGTGCCTGTCTCGTCTGCAGCCCACACGACAACAGCGCCCTGGACACGGAAGCCCGGGCGATCGACGATCTCTGCTGTTGCCTCCGGCGCGCTGGTCAGCATCAGGGCTGTTATGGCGCCGAGGGCGGCTGGCTTATGAAAACACATAAAGTGCCCCTCTCAGCCCGCCACTCAATCATGTAAGCCCTGAGATACCGTGCGCGGGCGAGCATAAATCTCTTTGGTCTGATTAACCTTGATTGCGCTATCGCCGACCGGCTTGCCAAAACTGTGCGAACATGCGTCTTTGCGCGGCCTTGAGAGTAAGCGCGAAGGAGCCGAGATGGCAGGCGTGGTCGTTGTAGGGGCCCAATGGGGCGATGAGGGCAAAGGCAAGATTGTCGATTGGCTCAGCCACCGGGCCGATGTCATCGTGCGCTTCCAGGGCGGGCACAATGCGGGCCACACCCTCGTCATTGGCAACAAGACCTTCAAGCTTCACTTGCTGCCGTCCGGCGTGGTGCGCGGCGGCAAACTCTCGGTCATCGGAAACGGTGTCGTTGTCGACCCTTGGCAGTTTCTCTCCGAGATTGAGGGGATGGCCCGTGAAGGCGTAACCCTTGGCCCTGACGACCTCATCCTGGCCGACAATGCCAGTATCATCCTGCCATGGCACAAAGACATTGACGCAGCCCGTGAGGGCGCCCTTGGCGATGCGAAGATCGGGACCACCAAGCGCGGCATTGGCCCAGCCTATGAAGACCGGGTCGGGCGCCGGGCCATTCGTGTGGCCGACCTGGCTGATCCAGCCGCTCTGGACCTGAAGATCGAGCGCTTGCTTGCCCACCACCGGCCCCTCCGCACCGGCCTTGGCCTCGGCGAGCCAGATGGCGCGGCGCTGAAGGCAGATCTCCTGGCTCTGGCGGCGAAAATCCTGCCCTATGCCCAGCCGGTTTGGCGAAAATTGTCCGACAGTGTGCAGCTTGGACGCCGCATCCTGTTCGAAGGCGCGCAGGGGGTCATGCTGGATGTGGACCACGGTACCTATCCTTTCGTGACCAGTTCCAACGTGGTGGCAGGCGCGGCCGCGGCGGGCTCCGGCGTGGGGCCGAATGCCATCAGTTATGTCCTCGGTCTCGCCAAGGCGTACACGACCCGGGTGGGCGCAGGGCCGTTCCCGACGGAGCTGGAAGATGAGATTGGACAACGCCTGGGCGAGCGTGGCCATGAATTCGGAACGACCACAGGCCGGGCGCGCCGCTGTGGGTGGTTTGACGCGGTGATGGTGCGCCAAGCTTGCGCCACTTCGGGCATAAGCGGCCTCGCTCTCACCAAGCTGGATGTGCTCGACGGGTTCGACGAGATCCGCGTCTGCACCGGCTACAGGCTGGGCGATCAGATACTCGATCACTTCCCGGCCGGGATGACCGAGCAAGCTGCCGTCGAACCGATTTATGAGTCTTTGCCCGGGTGGAGCGCGAGCACGCGCGGCGCACGCGAATGGGGCCAACTCCCGGCGGAAGCCATTAAATATGTCCGTCGCCTGGAAGAGTTGGTGAAGTGTCCCATTGCGTTGGTCTCCACCTCTCCAGAACGCGAAGACGTCATCCTCGTACGCGACCCCTTCGCGATGGCTTAGGCCGCCGCACGCTGGCGCCAGAACCGATTGATCAGAACTCGGCCCCTACCTGCTAGAGGCGGGAGACGAAAAGGGTCATCATTGAGAATGAGTTGCATTATACGCAAAACCTGTTATCGCTTTGTGAGAATGCGTCTCAAAACGAACAAAAGGACTTTGCCATGTGTGTGCCGTTGGATCGGATGTCCCTGCTGGGCTGGTTGAAGACCCAGGTGCGGGTTGTAGAGGCCTGGCGCGAGGAATTGGCACGCCAGCCCGACATAGACCTGGCCCAGGTCCAGCGGCTCGAAACGCATTACCAATGGCTGACCAGCGAGATTTCAAAACTGGAAAGCAGTCGTATCAAGGCGGCGTAAGGAGTACGCCTTCTGGCGAAATCTGGGCATTCAGGCCGAAAACAGTTCGAATTCGTTCGGGTGTAAGCGTTTTGCCAGGCGCACCATCAGCGATGATTGCACCATCCTGCATCCAGATCAGGCGCGAGGCGTAACGCGCGGCCAGGTTCAAATCGTGGAGCACAACTAGTGCCCCGCCACCCCGCGCTACAAAGTCCTGGATCAGATCTAGCGTTCGAAACTGGTGGCGCGGATCAAGGGCGGCGACAGGCTCATCGGCAATCAGCAGTGGCGCTTCTGTGGCAACGGCGCGTGCGAAGTGCATTCGGGCGAGTTCTCCGCCAGACAGTGTATCGCTGGTTCGGTCGGCCCGTTCAGTGAGGTCTGCGGCTTTAAGCGCGCGGTCGACGGCTTCGGCATCAGCGCCTTTTAATCGTCCCGGAGCCGCACCATGGCTGAATCGCCCAAGGGCAACGATGTCGCGCACACGGCTTGGCCAGGCGAGAGGCCGAGTTTGGGGCAGGTAGGCCACCTGTCTTGCCCGGTCCATGGCGCTGAGATCGTGCACATTCACACCGTTCAGCGAGGCCTGGCCAGAGCTGGGGGAGACGAGGCCAAGCGCCGCGCGGAGCAAGCTGGTTTTTCCGGCTCCATTCGGCCCGACGATCGCAACAAGTTCTCTGGGCGATAGGCGGAAGCTGGCCGTCTTCACCAAGTGTCTTTCGCCTGCGTCAACGCAGATCCCTTCAGCCACCAGTTCAGTCATTGAGCGCCCGCCTTTGCATGGCGATCCAAATAAAGGCCGGGGCGCCGATCAGCGCGGCAACCACACCCAGTTTCAACTCCTGGCTGGTGGGCAGCAAACGCACGGCAATATCGGCCAGAACGAGGATCAGTCCGGAAAGAAGCGCCGATGGAAGCAGTGTGCGAGCCGGGTCATGGCCTACCAGTGGGCGCACCAGATGGGGGGCAACAATGCCGACGAACCCTATGGCCCCGGCGAGCGCTACGGACGCCCCGGTGGCCAGCCCCGCGCCCAAGACGGTGAATATGCGTTGGTTTCGAAGATTTAGCCCCAATCCGGCGGCAGCCTCTTCACCGAGGGTGAGCGCGGAAAGGCCCCGACGTGTCGCCAGCAGGACTCCGGCTCCGAGTGCCAGGAAAGGGGCTGCGAAAGCGATGTCAGAATGGCTGCGATTGGCGACAGAGCCAAGCATCCAGCTGACCATGTCTGACAGGGTGAACGGGTTGGGTGCCAAATTCATGAGCAGGCTCATCAACGCGCCTGCAAAGCTCGAAAGACCTACCCCAATCAGGATCAGCGTGACGACCGATTGTGTTTTGATGGCGGCAAAAGCCAACAGTCCTGTGGCCAGAAGCGCTCCAACGATCGCCGCCAGGGGAAGCATCCAAGGCGTTAGCGCCGCCATTCCATAATAAATTGAGACGGTTGCCGTCAGCGCTGAGGACGCCGAAACGCCGAGCACGCCGGGTTCCGCCAAGGGGTTTCGCAAAAGACCCTGCAAGGCGGCTCCGCTCACACCCAGGGCGGCGCCCACAAGGAAGGCGGCCAGAGCACGTGGGAGTCGAATCTCCCAGATCACGGTCCGGTCGCCGGGCTCACCCCCGCCAAGCAGCGCCGCGAACACCCTATCCAGTCCCATTGGTGTTGAGCCCAAGAGGCAGGCCAGAAAGAGTGCGAAGACACAGGCAGCGGCCAGGCCGGGTATGAGCCAGTCAGCCCGGGTCATGGCGCCCATGTCTCCGTCAGGGTTTCAATAGCTTCGATGACAAACCAGCCACCGCAAGCCGTCCATGCGCCTTCGATCTCGCGCACCTCAGCAGCGTCCATACGGTTTCGGAAAACGCTGTGGCGTGCCGCACTCCAGGGGCCAGCACCGCCTTCGAAATCGGCGAAAACAAACACATCCGGCCCTTCATATGCCAATCGCTCGAGAGGGAGGGTTTGCCAGCCAGGCGTTTCAATGAAATTGTCTAGGTTCGCCTGTTCCAAAATTTCGCCGATGAGCCCGCCCGGTCCCGTGGTTGCACCACCGGGCGTGGCGTAGAGCGCCGTTGCCGTCTCCGCGGAATTTATTTCTGCTATCCGTGCATCGAAATCTTCCACCACTTCGACGCCCCGATCTGCCTGGCCCAGGCCCTTTGCCACGCGCAGCGTATTCGTTCTGACGGCCTCCAGATCGGGGGACCATCCCACTTCCAGCACTGGGATCCCCACGCGCTCGAAAAGGGCTGTTGCACCCGGTCCGCCGCCATAAGCTCGCACCACGAGATCCGGCTTCAGAAGAAGAACGTCCTCCGCTGATGGGCGCACCCGGGCCACATCTGCCGCGGCCTCGCGCATGAACGAGAAGTCTTTCCCGGCATCGGGCGAGACAGCGAGGATGTCACTCGGATCGGCAAATTTGAGCACAAACTGGTCTGCGCAATAATCAAGGCTTACGATGCGCGTTGGCGTGGCCGACCGTTCCGGCGCTGGCTGGGGCGACCCGCAGGCCGCTGCCAACCAAATGACGGGTAGAAGTGCGGCCCGCCAAGCCATTACCGGACCTTTATTCCAACAAACAGACCCGCACCCGGCGAGGTGAACCCGAAGACATCGGTTGCATCTTCATCGAACAGGTTTTCCCCGCGCAGGGTAAACGCCAATCGCTCACCCATCGGCACTTCCAGCGTTGCGCTGGCAAGCACGTAACTGTCCAGCGTAACGCGGGCGGCGGGGAATGCCGCGAAATCGAAATCGTCCTGCTCGCCGACATAATCAAATGCGACGCCAATGCGCCCGCCCTTCCAGTCAGCGGGCCGGTAGTCGAGGGCCAGGCTCGCGGTTTCGGAGGGGACCCGGACTTCGTCGCTGCCATCCTCTGAGCTGGACTCGGTGAATGTGGCTTGCCCGGCGATGCTCAACGCCGAAGTTGCCTGCCAGCGTGCGCCCAGTTCCACGCCGGAGCGTTCGCTTTCGCCTTCGCGGTTGCGCGCTGTGGCCGTGAAATCCGGATTGAAGTCCGTGAAGATTTCATCTGTCAGCTGCGCATCGAAATAGGCTGCCGAAAGGTCCAGCGGGCCAAAGGCGCCATCCCAGCCAATTTCCCAACTGGTGGATTCTTCAGGCACCAGGTCCGGATTGCCGACAAAGCTGCCCGGAAAGAAGCCGAACAGTTCGGTAAAGGTCGGGTTTTTCACGCCCGTCCCGATGCTTGCGCGAAAGCGCCCCGCCGCATAGGTCGTGAACGCTGCGCCGATCCGGCCGGTGACGGCATCGTCAAACCGGCCATCATTGTCATCGAAACGGATGGACGCCGACAGTTGCAGCGCATCGAAATCGGCCTGCACGTCCCCAGCCAGCCCCAGCGTCTCGAAACTCTGGTCCTGATCGGTTGCGCCTCCAAACTGCGTGTCGCGGGCCGAATAGTCCTCGTTTTCGTACTCGATGAGCCCGGTCAGCGTGATATGCGCATCGGTAAGCGCTGCCTGAATGCTCGGGCTGTAGCCGAATTTGGTACGCTCACCCTCGGACCTGTTGGAGAGCGCGCCATCGGCGAAATTGTCTCGCTCAACCGAATTGAAGCTTGCGCGTAGGAGGTGATCAATGCCGAACGCTTCGCCGGCGAGGCTGACGCCAGCGGTCAGCTGTTCGCTCTCGGTTACGCGGTCCGCATCATTCAGTCGTCCGTCGAAGTCGGTGTCGGGATCGGTTTCTAATTCACCCTCTGAAAACCGTACCAACCCTGCCAGGGTCCAGTCGCCTGACAGATCCACCCGCCCAGACGCCGTGGCCGTGGAAAGCTCCGAGCCATCCTCTTCACCGCCGAGGCCAGATGTGTCGACACCGCCGGTCGAGAAGGTCGTCGCTGCGAGGTTGAGGTGCCCTTCGTCAAAGACGAATCCATAGCCCGCCTCTCCCCGGAAAGAGGATTGGGAGCCAACCTCGACCCGTCCGAGTGGCCCGGGCAGCTCACCCGTCACCACATTGATCACTCCGCCGATGGCATCAGAGCCATACAGCCCGCTCTGTTCGCCCCGCAGCACTTCGATGCTTTGGGGCCGCAACCCGGCGAACACACCGAAATCGCTCTCGCCCGTCGTTGGGTCGGACACTTCGATACCGTCGATGAGGAGCAGTGTGTGGTTTGCTTCGGCGCCGCGCAGGCGGATTTGCGTCAGCCCGCCTTGCGCGCCGGATCGCGACACGCCAACCCCAGGCACAGCGCGCAATTCGTCTGCAAGAAAAGGCGCTGAGCGAAGGTCCAGGTCCGCACCGCTCAAGACCGTCAGGCTACCTGTCACATCATTGACCGCGACTGGACGCAGGCCAGACACCGTCACCGTTTGCAGGCGTGTGCCCACCATAATCCAATCTTCGCAACCGGCTTCATTTCCGGTCAGGCAGGGGGTGTCCGCGTCCGCTTCTGTTGTCACTTGTCCGGCTGCAACGCCCGTTAACATCAGCGTCGCAGCACTCAAAATCAGCGATTGTTTCAACATCGCATATCCTCCGCGCCGGGCCGGCAGCGCACAACACCAATCTCAGCACACTGTCCCGGCCCCAAGCTCCGGCAGCGTGCACGGTGTCGTTTCAAAGGTGCGATGATCGCAACCTCGCTCCCCTGGCCTGGTCCCGGGCCCTGAGCGAACGACGCGATGGCAGGTCTCCTGGCTCACCGATCCAGGCCTTTGGCCGCCTTCCCAACGTTTCCAAAGGAAACACCAGTGGCTTTGTGGCCATCAGCTCCCGGCTGACAGTTGCGGGCACAGCGCCGGATTTCCACCGGCTTCCCTCTTAGCGGCTGTTTCCAGCCGCACCATCTACGCGTGTGATGACTGAGAGGTGACACACTGTCAATCTGCGCCCATGCCGCATTCGATTTACTGGGCGATTGCGATCGATATGGCGCCGAAACGCTGCGGACCGTCCTGGGCAACAAACTGCTCCGTGCGGTGCACATAGGTGAACGACACTTGGAGCGCTTTATAGTGCAAGGCTACGCCCGCCTGGACATCACCGACAAAGTCGCGCCGGTCACTGACGGATGGGCTGTCGCGGAAAGTGTTGCCATCGAGGAAAATATCCCGGGCAACGGCGCGCGCATCCATGCCGACAAAGAGATATCCGCCAAGGGGTTGGTCAGGTCGAAAGACGCCCGCGCCGCTCAAGGCCGGACGAATGCGCGGTGGCCCAAAGTCGGCGTTGAGGTCGAACCCAATCCGCGCCATTCCTCCGGCTGCCGCATAGGTTCGCACATTGCCAAGCGCGCCGCCGATGTGGAGGCCATAGTCGGTTTTGAGGCCGAAGGGTAAGTCCGGCCCATCGAATAGCTGAAGCCTTTGGACAATCAGTTCGATTCCGGGCTCGTCCTTGAGCTGGCTGTCCCAGCCTTCGGGCTCCACGCCGTTGATCAATTCGTGCCAGTTCGTCTGGACAAATTTTCCTGCCGCGGACGGCCCGACAATTCCGAGGTTCAGCTGCAGTGCATCCTGGGTGTCCTCATCGCTGGCGACCACGGTGCCCGAAACGCTCAGCCAACCTGCATATGGTCGGTCATTTGGGTCGGGGTCCGGTGTTGAGATGTCTTCCGGTGTGTAGATGGCGTGGGACAGGGCGAATCCCTGGCGCAGTTTGACCCGCTCCAGATTCAGTCCCGGGATCAGCTCGGCTGTTTCGCGTAAAAGCGGAAAAACCCTGTCTGCGCCGCTGACGCGTTCGATGCGAATACCATTCGAGTAGTTTCGATCCGTGCCGCCAAACAGGTCGTTTTCGGATGTGAGAGAGATCACGCCTGGGGTCGTCTCAGCGAAGGCTGTTGAAGCACAAAACGTCACCATCCCCAGGCCGATCAGGGGAGATACCCAGCGCTGGATCCTGTTTCGCATGGCTTTTTCTCCTGCGTACCTGCGGGGGCATACGCATCGTCCTACCCAAGATCAAACGTGTCGATGAAAAACCCATGCAATTTTACTGAAAACTGCATGGTCTCCCTCAGCCGAGCCTTAAAGCCCGACGTGTATTGCTGGCGTGGAGCAGAGCCAGAATGGCCCTGCCGTCCATTAGAATGTGCAGGACGACCAAGATGGAACAGCAGAATGCCTCGTCGAGTGTCAGCGGACCCAACGGCCGCGCGCTCACCCTTGATGACCTCCCCCCTCCGTCGATCACCCGCTGGGTGACGCGCCGCAAGGCCGAAGTTGTGGCCGCTGTGCAGGGTGGATTGCTGACGTTGGAAGACGCCCTGGAGCGCTATGGACTGTCAGAGGAAGAATTCTCCGGATGGCAACGCCTCTACAGTGCCCACGGCACCAAAGGACTGCGCGCAACGCGCCTTCAGCAGTACCGTTAGGTTTAGTCGTCGCAGGGGCACACGTCGCGATGATTAAGGGCGGATTTACCGTGGCGGCTTAAGGCTTTGTGGCGAGCGCCGGAACGTTCCGGTGCACCGCTGTGGAGTGCCGCGATGATGTCAGCCGCCAGTATGAACCGACGCACGGTCTGGCTGGCCTTGGCGCTTGTCCTGGCGCTCGGGCTGACCGGACTGCGCGCGGCGACAGCCTTTTCCAATCCACAGCCGCCTGCCCAGATGGTGGGCGCTTCCCCGCTTGAACAGAGACTGACCGGGCTTTTGGAAACCGTTTTGGGCCAGGGGCAGGTTCAGGTTCACCAAGCGCTGCGCCCGGATGAGAGCCGGGCGTTTCTGGTGATGATCAATACCCAAGCCAGCAATGCCGATCCGGGCGATGCGGCGTTGACCCAGCTTCTGACGTCAGCGGTATTTGTCGATACGGTGGCTGGCGATACCGTAACGTTCGATCGTGTCGCCTTTGCCAGTGCAACGGGCGGCTTGCCAAATCGTGCTGCGCTTCTTGAAGTGTTCGCGCTCGTCTCGCTTTGTATACTGATTGGCGCGGCCATGGCTGTGGAGACGCCGGTGCCACAGCCGGCTCGAAACGAACAGTCTCTCCGGCAGTCAGTTAAACCTCAGGATAGCTCTCCGGTTGACCGTAGTGCCGCCCACAATCTGATCGCCCAACGCATTTCTGAAGATCCCGCCCGCGCGACACAAATTGTGCGCCGTTGGCTTGGGTCTCGGGTGATCGATACATGACCCCGCCCGACGCCCTGCGTGGATCATCGCATCCCGGCGGTTTGCGCGCTGTGGCTCAATTGCTGCGCGCAGCCGGGTCTGGCGCAGACATGGTGTTCGCCCAATTGACACCCGGGGAGACCCGCGCCATCCACCAGCAGATGGATCATCTGCCAACTGATCATTCTGATGCGGACCGTTCCGCGCTCGAGGCGTTTCTCCTCGAAACCGCAAAAACCCGAATTGACACACCGACGCCCGAGCGCCCGGGCGTTTGGGGACGGTTGTCCAAAGCCCACGCGCCTCTGCTTGCGGCCCTCGCCGGCCGGGAGAGCCCGCAAGTCTCGGCGTGGCTGATCAGCCAACTGGACCCCCAGCTGGCGGCTGGTGTTGTTCGTATGCTGAGTGAGGATGTGAGCCTGGCCATTCTCAAGCGCATTCTGAATGCCAAGAGCCCACCAAAAGCAGTATGCGATCTCATTGAGACATCGCTGGCACAAACGCTGGACCGTGTCGGGACGACCGCGGATATGGATGGTCATGCCCGTCTGGCGCGTATTTTTGATCAACTTGATCCGTGCCAGGATAGCGGACTTCTGACCCAACTCGACGCGTCTGCGCCGGGGGCGGGTGAGCGTGTTCGCGCACTGATGTTCACGTTTGATGATCTGGTCGCATTGGATGCGGCGGGTATGCAGACCCTCATCGCCGCAATGCCCCGCGAGACGCTGATCAAAGCTCTGAAAGCCAGTACGCCTGAAGTGAGCAACGCGTTCTATTCAAATCTCACGCGTCGGGCCGGTGCGCTGATCCGTGAGGAAATTGAGGCGATGGGGCCTATTCGTGCCTCCGATGTCCAGACTGCACGTGCCGCCATTGTCGAAACCGCGCGTCAGCTGATCCACTCCGGAGATATTCTTCTGGGGACACCCAGCGATGATGACGAGCTCGTGGAATGAGCCGGCGTCAGATCACCCAGTTTCGCGCTTTTGATTTCCATTCGGATTTCTCCGCGCCGGGCAAAGCCCCTGTCGAAACTCCCGTGCAGACCGCCCCGTCCTCGATCGACGAGGACACCGTCACTCTGCCCGTGATGGAGATCGCCGCCCTTGGCGCTCAGCTACAGGCGCAGGCGACAGAAGCGGCCCGTGCACCCATTGATGATGCCATAGCCAAACGGATTGAAAGCGCTGCGGAGCGCCTTTCAGCGGCCATGGAACAATTGTCGGAGCTCGCCGTCGCCCTCGACCTTGCCGCCCGCATGGGGCAGGTGCCACCCACGTTGGTTCCGGTTGCCGAGCGTGCGGCGCAATCCCTTGCCGATGGTCAGGGCGATTTGTTTGCCGCTTGTAAATCTTTGACAGACACATCTGGACGGTAATCTGCGTTTTCGGAGCCCCATTCCATGACTCATGCCGCCAATCCTGCCCTCGAGCGCAAGCTGATGGATGTGCCCGTGCGGGTCGACGTGGTTCTGGGAGACGTCCGCATGCCGGTTGAGGAATTGCTGGCCCTCGCGCCGGGCGATGTGGTGGCGCTGCAGAACGACACGCGAGACGACGTGGATATTTATGTGTCTGACCGGCTTATGGCGCGGGGTCGTCTGGTGATCGCCGATGGCGAACTCGGCGTCACCCTGTCTGAGATTGTGGATGAGCGCCGAGCTGCTTAGGTCAGGCTAGTCCTGCGCCTGGCTGCCGTTTGGTGCAGACTGCAACAGCGTATAGTTTTCGATGCCGACGCGGTCGATGAGCTCAAACTGGGTTTCCAGATAGTCCAGATGCTCCTCCTCATTGGTGAGGATCTTGCCGAACAGGTCGCGGGAAACGTAGTCGCGCTTTTTCTCGCTGGCTTCCATCGCGTCTCGCAGCAGCGGGATGGCGTCGTTTTCGAGCGCAAGGTCGCATTCCAGGATTTCCCTGACGCTTTCGCCAATGCGTAAACGGCCAAGGTCCTGCAAATTCGGCAGTCCGCCCAGGAAGAGGATACGCTCAATCAGCCAGTCTGCATGCTCCATTTCTTCAATGGATTCCTTGTACTCATACTCCGCGAGGATTGAGACGCCCCAATCCTTGAGCATGCGCGAGTGCAGGAAGTACTGATTGATCGCGGTCAGCTCATTTTTCAGCGCCGCATTCAGATAATCGAGAATTTCTTGATCGCCATTCATGGCCGGTCTCCTAAAAGGTTCGCTCACACGGCCGAACTAGGCCGACTCTCCCCGAGCGACAATAGAAAAGCCAATTAAAACAGGAAGTTGTGAATTTGAAACGCAGTTGCAGTCTCAATCGCTATTCAGCAGCGACATGCATAGCGCCCTCAGTCAGTTGGCGTTGTTCACTCGCAACGATGTCAGCCATGGCCGGTTTGCATTTCCCGCAATTGAATTGGCAGCCATGGTGGGCCTGGACCGCTTTCGGCGACCCTGCGCCGGCGCGAACGGCCTCGCGGACGGCTTCTTCATTCAAACGGCGGCAAACGCAAATGATCATCGTTCGCAATTAGAGACTCAAATGCGAATGAGTGTCAAATACTTTTGCGACTGAATCGCATTCTAGCCGTCCTCGGAGGGCGCCCAGCCGAAGGCATCTTCAAGGCCAACGCCGAAAACGCGTGAGATTCGGAAGGCGCTTTCCAAGCTGGGCGAGTATTTCCCCTGCTCGATGGCAATCACTGTTTGGCGGGTGACACCTATGGCCTTTGCCAGGGCCGCCTGGCTCATATTGCCGTGGGCCTCGCGCAGTTCGCGCACGCGGTTGGTGATTGGCGGGCGCTTGGCCATCAGGCATGTCCCCGACGATAGAGGAAAATCTGAAAAGCGTATTCGCTGATCTGACTCGCCATCAGGCTCGCAAAGGCGATGTGGAACAGCATGTTACCATCCCTCTGGACCCAGAAGTGGAACAGGCCCGTCGCCACACCGAAGGCCAGAACGTAGCCGGCCCAGTTTCTGGCCTGGTTCAGAATGATCCGCTCGCGCTCATCGGCGGGGGCGTTGGCCGCCTCGGCCTGGAAGGCCGCCAAAGGCGACATGACAATGATCGAAGCAATCACCACCAGAACAACATAAATCACAACAAATGCGATGATTGGCGGTGCGGTGGCGCCAAGCGCTTGGCTCGCAGCGAAGACTTTGCCGAAGTAGAGCAGCCCGGCAACCGTGAGGATAAGGCCCATAGCCCATGCAGATTGTTCGCGGAACGACATCGCGTTCTCCTTTGGTGTAAAAGATCTTGTACACCATATGGTCAAATATTTTCGACATGTCAAACTTTTTCGACATATCTTTCCATTGAGCTCGCTTGACCGGATATCGCGCCCTATCTACGCCCCTGCATCCAGCCGTCGTTTCTTGAAAGCCGCCCTCGCCATGACTGATCTCGCTGCCCTCGCCCAAGATGCCAAAGCCTGGCCCTTCGAGCTGGCGCGCAAGTTGAAGGTACGGGTCGACCAGATGGAGAAAGCTGGCCAACGCGAGTCGGGAGCGCCAGTTGTCTTTGAGACAGGGTATGGCCCATCCGGGCTGCCACATATCGGCACGTTTGGCGAAGTTGTCCGCACCACAATGGTGCGCAATGCGTTCCAGACGCTGACCGGCGGCGATATCCCGACCCGGTTGCTTTGCGTCTCCGATGATATGGATGGGATGCGGAAAGTGCCGCCCACGGTTCCGAACCCCGAATCCCTGGAACCTTATCTTCAACAGCCTCTGACGGCGGTACCCGACCCGTTCGGAACACATGACAATTATGGCGCGCATATGGGCGCGCGCCTGTGTGCCTTCCTGGACAGCTTTGGCTTCGAGTATGAATTCTTCTCGGCCACGGACTGCTACAAAGACGGGACCTTTGACCCTACGCTCCTGCGCGCACTCGAAAAATTTGATGACATAATGGCTGTCATGCTTCCGACGCTGGGGGCCGAGCGCCAGGCCACATACTCGCCCTTCCTGCCTATTTCACCGACCACGGGCCGCGTGCTCTACGTCCCCATGAAGGCCACGGATGCCAAGGCAGGCACAATCACGTTTGAGGATGAGGACGGATCGGACGTGACCCTGCCGGTAACGGGTGGTCATGTAAAAATGCAATGGAAGCCCGACTTCGGAATGCGTTGGGCCGCGCTTGGCGTGGATTTCGAAATGTTCGGCAAGGACCACCAGGCCAATGCGCCGATCTACTCCAAAATCTGCCGCATCCTCGGCCACCGCCCGCCGGAGCAATATGTCTACGAGCTGTTTCTCGATGAACAAGGCGAGAAGATCTCGAAGACCAAAGGCAATGGCATCTCAGTGGAGGAATGGCTGGCCTATGCACCAACCGAGAGTCTTTCGCTCTTCCAGTTCCAAAAGCCCCGGACGGCCAAGAAGCTCTATTTCGACGTGATCCCAAAGGCCGTGGATGAGTATCTCACATTTCTGGAGAAGTACCCTGGTGAGACGCCGGAGCGGCAAGTGGAAAACCCCGTCTGGCATATCCATTCGGGCGATGTACCGGAACAGGCGAGTCCGATCAGTTTCGCGCTCTTGCTGAATCTTGTCAGCGCCGCAAATGCGGAGGACGCGGACACGCTCTGGGCCTTCATCGCTCGCTATGCGCCCGGTGCCACGCGTGAGTCCCATCCCTTGCTGGATCATTTGGTCGGCTATGCCATTCGCTACTATGGCGACTTCGTAAAGCCGACAAAAGCCTACCGTGCCCCGAGCGATCAGGAGCGCGCGGCTATGGCAGATTTGGCCGCGCGCCTGCGGGCGGCAGAAGAGGTTGATCCCGAAGCGCTTCAGACGCTCACATTCAGCGTCGGTAAGGATCATGGGTTCGAAAATCTTCGCGACTGGTTCAAGGCGCTCTATGAACTTCTGCTCGGCGCGGCCCAAGGTCCGCGGTTCGGCAGTTTCGCCGCGCTTTATGGACCGGCGGAAACGGCGAGCCTGATCGAGCAACGCCTGGCCGAATAATGTGACAATTTTGTCTCAATTTGGAGGTCCGTCCTCTCAAGCCCCGGATGATCTTGCTCAGGGGTGTTGATATCCGGAGAGTTGCGGTCTTCTATGCCTCTAAATGATCAATGAGGGGAATAAATTGGCGCAAGACTTGGATCCCATCGACACACGCATTCTGGCTCTGATCCAGGATGATGCCGCCCTGTCCGTCGCCGATATTGCAGACCAGGTAGGTCTGTCATCCTCGCCCTGCTGGCGCCGGATCAAGCGGATGGAGGAGACCGGTATCATCACGCGCCGGGTGACCTTGTTGGACACGCAAAAGCTGGGGCTGGACTTTGAAGTGGTGGCGAACGTGAAGCTTTCGCTGCCCAGCCGGGAGAATCTCGAAGCGTTCGAGACCCTCGTTCAGGACTGGCCTGAGGTCACAGACTGCATGACGGTGACCGGCGCTGTCGATTACATCATCCATGTGTTGACCACTGACATGCACGCTTATGACGAGTTTCTGCGGGCAAAGCTACTCGGGTCAGGGCTGGTGTCAGATGTCCAGTCGCGGATAATCATTCGTGTGGCGAAGCGCACGACGGCCGTGCCGCTTGAAAATATCGCCGTCTAGAAATCCAGGTTTGTATAATGTGCGGACGGCCGGGTTCCCTCGATCCGGTCGCTCAACAGACTGCGGAAGGACGGCCGCGACTTCAGCCGGGCATACCAGGCGCGAAGATCTGCGACGGCGCTCCAATCCACATCGCCAAAATAATCAAGGCTGGACAGATGCGCTGCGACGGCGAGATCCGCCACGGAGAGATGGCGTCCAGCCACGTAGGAGCGCGTCTCCGTCAGCGCGTTGAGAAACGTCAATCGCCCACGCAGGGCATGGGCGCCTTTGCGAAGCGCCCCGGAGTCCGGCTCACGGTCGCGGCGCACCCACTGGGCCGTTCTTTCGGCCAGCAAGGTCTCCGTCACAACTTGGAAACTGTCCTCGCACCAGCGCCACAGGCGCCGGGTTTCGGCTGCGTCCTGGTGGCCAGCGGGGATCAGCCTTGGATTGGGATACGCGTCATCAAGATACTCAATCAGAGCGTGGGAACCGAGCAGTGTGATCCGTCCTTCGCCGCCCGAGTCGATGAAGGCAGGTGGCGCCGCGCCGGGGCCGAGGCGTTCCATATCTGGATGCACGGCCCAGGGACGCGTTTCCACCTCTTCAAAACCGATGCGTTTTTCCGCCAGGGCCAGCCTTGCCGTGCGTGCCACGGGGTCCAGCGACCAATGGTAGAGCCGTTTCATGCCGCATCCTCCGCATTGCCCCATCAACACATGCGCAATCATGCCACACAAGAGCAGAATTGTGCCTTGGCGCTTGGCATTATCGCGCGCGCCCTTACTGTGTCGCGAAACTGTAAACAAACCTGGCTGGGAGCGAGCCTTTGGAATCGATTGTTGGTGTTATTCAGAACGTATCTGGCCTGATTTGGGGCGGCACCTGGGGGGATACCGTTATTTTCCCTTACCAGATCGGCCCACTGGCCATCGTCTTGCTCGGAACGGGTCTATTCATGATGGTGCGGATTGGCGCGCGCCCGCTCATGCGCTTTGTCCCCGCCCTCAAAGAGGTATGGGACGGCCGTAAGGCGCAGGGTGAAGACGGGGCCATCACGCCCTGGCAGGCCCTCTCAACTGCTCTCTCAGGCCAGGTCGGCACGGGCAATCTCGCTGGCGTAGCGACCGCGCTCACCCTTGGTGGCCCTGGCGCGATCTTCTGGATGTGGGTGACAGCGCTTTTCGGCATGGCGCTGGCCTTCTCCGAAAGCTCCCTCGCGTTGAAATATCGTGAGACCGATGAATATGGCCGCATCAATGGCGGGCCGATGTATTACATCAAGAATGGCCTCGGAAAGGGCTGGGGCTGGCTCGCAGTCATCTTCTGTCTCGGTACGCTGTTCTCTGCCATGGCGACCGGCTCCATGATCCAGGCGAATTCCATCACAGAAGCGGCCATGGAGCTTTCCAACAACCAGATAGGGCTCGGAATTCCCAACTGGGCGTTCGGCATTGTCATCGCCGTCCTTGTGTTTGCCGTCATCATTGGCGGTATCAAATCTATCGGCAGCGTGGCGGGCAAGGTCGTGCCCGTTATGGCAGCGCTTTATGTATTGATCGCCTTTTGCGTGCTGGTCGTGAACGCGCCGCTGGTTCCAGGCGCATTCATGGAGATCATCACCTCAGCGTTCGGATTCCGCGAGGCCGTTGGCGGCGCAGCGGGTTACGGCATGATGCAAGCGGTGCGGTTCGGTATCGCCCGGGGCCTCTTCTCAAACGAAGCGGGCCAGGGCTCAGCGCCGATTGCCCACGCGGCGGCGCAGACGAAAAACCCAGTTATGCAAGGCGAAATCGCCATGATCGGTGTCTTCATCGACACGATCATCATCTGCACCATGACAGCGCTGGTGATCCTTACTGTACAAGGTGACTTCAAGCGTAGCCCATCCCTGATCACCGCCAATGTGTGTGCAGATGCGGGCGTCGCCCTGCCAGGGGAACTCACCGTGGGCGATTTGTTCCCAAGCGCTTATGAAGAGGAACGCGAGGAGAAAATCGCCGACAATGGCGCGCTCGCCGCATCCTATCTGACATCCTGTGCCGCGACAGGCATCGATGTGCCGGCGAACTCCCTGGCCGCAGCCAGCGACCCCAACGTTCTGATAGATGTGAAACATGCTTGGGAAACCGACGCGAGCTCGTCCGCGATCACGACACGAGCTTATGCTGAGGCAATACCAGTGGTTGGGGCCTTCATCGTTCCGGTGGCGCTGTTCTTCTTTGCCTTCACAACAATTATTGGCTGGTCGTACTACGGCGAACAAGCTGTCACTTATTTGATTGGAGAGTGGGCGACACACCCGTTCCGATATTTATGGGTGATCGTCGTGTTTCTTGGTACGTTGGCTACCGATTATACGGACTATCTCTGGCTGCTCGGCGACATTGCCAACGCCTCCATGGCCTTCCCGAACCTCATTGCGATCATTGCCCTGTCCGGCGTCGTGGTGGCAATGCACAAAGCCAATGACGACCCGGACCATGCGCATCCGGTGATCGACAAGAGCCAACCTGGGGAGTTCGAGGAGTAGCCTGCTCCGTTAGGAAACCCAGACCATGTCTTGATGGTCCACAAAGCAATCGCGGCCGAGACTGTAAACGGACTGTCGGCCGCAAGGGAGAAATCCGAGTTTACGGAGGACCCGGCCTGAGGCCGGGTTGTCCGAGAAGTAGCCGGATTGCAGAATCCCGATCCCGGTCTCTTCAACGAACGCTACGCGCAGCGCGCCTGCGGCTTCGGTCATGTAGCCCTTTCCCCAGGCCGAAACAACCGACCAGTAGCCCAACAGATAGAAGCCATGGCTTTGCCGGGTGAGGCTCACGATCCCTGCGAATTCTTCACCGGCCCAAATCGTATAGCCATGCGCGTCGCGGTCCATTGCCGTCGCTTCCAGAAATGCTCGGGTGTCCGCCACCGATTGGTTGGGCGGCATTTTCGTCAACATGCGATAAATCGCCGGTTCTGCGCAGTGCGGCGCCACGACCTCGGCATCGGCAGGGTCTATTGCCTTCAGATGCAGCCTTTCAGTGGTCAGCGCGCGTTCCATGAGTCCATCCCCTGTCCTTGGCTCTGGAATGAGCCGTCCTGGCCTGGGGAGGACAATAAAAAAGGGAGGCGCGGCCCGCCTCCCCAAACATCTGTGTCTGCTACGGGCCGCAGCCCGTATCCGAGCTGCTATTCTGCTGCGTCTGCTAGCGGTACGACGGAGACATATTGGCGGTTTCCGGCCTTGCGGCGGAACTCGACCTTGCCTTCGGTCAGCGCAAACAGGGTGTGGTCCTTGCCCATGCCGACATTCTGACCTGGATACGTCTTCGTGCCGCGCTGGCGGATGATGATGTTGCCGGGCACCACGTGCTCTCCGCCATACTTCTTCACGCCAAGAAACTTTGGATTTGAATCGCGACCGTTCTTGGACGAGCCGCCTGATTTTTTATGGGCCATCGGTTTGCCTCGTATCCTCTACAGGTGGGGTATACCCGACCTACGCCTCTTTCGCCAGTTCGCTGGCCTGCTCGACCCAGTTGTCGCGCTCAATCCGGCCAGGAAAGCTCATCTCTTCTTCCAGTTCAGTGATCTGGTCAGCCTTCAGCGCCGCCACCTGCCAGAAGTGGTAGATGCCAGCATCGTTCAGTTTGCCTTCCAGAACCTTGCCAACACCCTTGATCTTCTTCAGATCGTCGGCCTCGCCCTGTGGTCCGGACAAGCGACCGCGCGAATCCATCGCTGCCGTGTCTGCCTTTGCGGGCGCGGGCTTGGCTTCGGCCTTGGGTGCTTCCGTTTTCGGAGCCTCTTTCTTTGGCTCCTCTTTCTTCGGAGCGGCTTTCTTCTTGGCGGGTGCTTTCTTGCCGTCGGCCAGGATCGACGTGATCTTCACGACGGTTTCCAGCTGGCGGTGGCCCTTCTTGCGACGATACGTATTGCGCTGGCGCTTTTTGAAGATCATCACCTTCTCGCCCTTGCGCTGTTCGGCGATCTCGCCGACCACGCTGGCGCCGGAAACGG
The DNA here is from genome assembly GCA_039818165.1 of Pseudomonadota bacterium. Taxonomy (GTDB): domain Bacteria; phylum Pseudomonadota; class Alphaproteobacteria; order Caulobacterales; family Hyphomonadaceae; genus UBA5336. The sequence continues at coordinate 737 of JBCBUL010000007.1, read as the reverse complement.
TGGGCGCGCCCACTTTCACATCGCCGCCTTCGCCCAGCATCAGGACATCGCCGAAGGTCACATCTTCACCGGCATCACCGATCAGTTTTTCGACAACAATCTCGTCGCCCTCTGCGACTTTATATTGCTTGCCGCCCGTCTTGATGACCGCGAACATGGGCCATGTCCTTTCGACTTGGCGCGCTGCACACAGTGGCGCGCGCGGAAACCTAAAATGAAAACCGCCCGGCGCGCCGTAAGGGCTCCGGGCGTGAAGCGCGTGATAAACACCAAGGCCGGTGCAGAGTCAAACCCATATGTGCGTGTTTTGGGATTTCAGCCCTTGAAACCCGGCGGCGAGCGGAGTAACCCGTCGCGTTCAGCCGCGGAGAGGTGCTAGAGTGGTTGAATAGGACGGTCTCGAAAACCGTTGTGCTCGCAAGAGTACCCAGGGTTCGAATCCCTGTCTCTCCGCCACGCAGTCTGTTGATTTCAGCGTATTCTGAGACGGCCATAAATAGTCCCGACTTCTCTGGGACTTATCTCACTGAACAGCGATTATCCGTGCGCTTATTCTCCGAGTTTCGTCTCCAATCGCGCCCAAAAGCCGGTTTGTCTCCCAAGCCGTCCAAAGCCGGTCAGGTTTGGCGTTCTTCCCTGCTAGCAGGGCATTTACAGCTAATTTTCGCGCAGGCAGCAAAAACTGCTTCCAAGAAGGCGTAAAATACCACATATTTACAGTGCACTGTGCGTGATTT
>JBCBUL010000006.1:0-126776 GCA_039818165.1 Pseudomonadota bacterium | reverse complement strand
TGTGGCAAGACTTGCCGCAACCGCTGTTCTCGCATACGTTCCATGCGATGTGAAAGAGAGAGGGTAGAGACTCTATGATCCGTTTTCTTCGAAGACAATGCTGGCGGTTGGCGGCTGCAATTGGTTTTGCTTCGGTCGCTATTTCGGTGCCCGCTGCTGCTGATAATGCCGAAGGCAACATGATTAATGCGTGGATTCACGATCCTGTGATGTCGGACGTCAGTATTTCACCAGATGGAGACAGACTGGCCGCGCTGACTATTCCAACAGACGATATTTTCGGCGCGCCTTTCGTGACCATTTGGGATCTCGATGATCTTTCCAAGGAGCCTCAGCGTCTGAGGCCAGACGATTCAAAGGCTATCGGCATCGATTGGTTAAACAATGACAAGATCTTTGTTATTGGACGTCGGACGATCGACTTTGCCGATACCGGCGTATGCGACGGAAAGGTCGTTCGTAAGTGCCGGTGGTTCCAGAACAAATGGTACATTGCTGACGCTAGCGAAGGTGAAATCTTCGTTCCGCGAACGGGTAATGTCAGCTCTAATGTCGTGGCCCAGCCGGGTCTAACATCAACTCTGCCTAATGATCCTGATCATATCCTGATCAACTACAATGATGGTCGCGGCGGACGTATGATGAAAGTCAACGTGAACACACTGCGTGAGTCGCCACACTTTCGGATTCCGGATTCTGCTGCTGGCGTGGACACCGACCTGTATGGTGAGGTGCTCGGCAAACAAGAAATTGAAGGAACAGGAAAAAGCACCCGGATTATTCAGCTGTATCGCCAGCCAGGCGGCAGTTTCCAGGAGCATTTCGATTTCCGTAGTGAATCGCGACGTGGGGTCCAACATGCCGGATTTAGCGACCGTGAGGGTGTGGTCTATGTCGTTGATAACCGAGAAGGAAACTATTCCGTCATTCGTGAGTACAATTATATCTCGCGTGAATTCAGCGATATCATTTACTCCCACCCTCAATACGATGTCGGTGGGGTGATCTTGTCCACACGCAAAGAGGACTTTGGGAAACTACTTGGTTTCTCCTACCAAGGCCCACGTGTTGTCCGCGAATATGTCGATGAGGGGTGGCGCAATCTTGATGCCGGCATCCAAGCTGTCATGCCAGAAGGCGTTGTGGGTCAGATCGTCGATTGGTCTGATGACTTCTCAAACGTTGTAATTGCGGCGAGTGGCCCGCAGCACCCAACGCAATACTACCTGCTGAAGGACCAATCGAGTCTTACAAAGCTCGGCGATTCATTGCCTCTGTTGAAGCCTGAAATGCTAGGACGCATGGAGTTCACCTCATATGAGGCCCGCGACGGTCTTGAAATCCCTGCATTCATAACCTTCCCACCTGAAGGCACGGAGACGGGGCGAGCAATGGTCATGCCTCATGGCGGGCCTTGGGCTCGTGATTTTCTCGGCTGGGATCCTCTAGCGCAGTACTTCGCTTCGATTGGCTATGTTGTTCTACAACCCCAATTCCGCGGATCTGAGGGCTGGGGTATGGAACTCTGGCGTGCGGGCGATGAACAGTGGGGGCTCGCTATGGGAGATGATAATGATGACGGCGCGCGCTGGTTGGTGGAGCGAGGCTACGCCGATGCCGACAAGATTGTCATTCATGGATATTCCTATGGTGGCTATGCTTCCATGGCGGCATCTGTTCGGCCTAACAGCCCTTTCCAATGCGCCGTATCCGGTGCTGGCTTGTCTGAGTTACGGACTTTCCGCAAGTTCGTCGGTCGGAGTGAATTCGGTGAGGGGTTCCAGGAGTGGACTATCCAAGGACTGAGCCCACTAGATGAAGCGCGTGCTGGTCGGCAATCGATCCCAATCCTGATTTATCACGGTGATCGCGACAACCGGGTTCCAATTGAACAGTCTCGCAAATTCCACGACGCGTTGGAAGATGCTGGCGGCGATAGTACGTATGTTGAGATCGTCGATCTGTGGCATTCATTCCCATGGTTCCCGCAGCATAAGCGTCAGATTTTCGAAACAATAACCGACTACTTGGAAACCGATTGTGGTCCAGGAGGATTGGCCAACTGATAAAAATTCGACTGGCTGAGATTGACCGCGCTTCATGCAAGCGCGGTCTTTTTCTATGTGATATCAGTTTCGCCTCAGCCCCTGTTCATCTCGAAATGCATACTACTGGCGGGTGTGTAGAAATCGGAGGGTCTCAGAAATGCAACGAAGCGTGTTTGCAGTTTTGACGTTTTTTTCGTTTTTTCTGGGCGGCTGCGCCTCCACGGCGACGGGGGCGGCTCGGTCTGCGTTGCTGTTGCCGGAGGCGGCTCCGGTAGTTGGTGACGTTGAATTGCCCAGCGCCGGCACACTTGTGGTGGTGAGGTACCCTGCGGTTCTTGAGCCCGACGCTGAGGACGCTTTCTACAAGGCTTATGTTCAGCGCGCCATTGGCGGCAATGTGCAAAACAGCGTCGCGGGAAGCCTTGAGTCGCGTCAGGCCGCCACGGGATTGTTCCTCAAATCCAATTATTTTGCTCAGTCCATCTATCGCGAGTTGGCTGAACGATTGCCGAAAGAGGGGGTTTTACTATCGCCCCACCGAATTGCCCTTGATTCGAATGGTAATCTGACGTCGCTCCCGATCACCGATGCCGAGACCATTCCGAGTGCGCTGTCCGTAGATTTCGTAAGCTACAGTTTCCCCGACCCCGAGCGGATGATGAATTCCGAGCCGATCACCTTCGGTGACTTGTTCTCACCTCTTGTTGTTGTGCATGCTGATCATCGCGGCCGGGCGCCAACCCATGGTCTTGTCTTGGCCAGCTCGCCGCTTTTGGGCGGTGCAGGCGGTGCAGCGCGCCGGGACACGTTGGACTCCCTAGGCAGTTTGGAACAAGGCTCGTTTGCCGCGCCTGTTCGACCGCTTGATTTCATAAGCTATTTGTCCGGCGACGCGACGCAGTTACCACCGACGCAGGGGCTCTCAGTCTACTCTGGAGCCCATGCGGTACAGGTCTATCCCATGGAGAAAATCCTGATTGACCGCTACGCGCTGCAGCAGATGAAATTCTCTCCGGACACACAACTCGATCCGTTGGAGCGAACGTTTTCATCAGCCCTTGCCGACAGAGTTGTGGCGCAGCTCGGTTCTATCAACCGGGAACGGGCGAGTATGGTTCAGCGCGCGGCTGCAATAGAGCGGTTCGATCCCTCGCTGTCTTCACTCGCATTTGCCGGAACTGCTGACGCGGACGTGGAGACGCGGCTACGGTTTGCGGAGCGTATGATTGAAGCGGAGCGTCGCTTTCTTGCGGTGCAATCTCAAAAGATTCACGAAGGCGTGCAGACAGGCGAAATCGGGAATCAGATGCGCGACGTTTTGGTTGCTGAGTACACCCTCATACAGCGACGTCGGGAGTTGGCGCGCCAGCAGAATTTGGCGACCGCTGCCGCCATAGCCGGCGTTGTGGCTGCTGGAGCTGTTGCGGCAAACTCCGGAGACAATTTTGATGCGGGCGATTATTTGGCCGTCGATCTGTTGACAGACCTTGCCGCAGTCTCCGCCATGCAGGCGTTCAATTTGAACAACCAGAACAAGACTGCTGGCGTGAACTTCATTCAGTCGATGGTGCCAGCGCTTGAGGAGCAGATTACAGTTCAGGTCGAGTTGCTGGATTCCAATGAAGCGATTTCTGCGATTCGAATCGAAGACTTCCGGGAGCTGCTCCAGCAACGGTATGCTTCGAGCCAACGCTCTATCGATACGGCCTCCAGTCGTTGTAGTTTTTCCAGCAATGGCAACGACGCGCTGGGTGTGTGGCACGGTGAGTGTGCGGGCGGTGTTGCCGACGGGGTCGGCGCTGGCGTGTTGCGCGCGTCGGGCGGCAAGGTGGTCGAATACTTCGGCGAAACGGAAAACGGCATGCCCCATGGCGTTGGCTATATGATTGTTCACTCTGGTGCCGGGGCAATTGCCATGGAAGGCGAATTCAAGAACGGCGCGGCGGATGGATTGGTACGAGTGTCGCGCGCCAGCGCGCCGGAACGTGACTTCGTGTACCGTGATGGCCGCGAGGTCGGACCCGCGCCTGCGGGCCAATCCGCTCCGAGCTTGTTCTCGACCGAAGAGAACACAGAATTGGCGATGGCGGGGTAGGAAGTATGAAACTCACAACGCCTTTCCTGGCCCTGGCGTGCCTGCTTCTTCCGGCCTGCGCGACAGCGCAGACCGCGCCAATGCCCGTGCCGCAACAGACTTCGAGCCTTCCTGATCAGGCTCCAGAGCCAATCCCATCGCAGGCCTTGGCTGAGTTGGACCTGCCTGAACTCAATCCGGTGTGCGCGCGCCAGATGACCGAGTTGGCGGGTGGGACGCTGAGTGGGCGCCATCAACTCTTTGTCCTTGTCCGCGAGGCCGGACGCGGTGCGGATGATGATGTTCTCGCGGCCTTAGAGGCTTACGGCGCCGGCACTGTTGATCCGGAAACACCTATCCTTCAGGTGGTGGAAGATATCGCCAATCCCGTGCTGCTGCAGGCCGCGCCGAATGCGACGGTCGGTCAGATGGCACACCTCATTCGGTTTTCCAGGGAATGTGATGTGATCCTCGATGGCCAAATCAAAGCGCTTGAGGCGACATCACCGGACCTCGCAAGCGGGACCTACAAACAGGCAATTGGCGAGGATGCCATGTTCCTCCGGTCCATGCTGCTGGATGCGCTCTATCGTTTGAATGCGGACCGGGATGCGGTGCATGGCCAGACAGTTGCTGCGTATCAGCGTGATCTGGTTCGCCAGCGCGATGATATCGAGTTCGCAGCGTTTGACGCGGAACTTGCCGCGCTTGAGGACGAATTTGCCGGAGACCTTGGGGACCGCCTGGACCTTGCCAAAACGTCTGCGGATGAAACCGCCGAAGCTGTTGACGCAAAGGGAGCAGCCGAAGTTGCACGCGCCCTCACCGATGTGCAGCGGGCCGAAGCCAATGCACGCATGGCACAAATGCTGGCTGAAATCCTGAATGACTATTCCTATGGATACCCATAGCGCCCAGCGTCAGATGAGGGTTTCATGAAGGCGCGTAAGCGGGACATCTCCATCTTTACCGTCTCGGCGCTGGACCTCTTCGCAGCCGCCCTCGGTGCATTCATCCTAATCGTGCTGATCCTGTTTCCATACTACCAGCGGGGCGGCACAGACGTGTCGATGGAAGAGTTGGAAGAGCTGGTACAAAAGCGTCGACTTGCCGCCTCAACGACCCAAACGGAAATGTCAGAGATACGTGCGTTGGAAGCCGAGATTGCGCTCCTGGACAAGCAGTATCGCACGGCGCAAGAAAACATCTCGGAGACCGAAGCCAAGCTTCAGGAAGTGCTTGTGGCAGCGTCCGAAATCGAAATTCCCGATCCTCCTCCGATCCCGGAACCCGACCCCGAGCCGACGCCGGAACCGCCCCGTAGCGTTAATCGTGGCGTCGAATTCTCGATCCTTGGGCTGGCTACGGAAGAGAAGGACATCGCCATTGTGGTCGATATGTCCGGCTCGATGGAAGCCCACCGGGGTAAAGTGGTCACAGCGATCAACGAAGTGTTGGATCAGATGAAACCTGACAACCGTTTCGTGATCATAGGCTATCGAGGCGGCCCTACCTTCGACATGTATCCCCGGTCTGGCAGGCTGGTAACAGCAAGTGGTCCGACCGTCGCCGACGCGCGCAGTTTCGTGAACGGAATGGCGCGGCGGTTTGGCGGCGGAACGCCCACCCAGACGGCTTTGATGCGCGCGATCAACTCCAATTCCGAAGCGATCATTCTGATGAGTGATGGCGCGCCCGATGATGGCAACACCGCCGATATTGTGCGCAACATCACCACCATCAATCGGGGCCGGGCTGAAATTCACACCGTAGCCATCGGGGACTATACCGACGACCGGCGGCTTACCCTGTTTCTCCAGTCCCTCGCGCGGAACAATCGCGGCGACTTCGTAGGGCGGGCGCGATGAAACGCAGACCTTCGCGCGAGATCGAGATCTTCTCTCTTTCGGCAATTGATTTGTTCGCCGCCGCCATGAGCGCATTTGCGCTGCTGACGGTCGTATTGATGCCCTACTACCAGAAAGAGATTGTCGAAAAGACCCCGGAGAATGCCTTGTCTGATCTGCTGCGCGCGGCAGAAGATAGCGCGGTTGAGACCACAGAAAGACGCAAGGCTCTGGAGTCGAGGCGCTCGGCCATGGCCGCAAATGTGTCCGATATTCGCAGTGAGGAGACCGCGAAGCTGGCGGAATTGCGCGCGGCCGAGCAGACGCTGCTTGAGAAACGCGCTGAAGCTGAGCAGGCGGTGCAAATTCCAGAACCCGTGGCGGAAGACCCCGGGCCGACGCCTGAGCCAGCTTTGGTGTCGTTCAGGTTCCTTGGAATGAAGACCCGGGTCGACGATATCGTGATCGCCGTTGACATGAACCGCTGCATGGCCGGGCACGAAGCCAGTCTGGCCGATGTCATGGAGCGGATTGTATCGTCTCTTCAAGACAATCACCGCCTTGGGATTGTTGGGTTTCAGGCGACCGACCGAGGGCCGCGCACGGTGCGCTGGCCATCATCCGGTGGCCTCAGGGCCGTGGACAGCGTGGCGCGCAGCCAGGCGACATCTTTTGCCAATGGTTTGACACGACAGTTCGGAGGATCGGCCTCGATGCTTGACGCCTTTGAAGAAATGTTGGCCGGACCCGGTGAAGCGATTTTCCTTGTCAGCGATGGCTTACCGAACCCCCGTGCGAATAATGGACTAAGGCCGAATCGGCTTGTGGGTGAGATCACGCGCCGCAATGCCGGGCGAAAAGAAATCCATACCGTGGTTGTTGGGAATTACTTCGATTATGAAGGCACTGTTGAATTCATGGAATCCCTGGCGGAGCGAAATGGCGGACAATTCATGGCGTTGGCTTCAAACACAGCTGGTGTTTGCGACTAGCCTGCTGTTGGCGGCTTTGGCCGGCATGGCGGAGGCTCAATCGACTTCTAGCGAAATGCCATCGACCTCTGCGTCGGGCATGGTCGGGCATATTGAAGTTCAGGCCGAGGCGAGCCTTGAAGCGATAAATGTGGACTGGCGTCCATTAGGACCGGCTACCGATGCGGAAGGGCCCACGTTTGCGCTCGAAGACATCAATATGTCGGCAATGGAGACATCGTTTCAGGGGGAGGCAGTCTTCATTTTTGCCATCGGCGGCAGCGAAGCGGCGATCGGCCAGCAGCTCGGTGTTGCAGCCAGAGCGGGTCAGTTGGCCATTGAGAACGGCGCGCGTGTTGTTCTCGCGCGCTTGTCGCCAGAATTCGAAGTGCTTGCGGAGGTTTCATCGCGCGACAGTCTGATCGCGGCACTGAACGCGGTACCAGCTTCGCTGACACCAAGCGCAGACCCGGTGCGAACGCTCCCGGCTGCGTTTCAATATGCCGTAGATACGGAAGGCCGAAAGGCGCTTTTTGCGAATGTCGAAGCCTTCCCCGCCGAAGACGACGTCCGCGTGGGCATTGTTAGCGCAGCACTGGCCCGGGACATCTATTTGTTTCCCGTCGTCAGCGACGATAGCGCTGGACTGCAACCGTTTGCCGAAGTGACCGGCGGGCGACTTGTTGTGCAGGCAGATGCGTCAATGAGCGACTTTTTGTTGGGGGATATCTTCGGCGGTCAAAGCGTGACTCTGAAAATCCCACCTCACTTGCGATATCGATTGCCGGGGGAAACTCTGGTCCCTGCAAAGCTCAACGTTCAGGTGGGCAGTGAAATAGGGACGTTTGAACTTGGCCGTGAGCCCCCCGTGCTCAGCATAGGGCAAATTTCTATGCGAGCCTTACAACCCGGCCATTGGATCGGGTGGCTGGGCACGTCTGGTCGCCTCATGTTCGGGATCATGGGTGCTTTGTCGAACATGGTCATTCTGGCCGCGCTCGCGTTCGGTGGGCGATCTCTGCTGAAGCGCTCCAAAGCGCCGTTGGCGGTCGCGCAGACTGCGGCATCTATCCCGGATGTGACCCTGGCACCGCTTAAGAAGTCTATCGGCCGGAAAGAGACCTGCGATTATGTGCTCAGCAACCCCAGCGTGTCGCGTCACCATGCGAATCTGTTCCAGACGAGCGCAGAGATGTGGGTGACCGATGAAAACTCAACAAACGGGACGTTCATCTTCGAGCGGGGTGCGTGGGTACAGACTGACAAAACTGCCGTGCAGATTGGCGATTTGTTGAAGTTTGGAGACTGCGAAGTGTCTGTGGAGGAACTTGTCGCCGCTGTGGATCTTGTACCACCCCAGTTGGGATCAGAAGAACCAGATGCAGCAGCGCTTCAACGGTTCCGCAAGCCTCGTCGCAATCCGATCACCGGAAAGATTGAAGAAGGCGCAACCTGATGAAACATCCGATGCCAAAAGGTAGCCGCCATCATGAATAAAGGGATCGGGTTCCTGAAACGCGCCATTGTCTTGGTGGTGGCAATCGTTGCGGCAGTTATTCTGATTGGTGTGCTATCCGTCACAACGCCGCCAGCCGTTCAGGAAGTCCTGTTGGACCGTGATGCCAGTTTTTGGCCCTTTACGATTCAGAACGTCATGTGGGTGGCTTTGTTCGTCGGTTTCGGCGAACTGGCGTTGAGGTGGAACGCGGCCTCTGAAGAAGAAGGTCAACTTCGGCGTGGTTACTTGCCCGATGATGGGACCTTGCTCACGTCGGACTTGCTGGCGCGGGTTCGTGAAGGCGTTGCGAGGCGCAAATTCGGGCGCGATTGCTTCCTACCACGCATGATTATCCGGACCATCGACCAGTACCAATTGAACAAGAAAGAAGACCAGGCGTCGTCGGTTCTGACGGCCTCGCTCGACCTCTACATGCATGAGATTGATCTGCGCTATTCGATGTTGCGTTACATCGCCTGGCTCATCCCATCACTCGGATTTATCGGCACAGTGATGGGTATCATGTTTGCCTTGCAGTATGCTGGCGTGCCGGCGAATGCCGAAAGCGAAGACTTCCTGTTTCAGGTCACCTCAAGGCTCGGCGTGGCCTTCACTACGACGCTGCTCGCGCTTGTCATGTCTGCGGTGCTGGTCTTGCTGCAGTCTGTTGTGCAAGCAAAGGAAGAGCGGGCGCTGAATGAGGCCGGTCAGTACTGCCTCGATAATCTGATCCTTCAACTGGGCGATCATCGCGCAAGATGATGGCGAACGGTTTCCAGCCCTATTTCAATACGGTCCCGTCGGGAGGCATCGATGCGCCCGCGCTGGAACGGTTGATCGGGCATCTCTTTGATGGTCTTGACGCGATCCACTCAGCCGGGCGCGTGCATGGAGGTGTTTCGCCTGATGCGGTGTCTTTGAACACCGAGACAGGCGAAGTCCGCCTTGAGGACGGTCCAGGCGTCGGAGCGCCTTCCGACGATGTTCAGGGCCTTGCCAGCATTTTCTATCATGCTGTGACCGGTAAAGCGCCCATGGCAGCAGCCGAGCGCAAGGCGTCGGTGGACCGGGACGCTCCAGATCCCCTTGCAGACATCTCTGCAGATATCGGCTTACAGGATCGTCACGGCCTTGCCGTACTCGATGCGATCATGGCGGGGCTGGAACTCAATCCGACTGAACGTCCGGCTTCTTTGGCGCAGTGGCGTCAGCAATTTGAAGGACGTCCGCGCCGGGCTACTGCCCGTCCAGTCGTAGGCACCGCGCACCAGTCTTCCTCATCTGTCGGTCGGCCCATGCAGTCTCCGGCACCATCAGAGCGCGGCACGTCTATCGAGCAAGCTCCGTTCGAGGGTTTTGCACCGGAGCCTGAGCGGCGCCCTTGGGGGCGTTGGGTGGCTGGCGTGTTCCTTTTGGGGGCCATTGCGGCTGCGGGAATCTGGCTGGTGGCGAGTACCACGGGATCTGGGGGTGTGCCAGCAGAAGGGGGCGAAACCGTAGCGCAGGCCGAGGAGCCTCCGACGCTGCCGCGGGCGTCGGCCGACAACGAAGCGTGGGTGCGGGCGCTGGAACTCGACACGCTCGAAGGTTATCGCGAGTATCTTGAGGCGTTTCCCAATGGGCGGTTTGCAGAGGAAGCCCAGGCCGAGATTGATCGCTATGACGACGAGGCTTGGGCGCTCGCTGAGCAGCGCAATACTCTGGCGGGATATGAGGCCTATTTGGAAGAGTGGCCGGATGGGCGTCATTCCAGTCAGGCACGCGAACGGGCCAATGCGATCCGGGCTGAGCGAGAGGCTGCAGCAGCCGATGCGGCTGAACGAGCGGCCCAGGAAGCAACCGATTGGGCCGAGGCGGCGCGCGCCGATACGGTTCAGTCCTATGAGACATATCTTTCAAAACATCCTGCGGGTGCGAATGCGACAGAGGCAAGGGCGCGGCGTGATCGTCTGGAGGCCCAGGCAGCCGATCGATCGGCGTTCCAGCAAGCAGAAGCGCTGAACACTGTTCGCGCCTATGAGCAGTATCTTTCCCAGTTTCCGTCTGGGGCGTTTCAGTTGCAGGCCATAGCCGCAATCGATGCGCTGAAGCCTGCTGCTGGGCGAACTTTCCGGGACTGTCCATCTTGCCCACTCATGGTCACGCTGCCTGCCGGGACGGCCCAGCTAGGAGCTTCCCAGTCGGATAACGACGCCAGCCCAGCGGAAGGGCCTCAACGCCCGGTCACGTTCTCCGGCTTCTTCGCCATGTCAGAAACAGAGGTCACCTTTGCCCAATGGCAGGCCTGTGTTGCGGGGGGAGGATGCTCGGTCGTTGCAAATGATAATGGTTGGGGGCGTTCCAACCGGCCTGTTATCAATGTGACCTGGAATGATGCGTCCGCCTATGCAGCCTGGCTTAGCCAGCAAACGGGGGAGCGCTATGCACTGCCCAGTGAAGCCCAGTGGGAGTATGCAGCCCGTGGGGGAGAAACAGGCACTTTGCCTGGTGGTTCTGCCGCTGCGGTTTGCGCAGTTGCCAATGGGGCCGGGATCGAGAGTGGATTGGCTTGGGCAAATTCGGCCTGCGCTGATCCTGCACCGGATCGGACACTGCCCGCGGGATCCCTTATCGCGAACCGGTTTGGTCTGAAGGATATGCTCGGAAACGTCGCAGAGTGGACGCAGGACTGCAACACGTTGAACCTGCGTGATGCGCCATCGGATGGCAGCGCTGACCTGCGAGGCTCTTGCAACCAACGCGCGGTCAGGGGTGGGTCCTGGTTCTCGGGCCCAAAAGACCTCCGGTTCACATCCCGGCTTATGCTCAGACGTGGGGACAGCAATGATTTCACTGGTTTTCGAGTGGTGCGCGAGGTCAGCGGTTAAGGCGACGCCGTTCAGGTCACAGTCATTGGTGCGTCGTATACTGGCGCGATGATGAGATATTCTGCCCTCGCGATGATCTTGGCCCTTTCAGGCGCATCAGCCCTCGCTCAGGAGTCTACGCCCCCAGAGGACGGATCGGTGTCTGCGCCCGAAACGGGAAGTACGGATCAGTCTGAGGAAGACTGGCGTCGGTCACAGCGTCGTGGCGACAGCAAAACCTATGACCCGGTGTCCAATCCGACGTCCACGGGCGTCGGCATCAACATTCCCGAGCCCCGTGAGATCGATAAACTTCCGGAAGAGTCGAGGCGTCACATCAATCGTCAGCGCGCGAAGGTGATCGCTGAGGCGGACCTTGAGAACCTTGATCCTCAGTCCGTCGCCTATGAGCCCAGCGAAGCCGCAAAGTCCGATCCGGGCCTCTTGCGGGATGAACAAGCGGCCTGGGCCGAGGCGATGGGTGATTTGATGGGCGCTGGCTCTGGCCAAGGCGATGGAATAGACACCGGGCAAGGCCAGGCGAATGCGCCCGGTGGAGGGCAGGGGGCGGGATCAACCCCCGGCGGACGCCAATCGGGTACGCGTGGCTCTGGAAGTGCCGGTTCAACCATGGGCGGCGGCGCCAACCAGTCCGCAGCTGATATCTTGCGCCAGATGCAAGGTCTCGGCGGTGGTGGTTCAACACAAGGGCAGCCGCAAGGGTCGGGGCAGGCCGCGGGACAAACGCCTTCGGGTGAAGCAGGGGATGGCGCCGGTCAAACCGCTGCTGCCGGAAGCGGACAAGCGAGTGGCGCGGAGCAAACTGATAGCAATGGTGCCTCGCCCGGGGCCGAAGCAGCACAAGGACCCGCGACATCTGGCGGTTCTGATGCGACGGGTGCGAGTGACGGCAGCGCTCAGCAGTCGTCGAGCGGAGAGGGCGCCGATTCAGGCGGCACGGACGGAAACGGCGATGCTGCCAACTCCGCAACGAGCAATGCTTCGGGCACTCCGGGTGGCGCTGGTCAATCGACCAGTGCGCGAGACATGGTCGATGCCATGAATGGTGCTGCTGACTCCAGCGAAGGAGCCCCCGGTAACGAAGGTGACTCTTCGGTCGAGCCTTCGAGTTCGAACGCATCTCAGGCTGGCAGTCCGTCGACGGATGCCGAGAGGTCGTCACAAAGTGGATCGCCAGGGGCTTCGGCGCAAACAAGACCAGCCCCGTCGACACCGCCGCAGGCGCGCAACTTGTGGCTTGAAGTGATCGAGCGGGCTCTCGGCAGTGGCGGAAGTGATCCCGTTGAGTTGGAGACTTCTCCCGTAGCGGAAACGGATGCCCCTTCGCTTGAGGATTTGCGCAAACGTATTTTGACAGGGCAGCCAAGCTAAGGGCTTGTTCCAGGGCGCAACGCACGTCACTCCAAGAGCTTTCTAAAGCTGTGGAGTGACCGATCGATGTCCAAGGCCATAATTCTAGATTGCGACGGCGTGCTCGCCCAAACGGCGGATGCCCATCTGAAGGCCGCAAACGCAGCGTTCGCGGCGGCTGGTCTGGATCTCAATTGGGACGCAGCAATGTATCAGCGCGTCTCGGCAACGGCCGGGTTTCGCGCGCAGACCACAGCGTATTTTGGCCGCTTCGGCTGGCCAGGCGGAGAAGCAGACAATGTCGAGCTACTGGATGCCATTGAAGCCGAACATGCTAGGCAGTTCATTTCCCTGGCGCGGGCCGGCGAAATTGAATTGCGCAACGACGCAATTGCCCTGCTAAAGCACGCATCGTCCCAGGGAATGAAAATCGCTGTTTGCAGCGATGACGCCCCTGAACTGGGTTCTGGCTGCGTCAGCCGCCTTGGACTGGGCTTGGCTTCTGCGATTGCAGTGGTGGCGGGCGGCAATTCTGATCAGAAGCCTCGCCCTGATCCCTCCATTTACGCTGGCATTGCCGATCAACTCGGAGTGACGCCCGACGTTTGTACCGCCGTAGTGGCCAAGCCCGTAGGCGCTATGGCCGCGAAAGCAGCGGGTATGGAAGTCTGTGTCTTAAGCGATGGGAGCAGTGCGCCGTCCGACATGCCTGGAAGCCGCGTCATCAATTCTCTTGATCCCGGACCTTCAGGTCTGGGCCTGGCCGCTTAGGGCTTACTCGCCTTCGACGCCAAGTTCCCAGACGGGGATGCGCGTTTCGTCGTCTCCGCGCCAGGCCGACCATGCCGCCACGCCATCAAGACCCGTCTTTTCCATGAGTTTGCGCACCCATGCCGAATCATCGGGGTCATCCAGCGATACGGGATGCGTTCCCCAGAGAAGTTGTGCGCATCGAAGTCGGCGCTCGTCTTTTGAGCCGTAAAGGATCGGGACCGCGCCCCGGGCCCTGGCAAAGCGGGCTAGCCTCTTTAGTGCACCTGTTCGCAGGGCCAACGCGGTTGCACCTTCCATCCGGGCGAGATCGAAAGCTGACCGCGCGATGATATCTACGGGGCTCTCGGGGGCGGTGTCACCATCGAACTGGCTGAGTGACCGACTGAAGTCTTCTGCCTGTTCGGTGGCTGAAATGATGCGGCCCATGACGGCCACCGCGGTGGCCGGGTGTCGTCCAACGGCAGTTTCCGCCGACAGCATAACGGCGTCAGCGCCCTGGTAGATCGCCGTGGCGACGTCGCCCGCCTCGGCCCGCGTCGGAGCGGCGTTGTCGATCATAGATTCCAACATCTGGGTTGCGACAATCACGGGGCGTCCCATGGCCCGGGCGGCGCGAATGATTCGGCGCTGGATGATGGGGACCTGTTCGGCCGGGAACTCCACGCCAAGGTCACCGCGCGCCACCATAACCCCATCGGCCGCCTCGATTATGGCTTCCAGATTGTCTATTGCAGCGGGCTTCTCGAGCTTTGCAATCAAAGGGGCCTGATTGGTGATCTGGGCTTTCGCGATGGCAATGTCCTCGGCCGACTGCACAAAGCTCAGCGCCACGATGTCGACGCCGATGTCCATCGCAAAGGCCAAGTCAACCTCATCCTTCTCGGTTAGGGCGCGTACGGGCAAGGCCTTACCACGAACCGTGAACCCTTTTTTGTCAGACAGCTGGCCGGGCAGGGCCGAACGCACCTTCAGACTGTCGCCGCAGGAAATCACCTCAAGGGCGACCATTCCGTCATTGCAAAGAATTTCATCGCCGACTTCCAGCGCCGTGAGGATCTCTCCATGGGGAACCGGAATGGTATTCGGCGCGCCCGTCGATTCGGCAGCAACAAGATCCATCTCAGCGTTGAAGCGGAATGATAGCGGGCCGTCTTCGAAAGTCCCAATGCGAACTTTTGGTCCCTGGAGGTCAGCCATCACAGCCAGTGGACGACCGGTTGCGCTTTCCGCAGCGCGAACGCTGTTGAGCGATGCCCGGTGGTCGTCATGGCTGCCATGGGAGAAGTTGAGACGGAACACATCGACGCCGGCTTCAGCGAGCATTCGCACGACCTTTGGTGAACGCGTGCCTGGGCCCAGGGTCGCTACGATTTTTCCCTGTCGATTGCGAACGGGTCTCTTCGCCATGTTCCCCTCCGGAAAGCTGCCTTGCGAACGCGTTTGTGGCGTGTTGGCGCAAATTGCAAGAACCCGGATTACCGTGACGCCGCGCCGCAGTCTCGGCAGCGTGCTATTAGCCTGTTTGGCGTGTAGGTCTCACCGGTGATATTGCAAGGGTCGAAGAAGCGAAGTAGCCCCCGACCCAAGAAACAACAGGCTGCATGATATGACCGAAATCGAGCGCTTTGCCCTGGACTATTTCCCCGTGATTATCTTCCTCGGATTTTCACTCGTCCTGGCGCTGCTTTTCATTATCGGGTCAGCGGTGCTTGCACCGTCCAATCCCGACCCTGAGAAAAATTCGGCCTATGAGTGTGGTTTCAATGCGTTTGATGACGCACGCATGAAGTTCGATGTGCGATTCTACCTCGTCGCCATCTTGTTTATCATCTTCGACCTGGAGGTCGCCTTCCTGTTTCCCTGGGCAGTGAGCCTGGGAGAAATCGGCGTGTTCGGTTTCTGGTCGATGGTGGTGTTCCTTGGCGTTTTGACCGTTGGTTTCGTCTATGAGTGGTGCTCCGGCGCCCTGGAGTGGGAATAAATGAGCGACGAAATCGTGAAAGCCCCGGCCTTTTCTGCCGCCCGCACGGGCGTAGAGGGCGGGTATGCGCCTGGGTCGGATGATCCATTTTATAGGGGTTTGTCAGACGAACTTGCTGACAAGGGCTACTTCACGGCGCGCGCCGACGATCTGATCGCCTGGGCGCGCACTGGATCGCTCATGTGGATGACGTTTGGTCTGGCGTGCTGCGCTGTGGAAATGATGCATGCTGGTAACCCGCGCTATGATCTTGAGCGCTTCGGAATGGCGCCGCGTGGGTCGCCCCGCCAGTCAGATGTGATGATCGTGGCTGGCACGTTGACGAACAAGATGGCGCCAGCCCTGCGCAAGGTCTACGACCAGATGCCCGAGCCGCGTTATGTCATCTCGATGGGCTCGTGCGCGAATGGCGGCGGCTATTACCACTATAGCTACAGCGTCGTGCGCGGTTGTGACCGGATCGTGCCAGTTGACATATACATTCCCGGCTGCCCGCCCACCGCCGAAGCGCTGGTGTATGGCTTCTTGCAACTACAAAAGAAAATACGCCGCGAAGGATCCATTGAACGATGACCGACGCAGAACTGAATGAAAAAGAGATTCTGGAAGATCTCGGCAGCCATATCGAAGCGGCCGCCGGAATTTCAGACGCCATAGAGGCTTGGCATGTGCGTCAGGGAGAGCTGACCCTGGCCGTATCCCGCAGCCAGCTTCCCAAGGTCGTGCGTTTCCTGCGCGACGATTCTCTCTGTCTCTTCCAGACGCTGGTCGACATCTGCGGCGTGGACTATCCCCAGCGCGCAGAGCGCTTCGACGTGGTTTACCACTTCCTGTCCATGCGTATGAACCAGCGCATCCGAGTGAAGGTCAGCACTGACGAAAACACGCCTGTGCCAAGCCTTACGGAACTGTTCCCATGTGCAAACTGGTTCGAGCGCGAAGCTTTCGACATGTACGGGATCACGTTTTCGGATCATCCGGACCTGCGCCGGATCCTCACCGACTACGGTTTTGAGGGTTTCCCACTGCGCAAGGACTTCCCGCTCACGGGGCACGTGGAGGTGCGCTACGATGACCTTGAAAAACGCGTGATCTACGAACCCGTGAAGCTTGCTCAGGAATATCGCAACTTCGATTTTCTTTCACCTTGGGAGGGGATGACGTCGGTGATCCCCGGCGATGAGAAAGCCGAGGAGGTTGGGTCGTGAACAATTGGATTGCCCTGATTGTAGCTGGTACCGTGATGGCGCTCGGTGCCTGTGAAACACTGCCCACGAACTTTCCCGGTATTGGCAATGGAGCTTCTGAGCCCACTGCTTCAACAGAATCGGCAACAACGACGTCCAAGCCAAGCGCCGACGCGCAGACGGGCCTGGCGGGCGCTGCGATGTGCATTTCGTCGGCCTACTATCTTGCTGATCTGGGGGCGGTGCCTGAAGAGCAGGCGGTGGCTTTCGCCGAGCGCTGGACGTCGATTATCGAAGTGATACCAGCCCCCAAGCCCGGCGCGCGGCAAAAAGCTGTCGATGACTCCTACACATTACTGAGCCAGCTGGATGCCGACGGCAGCAATTCAGGGTTCGAGGTGGCGCGTGCACAGTTCGAGAATGACACTTGTACCGACACGGAGTTTCAGCGCGATTATCTAGCACGTTGGGGCGATGCAGAGCTTATGGGGCAGCGATTGAACGAGGGAACCGAATAATGGCTGCCGACGATCTTTCGACAGCGCCCGATGAGCGTGTTTTCACGCTTAATTTCGGGCCGCAACACCCAGCCGCCCATGGCGTTCTACGCATGATCCTCGACCTCGATGGCGAGGTTGTTGACCGGGTGGATTGCCATATCGGTCTGTTGCACCGCGGCACGGAAAAACTGCTCGAGTACAAAACGTATCTCCAAGGGTTGCCGTATTTTGATCGGCTCGATTATTGCGCGCCAATGAACCAGGAGCACGCGTGGTGCCTGGCGATTGAGAAGCTTCTCGGCATCGAGGCGCCTAAACGAGCCCAGTACATTCGCGTTCTCTATTCAGAGCTGGGGCGGATCATGTCCCACCTGCTGAACGTCGGGACGCAGATCATGGACGTTGGCGCACTAACGCCCATTACCTGGTGCTTCGAAGAGCGCGAGAAACTCGTCGTTTTCTATGAGCGTGCGTCGGGCTCACGCATGCATGCGGCGTTTTTCCGGCCGGGCGGGGTCCACCAAGACCTGCCCCGAGATTTGCTGAGCGATATTCATGACTGGTGCGTGGACTTCCCCGAGATACTGGATCGTATCGAGGGCCTGGTGACGGAAAACCGCATCTTCAAACAGCGCAATGTCGATATTGGGAACGTAGACCTAAACACGATCCTCGATTGGGGGTTTTCCGGCGTCATGGTGCGTGGCTCAGGCCATGCTTGGGATCTGCGCCGCGCCCAGCCTTACGAGTGCTACAACGAGCTCGAGTTCAACATCCCCATCGGCAAACACGGGGACAATTACGACCGCTATGTCTGCCGCATGGAGGAGATGAAAGAGTCCGTCAAAATCATGCTTCAGTGCATTGAGAAGCTGAACAGCGATGAGTTGAACGGTGAGCCGGTGCTGCTGGCCGGAACAAAGGTCGCGCCACCGCGAAGGGGCGACATGAAGCGCTCCATGGAAGCGCTGATCCACCATTTCAAACTGTATACCGAGGGATTCCACGTGCCTGCTGGCGAAGTATACGCCGCGATCGAGGCGCCCAAAGGTGAGTTTGGGGTGTACCTGGTCTCCGACGGAACAAACCGCCCTTACCGTGCCAAGATCCGTGCACCGGGCTATCCCCATCTGCAAGCGATGGACTTCCTGTGCAAGGGCCACACGCTCGCCGACGTGTCTGCAATTCTCGGTTCGCTCGACATCGTATTCGGGGAGATTGATCGCTAATGGGTGCGCGTCGTTTTGATATCGAGGCTGGTGGTGAGCGCTTTGCCTTCAAGCCGGAAACGGAACCCACCATCGCCTTCTGGCGCGGCAAGTATCCGGCGGATCGCCAGCAATCTGCGGTGATCCCGCTACTTTGGCTCGCCCAGAAAGACAATGGCGGCTGGCTTTCGGAGCCCGCCATGCGCGAGGTCGCGGACCGGCTCGAAATGCCGTATATCCGCGTTTACGAGGTCGCGACCTTCTACACGATGTTCCGCCTGCAACCCGTCGGAAAACACCATATCCAGCTCTGTGGAACGACCCCGTGCATGCTCCGCGGTGCAAATGATCTCAAGGACGTCTGCGCTTCGAAGATCGGGAAAAAGATGGCTGTCACCGATGATGGCAAGCTTTCTTGGGAAGAAGTAGAATGCCTGGGCGCATGCGTGAACGCGCCTATGGTGCAGATCAATGATGACTATTTCGAAGATCTGACGCCTGAGAGCTTCACCGAGATTATCGACCGTCTCCAAAATGGCGCTGAAGTGGAACCTGGTCCCCAGGTAGATCGGGTGAATTCCGAAGCCGAAGGCGGAACGGAAGTGCTTACAGAGCCGGGTCTTTTTGATGGGTCGCGTTCATCCTCCATCTCTGTGCTGCCAAACCTGCCGAGTGCGGAGCCAGAGTCCGAACCGGAGCCTGAGCCAGAGCCGCGAGAGGTGAAAGCTGCGCCGGTTCCTGTGTCGAAAGCAGAAGCGGATAATGCAGAGCCTTCCGGGGATCGGCCTCAGGCGGTTGAGGTTAGTGAAGACGATCGCGATGACCTGAAGAAAATCAAAGGGATCGGGCCGGTGAATGAAAACCAGCTCAATGAATTGGGTATTTACACCTTTGCGCAGATCGCGGCCTGGACCCCGGCCAATGTGGAATGGGTGGAAGGTTATCTGAGCTTCCCCGGGCGGATTGGGCGCGAGGACTGGATCACCCAAGCAGCGACGCTTCAGGGCGAGAAGGGCTAGCGGCATGGACAAGCGCGGCCTGGGTCCGGAAGAGCAGCGGCTCCTCATCCAGGCGGCAATGGCAGAAGCGGTGGTGCTGCTCGGTGGTGTGGCTGGGTACTTGGCAACGGGCCGCATGGCCTGGATCATCGGCGCCGTTATGCTGGGAATTGGAATTACTGGGCCTGTGATGATCAGGCTTTTGAAGGCTCGAAAGTAGAGGCAGATGCTTCAGGACAAAGACCGGATCTTTACGAATCTCTATGGGCGTCATGACCCCGGGTTGGAGGGTGCCAAGCGTCGCGGTGCGTGGCACCTGACCCGTGAAATGATCTCCCAGGGCCAGGACTGGGTTTGCGACCAGGTGAAGGCCTCGGGCCTGCGCGGGCGCGGTGGCGCTGGCTTTCCAACAGGCCTGAAGTGGACCTTCATGCCCAAAGAGGTGAAAGACCGGCCGCACTATCTGGTGGTGAATGCCGACGAGTCAGAGCCGGGCACTTGCAAGGACCGGGAGATCATGCGCCATGATCCCCATTTGCTCATCGAAGGCTGTCTGGTGGCGAGCTATGCCATGCGCGCCCATGCCTGCTACATCTACCTGCGCGGTGAATACATCGCGGAGCGTCATGCGCTCGAAAAGGCGGTCAAGGAAGCCTATGAGGCCAAGCTGATCGGTAAGGACAATGTCCATGGCTGGGATTTCGACGTCTACGTCCACCATGGCGCCGGCGCCTATATTTGCGGCGAGGAAACCGCGCTGCTGGAAAGCCTAGAGGGTAAGAAGGGCCAGCCGCGCCTGAAACCACCATTCCCGGCCAATGCAGGGCTTTATGGCTGTCCGACAACCGTGAACAATGTGGAATCCATCGCCGTGGTCCCGACCATTCTGCGCCGCGGGGCCGAGTGGTTTGCGGGCTTTGGCGCGCCGAACAATACGGGCACCAAGCTCTTCTGTGTCTCCGGCCATGTGAACACACCGTGCAATGTGGAAGAGGAGATGTCGATCACCTTCCGCGAGCTGATCGAGACCCATTGTGGCGGTATTCGTGGCGGCTGGGACAATCTCAAGGCGGTGATCCCTGGTGGGTCATCGGTGCCAATGGTGCCAGCCCATGAGATCATGGACGCCAAGATGGATTTCGACACGCTGCGCGACTTGAAGTCCGGCCTCGGCACGGCGGCGGTCATCGTGATGGACAAGTCCACCGATCTCATCAAGGCGATCGCGCGGATCAGCTATTTCTACAAGCATGAGAGCTGCGGCCAGTGTACGCCATGCCGGGAAGGCACGGGCTGGATGTGGCGTGTGATGGAAAAGATGGCCCAGGGCGACGCGCGCCATGAGGACATCGACATGCTGCTCGGCGTGACGAAGCAGGTAGAAGGCCACACGATCTGTGCGTTGGGCGACGCGGCCGCGTGGCCGATCCAGGGCCTCATCCGCCACTTCCGCCACGAGATCGAAGAGCGTATCGACCAGTACCGCCAACCTCGCGCCCTCGTACAGGGCCATGTCGTAGCGGCGGAGTAGGATATGACTTGGTTTCGCAACTTCGACTTAGTTGGTTCGCTTTGGTGTTTAATCGTTGCGGGTGGGTTTGCTGGATTTTTCTTTCAGGGCGAACGCGTGTTTCGAGAAATCGGCACACCATTGCAGGAATTGGGTTGGGGGGCGTCCTTTCCCTTTTACTCGAGCTTGGCCATTTCAGTCGCCGCTTTAGTGGCTTTCATAAGTCGCTCAGTGCTCTGGGCTGTTATTGGGCTCGTCGCGATACGTCTGATTGTCCTGGTAGTTGCAGGCGCTTTGGGCCCAAACGAACTTCCGCCGGTTGAAAGGGCGAAGTTTCTAGACGTTGGAGCAGTCACCATAGGTGGAAGTTATTGGATGCTTCGTCTGAATGCCGAGCGCCATCGCCGACAGATCTCCCAGGCGAATATCGAGGAATTCGACAATGTCTGAGACTTTCAAACTGAACATCGACGGCACAGACATCGAAGTGCCGCGCCATTACACGTTGATGCAGGCGTGTGAGGAGGCGGGCGCTGAGATTCCGCGATTCTGTTACCATGAGCGTCTGTCCGTGGCCGGAAATTGCCGCATGTGCCTCGTCGAATGGGAAGGCGCGCCGAAGCCGATTGCGTCATGCGCCCAGACCGTTGGCGAGATGCGCCCGAACCGGGATGGAAGTGCGCCGAATATCCGAACCAAGGGCGACTATGTCCAGAAGGCCCGTGAGGGCGTGATGGAGTTCCTGCTTATCAACCACCCGCTGGATTGCCCGATCTGTGACCAAGGCGGGGAATGCGACCTGCAGGACCAGGCCATGGCCTATGGCCGGTCGGGATCGCGCTATGAGCTGAACAAGCGCGCGGTTGAAGACAAGAATATGGGCCCTCTGGTCAAGACGATCATGACCCGCTGCATTCAGTGCACCAGGTGTGTTCGCTTCGCAGCAGAAGTGGCCGGGGTCGAGGAAATCGGCATGATTTCCCGCGGCGAGGATGCCGAGATCACAACCTACCTAGAGAAGAGTCTCGAAAGCGAACTCAGTGGCAATGTGATCGATCTCTGTCCTGTCGGAGCGCTGACGTCGAAGCCCTACGCCTTCAATGCGCGCCCCTGGGAGCTTCGCAAGACGCCCTCCATTGATGTGATGGATGCCATGGGCAGCGCGATCCGTATCGATGCCAAAGGCGACGCTGTATTGCGGATCATGCCGCAGGTGAATGAAGAGGTGAATGAGGAATGGCTGAGCGACAAGTCCCGGTTCGTATGGGACGGCCTCCAACGTCAACGCCTTGATAAGCCATACATTCGCGAGAACGGAAATCTGCGCCCGGCCAGCTGGCATGAAGCGTTCGAGGCCACCAAAGCTGCCCTGACTGTCCCAGATCAGGTTGGAATCATTGCCGGCGATCTTGTCGAGGTGGAGCAGGCCAAGGCGGCGCTTGATCTGGCACGGGCAATGGGGATCCAGTCAACAGACTGTCGTCCCGCCGGAGCGACTTATGGCACCGATGGCGTTCGTGAACGCTATATTCTGAATCCAACGTTCATGGGTGTCGAAGAGGCTGATGCTCTACTTCTCATCGGCACAAATCCCCGCGTCGATGCGCCGGTGTGGAATGCACGTATCCGCAAGGCGTGGCTTTGGAATGATCTCGAAGTCGGGCTCATCGGTGAAGGCGTCGATCTGACCTATGATTACGCTCATTTGGGAACGGGGCCCGATGCGATGTCGCGCCTTGGCGACTTCAAGGACGTTCTGGACCGGGCTGAAAGGCCTATGATTGTTGTCGGCGAAGACGCTTTGTGTCGTCCCGATGGACAAGCCGTCTTGAACGCTGCGCTCGCACTGGCGAACGAAGTGGGCGCGATTAAAGACGATTGGGCCGGGTTTGGTGTGCTTCATACCGCTGCTGGCCGGGTCGGCGCGCTGGATATTGGCTTTTTGCCGGGAGAAGGCGGCCGGGACACTGCGGGCATCCTCTCTGGCGAGATGGATACGGTGATCCTGCTCGGCGCAGATGAGGTCGACATGTCGAGGCTGAAGCCTGGCGGTACCGTTATCTATGTCGGCAGCCATGGGGATGTGGGCGCGAGCCGAGCGGATATCATCCTCCCCTCAGCGGCGTACACAGAAATGGCTGCAACATACGTCAATTCCGAAGGGCGCGTTCAGATGACGGCCAAGGCCGTGCAGCCAAAGGGCGACGCTCGCGAAGGTTGGGCGATTTTCCGAGCCCTTTCAGATGTGCTGGGAAAGCCACTGGGCTATGATACGGCCAGCGCACTGCGGGATCAGTTGCGTGAAGCTGTGCCGCACTTCGCCGGGATGGGCTTTGCACCGGGGGCAGCGGGTGCAGAAGCACTGAAGACGCTCCCGGAGGCGAGCCAAGCCGGCTCTGAAGCGCCGTTTTCTGGATCGATTGCTGATTTCTACCTGACGAATCCCATCGCGCGGGCATCCAAGACCATGGCCGAGTGCTCATTACAGAAACGCGGTCTTGAAACACCGGTCGCAGCGGAGTAGGGCCCAGCGCCATGAGTGCATTCATTGAAGAACATGGCCTGCTTTGGGGCACGCTCACCGTGATGGGTCAGATTGGCCTGTTCATGGTCATCCTGTTGGTCGCTTTGGCCTTCTTGCTGCTGATGGACCGTAAGGTTTGGGCCGCTGTCATGATGCGAAAGGGCCCCAACGTGGTTGGCCCGTTCGGCTTGCTGCAGTCTTTTGCTGACTTCGGCAAATTCCTACTCAAGGAAATCATCATCCCAGCCGGCGCAAACAAGACAGTGTTCCTGTTGGCGCCAGTTTTGACGGTGGTGTTGGCATTCGTCGCCTGGGCCGTTGTGCCCGTGGCGCCCGGATGGGTGATCGCCGATATCAATGTCGGGATACTGTATCTCTTCGCGGTCAGTTCGCTCGGAGTCTACGGGATCATTATGGGTGGATGGGCTTCAAACTCGAAATACCCGTTTCTTGGCTCCCTGAGATCGGCCGCGCAAATGGTGTCCTATGAGGTCTCTCTAGGCTTCATCATCGTAACTGTTGTGATCCTTGTCGGGTCAATGAACCTGTCTGACATCGTCAATGCCCAGGGTGGAGGCATATGGACGTGGCACGCATTCTCGCTGGATAAGTTCCCTCTCATCATCGTCATGTTCCCGATGTTCGTGATGTTCTTCATCTCAGCATTGGCAGAGACGAACCGGCCACCTTTTGACTTGCCAGAAGCGGAATCTGAACTCGTGGCTGGCTACCAGGTTGAGTACTCGTCGACGCCGTATTTGCTGTTCATGCTCGGCGAGTATTTGAACATCGTCTTGATGTGCGCCATGATGACAGTGCTGTTCCTGGGCGGCTGGCACGGCATCGTTCCGCTTGGCGATTCTCTCAACGCGATGCCACTGCTTCTGGTAAATCTCGGGCATATGGCGTGGTTCGCTGTGAAGATGTTGTTTTGCTTCTTCATGTTTGCCATCGTGAAGGCGATGGTGCCGCGCTATCGCTATGACCAACTGATGCGCCTTGGTTGGAAGATTTTCCTGCCAACGTCGCTTGCGGCTGTGCTCATCGTTTCTGGCTATGTTGTATATTTGGGAGGGGCCGCATGAACCTCGCTCAGACTATCCGTGGAATCTTGCTGACGGACTTTCTCAGTGCGTTCGGACTTGCCGTTCGGGAGATGTTCCGGCGCAAGGCAACTGTGAACTATCCGTTTGAGAAAAATCCGCTCAGCCCACGCTTTCGCGGCGAGCATGCTCTGCGCCGCTACGCCAATGGTGAAGAGCGCTGCATTGCCTGCAAGCTCTGTGAAGCGGTGTGCCCTGCCCAGGCCATTACGATTGAGGCCGCGCCACGCGAGGACGGTTCCCGGCGCACAACGCGCTACGACATCGACATGGTGAAATGCATTTATTGCGGCTTCTGCCAGGAAGCGTGCCCCGTCGATGCGATTGTAGAAGGGCCCAACTTCGAGTTCGCGACGGAAACCCGTGAAGAACTCTACTACGACAAGGATCGTCTGCTCGAAAACGGTGACCGTTGGGAGCGACTCATCGCAAAGAACCTCGAACTCGACGCGCCATATCGGTAAGAGGGCGCGACTCAAGGGCGCGGGCGGGCTCGCTTGCCTTGCGCATCACGAAAACTAAGGGCAGGGGCTGGCCCGTATCGGTTGCACCGAGAGGGGCCAAAGGCACGTCATGGAAGTCATCGCATTTTGGATTTTGGCGGTCATTGTGGGCGCTTCGGCCATCTTTGTGATCGCAGCGCGCAACCCTGTGCATTCCGTCCTATGGCTGATCCTCTCCTTTTTCACGGCGGCCGCACTGCTTGTTCTCATCGGTGCTGAGTTCCTCGCAATGCTGCTCGTCGTCGTCTATGTGGGCGCCGTCGCGGTCTTGTTCCTGTTTGTCGTAATGATGCTGGACGTTGACTTCGTGGAGCTGAAGCAGGGCTTTCTCTCCTATCTACCGTTTGCGGCGCTCGTCGGTCTCGCATTCTTTGCCGAAATTGCTTTGGTATCGTTTGCTGGCGCGGTTGAGGGGGACCGTCTTCAGCCATCTCCTGGCGCGGCGACCAACGCCGAAGCGATTGGGCAGGTGATGTACACGGAGTACCTGCTGCTGTTTCAGATTTCCGGCATCATTCTTCTTGTCGCGATGATCGGCGCGATCGTTTTGACGCTTCGCCGGCGCCCGCATGTGCGCCGCCAGAACATCGCCCAGCAAACCGCTCGCCGGCGATCTGAGGCATTCGAGGCGGTCGATGTGAAACCCGGAAAGGGGCTCTGAGGCGCATGGAACTGACGCTGAACCATTATCTCACGCTCTCGGCATTCCTCTTCACGGTTGGAGTGGTCGGGATCTTTGTGAACCGCAAGAACATCATCGTCATCCTGATGGCGATCGAACTCATTCTCCTGTCGGTGAACCTGAACCTTGTGGCCTTCTCAGTCTTCTCGGGAACGATCACCGGCCAGATTTTCGCGATGCTCGTATTGACTGTAGCAGCAGCCGAAGCAGCGGTCGGCCTCGCCATCCTTGTCGTGTTCTTCCGGCTTCGCGGCGATATCGCCGTTGAATCCGTCGATGTGATGAAAGGGTAGGACGCCGTGCTCGACCCCGCTTTCCTCATCTTCATCGTCCTTGCGCCCGGCATCGTTGCGCTTTCGGGGCTGGTCCACAAGATCACGGGCGACCGTTTCGTCATGGTGTTGACCACCGGGACTGTGCTGACGTGCGGTGCGCTCTCGCTCTATAACTTGTTTGCCCTCGCCTTCCATTGGGGGGCTGTGGGCGGCGCCGAAGAGAGCCACACGGCGATGGCGTTCAAGGACATTCACCTTACAACCTGGATGGATGTGGGCGGATTGAAGGCGGACTGGGCCATTCGCGTCGACGCTCTGTCCATCACAATGATGGCCGTCATCACGTCCGTTGCGGGGCTCGTTCATCTTTATAGTTGGGGCTACATGAGCGAGGACCCGCACAAGGCGCGGTTCTTTGCTTATCTGTCCCTTTTTACCTTCGCCATGCTCATGCTTGTTGTGGCGGACAATTTCATTCAGCTGTTCTTCGGATGGGAAGGCGTAGGCCTTGCATCCTATCTGCTGATTGGCTTCTGGTATCACAAGAAAGCCCCAAACGATGCGGCCATCAAAGCCTTCGTCACGAACCGCGTTGGTGACTTTGGCCTGGCGCTTGGCATCATGGCCATCTTCTTCACCTTCGGTACGGTGGAATTCGACCCGATTTTTGAAGCTATCAGAGCCAACTCTTTTGATGCGTTGAACGCCGCGGGTGATCGCCTGGTCCAACCGATCGCCACCTTTGCCGAGGGCGCGGTTCCGACGACCGCGGCATTCAATTTCCTGGGCTACGAGGTCAATGCCTTCGAGGCGGCGGGCGTTCTTTTGTTTATCGGCGCCATGGGCAAGTCGGCGCAGTTCTTTCTGCACGTTTGGCTGCCTGACGCCATGGAAGGTCCAACACCCGTCTCGGCCCTGATTCACGCGGCAACCATGGTGACCGCCGGTGTTTATCTGGTCTGCCTGTTGTCTCCCATTTACGAGCACACAGTCTTTGCGGCGGGGATGATTACGCTGATCGGCGCGATCACAGCGCTCTACGCGGCCACGGTGGGTCTCGCCCAGAATGACATCAAGCGCGTGATTGCCTATTCGACGTGCTCCCAGCTGGGCTACATGTTCTTCGCGGCGGGTGTCGGTGCCTATGAAGGCGCGATGTTCCACCTGTTTACCCACGCCTTCTTCAAGGCGCTCTTGTTCCTCGGTGCTGGCTCCGTTATTCACGGGATGCACCATGAGCAGGACATGCGCCGGATGGGTGGTGTCCGCCGGTTCATGCCAATTACCTATGCAGCGATGATGATCGGCACGATTGCCATTATCGGTATCGGCATTCCGTTGGTCGATTTGCCGTTTGCGGGGCTGTCTGGTTTCTATTCCAAGGATGGCATTATCGAGAGCGCCTTTGTTGCCGGCCAACAGGGTGTTCCCTATGGCATGCTTGCCTTCTGGTTCGGAATTGTCGCCGCACTTCTGACCAGCTTCTATTCGTGGCGCCTCATCTACATGACATTCCATGGCCCCTATACCGGTGCGCATCACCTCCATGCAGAGGAAAGTAACGGAACTGGTGGTGACCATGGCCACCACGATCACCATGCCCATGATCCCCATGAGAGCCCTTGGGTTATGCTTCTCCCCCTGATCATTCTGTCCGTCGGCGCTGTTGCCGCCGGCGTCACGTTCTACGATCCTATGTTCCACCATGGCGAAGCCTTCTGGGGTGATGCGATTTACCGCTCCGAAGGCAATCACATCATCCATGATGTCGATGATCTGAAGAAAGACGGCGGTTATACGTGGGTCTTCCTGGCGCCTGTGGTGGTGACGATTGCAGGCTTCCTGATCGCCACCTTCACCTATTTCTTCAATCGCGGCATCGGCAAGCGCATGGCGGATAGCGGTGGTCCACTCCATGCCGTGCTGGCTAACAAGTGGTACTTCGATGAGATTTATCAGTTCCTGATCGTGCGCCCGTTGGCGTGGCTAGGGGACCTCTTCTGGAAAGACGGCGATGGACGCATCATTGATGGTCTCGGACCCGATGGCGTGACTGCAGCCAGCCGTTGGGGCGCGCGCAGGCTTTCAGCGCTGCACACGGGATACCTCTATCATTATGCATTTGTGGTGATCGGCGCAGCGCTGGTGTTCGGCGGCTTGATGTACTGGCGCTCTGGAGGCGCAGGCTGATGCAAGGCTTTCCCATTCTCACGGCAATGACGCTGATGCCTCTTGCAGGCGCACTTCTGATCATGTTGGTGCGCTCTGCAATTGGAAACGGGAGCGGTGCGGCCTCCGATGGCTCCAAGGCGATTACGGCCGGTCTCGTCATTTCGATCGCCACTTTTCTGGTGTCCGTCGTCGCCCTGACCGCCTACCAGCCAAGCGTAAACGAGTATCAACTTTTGGAGACGGTGGCCTGGTATGGTGATGTCCAATACAAGATGGGTGTCGACGGCCTTTCGATCCTGTTGGTGGTGCTCACCACACTTCTGATGCCGTTTTGCTTTCTCGCCAGCTATGGCTCGGTCAAGGAGCGCGTCACGGAATATGTGGTCGCTTTTCTGATCCTGGAGACATTCATCATCGGCGCGTTCTGTGCGCTTGATCTGGTGCTTTTCTACATCTTCTTCGAGGCGGGTCTCATCCCGATGTTTATCATCATCGGCGTTTGGGGCGGGAAGAACCGGATCTATGCCTCATTCAAATTCTTCCTCTACACGCTGCTTGGCTCGCTCTTCATGTTGGCGGCGGTGATCTACATGGTGATCCAGGCGGGATCGTCTGATTTCGAGGTGCTGGAGAAGACTGACTTTGCGGTCGGGGCACAGACGTGGCTTTGGCTAGCCTTCTTCGCGAGCTTTGCAGTCAAGCTGCCGATGTTTCCGGTGCATACCTGGTTGCCAGATGCCCACGTCCAGGCGCCCACGGCCGGGTCTGTGCTTCTTGCAGGCATTCTGTTGAAGCTTGGCGGCTATGGCTTCATGCGCTTTTCACTGCCGATGTTTCCGGACGCCAGTGTGTTTTTCCAACCCTTCATGTTCACTCTGTCCGTGGTCGCGATCGTCTATGCCTCGCTTGTTGCCTGGCGCCAGACAGACATGAAAAAGCTCGTGGCATACAGCTCCGTGGCTCACATGGGGTTCGTCACACTCGGCCTATTCAGCTTTACCGAAATTGGCTTGCAGGGTGCGGTCTTCCAGATGCTTTCCCATGGTTTGATTTCCGGCGCACTCTTCCTGATCGTTGGGGTTATATACGACCGTGCGCATACGCGTGAGATTGCAGCCTTTGGGGGTCTGGTCGGCAAGATGCCGGTTTATGCCGCGCTGTTCATGCTGTTCACGATGGCGAATGTCGGTCTGCCCGGGACGTCTGGTTTCGTTGGAGAAATCCTGACCATGATCGGTGCGTTTCAGGCTTCGACATGGGCGGCGTTTGGCGCCGCGCTTGCGGTCATTTTCTCTGCTGTTTACATGCTCACGCTCTACCGCCGCGCCGTGTTTGGCGAAATCAATCCAGAGCTCAATGCGAAGATAGAGCGCGGTGAGATCGTCATGTCCGACGTTAACGCGCGCGAGCTTGCCTGCCTGATTCCATTGGCATTTGGCGTCATCATCCTCGGTGTGAAGCCGGATCTTATCTTTGATATTACCGAAGGGGCGTCCCAACGTGTGCTCGCCCTCATGGCTGGAGGCTGATCACCCATGCTGGATTGGATCGCCATTGTTGAAACCCTTGCGCCGGAGCTCTGGCTTGTCAGCGTTGGTTTGGTCGGAACCCTTGTTGGCGCCCTGATCGGGCAGGGAAGTGCACGTGCATTTTTCAAGCTTGGCGCGGTTTCCCTGTTTGTCGCGGCTGGCTTGGCCTATTTCTATATGGACGGTGGTGAAGCCTTCGGCGGGCTCGTTGCGACCAACTCATTTGTGAACTTCGCAAAGATCGTCAGCTTTGCGCTGGCAGGCGTGGCGCTTTGGATTGCGGATGGGTTTTTCGAGCGCCACGACACGCTTCGGTTTGAATACGCGCTACTGATGGTTTTCGGCTGCCTCGGCATGGGATTGACCCTGTCAGCAGCCGACCTGATGACCCTTTATATGGGGGTCGAGACGCTCAGCTTGACATCGTATGTGCTGGCATCTTTCCACCGCGACAGTCCGCGCTCCGCCGAAGCAGGCCTGAAGTACTTTGTGCTCGGCGCACTGGCATCGGGGCTGCTCCTCTACGGAGCGTCTTTGGTGTACGGTTTCTCTGGGTCAACGAGTTTTGAAGCGATCGCCGAAGCGGAGCTCGGAACAGGCTTGCTGTTCGGCATGGTGCTAATGATCACAGGACTGGCGTTCAAAGTCTCAGCAGCCCCGATGCACGTGTGGACACCGGATGTCTATGAAGGCTCGCCAACCCCCGTGGTCGCATTCTTTTCTGCCGCGCCAAAGATGGCGATGATGGTGGTCTTCGCGAACGTGCTGTTCACCGTGTTTGGGAATGCGCTGAACGATTGGCAACTCATCCTGGCAATCATCGCGGGCGCGTCCATGCTTGTGGGCGCGTTTGGCGCGCTCCTGCAGAACAACATCAAGCGGCTCCTGGGGTATTCCTCCATCGCAAATATGGGCTACGCGCTTGTTCCCGTTGCAGCCGGAGCAGATCTCGGCGCCCCCGCGCTTCTGCTTTTCATGACGATCTACGTAATCGCGTCCCTTGGCATGTTCGCAGGCGTTCTGATGATGCGACGCACCGGTGGTATGGTCGAAGACATTAGCGAACTGGGCGGGTTGATTAAAAACCGGCCGATTGCGACCCTTGCAATGACAGCCATCCTTCTGTCGATCGCAGGCATTCCGCCGCTGGCGGGTTTCTGGGCAAAATATGCGGTCGTTGAGGCTGGCCTTGCGGCGGGCTTGCTGCCACTGGTGATTATACTGGTGATCTCGTCCGTTGTTTCGGCGGCGTACTACCTGCGCATCATCAAAGTGATGTGGTTCGACGCCCCCAAGCAGGACTTCCAGTCTACGGACCCATCAGTCGTCGCGGCCCTTGTCGCCTGCGGAGTATTGATGTTCCCGGTACTGCTGATCGGGATTGGCGTCCTCGGTGGTTGGACTGAAGCGGCAGCCATGGGACTGACGAATTGAACCAACCTCTACCGGTGATCTGGCACGAGACGATCGATAGTACGAATGTGCACGCTAAACGTCTCGCGCAAGCCGGTCGTTTTCCCGAACACTGGATTGCCGCCCATCGCCAAACTGCTGGGCGCGGTCGCCTTGGGCGGAGCTGGGAGTCTCCCACGGGCAATGTATACGCGACGGCTCTGATATCTGTTCCCGGCGGGGTTTCAGATGCATTGCGTCTGCCGTTTGCAGCTGCGCTCGCTGTGCATGATACGATTGAGGCTTTCGCTCCAGATGCTGACCTCGGCCTGAAGTGGCCCAACGATGTGCGTTGCAAGGGCGCGAAACTCTCGGGAATTCTCGTGGAATCCGGTTCGGGCGATACCGGCACCTGGGCTGCGGTGGGTGTGGGTATCAATGTGGCCTCTGCTCCAAAATCCGTGGAGCAAACTGCGACCTGCTTGGCTGAGATCTCTGACGGTCCTGTCCCCGGCGCTGATCTGGTGCTGGAGGCGCTGGTTGAAACTTTCGAACAGAGGAAGTCACAGGCTTGGAATGATTTCGCGCGCACACGGCACGATTGGAGCGAGCGCGCGGAAGGCCGGAATGGCTTGGTGAAGGCTGTGGTCGGTGATCGTGTGTTCGAGGGGAGCTTTGCAGGCCTTGCAAACGATGGCGGCCTGATGCTCGATTTGCCATGCGGCACCCGCGAGACCATAAGAGCCGGAGACGTAGAATTGGTGCGACGCGTATGACCGATATGCTTTTGGCCATCGATGTGGGCAACACAAACACGATGTTCGCTGTCCATGACGGCGCGAACTGGGTGGCTCGCTGGCGCAGCCATACGGACTCGACCCGCACGGCCGATGATTACGCCGTGTGGCTGTCCCAGATGTGCCGGATGGAAGGGATACCGTTCGGCAAGATCAAGGGCTTTATTGTCTCGAACGTTGTGCCTCAGGCGCAGTTTAATTTCCGGAACTTCGCGCGACGCTATCTCGATATCGAACCGATTTTTGTAGGTGACGCGGACGTTGATCTTGGCGTTGAGGTTCGCATTGACCGACCTGAACAAGCGGGCGCGGACAGGGTCGTGAACGCAGTCGGGGCGTACAGTGAGTATGGTGGTCCGCTGATTGTGGTCGATAGCGGAACGGCAACGACATTTGATATTGTGGGTTCGGATGGGGCGTTTGAAGGCGGCATCATCTCCCCCGGGATCAACCTATCGCTCAAAGCCCTGCATGACGCTGCCGCGGCGCTGCCGAGGATCGCGATCCAGTGCCCACCCCAGGTGATTGGCATGGATACCGTCACCGCGATGCAATCCGGCATCTTTCTTGGTTATGTGGATTTGATTGACGGCCTCGTGCGCCGGATCAAGGCAGAGTACGGAAAACCCATGCGGGTTATTGGTACGGGCGGAATTGCCTCACTCTTTGAAGGCCACAGCCACGAAATCGATCTATATGATCAGGATGTTACCATTCGCGGCCTGCTGGAAATCTTCAGGCGCAACAAATCCTGAGAGTTGAATGACAACACGACCTGACCCGCGCGACGAGCTCGTGTTCCTTCCCCTTGGCGGGTGTGAAGAAATCGGCATGAACCTGAATGCCTATGGCTACGGCCCGGCGCA
The DNA here is from genome assembly GCA_039818165.1 of Pseudomonadota bacterium. Classification (GTDB taxonomy): domain Bacteria; phylum Pseudomonadota; class Alphaproteobacteria; order Caulobacterales; family Hyphomonadaceae; genus UBA5336. Next base: position 94,120 of record JBCBUL010000006.1, on the reverse strand, counting down.
CAATCGTCGTTGGATTCTTGCCGACATTGGCGTGACTTTCGGCGACGATACCATGCCTGGAATCGATCTCATTTGCGCCGATCCCGAGTTTCTCGTGGACGAGGAGATTGACGCGATCTTCCTGACTCACGCCCATGAAGATCATATCGGTGCGACGGGTTTGTTGTATCGCAGACTGCAAACTCGCGCGCCCATGTACGCTACGCCGTTCACAGCCGAACTGGTGCGAGCCAAGCTGATTGAGCATGGGCTCGATCCGGCGAAAGTGCTGAACACAATTGAACTGGGCTCGACGGTTCAAGCCGGCGATTTTGAAGTGCGCTATGTCACGCTAACGCATTCCATCCCCGAGCCGAACGCGCTTGCGATCAAGTCGCCATTGGGCACGCTGTTGCACACTGGCGACTGGAAGATTGATCCTGACCCCCAGATCGGTGCGACCACCGATGTGGAAGGGATTTCGAAGCTCGGGGATGAGGGGGTGCTCGCCATGGTGTGTGACAGTACCAATGTCTTTGTAGAGGGCGAGGCGGGAAGCGAGGCGACCGTGCGCGGCGCAATTGAGACGGTTATTGCTGCGCAACAGGGCCGGGTTGCGGTCACGACATTTGCATCCAATGTGGCGCGCGTGAAAAGCGTTGTTGAGGCCGCCGCCGCCTGCGGCCGAAGTGTCTGCCTGGTCGGTCGTTCCATGCACAAAGTTACTGACGCGGCCAAGGCTGTGGGGATGTTACAGGACGTGGCCGAATTCGTCAGCGAAGAGGAAGCTGGATTCCTGCCGCCAGAGAATATTCTGTACCTGTGCACTGGTAGCCAGGGAGAGGCCCGCGCAGCGCTTTCCCGCATCGCCCGTAATGACCATCGCAATGTCTCCCTCAGTGAGGGGGATACGGTGATCTTTTCATCCCGTGTGATCCCCGGGAATGAAAAAGGCATCTTTGCGTTGATGAACCAACTCGCTGACGCGGGCATACGGGTGATCACCGATCGCATGACCGATGAACCGATCCATGTCTCCGGTCATCCGTGCCGAGATGAGTTGGCTCGGATGTATGGCTGGGTCCGGCCAAGAATATCGGTGCCAGTCCATGGGGAACGTCGCCACACTCTGGAGCATGCGCGTTACGCCCTTGATCTGCAGGTGCCGCTGGCTGTGGCCCCGCGTAATGGAGAATTGGTGCGGCTCGCCCCCGGTGATCCCGAGATCATCGATGTTGTTCCTGCAGGTCGCTTGATCCTGGACGGTGACAAGCTGGTGCCGGAAGGCAGCGGTGCCCTTACCGAACGGATCCGCCTCTCAGAATTCGGCTATCTCCATGTGAGCGTAGCCATCGATGAGGATGGCAGCGTAATCGACGGGCCATTGGTGTCAGCACGCGGTTTGGCGGAAGCTGACGGTCGACTTGCCGATGAAAGCCTTGATACGCTGGATGAAGCGGCGGAAGCAGCTTTGTCTCGGGTCAAGGCGCGAGACATGGACGATGATGATGCTGTCAAACGGGCCATTGGGCGCGGCATTAAAAAGGCGGCGGAGAAGCTGTTTGGTCGTCGACCGCTGATCGATGTGACAGTGTTGAGGAGTTAGGCAATCATGGCTGATGATTTCGAGATTGGGCCACTGAACCATGTTGGTGTCGCCGTGCCCGACATTCACGCGGCGATAGAGACCTACCGCACCCTTTACGGCGCAAAAGACATCACCGTACCTTTCGATATGCCTGAGCAGGGGGTGAAAGTGTGCTTCGTGAATCTGCCGAACAGTCAGATTGAGCTGATAGAACCGCTGGACGAGAACAGCCCGATCCACAATTTCATCCAAAAGAACCCCAAGGGCGGACAACACCATGTCTGCTTCGAAGTGCGCGATATTCACGAAGCGGTTGAAGAGATGGGCAAACGTGGCGCCACGGTCCTGAATGAGCCACGAATTGGCGCCCATGGAACGCCGATCATCTTTGTGCATCCGAAAAACTCCAATGGTGTACTCATTGAGTTGATGGAAACACCCAAGGGCGACCACTGATCCATGACGCTTACAGGCGCGATTGTTTTCTTTGTTATTTTCTGGTGGTTGAGCTTCTTTATCGTTCTGCCCATTGGCGTGCGCGGACAGTTTGAAGATGGCCCCGTGCAAGAAGGTACAGAAGAGGGCGCCCCATCAAATCCGATGATCAGGAAAAAGGCGCTCTGGGCGACCTATGGCGCTGTCGGGCAGACCGCAGCGCTGTTTGTGGTGAGCCGGGTCTTTGATCTCCAGACTTTGATATTGGGCGGCTAACTCACCGATTGCTTGCCATTTGAGGACGGTTCCAGCAATTCTGGGGAATGGTCAAAGTCGCAATTCTGATCGTCATTGCAATCCTTGGCGCGGCCATAGGTGCCGGGTCAGCGCTCTGGGCCGCGGGGATTGTTGGCGGGCGCGGCTTTGTGTTTTCCGACATCGATAGCGCGGGCTGGGTTTCCGATTGGTCCATCGGAAGCGAAGCCGCGGGGCCTTATACGAGAGCGCGGATTGCGCGCCACGGATTACTGGCCATGACCAAAGAAGAAGCGGTCTATTTCACGCGGAACACGGAAGACCAGGGCGAGCGTCTCAGCGAGTCGTGCCGATACGTTCTGTCTGGCGAGGATCAACCTGCGGAGTGGTGGTCGATCACGCTTTATGATGCCCAAAGCCGACTGCCCATGAACGATGATGGTGCGCTGTCGCTGGATGTAACCCGAACAGGTCGCACGCAAGCCTGGGAGGCCATGGTGTCAGCGACGAGGCAGGCGGAAGAAGGCCTTTGGATATCCAGCCGAAATGCTGGAGCGTTTGATCTTACGCTGCGGCTTTATCGTCCAAGCCAAGCCATGCTGGATGACCCTTTGGCAGAACTGAACGCGCCTTCAATACGTCGCGTCGACTGTGAGGACAGATAACGTGATGAAGGGGGTGGCCGGGGTTGTTCTTTTGGTCAGTGCTGGATTGGCGCACTGGGCAACGCTTGAGTTGATTCCGGGCGCCATCATGTCCCGGGCGATGGATATGATGGCAGAGCGAGGCATACCCTTGCACAGCTTTGTACTTGTCCCACGCGCAACGCCCCAGAACCAAACTGTCGTCAGGCCATCGCCCGATCTGGCTTACTCGATCTGCCGGTTTGATCTTGATCAGGTATCATTATGGCTGGATGTAGAAGTTGCGCCCTATCCGGGCATGTCGTCAGTTTCCTTTTTTGATGATCAAACCAACAATTTTTCGGTCGTGGCTATTCCCATAGGCGAAGCCATGTCGTTTCGGCTTGTGTCGCAACGAGATATGGAGGGATCAGGCCTAGCTGAAAGTACGGGGTCGATTCTGGCGCCGTCGCAGAAAGGTTTGATCCTCATCCGCAGACTGGCGCCGAACGATGAGTATTCGTACCAAGTAAATGCCTTAGCTGTTGGCGATCGTTGCGCTCCGCCTTCTCCGGCGAATGTTTTTGAAGTCGCGCCCGAAGGTTAAGGGCTAGCCTTTGTCAAAAGAGCGCGTTAGCCACAGCGTCACTCCGCGCCGCGATCTAGAGAAAACACCTTATGCGCCTTTCCAATTATTTCCTGCCCGTCACCAAGGAGACGCCCTCAGACGCGGAGGTGATCAGCCACCAGTTGATGCTGCGCGCCGGGATGATCCGCCAGAATGGCGCGGGGATCTACAGCTGGCTGCCGCTGGGCTTCAAAGTGCTCAAGAAAATCGAACAAATTGTGCGTGAGGAGCAGGAGCGGGCCGGTGCAATTGAAATGCTCATGCCGACAATTCAGCAGGCCGAGCTATGGCGCGAAAGTGGGCGCTACGATGCCTATGGCCCCGAAATGCTGCGCATCCATGACCGGGGCGAACGTGAGATGCTGTTCGGCCCAACAAATGAAGAGCTAATCACCGACATCTTCAGAGCCTATGTGAAAAGCTACAAGCAGTTGCCGCTGAACCTTTACCACATTCAGTGGAAGTTCCGGGATGAGATCCGCCCGCGGTTCGGCGTGATGCGCGGGCGCGAATTCCTTATGAAAGATGCCTACAGCTTCGATGTGAATGCGGAACGCGCGCGCATCGCGTATCAGAAGATGTTCGCCGCCTATTTGAACACATTTGATCGGTTGGGCATAACCGCCATCCCCATGGCCGCTGATCCTGGCCCGATCGGCGGGGATTTGAGCCATGAGTTCCTGGTGCTGGCCGAAAGTGGCGAAAGCGAAGTCTTCTGCGACAAGGCGGTCCTCGACGTGCCGCCCCCGGGAACAGACTTTGATTTCTCCGATGAGGTGGCCCTGGCTGAGGAAATGGAGAAGCGCACGAAGTTCTACGCTGCGACGGATGAAAAACATGATGAAGCGGCTTGGGCTGCAGTGCCCCCTGAACGACAAGTCAAAGCGCGCGGGATCGAAGTTGGCCACATCTTCTATTTCGGGACGAAATACTCTGAGCCGTTGAAGGCAGCTGTGCAGACTGCAGAGGGCGGCCTCACCGAAATCCATGGTGGATCCTATGGTGTCGGTGTGTCTCGTCTGGTCGCTGCAATCATTGAAGCCAGCAACGATGACCGTGGGATCGTCTGGCCGGCTTCTGTTTCGCCGTTTGATGTCGGGCTGTTGAACCTTCGTGCGAAGGACGATGCGTGCACAACCGCTTGCGATGATGCCTATCAGCGCCTTGAAAATGCCGGGTTTGACGTTCTCTACGATGACCGTGACGGAAGCCCCGGAGGGAAATTCGCGACCATGGATTTGATAGGATTGCCCTGGCAACTCGCCATTGGTCCACGGGGGCTGAAAGCGGGCACGGTTGAGCTAAAAAATCGCGCGAGCGGCAGTTCAGAAGAACTCAGCCTCGATGCGGCTCTCAATGCGCTTGAATCGGCGCGGCGCTGATCTCCATGGCGACAGGACACACGCCTTTTGGTTCCGTGGAACGCGCGCTTGCCTGGCGATATGTACGAGCGCGCCGTGAACATGGTGGATTGTCCATCACAGCCATCCTGTCGTTTGCAGGTATCGCTCTGGCGGTGTTTGCACTGATTGTGATCATGTCGATCATGGCGGGGTTTCGCGCCACGCTATTGGACGCACTTCTTGGTGGGCAACCCCACATCATTGCGTCCGTGGACGGGCGCTCGGCTGCTGAGTCCGACCTCATTATTGAAGAGATATTGACTGTAGATGGCGTGGTCTCGGCGACCCCGTTCCTCGAAGACCAAGTGCTTGCAACGCGGGAAGGCGGTGCGTCGTCCGGGGCACTGGTGAAGTCAATCACGATCGAAGAGTTGCGCGGCTACGACTTCCTCCCCGATGGCGGGCAATCGGCCATCGACGCCGGGTTCGGTGAAGGCCGGAATGGTGGAGATGTCATTTTGATGGGCGAGTTTCTCGCCCGTGATTTGCGCGTTAGGCAAGGTGACCGGATCAAGTTGATCTCAACGCAGACCAATGCCACTGCGTTTGGTGGGACGCCGCGGAACAAGACGTACACCGTGGGCCCCTTATTCAAAACCGGCAGTGTTGAACTCGATAGGGCCTACATCTTCATGCCCCTGCAGCAGGGCCAGATTTTCTTCCAGAAGCGCGATTCCTATGAATTGATCGACGTGCGGATCGAAGACGCGATGTCGCCCGAACCCGTTTTGCGAGACATCAATACCGCGCTTGGGGGCGGCGTATTTCTCTACAGTTGGAAAGATCTGAAAGCTCAGTATTTCAACGCGTTGAACATTGAACGAAACATGATGCGCATCGTTATGATGGTGCTGGTCACGATTACGGCGCTCAACATCATTTCCGGTGTTCTCATGCTCGTGAAGAACAAGACGCGAGACATCGCCATTTTGCGCACCATCGGCGCAACACGCGGCACTATGATGCGCGTTTTTGTGATAATTGGGGGAGCGCTCGGGCTCGTTGGCGCTTTGACAGGGATTGTGGCGGGCGTGGCATTTGTCCTGAGTATCCCCAACATCGAGGCTGGACTCGCAGCCGTGGGTGTCACTGTTTTCGATCCGGACACCTATGGGTTGGAAGGCCTGCCAGCGCGGCTCTCCTGGTTCGAAGTGTTTGGCTCTGCCATCTGGGCGGTCGCCGTCTCCGTAATCGTGACGCTGGCTCCGGCCTGGGGCGCGGCCTCAATCGACCCTGTTGAAGCGCTGAGGTACGAATGACCACGCCCGTCCTCGATCTACGCAGTATCAAGCGCACCTACAAAACGGGTGAGGGCGCATTGGATGTTCTGCGTGGTGCAAACCTGAGTCTCGCTCCGGGTGAATTGGTTGGACTGGTCGGGCCGTCGGGGTCTGGAAAGTCTACACTGCTCCACACTGCAGGACTGCTCGAGCGGCCCGACTCAGGTGGGGTTTTCCTGGATGGCGAAGACTGCCTTATTTTGAGCGACACGCAGCGCACCCAGCGCCGCCGGGAAAAGCTTGGCTTTGTGTACCAGTTCCACCACCTCCTGCCGGAGTTCAATGCGATCGACAATGTGGCGATGCCATTGATGGTGGATGGCCGCAAACGCAGCGACGCGCGGGACGTTGCATCCAGGCTCTTGGCGGATATGGGGCTTACCAACAGAGAGACCCATCAACCGGGTCAGTTGTCAGGCGGTGAACAGCAGCGTGTTGCCATTGCCCGCGCCCTTGTGAATGACCCGCGCTTGGTAATTGCCGATGAACCCACCGGCAATCTCGATCCAGCCACAACCGAACGGGTCTTTGCAGCCCTCGTCGCCAAAGCGCGCGAAGAAGGCGCTTCGGTTCTCGTGGCGACCCATAATATGGGTTTGACGGAGTTTATGGATCGGGTGGTGACGGTCGAAGACGGTCTGATCAAAGAGATCTCCCGCAAAGCACACCAACCAGTTTAGCGGGCTTAGCTACAACAGATATCTGTTTGACATGCTAGAACATAACACGAACAATTGGGGTCGCGTCGTTGTTGAAACACCACGGGCAGGCCACACTGAGCGCGGGAGACTTTGATGACTGATTCGCCATTCGTACATCTTGCGGTTCGTTCCAGTTACAGCTTGCTGGAGAGTATGATCACGCCCCAGGCGCTGGCACAGTGGACCGTGGATCAGGGCATGCCCGCAGTGGCGATCACCGACCGGAACAATTTGTTCGGTGCGCTAGAGATATCTGAAATTCTTTCGGGCAAAGGTGTGCAGCCGATTGTGGCCTGTTGTTTTGACGTGTTTGAAGGTGGGCATCGCGGCCAAACCCATCGTTTGTCTCTCTACGCCCAAAACGACGCCGGTTACCGACGTTTGATGTACCTGTCATCGCAGGCATATCTGGAAGCCAGTGACGGTGTGCCGAAACTTGCTGAGCGGCTTGTTTACGAGAAAACCGATGGCCTCATCGCTCTAACCGGTGGCACCGAGGGATGTGTTGCCGAAGCTATTGCTCGCGGAAAGATGGAGGACGCACGCGGCGCTCTTGAGCGACTATCCACTGCGTATCCAGGGCGAACCTATGTGGAGATCATGCGCCATGGTGTGTCGGTTGAGTCTGAGACCGAACCGGGTTTGCTGGAGCTGGCTTATGACGTGAGTCTGCCCGTGGTTGCCACGCAGGACGCCCGGTTCATGGCAGCCAAGGATGCGAGAGCCCACGATGCCATGATGTGTATCGCGCATGGGCGGTATCTTGGGGAAGACGATCGGCCGAGGGTGTCACAAGCGCAATATCTGAAGACAGCAGACGAAATGCGGCTGCTCTTTGCGGATTTGCCGGAGGCGATTGAGACCACCGCCGAAATCGCCCAACGCTGCGCTGTAAAATCCGAGCGACACGCTCCGATTCTGCCAAGTTTTGCCAAGGGTGGTGTTTCAGAGATTGACGCCTTGAGGGCGCAGTCGAAGGCGGGTCTGGAAGCGCGCCTGGAAGCGGCAGACGAGCTTTACGATACGCGAGAGGCCTATTTCGAACGTTTGGACTATGAGCTTGGCATCATCGACCGGATGGGATTTCCCGGCTACTTCCTGATCGTCTCGGACTTTATCACTTGGGCCAAGGAGCAAGGCATTCCGGTGGGGCCTGGTCGAGGGTCCGGTGCGGGCTCACTCGTGGCATGGGCCCTGTTGATTACCGATCTTGATCCGTTGCGGTTTGATCTGCTGTTTGAGCGGTTCTTGAACCCCGAGCGGGTTTCCATGCCGGATTTCGACGTCGATTTCTGTCAGGAACGTCGCGGGGAAGTGATCCGCTATGTGCGCGACAAGTATGGTGCCGACAGTGTCGCGATGATCATCACCTTTGGCACGCTCCAGGCGAAGGCCGTTGTGCGCGATGTCGGCCGGGTCATGCAGATGCCCTACGGACAGGTCGACCGGTTGGCGAAGCTCATTCCGTTCGACCCCGCCAATCCACCTAAACTGGCGGATGCGATCGCGAATGAGCCAAAGTTCGACGAAGAAATCGAGCAAGATGAAAACGTAGGAGCATTGCTCGATATAGCCTTGGAGCTCGAGGGCTTGCCTCGGTCCGCAGGCACCCATGCCGCTGGCGTGGTTATCGCTGACCGGCCCCTGACTGAAATTGCCCCGCTCTACAATGACCCTCGCTCTGATCTGCCGGCCACGCAGTTCAATATGAAATGGGCTGAAAATGCAGGCCTGGTGAAGTTCGACTTTCTGGGGCTAAAAACACTCACAGTCATTGAGCGGGCACTGAACTTCATCCGGCGCGACGGCCGCAATGTATGTGCCAAATGGCGCACATTCGATGATCAGGCGACCTACGATCTTCTCGCGTCCGGCGAAACACTCGGCGTGTTCCAGCTGGAAGGCCAGGGCATGCGCGACACGCTGCGCAAGGTGCGCCCCGGTAATATCGAAGACGTTATCGCGATCATTTCACTCTACCGCCCGGGCCCGATGGACAACATTCCGGTGTACGTCCAAGGCAAGGAGGATCCGGCGACCATTCGGTACGACCACCCCGACCTGGAGCCCATTCTAAAAGCCACCTATGGGGTTCCTGTGTACCAGGAACAGGTCATGCGGATGGCCCAGGAGATTGCCGGGTACTCCCTGGGCGAAGCTGATCTGTTGCGCCGCGCCATGGGTAAGAAGAAGAAAGAGGAAATGGACAAGCAGAGGGTCCGTTTTGTCGATGGGGCTGCTGAACTCAAAGGAATTGAAGCCGATCTTGCGAACTCAATCTTCGACACGATGGCCAAATTTGCTGGCTACGGGTTCAACAAGTCCCACGCCGCAGCCTATGCCGCAATCGGTTACCATACCGGATACTTGAAGTGCCACTTCCCGGTGGAGTTCCTGGCAGCCTCCATGAGCCTGGATCTGCACAATACAGACAAGCTTGCTGCGTTTTTCCAGGAAGCCAAACGACTAAAAATTCCCGTGATTGCGCCGGACGTGACCACATCGACTGCCGACTTTGATGTGCGAGATGGCGCCCTTGTGTATGCGCTCGGAGCGCTGAAGGGAGTAGGTCTCGAAGCCATGAGACATCTGGTCGAAGTTCGCGAGGCGGGCAAACCTTTCGAAAATCTCCATGAGTTTGCAGAACGTGTGGACCCAAGACAGGTCAACAAGAAGGCGTTTGAACAGCTTTCCAAGTCCGGCGCGTTCGATGTGCTCGAGCCCAGTCGAGCGCGGGCGCTCGCGGCCGCTCCCGTGCTCGCTTCAGAAGCAAACCGCGCAGCAGAAGACCGTGCGGGAGGGCAGGGCGGTTTGTTCGGGGCAGAAGAATCCGGCGTTCGCGCGCCCCTGCCATCTGCAAAAGCCTGGAACGGTCAGACCAAGCTTGATGAAGAGTTCCGTGCTATTGGGTTTTACCTGTCCGGCCACCCCCTCGACGATGTCCTTGAAAGTATCGACCGGGATCGCGTGACCCTCGCCCACGAAATCGCTGACCGGGCTGAGGACGGCCGGGCGATTGAATTGATTGGCGTCGTGTTGGACCGGGTTGAAAAGCCGGCGCGTAAAGGCGGTAAGTTTGCTTTTCTGACTCTCTCAGATCCGACGGGTCAGGTTGAGCTCATGGTCTACCCGGAAACCCTCAGCGAAGAGCGGGACAAACTCAATAAAGGGGACGCCGTGGCGATCACCACGAGCGTGCGCCGAAATGGGGATGAGATCCGGCTCGCGGCTGAGATCGTCAAACCTATTGCTTCGGCTCGGCTATCAAAGAAAAGCGCAGCGCTTACCGTTCGCCTCGGGCCTGGGGCGGACCCGCTTGATTTAGCTGGGATCGCTGAAGCCCTTAAAGGTCGCCGCGGGGGTGAACAGGGTCTTCTGAGGGTAGAAATCCCGCTTGAGGATGGGCGACTGGTTACGTTGGCGCTCGATGGGCGCTATCCGACCGATATCGGCGCCGTTCAGGCGTTGAAATCTGCATCGGGGGTCGACCAGGTGATCGCCGCCTGAGGCTTTGTCCTGGGAGGTGGTTGCACCGCGCCGGGAAACGTGTATAGCCCCCGCTTCAACCCCTGTGCACGGGCGCATCCGGTGCGGGGCGGCTATGGTTTTGCCGCACCCGTTCCGCCCGTGACGGCCAACCGGATGGAGAGAATAAGATGGCCCTGCCAGAATTTACAATGCGTCAGCTCTTGGAAGCCGGCGTACATTTCGGTCACCAAACGCACCGTTGGAACCCAAAGATGAAGCACTTCATCTATGGTGACCGTTCCCACATTCACATTTTGGACCTGTCCAAAACAGTTCCGTTGCTGCACCAGGCTCTGGTTCAGGTGCGCGACACGGTCGCCAAAGGTGGCCGCGTGCTGTTCGTCGGCACGAAGCGCCAGGCCGCCGAACCCATTGCTGAGGCTGCACAGCGCTGCGCCCAGTACTACATCAACCACCGTTGGCTTGGCGGCACGCTGACCAATTGGGAAACCGTTTCCAATTCCATCAAACGCCTGAAAGACCTCCAGGCCATGTTTGAAGCCGGCGGGGGCGAAGGCCTCACCAAGAAAGAGCTGCTAAATCTGGAGCGCGAGCGCGACAAGCTTGATCGCGCGCTGGGCGGGATCGCGAATATGGGTGGCCGCCCTGACCTCATGTTCGTGATTGACACGAACAAGGAAGCCATTGCCGTCAAAGAAGCCCGTAAGTTGGGCATTCCCGTGGTGGCTGTGGTCGATACCAATTGCGACCCGGACGACATCGATTTCCCATTCCCTGGCAATGATGATGCAGCGCGGGCGATCTCGCTGTACTGCAACCTGGTTGCTGACGCTGTCGTCGACGGGCTTGCTGAGTCCACCGCTGGGCTCGGTATGGACCTCGGCGATCTTGAAGACCTGGGCGATCTGGCCGAAGCCGATGCAATAGCCGCCGAGGCGGGCGAGAGTCTCGAAGGTGTCACCGAATCGAGCGAAGGCGCTGAAGAAGTTGCCGAAGCTGCAGAAGGCGAGACACCGACCGAGACCGCCAGCTAACGCTTTTCCTCCTTTAATCCTCCCAAAGGAAAGACACACCCCATGGCTGAGATCACTGCCGCCCTCGTCAAAGGCCTGCGCGACAAAACCGGCGCTGGCATGATGGACGCGAAGAAAGCCCTCGTTGAGAGCGATGGCGATATGGAAGCCGCCGTTGATTGGCTGCGCGCCAAAGGATTGTCCAAGGCCGCCAAAAAGTCTGGTCGGACTGCAGCTGACGGCCTGGTTGCCGTAGAAGTATCCGCGGATGGCAAAACCGGCGCGATTGTCGAGCTGAACGCGGAAACGGACTTCGTTGCCCGCAATGAGCAATTCCAGTCAGCTCTGGCAGGCGTGACCAAGGCCGCCCTCGACACTGACGGCACGCTTGAAGCCCTTAAGGCGGCAGGTGCCCCGGAAGGCGAAGGCACCGTGGACGACATGATTACACGGATGATTGCGACCATCGGTGAGAACATGACGCTCCGCCGGACGGCGCAGCTGAAGGCTGACGGCGCCGTCGCCATGTATATCCACAACGCCGAAACCGATGGGATGGGCAAAGTTGGTGTGCTGGTTGCGCTCAACGGGTCTGGAGACCTCGCCGAAGTCGGCCGAAAGGTCGCTATGCACGTCGCTGCGACTGCGCCGGCGGCTGCAAGCACAGATGAACTCGACCCGGCTCTGGTGGAGCGGGAAAAAACAGTTCTGACGGATGAGGCTCGCGAAAGTGGCAAGCCTGATAATGTCATCGAGAAGATGATCGAAGGCCGCATGAAAAAATTCTACAAGGAAGTTGTCCTTGTGGAGCAGCCTTTTGTCATGGATCCCGACAAGACCGTGGGTGCTTTCATCAAGGACAGCGGAGCTGAGCTGGTTGGTTTCGTTCGCTTTGCCCTTGGTGAAGGGATTGAGAAGGAAGAAGACGATTTCGCAGCCGAAGTCGCTTCGCTCTCAAAGGGCAGCTAACGCTCCTTCTCGTTGAATATCTCAAAAACCTGACTTTCGATGACCGGCGCCCCATGACAGGGCGCCGGGAATCCATTAGGGCAAGGGAAATCAGCCGGAGCACACCGATGACAGCGCAGCTCGCCGCCGAGGACTCTTCGTTAAAGTACAAGCGCATTCTATTGAAACTCTCTGGTGAAGCTCTGATGGGCGGCGCCGACTACGGCATCGACATGGCCACCTGTGAGCAGTTCGCTCAGGAGATCGTGCGCGCAAAAGAGACAGGCGCAGAGATTTGTCTCGTGATAGGTGGCGGAAACATATTCCGAGGTCTAGCCGGTGCAGCCCAGGGCATGGAGCGCGCCCAAGCCGATAGCATGGGTATGCTTGCCACAATCATGAACGCGCTGGCGATGCAGAGTGCGCTTGAAAAGCTCGGCCTCGAAACCCGTGTTCAATCCGCCATTCCGATGCAGTCTGTGTGCGAGCCCTACATTCGGCGCCGTGCGACACGTCATATGGAAAAGGGCCGCGTTGTGATTTTCGCCGCCGGTACGGGCAATCCGTTTTTCACGACGGATACCGGTGCTGCTTTGCGCGCGGCGGAAATGGGGTGCGACGCGATGTTGAAAGGCACGCAGGTCGATGGCGTTTACAGCGCTGACCCGAAGACTGATTCCAATGCGACGCGCTATGACGAGTTGGAGTACCAGGACGTCCTGGCCCGAAATCTCAGGGTTATGGATGCGTCGGCTGTCAGCCTGCTGAGGGATGTAAATATCCCGATCGTTGTGTTTTCCTTGCGTCAGGAAGGCGCTTTGCAGGATGTGTTACATGGGCGGGGGACCTATACAGTCATCCAGAACCAATCCAAGGTGACACCATGAGCTTCGATATCAAAGACTTAGAACGGCGCATGGATGGCGCCCTGAATGCGCTGGCGGAAGAATTCTCCGGTCTGCGCACTGGGCGGGCATCTGTTAATCTGCTCGATAGCGTTATGGTTCCAGCCTATGGAGGCACCGTTCCATTGAATCAGGTTGGATCTGTTTCAGTGCCCGACTCCCGCATGTTGGCCGTAAACATCTGGGATAAGACCGTTGTTGGCGCTGCAGACAAGGCCATCCGCGATGCGGGCCTCGGCCTAAACCCGGTGGTTGATGGCACGAACTTGCGCATTCCGATTCCGCCTCTGAACGAAGAGCGCCGCCGTGATCTGACTAAGATTGCCGGTAAGTACGCTGAACAGGCCCGCGTTGCTGTGCGCAATGTGCGTCGTGATGGAATGGACTCACTGAAGAAGCTCGAAAAGGACGGCGATATCAGTGAAGATCAACAGCGCTCAGAAAGCGACAATGTTCAAAAACTGACCGACCAGCACATCTCCCGCATCGACGAGGCCCTCAAGGCCAAGGAAGAGGAGATCATGCAGGTCTGATGTCGAGCCAGCCTGCTCCAGGCCCGGTGCCCCAAGGGGGTGCGAGCGATGCCGGACCCAGGCATGTGGCAATCATTATGGACGGGAACGGGCGCTGGGCAAAAGCCCGGGGCCTCCCGCGCGGCGCTGGACATGAACGGGGCGTTGAAGCCCTGCGACGCACCGTTGAGGCCGCCCGAGACCTCGGAATCGAATGCCTCACGGTTTTCTCGTTTTCCACGGAGAACTGGCGCCGGCCGGCGGGTGAAGTGAACGCCCTGTTTGGCCTGTTGCGCGCGTATGTACGCCGGGATCTCGATCGGTTGAAACGCGATGGTGTGCGAGTGCGGGTCGCAGGTACTCGCGAGAATCTACCGCAGGATTTGCTCGAACTGGTCGACCGGGCAGAACAGCAAACTGAACACAACACAAAGTTCCACCTCACTGTCGCGTTTAATTATGGTGGCCGGGAAGAGCTGGTCCGAGCGACCCAAGCTATCGCAGATGAAGTTGCTGCAGGGCGTCTGATGCCCCAGCAGATCACCGAACAACACATCGCCTCTCATCTGGATACTCGAGAGCTTCCTGATCCGGACTTGCTCATTCGTACCAGTGGTGAACGACGGATTTCGAACTTCCTCCTTTGGCAGTGCGCCTATGCCGAATTGGTGTTTACGGATGTGCTTTGGCCAGACTTTGGAGAGGCCGCTCTGCGTGATGCTGTGGAAGAGTTTGCGCGTCGGGAGCGCCGCTACGGAGCGGTCAGCGCCGGGGCAACTTGAGTCAATGAAAGATGTTGCTGACACGGGTCGGCGCGCGGGTGATCTCGCGGTACGGTTGGCTTCCGCTGCAATACTTATCCCGTTCGCGTTTTTTGTGGTTTTCGAGGGAGGGTGGTGGCTTGCGGGCAGCTCAGCCGCCTTCGCGGCCATTATGGGATTTGAATGGTGTCGGATGGCTGGGCAGGGGCCGTACTGGACCGTTGTTCTCGCGCTTGCTCTGATCAATTTGGGATTTGGATTCCTGAACGCCTTTAACGTGTCTATGATGTTGGCTGCGTTCGCATTCCTGTTCGGTTTGTATCATCGCAAGCGATTTACGCTCGCCGCCTTTGGAATGATGTACGCGGGTGGTCTTCCGTTCGCGCTGCAGGTGCTCCGAGAGGGCGGCCCCTGGAACGGCATGCTCGCTGCGCTCACGCTGATGGTCATCGTCTGGGCGTCGGACTCGGGAGCCTACTTTGCCGGGCGACTGTTTGGTGGGCCAACGTTGAGCACAAACAGCCCCAACAAGACCTGGAGCGGCGCTATGGGCGCGATTGGTCTTTCGATGACATTGGGTGCAGTCGTAGCAAACTATTTGGGATCGCCCATTTGGCTTTGGTTAGCGATGGGCTCGAGTATATCAATCGTGGCCCAGCTTGGCGATTTGCTCGAATCCCAGATCAAACGCCAATTCGGTGTGAAGGATGTCTCAGGCTTCGTCCCAGGACATGGTGGGGTCATGGACCGGGTTGACGGATTGGGCGCAGTTTGCGTTGTCGCGGTGGCTGTGTTTCTGGCGAGCCCAGGTTTGGCTGCGGCATTGGGGTTTTAGGTTTTATGGGCGATCCGATCCGCATTTCGATTATGGGCGCTACGGGCTCCATTGGTCTGTCAGCGGCGGACGTGATCGAACATGCGAATGCGTCTTCGGATGCCCCGGTTTTTGCTGTCGAAGCTTTGGTGGCTGGCAGGAACGTTGATGGACTCATCGCTCTCGCAAAACGCCTCAGCCCCGCCATCGCCGTTATCGCCGATGACGCCCTGTCCACGCGGTTAGCTGATGGGTTGTCGGGAACTGGAATTGAGCATGCGTCGGGCGAATTGGCTGCCATTGAGGCCGCAACGCGCCCCTGCGACAAGCTACTGGCTGCCATATCGGGTTCAGCCGGTTTGGCATCGACGCTTGCAGCCGTGAATCAAGGCACAACGATCGCGCTGGCAAACAAGGAAAGTATCGTCTGCGCTGGAGGTTTGATCCTGTCGGAGGCGGCTGTTCACGGCGCCGAAATCCTTCCGGTCGACAGTGAGCACAATGCGATTTTCCAGGTGCTTCAGCGCAAAGAAGAAGTGGAGCGTCTGACGATAACGGCTTCGGGAGGCCCGTTCCGGCTGCATTCTCTGGCCGATATGGAGACGGCTACGCCGGAGCAGGCGAAAGCCCATCCGAATTGGGACATGGGCGTCAAAAACTCGATCGATAGCGCGACGCTGATGAACAAGGCGCTTGAGTTCATTGAAGCAGCGTATTTGTTTGATCTGCCGCCGTCGCAGATTGATGTGGTGGTGCACCCACAGTCGATCATTCACGGCATGGCACACTATGTGGATGGATCAGTCCTGGCACAGTTGGGCACGCCGGATATGCGAACACCTATCGCCCATGCCCTGGCCTGGCCGAATCGCGTCGCCACAACCGTGGAACGGCTCAACCTCGCTGAAGTTGGCCAACTCGATTTCTCACCTGTGGATGCGCTTCGGTTTCCGGCAGTGGACTATGCGCGCCGGGCGAGCGCTCTGGGAAATGCGGCTGCCACAGTGTTAAATAGCGCTAATGAAGCAGCTGTTACTGCATTTATTTCAGGCGCTTGCGGTTTTCTCGACATAAGCTGGGCGGTAGGAGAAATGCTCGATCGGTTTGAAGCCACAAACTTTGCCGGTTTGTCGTGCATGTCATTGGAGGAGATCGAGTATCTCGATACACGGGTGCGCGATCTGACACTGGATGAGTTGAAAGCGGCGCCGCGCCGCGCAGGAGTGTGACCTTGGACAGCGCAGTAATACAGACGCTGATATTCTTTGCGTCGCTCATCACCATGTTGGGCGTGGTCGTGGTGATTCACGAGCTGGGACACTACTGGGCGGGTCGCGGGTTTGGGGCCGCCGTTGAGTCCTTTTCCGTCGGATTTGGCAATTCAATCACCGAGCTTAAGGACAAGAACGGGACGCGATGGAGGATCAATTGGATCCCCCTGGGCGGCTTTGTGAAATTCATCGGTGAAGCTCAAGGGCCACGAGATGTCGGGGTCGTGGAGTCAGGTCCGGTTGGCAAGCCCTATAATGATCTCACACCCATCCAACGCATTGTTGTGTCCCTTGCAGGTCCTGCCGCCAATTTCGTGCTCGCGGTTTTGCTTTTCACTTTGATTGTCTGGGTCAACGGAACCGCGCGAAACCAGATCGTTATTGCGTCCGTTGCCGAGGGAAAGCCGGCCGCCGAAGCGGGACTCATCCCCGGGGATATTGTCACCCATATTGATGGGAAACTGATTCAGAACAGCCGCGACTTCCTGATCCCGATCCAACTTGGTGCTGGAGATCCAATTCCGCTCAAGGTGCAGCGCGATGGTGCAGAAGTAGAACTTACAGTCACCCCAGAGCGTCGGCGCAGGGACAATGGGCTCGGGCAGATGACGGACCTCGGTACAATCGACGCGCGTTTCGATCCGCTGCCATTGGAGCCACGAACCTATGGCCCCATCGGCGCGTTGCAGGCTGGATTGGGTCAGACGGCCGATACGGTCGATATGACCGTGAACATGATCGTCCGTATCGCGACCGGGCGCGAGAGTATCAGCACGCTTTCCGGACCCGTCGGCATTGGTGATGTGTCCCGCCGTGTGGTAAATCGCACCATGGAAGTCGAACAGGTCCCACTGGGCGACCGGCTCGCCTCCCTGGGTTGGACCGCACTGCAATTGTGCGCTCTGATCTCAATAGGCATCGGGCTTTTCAACCTTCTTCCGTTTCCGATCCTCGATGGCGGTCATGTGGTTTTTCATGCGTGGGAAGCTGTGACGGGAAAGGCATTGCCTGAGAAAATACAGGAGGGCGCGCTGACAGTGGGCTTCTTCCTGCTTATAGGGCTCTTCGTGGTCGTCACCTTCGGCGACATTCTCGAAACGGGTGTGTTCACCACGGCGGGCAGCTAGTCAGTAGAGTAGAGCTTCCAGTATGCCGAATTTGAAAAGGTCGTCGAAGATGCGTTCGATTCTCTCCGCGACAGCGATGGCCGCTGCTTTGGCCGTAATCCCCAATGCGGGATTAGCCAACCAGGCGGCGGCCCAGGAAGATCTGCTGGCGGGTTCAATTCGCACCATTGTCGTCGAAGGCAACCAGAGGATTGAGGCCCGTACGGTCCAGTCCTACCTCCTTCTGGAAGCCGGGGACCCCTTTGACGCGGACCGGATTGACCTCAGTCTCAAAACGCTCTTCGCAACTGGGCTGTTTGCGGATGTCGCGATCGACCGGCGCGGCTCGGACCTGGTCGTCCAAGTCGTGGAAAACCCCATCATCAACCGTGTGATCTTCGAAGGAAACCGCGCGCTCGATGACGACAAGCTTCGCGAGGAAATCCAGGCGGCTCCGCGCGGTATCTTCACGGCGGCTCGCGTCCAGTCAGATGTGCAGCGGATCCTCGAACTCTACCGCCAATCCGGCCGCTTCAGTGCGAACGTCGAGCCCGAGTACAAGCCGCTGGACCAGAACCGGGTCGATCTAATCTTCAAAATGACCGAAGGCCCCGTGACGGGTGTCCGGGCGATCAATTTCATCGGCAACGAGATTTTCTCGGATTCGCGTTTGCGCAGCGAGATCGTGACCAAGCAGTCCCGCTGGTGGCGGTTCTTCTCGTCGAATGACAACTACGATCCAGGCCGTCTGGATTTCGACCGTGACGTTGTCCGCCGCTTCTACCAAAACCAAGGGTATTACGATTTCCGCGTCGTCTCAGCCGTGGCGGATCTGACGCCGGATCAGGAAGACTTCTACATCACCTTCACCATTGATGAGGGAGAGCAGTACGAATTCGGTGAGATCGAGGTCGAGACGGCCCTGGAAAAGCTGAGCGCAGAAGGCTTGCGCCGCGCCATTTCCATCCAGGATGGCGATCTTTACCAGAGTGACCGTATCGAAGACATAATTGATACGCTGACATTCGCAGCCGGGGTTGCCGGGTATGCCTTTGTAGACATCCGACCCCGTATCGTTGCCGACCCAACCACGAACAAAGTGAACGTGACATTCGCTATTGATGAGGGTCCACGTGTTTATGTGGAACGGATCAATATTGTCGGGAACACGCGCACACTGGACAGGGTGATCCGGCGCGAATTGCGGATCACCGAAGGTGACGCGTTCAACCGAATTCTTTTGGACCGCTCGCGGAACCGGGTCCGCGCCCTGGGCTTCTTCGGCGAAGTGGAAGTTACCGAAGAACCGGGTAGCGAGCCAGATAGAACGGTCGTGAACGTCACCGTGGAAGAACAAGCAACGGGCGAACTGTCTTTCGCAGCAGGCTTTTCTTCTGTTGATGCATTCCTGCTGGATGTCTCCGTGACGCAGCGGAACCTGCGCGGCACCGGGCAATCCCTGGTCGCGCGTGTATCGGCGTCTCAGACAAACCAGTTTGTTGATTTCCGCTTCACAGAGCCGCGCTTCCTGGACCGCAATCTCGCTGCCGGTATCGATATCTTTGCGACACGGTCGGACTTTCTGGATCAAGCCAATTTCGAAACACAAACCTATGGTGCGGGTCTCCGCGTTGGTTTCCCGATCACTGAACGGACCAATTTAGGCCTGCGCTACCGCCTTCAGAATGATGAGATCAACGTGGACGATGATCTCGTCGTGATTGATGGCGACGGCAATCTGGTGACGGAACAGATACAGGTCAGCGGGGAAGATACGCCGGATGACCCGTCCGATGATACGTTCCGCACGGTGTTTGTGTCTGCCAGCCAAACGCCTTTGCCAGATGGCGCTTTGACGGCGGATATCTGTTCGGATGCAATTGCCCCCAGCCAACAGGCTTTGATCCCCGGCGCCTCAATCTGCCAGAGTGAGCGATCCGAAATATCCTCGATCCTCGGTTACACTTGGCAGTGGGACCGTCGAAATGATCCGATTGAGCCAACACGCGGCTTTGACATGTCCCTCAGCCAGGATTTCGCGGGCCTTGGCGGTGACGTGCAATACCTTCGAACGGAAGCAACGGCGGCGTGGTATCGTGGGCTCTGGGGCGGTTTCCGCTTCTCGTCACGACTTTCTGCAGGTTACATCACGCCTCTTGGTGATGATACAGTGCGGATTAATAACCGCTTTTTCCGAGGTGGCAGTTCCTTCCGCGGGTTCGACGTGGCAGGGCTTGGCCCACGCCAGAACATCCGCGTGTTTGACGACGACAATAACGAACAAGACCTTCGCCGCGGACGCGCGCTAGGTGGCAATGCCTACTACCAAGGTACGTTTGAGCTTGCGGTTCCGAACCTGTTGCCTGAAGAATATGGGATCAAAACAGCCCTGTTCACGGATGTTGGATCTCTCGGCGTCCTCGAGGATACCGATCAGGACGAGAACATCTTCTTCACAGACAGTCTCACTGGACAGCCAGCGGTCCAGTTCACAGAAGATGAGCTGTCCCTACGCGCCTCAGCAGGTCTCAGCGTGTTCTGGGACAGCCCCTTTGGTCCCATTCGCTTCGACTTTTCCCAAATCCTCCGCAAGGAAGACTATGACCGGACAGAAACGTTCCGGTTCTCCACTTCAACACGGTTCTAGCCCCCAAGGAGTCTCCTCCCATGCCGTACCTTAAATCATTATTGGCAGCCTTTGCGCTCGCCTTTTCCAGCCTCGCTGTCGTCGCGCCTGCCAATGCACAGGGCACGAAAGTCGTTGTTGTCGACCAGGGTCGCGTGCTCACCGAGAGCCGCGCAGGCCAGGACATGCGCACCAAGATCGAGAATATTGAAGGTCAAATGCAGCGTGAACTGCAGCCAACCGCCCAGTCACTTGAACAACTCGGCGCCACCATCGAAGCAAAGACAGCAAACATCACACCCGAAGCTGCTCGCGCCGATACGGAGTTGCAACAGCAGGCGCGTGACTATCAAACGCGTTTGCGGAGCCTGAGCCAGGAAAGCGACCGGCGGTCTGCCGAACTGGCCATGACGCAGCAAAAAGCAGGCGTAGCATTTCGCGAAGCACTCAAACCTGTGCTCGATGAGGTCATGAGCGAGCAGGGCGCCCAGATTATGCTTTCCGCGGGCGATGTTATGATTGCGCTTCCTGCCGTTGATGTGACAGATCGAGTTATCCAGAAACTCGACAGCCGTTCGCCAACCATTAACGTGACGCGCGAGCGTTTGCCGACCCAACCGAGCCAGTAAGGCTCAGACAGGAGGGCCCTCCGTGCCAGTGGACTCCCGCTTTTTCGCGTCCGACGGGGCTGTGACGTTGGAGAAGTGGGCGGAACTGGCGAAGGCCAGCCTGATAGGTGATCCATCCCTGGAAGCTACGGGAGTGTCATCATCGACCTCCGCAGTTTCCGGGGATGTTTGTTTTTTCGAAGGCAAGCCTGAAGACGCTAAAAGAGTCAGCCCGCATGCGGTTGCATGCCTCGTAAAGGAAGACGCAGCGCAGCATTTGCCCAACGGCGTCGCTGCGTTGATCTGCGACGCGCCTCGACTGATGCATGCAAGAGCGGGCGGGGCCCTGTTTAAGGTGCGGCCACTCGTGGCAAGCCAAGCCGGGGTCTCGAGCGATGCTAAGGTGCATCCCAGTGCTGAAATTTCAGATGGTGTTATCGTATGTGCCGGAGCGGCGATCGGAGAACGAACTCTGATCGGTCCGGGCACCGTCATCGGTCCTGGCGTCCAGATTGGACGCGATTGTGTTTTTGGTGCCCATCTCAGTATTGAATGTTCTCTGATTGGAGACCGGGTGACCCTGGCATCCGGTGTCCGGATCGGCCAGGCAGGGTTTGGTGTGATCGGTAGCGCGGACGGCGCGGAAGATGTTCCCCAGTTCGGCCGCGTCATCCTGCAGGATGATGTCACCATCGGTGCGAACTCGACTGTCGACCGGGGGGCGTTCGATGACACGATCATTGGCGAGCGATCCAAGATCGATAATCTCTGCCACATAGGTCACAATGTTGTGGTGGGCCGAGATGTGGCCATTGCGGCCTATGGCGGAATATCCGGAAGTTGCACGATCGGCGACGGTGCACGTCTCGGCGGACGCGCTGGCGTTGCGGACCATGTTCGTATCGGCGTTGGCTCGAGCCTTGCCGCGGGATCGGGTGTGTTTCGAGATATCCCCGATGGAGAGACATGGGGTGGAACACCGGCGCGGCCCCTGCGCGAGTACATGCGCGAGGTCGCCTGGGTCAACAAACAGATCCGCCAGCGGAAGAAGCCAAAATGACCGCGAAAATTCACCCTTCTTCTGTCGTCCATGATGGCGCGCAGATTGGGACCGGCGTGGAGGTTGGCCCGTTTTGCGAGATTGGGGCGGGTGCGGTTCTTTCAGATGGGGTGAAGCTTCACGGCCGTGTGACGTTGACGGGTGCGGTTCATCTGGGGGAGCAGGTGGAGGTGTTCTCCGGCGCAGCACTCGGTGGCCGCGCACAGAGCATCGGCTCTAAGGATGCTCCGGATACAGGCGTTGTAGTCGGTGCGCGGTCGGTCCTTCGAGAGTGCGTCACGATCCATGCTGGCTTGCCGGACCATAATCGACATACCCGTCTGGGCGAGGACTGTTACATGATGGCGTACTGCCATCTCGGTCATGATTGCGATATCGGCGATAACAATGTCATGGCCAACTGTGTGCAGTATGCGGGGCACATCAAGACGGGGCGCCACGTCTGGGCGGGAGGCTCGGCGGCTGTGCACCAGTTCACTGAAATCGGTGATTACGCGTTCGTGGGTGGCGGTGCTATTCTTGTTGAGGATGTGATCCCATTCGGCATGGTCGCTGGAAATCGGGCATCCCTGCAGGGTTTGAATATTAGAGGTTTGACGCGTCGGGGATTTACGCGCTCTGACCTGCATGAGGTGCGCCGGGCTTATAAAGCTATCTTTCAGGGCTCGGGAACGCTTTTGGAGCGCATGCAGCGCGCAGAGATAGACTTTTCTGGCAATTCAAACGTCAGCCAATTGCTGGAATTCATAAGGAAGGACCGAAAGCGCCCCTTGTGTTTGCCGGAGCGGGTATGAGCGGTCCGATTGGCCTCGTCGCAGGCCGAGGTCAGCTGCCGGTACAGGTTGCGCAAGGCGCCATCGCGAGCGGACGTGGCGTGTTCGTAGCGCGTCTGAAAGGATTTGAAGAACCGGAACTCGAGTCCTTTCCGGGAACAGTTATTGGCCTCGGCGAGCTTGGAAAACTGATCAAGACGCTGAAGGCCGAAGGCTGCAGGGATGTCGTATTCGCGGGCATGGTGTCGCGGCCCGACTTTTCAGCGCTCAAGGTGGACTGGCGTGGTGCGAAACTCTTACCCAAAGTCCTGAAGGTGGCGCGCGAAGGCGATGATGCCTTGTTGCGACTCATTCTGTCGGAACTTGAATCCGAAGGGTTTTCTGTTCGTGGCGCGGACGATATCGCCCAGCACTTGCTGGCTGAAGAGGGCCTTATCGCCGGGGTCATGCCAGTCAAAAACGGCTTGGCAGATGTGCAACGGGCCCGTGAAGTTGCGCGCGAGATTGGCAAGCTCGATATCGGGCAGGGGTGTATTGTCTGCGATGGTCTGGTGCTGGCCGTCGAGGCACAGGAGGGCACAGATGCGATGCTTGCCCGGTGTGCGGGTCTGCCTGCCGAATTGCGCGGCAGTACGGAAGCGCCGCGAGGTGTGTTGGTGAAAGTGCCCAAGCCCATTCAGACGCGGAAAATCGATCTGCCTACAATTGGTCTTTCGACCTTGAAGGGGATTCAAGCTGCCGGACTGGCCGGGGTGGCCGTTGAGGCCGGTGGCGCCTTGATTATTGACCGCGACGAGGTCTCAAAATTTGCTGACCAACATGGCTTGTTTGTCCTCGGTCTTCCGGCACTTCCATGAAGCTCCATTTTACAGCGGCCGAGGCATCTGGCGATTTGCTGGCGCGGGAAACAATGGAGGCGATTCGCGAACGAGACCCCGACGTGGAGTTCGTTGGAATCGGTGGCGTGGAAATGGCAAAGCTCGGCATTGTCTCACCGATTGATATTTCGCCATTGTCTATTGTGGGCTTGTTTGACGGCCTGAAGGTCTATGGCACCGTCCTGGAGCTTGCAGACGCCGCGGCCGACCACATTATTGAGGCGCGTCCCGATGCGGCAGTTCTGGTGGATAGCTGGGGCTTCTGTGTGCGCGTCGGAGAGCGTGTTCGGGCGCGTGCGCCCGATATCAGACTGGTAAAACTGGTGGGACCACAAATCTGGGCGACACGCCCCGGGCGTGCGCGCATCCTTGCAAAAACCTTCGATCAGGTTCTCTGCATACATGCGATGGAGCTCCCATTCTATGAAGGGCTTGATATCGAAGCCTCAACCATAAGTGTTCCCGCCTTTTCGAGGGGGAGCCCAGGCGACAAAACAGCTTTCTGCAGAGAGAACGGACTAGATCCTGAAAAGCCCATCCTGCTTGTCTTGCCGGGAAGCCGTGGAAGCGAGTTGAGACGGGTCGCGCCGGCATTGATGAAAGCAGCTGAGTTGGCAATCAAACGCGTGCCCGGCCTCCAGGTGGTCGTTATGCCCGCTGAGCCGATCTGGAATGGCTTCCAGATAGCATTTCCGCACGCAGCTCAAAACATGACCGTATTGGAGCCCGGTCGTTCGTCAAATGATGCTATGGCGGCGGCGAACTATGCGTTGGCGTGTTCCGGCACGGTGACAAGCGAACTCGCATTGCAGGGCACACCTATGCTGGCCGCCTATAAACTCGGTTGGATGACCTGGCTCGCGGCGAAGTATGTCCTGTATAAGCATAAACACATCACACTGATGAATATCGCCGCTGGTGACACAGAGATTGTCCCGGAGTTTGTGCAAGCGGACATGAAGCCGGATGCTATGGCGGACGTAGCGGTAAAGATGCTGCAGGACCCCGCGGCCCGAGACGCCCAGACTGAGGCGCAGCATGCTGCACTCCGGGCTATGGGACATGGCGAACGCCCCGCAGCCGACCGGGCTGCCATCGCGATTATCGAAGGCATCTTGAAGAGCGCCTAGGCAGCTTCCTCGATATCTGCAGCGATGGCACGCAACGTTTTCAGTGCCGCCTCTGCATCCTCAACTGCCATCGGCACTTCGAGGCGAAGATACTCTGCATGGTCGACCGGACCGGAAATCGCCTTGGATGCTTGTTCAAGCACATTCAGGCTCGACTCCAGAGCATTGACTTCGTGCAAAATACGGCGCTTGTTCAACATAAGAAAACAACCCTAACGCGAGTTTTCTTACGCAGAACGCCGAATACTTGCAAGCAAGAAATCACTCATTCTCGAGAGACAACGCGCGCTCGATCGCTTCCCAACTGATATATTTGAAGTTTTGATCGCGGGATTTGGATGGATTGGCGTCATCCTGCACAACTAGCAGTCCCTTTGAATACCCAGGGAGCGGAGTTGCTGTAGCGTCTATACCGTCGGTATTGGATGTGCCGTCAATTTCGCCATTGGGCGAACCTACAATTTCAAACACACCGCGCGGCGCATGGGGTGGGGCGAGATCGTAAACCACATAACGATTCTGTCCCTGAGCGGACGCAACAAGAAAACCGTTTCCAGATCCACGGTTCCAAATCGTCAGGCCCTCCACGTCGCTTGCCAGGCCCGTCTCGCTTCCAACGCTATCGATCAGGATAGGCGCGCTGGACTCATCGGATAAATCCAGGGTCCAGATGCCACGTTCTTCTTCCCCGATGAAAAGGCGCTGACTTGCATCATCAACGACACAGCCCTCCAGTTGTGTGTCCAGTGAAACGGTTCTTGCGAGGAACGGGGAAACGTCTCCCGCACTGTTCTCAGGGACCGACCAAAGTTCCAGCGTTCCGTCCTTATAGGTGACACCTGCCGTGTAGAGACCGTCCAGCATGCCGGCGCAGACTCCGTAAGGTTCTATCCGGGCGACGGGCGAGTCGCCGATATGAACGACTTCCGCCGTTTCTGCATCGATCCGGAACCAGGACAGCCCATTCGTCTCGTCATTGCTGGCGACCGCCAACTGGAACCGCACATCAACATTATTCACGCGCCCAACGGGCAGGAACTGCAGCTCTTTTCCCGCAAGGTCATAGACATAGAGCCCGGTGTCTTTGTTTGTGCCCAGAATAAGGGATCTTCCGGCGTCGAGAGGGTTCACCCAGATAGCAGGATCATCAGCCTGGTCGCCTAGCCCGACCATCGGTGTTGTTTCCACGCTTGGACGCACCTGAGCGATTTCAAACATCAGTGTTTCAGGCGGGGAAGCACAGGCGGCGAGGCTGAGGAGAGAAGCAGCAAAACCAGAAAGACGTAACATGGGCGGGCTCCAGAAAATGGAACGTGGCCAGACACACTACGTGGCTGGCCCCGAATAGTTAGCAATCAGACTGCACGACCTTAGTAGGTCAGACGTGCGCCGATGATCCAGGATGTACCGAATTCATCATACTGCATAAGGCGGCTTTCGTCGCCGAAGAAGTAGTATTCAGGCTCATCGGTGAGGTTCTTGCCCTCAAGATAGACCTGGATGTTGTCGTTGATGTCGTACTTCGCTGAAGCCTCGATCAGCAGACGATCATCGATGGTTCGATCGAGGTTTTCGTCGATCAACTCGTCGAGATTGTTGCCGCGGAAGTTGGCCGAGACGCGCAGATCCCAGGGGCCACGGTCATACCCCAGGGCGAGGTTCCAGACCGTATCGGCCTGGTTCAGGAACCGCACATTGCGGCCATCGGGCAGGGTGCTTTCAGAGTCCGTGAGGGTCAGGTTTGCCGAGGCCAGGAAGCCTTCCAGAGCCGGGTTGAGGTCTTCGAGGCTCTGTACATAGTTGAACTCAACGCCGAAGATTTCACTGCTGTCGACATTGAAGAAGGTAGCGATCTCTCCGATCTCACCATCTGTGTCGTCACCATTGAGAAGTGCAGCAGGAATTCCCGACAGGTCTACGCCACTCGGCACTTCGTCGATATCAAACTCAGCCCCAAAAATCGCGTTCTGGATATCTTTGTAGAACACGCCGATGGAGAGCACGGAAAGCTCGGTCGGGTAGTACTCCAGGGACAGGTCGAAGTTATCAGCTTCATACGGATCCAGCGCGGGGTTGCCCAAGGCTGCCTCGTCACGATCATCATTGATTTCAACGAACGGCGCCACTTCACCGAAGGCCGGGCGAACGATTGCGGCGTAGTATGCCGCTCGGCCGATCAGCTTTTCGTTGAACTCATACTTCGCGTTCACGCTTGGGAGAATTTGCGAATAGTCATTCGTAAAGCTGGTCGTTGTCGCGGTCAGGTCATCTTCAGCAACAACGCGGCCTTCGAGGTCGGTTTGGGTATCTTCATAACGCACACCGGCAACTAAAGTCAGGTCGTCGATCTGGAACGTTCCCATCACGTAGGCAGCGAGAATCTGCTCTTCGATCGTGTAATCTGCGATGTTTGATTCGAAGAAGGAGTCGCCCTCTTCAAAGTCGGGGTCTGATGGATCATTGAAGTCCCGAAGCGCGCGCGTGAGACCGGGATCGGGCCAGGTCGGCTGGGCGACGCCGAGACGCCAATTGTCGATGAAGCTATCCCGGGCGAAATCGGCCAGGTTCAGGTCTGGCGTGAAGAACAGGAAGTCTTCATCGCGGATTTTTTCCCGATCTCGGAGTTTCAGACCAGCTTTCCATTCGACTGGAATGTCGTTGAACACGCTATCGCGTGAGACATCGAAGCGGGCGCTCCATTCCGTATCTTCATTGACCGAGAATTCACGCTCGAGATCGTCCAGCGCGTAGTTGGTCGGATCATAGATGGCGTCAATCAGCGATTGGTCGCCACCCAGTGAAGGTGTTTCGGTGTTCGACTGAAGCGTGATGACACCTGGGAAACTGTCCTGGATGTCCTCAAAGCGGAAGGTGACATCGTGATTGTTGTCGTCCTGCTCGTCAGCGAATGCGTAAGAGACTTCGTATTCGAAATTCCACGCGTCCATTTGAGTCTCGCCCCCCAAAGCGATCGTCTGAATGTTGCGGGTCTCTTCCCTGACGCGGACTTCGGCGTCCACTTCATTGAGGGGAATGGTGGTCAGGCCGGGCGAGATCGCGCCACCATCGTCTGCATTTTCAGAGTCGTCGAGGTCACGCAGCTCGAACTTGTTGCGGATCTCGTCATCAACATAGTTGTTGAACAGGGTGCGGAGATAAAGGTCAGTATTCTCGTTTACACGCCAGTCGAAGTTGGCAACGAGGCCGAGACGTTCGCGGGTCAGATCGTACCAACGGTTCTCGAAGTCATCATTGAGGAAGGCTACGCCGTCATCGGTGAAACCGAATTCGCCAGCTTCGTTGTTGTGCGCCTCAATGCGCAGGTCCTGGAAATTCAGCGACAGGGCAACACCGAAATTGTTGTTGAACATGTTGGAGTAGGTCAGCGTGGCCTTGGGCGAGAGCTCTTCGGTGATCTCGTTCCAGCGTCCTTCCACCTTTGCGCGGATGAACTGGCCATCCCGGTCGAAAGCAGAAATCGTTTTCAGGTTGATGATACCACCGAGGCTGTCGGCGTCGACATCGGGCGTGAGCGACTTTTGAACTTCGATGCCATCGAGCAGGTCGGAGGGGACGCCATCCAAAAGCACGCCGCGGCGATCTTCCGGAGACGGGGTGCGAACGCCGTTAATGGAAGCGGCGATGAGGTCGGTGTTGATGCCACGGATAGAGACGTAACGTCCTTCACCCTGGTCTGTAACGATCGAGAGGCCAGGCACACGCTGCAGCGAGTCGGCTACGGTTGTGTCCGGGAAGTTCCCCAATCCATCGCTGTCGATCACGGAAAGGATGGAATTTGCGGCGCGCTGCTGGTTGATTGCGCCGGCCTGTGCGGCGAGCGAACCGACGACAAGGATATTATCAAGATAGCGAACATCCGCGCCCAGGGTGAAGTCAGCCGTGGTGCCCGTGGAAGGCACGCTGATCATCGACGTGGTATCGTCGGTGCCGATGTAGGAAACGCTGACATTGTAGTCGCCAGCGGGGATGTTGCTCAGGCGGTATTCGCCGAACCGGTTGGTTGTGGTCGTGCGGCCGAGTTCTTCAACGGTGACAACCGCGCCTTCCAGCGGAGCCGTGCCCGTCGTGTCGGTGATCTTACCGGCGATAAAGTCAGCATGGGCAAGGCCCGTTGTGCTCACGGAGCCCAGAAGCGTAGCGGCGATAAACCGGCTCAGTTTGGTAGACATTGGTATTCCCCTCGTGATGCGAAACGCATGGCGGGGAAGTGCACCGAGTTTGTGACAAGTCAGCAAAGCACTTGTGACACTTGAGTGAAACAGACTTTGGTGTGGTGTGATGTGTGGCGCGTGGGCATCTGCGTTCGCGCTATTGGCGTTATGCTCGGGACCTCGCTCAGAAGTTCGTGAGAACGCGTAACAAGAGGCGTCCGGCCACATAGAGGATCAGGACAGCCGTCAATCGTTTGATCCATTCTGGTTGGAGTTTGGCACTGCCCAACCATGAGCCGAGTTGTCCCCCGACAAAGACGCCCACGGCCAGGGGCCAGTAGGTGACAAGTGATGTTGCCAGTCCGCTCTCGGCCAGTTTCATACCCTGTCCAAACAGACCTGACAGGGAATTGAAAAAGATAAACAGGCAACAGCCTCCGGCGATTTGCCGAGGGGTGCCCCAATGGGTCAGGTAGAGGATGGGCGCGAGAAATATGCCCCCTCCTATACCCACTAATCCTGCAAGACCGCCAATCGCGGACCCAATGCCGAAGCTCTGCCAAACCGGCATGGTTTGAACGTTGCCTTCCCGGCTGGACGGGGATGAAAACAGCAGCAGCCGCGTGCCTGCAAACAGTAGCGCTGAACCGAGCAGTCCAATGAAAACAAGTTCCGGGATTGGAATGCGTCCGCCTAGCCAGGCTGCGGGCACGGATGCGGCCAGAAAAGGCAACATGCGTTTGAGCGGAAGCGCGTCCTCTTGCTGGAAGCGCCAGACGCCACCCGCAACCACTATGATATTACAGGTCAACGCGATCGCAGGCACGAGCCGGTAATCCACTTCGCTCAGGACGAGCAAGGCATTGTATGTCGAGCCCCCACCGAAACCCACCGCAGCGTATAAAAGGGCAGTCGCCGCGAAGAGTATTCCAAGCGTCGACGTCATATCGCCAGATCTGAAAACCGCACTTACAGGAACTCCCTGGTCAGCATTGCCAGAGCTTCCTCTCCTGCCTGCAGGGCTTCGGCGTTCGCAGGACGGAAAAGCAGAGCGTTGGACCGAACCAGTGGCCAGATCAAAGAACTGTCCTGGTTGGGTGCCGGCGTTGCTGCGAAAGCCCCGGCGGGCCCGAGCTTTACTGTCGCGCGCATAAAGTGGGCGCGTGGACCATTGGCTTTCATGGGCGCATCAAGCCGCACCGGGTACAGCTTGTTCATATGCCCCTGAAGGAGCGGCTTGAGAAAGAGAAGGGCGCACACATACGCCGACGCCGGATTTCCCGGCAGACCCAGAACATAGGTCTCCCCACGGCGCGCCAACCAAGTAGGCTTACCAGGCCGAACGGCCACTTTGTCAAAGATCGGTTCAAATCCCAGGCTGGCGAATGCAGGTCGCATCAGGTCATGGTCGCCGACAGAAGCTCCACCGATTGGCAAGAAGAGATCGATGTCGTTCGATGTTTCGACTGCCGCACATATGGCGTCTTGCGTGTCTCCAACGACACCCAGGTCGACGGGTTCGCCGCCCCAGGCTTCAATCGCGGCGATTAAAGTCACGGAGTTGGAATTGATCACGTCACCGCGCTTCAGGTCCGAGCCCACAGGTTTTAGCTCATCACCGCTGGTGAGAATGCCTATGCGAGGTTTTTTCCAGACTTTGAATTCAGCAGTATTTGCTGCTGCCGCTAAGCCAATGGAGGCAGGATCCAGCAAATGTTCGGATGGAATAAGCGCGTCGCCCGCTTTGAAATCCATGCCGATGGGCCGCACATACGCAGGTGCAGCATACGCGCATTGGGTCGTGATGACATCTCCATCGCGGCTGACCTCTTCCTGGATCAGAACATGATCAGCCTTTGCGGGCAGAACGCCGCCAGTGAAAATACGCACCGCGTCGCCCTTGCCAACTTCGCCCTCGAAAGGGCGTCCCGCAGGGGCTTCACCAATGACAGTGAGCGATGCGCCTGTACGAGAAACGTCGTCTAGCCGCGCGGCGTATCCGTCCATCGCGGATAAGGTGTCCATGGGGCGGTTCACGTTCGCGATGACTGGCTGGGCGAGTCTGCGTCCCGATGCCTCGATGAGCGGTAGAGTCTCCTGGTCGCGGAGCAGTTGCACGTTACCAATCTGCGCGAGGGCTTCTTCATAGGAAATCATCCCGGTCACGCGGATGCTCTTGTGTAGTGACCACTTTTCCCGCCCGTTTTCTCCAGGAGACGAATGTCTCCGATGACCATGTCCTTATCGACGGCCTTTAACATGTCAAAGAGCGTGAGGCAGGCCGTGCTCACGGCCGTTAGCGCCTCCATTTCCACACCTGTCTTTCCGCTCGTCTTCACCCGCGCCGAGACGTTCAAGCCGTTGTCCGATGCCGTGATTTCGACTTTGACGCCCGTGAGCGCGAGCGGATGACAAAGGGGAATGAGGTCGGCCGTGCGCTTCGCCCCCATTATTCCAGCGAGCTCTGATATCGCCAGTGGATCTCCCTTCTTGGTGTCCCGTCCCAAGGCAAGCGACAGCGTTTCTGGCGCCATGGAGATATGTCCTGCTGCAATTGCGACACGCTCTGTAACGGCCTTGCCGCCAATATCCACCATTCTGGCACGCCCATCGGGGCCGATATGGGTCAGGTCGGACATGCTATTGCTCCATTAGCCGGGGCATCAGCTCGACCAGATTGCAGGGCTTGTGGCGGCTGTCGAGTTGGTGGGAGATGACCTTGTCCCAGCCGTCCTTCACAGCGCCGGTCGACCCTGGCAGGCAAAAAACAAAAGTGCCACCAGCCAATCCTGCGACAGCGCGAGACTGAAGGGTTGAGAGCCCAACGCTTTCGAAGCTCACTTGGTGAAACACCACCGAAAAGCCTTCGATCGTTTTGTCAAAAAGCGGCATTATCGCTTCAGGTGTGACGTCACGGCCCGTAAGGCCAGTGCCGCCGCTGGTGATTACGACATCCACATCCGGGTTCGCGATCCAGGCCGAGACCTGAGCTCGAATTGCGTAAACGTCGTCCGGCAGCAGGTCTCGGGCCGCTAATGTGTGCCCCGCGGCTTCAATCCGCGCACACAGCGTTGCACCGGACGTGTCCGTCTGCAGCGTCCGTGTATCGCTGACGACAAGAACCGCGATACGTACAGGCTTGAAGTCCAGCGTGTCGTCAATGCCGGGCATGGCGTGGTCCTTCCAAAGTCCAGCGACTGAAATCCGCATGATCCGTTTGGCGGGGCTCGATCCATTCCGCCCCGCATTCAGTGACTTCCTTTTTCCAGAAGACCGCCCGTGTTTTCAGATAGTCCATCAGGTAATCAGCGGCTTCAAACGCTGCGCGGCGGTGTGCGGAGGCGGCGGCAACAAATACGATAGTATCGCCAGATGCGATGTCGCCAATTCTGTGATGGATCGCGGCGGCCTCGAGGGGCCAACGGGCATTAGCTTCGGTAACGGCCCGTACTAATCCACCGAGCGTAAGCGTCGGATGGGCTTGTAGATGCAGGTGCTTCACCGGTATCCCAGAGCTGTTCACGGGGCGGACCTGCCCTGTAAAGCTCACGACACCACCTGAGTTCACAAGGCGCTGCTGAAAAGCATGCAGCACCTCTCCAGGCATGATCACGTCGTTGGAAATGACAGGATCCACGTTTTATCCTCCGCCCACGGGAGGCAAAAAGGCAATGCGGTCTGAGGCGCAAAGGGTCGCTGGCTCGACGACAATCTGGTCGTTGATTGCAATTCGGTTTGCCGGGTCGCGCAACGCGCCGTCGAGACCGAGTTCGTTTTCCAGGAACGCTCTCAATTTTCCGGTGTCCCGGACTGAGTCTGGCAGGGCCACTGTGTGCTTGGAAGTTCCGACAGTATCGGCGAGCTTTCCCCAGAAGGTGATCTCGGTCACGCCTTATCCTCCCGTCACCGACATGTGGCGCGACAGGGTGGGTGCGGCGCCGGGTGAGCGTATCTCGAACTCATGTTTCTCTGGTTTGGCGCCCAGGGCGCGGTCGAGACAGTCTCCCAATGCCGCGTCCGGATCCGGAGAATCACGCAGCGCCGTACGCAAGTCGACGTGATCATCCTGTCCCAGGCACATGTAGATCCGGCCGGTACATGTCACGCGCATTCGATTGCATCCACTGCAGAAATTATTCGTCAGGGGCGTGATGAAACCAAGTTTCCCGCCGGTTTCTCGAACACGAACATAACGCGATGGTCCTGCGTCAGCATTGGACTGGGGAAGCTCTTCCAGATGCCAAAATGACTCCAGATCTCTTCGCACGCCGAGCAGGGGCAAATACTGGTCAGACCTATCCGCTCCGGCATCCCCCATGGGCATGACTTCTATCAGGGTCATGTCAAAACCCTCCCCGTGGGCCCAGCGGATCATCTCGGCTAGATGGTCTGCATTCTGGTCCTTGAGGGCCACTGTATTTATCTTGATTTTCAGCCCGGCCTCGCGTGCAGCCCGAAGTCCGGCCAGTACCTGATCGATGTCTCCGCGCCGGGTTATTGCTTTGAAACGTGCCGGGTCAATGGCATCCAGGGAGACATTGACGCGCCGCACGCCAGCCTTGCGCAAACCGCCAGCGTGGCGTGCCAATTGGGATCCGTTCGTCGTGAGCGTTAGTTCGCTCAGGCCTGACCCGAGCCGTTCGCCCAGCGTCTCGAACAAATCCATGACGTCCCGGCGCACCAGCGGCTCCCCACCGGTGACGCGGATTTTACGGACGCCGCGCGCTATGAAGGCATCACAGATGCGGACCATTTCATCGGTGCTCAGCAGGTCGCGCTTTGGCAGGAACTGCATGTTTTCAGCCATGCAATAGGTGCAGCGCATGTCACAGCGATCGGTGGCGGATAGCCGTAGATAGGTTACCTGGCGACCAAATCGGTCCTGCAGCCCCAGGCTGCCCGGCTTCATTCCGTCAGCCATTCAGCGCTCCAGCGGTGAGTTCAGCAAGGTCGTCCACACAGTCAACGTCCCGCGCCAGATGGGGGGCGAGATCAACGACCCCAGTGTTTTCCAGTTCATCAAACACGCCTCTCGCGCCCCGGTCTCCTGTTAGATTCCGCAGTTTGGAAAAGACAGAGTGGTGGAACAGAGCGGGTGGGCAAAGTACTCCATCTGCACGGGTCATCACCGCTTCGACTACGGGGGTCATTGCGTTCTGCAGTGCCTCGAGGTGACCCTCAGGTATGTTTGGCATGTCGGCAAGAAGGAGCAGGATGGATTGGACCCCGTTAGCACCTTCAACTTCACCGATAGCCTTCGCCAGCGATGTTCCCTGGCCGTCAACGGCCTGCTCATTCTCAATCACTTGCCAACCTAGATCGGCCAAATGCATCGCTCTGTCCGATTGCCCCGGGCCGACGATCCCAAGTCGTGACGCAACTGCTTCTCCTTGGAGGAGGCCTGCAGCATGATCCATCAGACAGCCCCCCCGATAAGGCGCAAGCAATTTGTCTCCACGCTCAAACCGCGATGACTGACCTGCTGCCAACATCACCATCGCGGTTGCTCGGAACTTGAGATCTCTGCTTGCGTGATATTCGGAAACGATCTCGGCAAGCGCCGAAACTGCGAGCATTGAGGCGTCTCTCATTGAGGGCACCAGACCGATAGGACCACGGATTCTGGAAACCTGCCCATTGGGCACGCCGTGGCGCCTTAAGGCGTCCAGACGTTTTGCATGGGTGCGTTGGCTCCCCACCGCGCCGATATAAAAAGCCGAGCCGGAAAGGGCCTGTCGGAGAAGCGGGCCTTCCCAGTCGCCATCATGGAACATCAGTACAAACGCCGTCCAAGCGTCGTCATCGGCGGGCGGGAGTGATGTCGGTGTTTCGAGGCGATGGGTAAACGTCGCTTGTGAAAAGGCCAGGTCGTCGGTGTCGCGAAGCCACAAGGTCGTTTCAATGCCCGCTTGTTCAGCGAGATTGGCGAGGGCAATTGCGTCGGCTCCGCGGCCAGCGATGCGCAGACGTAATTTAGGCGTGTAATGGGCCTCGACTACGAATTCTCCGGCCCCAAGCCTTAGCGAGGCGGTACGTCTTTGGCGCAAGTTCAGCAGGCACTCTGCAATGGCCGACCGATCGGGTTTCGGAAAGATCGTAACCTCGATAGCCCCGCCACAGGGCAATGGCAGATCCTTGAATGGCGAGCCAGCGCCATACCGCAAACGCATGGCGCGCCCTGTTTCGAGCGCTTGTGCCGCATTCAATATAACATCTGCATCTATGCATCCGCCGGAAACATATCCAGCAACATCTCCTGACGATGAGACTGCCATCAAAGCCCCGACCGCGCGTACAGCGCCGCCTTCAGTGTGGTTGATGAATGCCAACGCAGCGGCGCCGCGCTCCGCCCAGCAGTGCCATTGCGCAAGAACGTCTTCCGGGTGTTCGAGATATCGCGCGTTGCCCATGAGCGATCCTACCGCGTGATTATAACGCTCCAAGCGATTTCTCAGGAAAGTTTTGCTTCGATGGACCTCAGGCGGTCTCTTGAGGCGGTGTCAGCCTCGGCGCAGATTTCACGATACTGCGTTAGAACCCAATCTCCGAGTTCCGAGAGTTCCGATCCGCCATGTGCCCGCCCGCCATGGTGTGAGATGACCAGCGGTTCCTCAAAATCGGTGTTCATCTGTTCAATCAGTCTCAATGCCTTGGGATAAGACATGCTGAGTTGCCGCGCTGCAGCATTGATTGAACCGGTCTGGGAGATCGCGGAAAGCAGGGCAGCCTTTCCGGGGCCGAAGCGACCACCACCGGGCAAGTCGACTCTCAGGCTCAGGCGCGCGTGGTCGGTCATCGCCGTACGCCCGGTGCTTCGATTTCGAGACCTTCCGCACGCACTGCAAGATAGTATTCGAGCGCCAGATAGGTGTCAGAGCCGAGCTCCTTTGGGACGGCACGCACACCGGTATCGCAATCCTTGAACCGGCGATGCAGGGAGCCGAGCGTCTGCCATTCTAGCCTGTAGGCTGGAAAGCCATTGCCATGACCTTGGCTGATTGTGTCACCGCGCAGGCTTTGTCCCCAATTGTCTTGGTGGCAGTTGGCGCATGACAAATTGAACTGGCCTCGACGCGTGGTGAAGTACTCAAAGCCCTGATCAAATGCGTATTCGGCGCCTGGATCCCGCTCAACGGTAATGGGGTGGGCCTTCGACAGGTTCGCAACATATGCAGTGAGACTGAGTAGTTCGTTGCTTTCATACTCGAGCGGAGACAGTTGCTGCTGAGACGATCTGCAGGCGTTGATCTGGCCTTCCAAATTCATAATGCGACGATCTTCGGAATTCCATCTTGGATACTTCGCAGCCGCGCCCTCCAAGGAGCCACTTTCATCGGTGTGACACGCCGCGCATGATAGAGAGTTGCCCACAACCGCTTCAAATAACGCCTGGCCCTGATCGACCCAAAGATAGCCAGGATTGGCAAAATCATCTGCCTGTAGGGTGCGCGTTTCCGCGGTCAGGAATTCGCTGCCGGACAGAAGCGGCTCCGGTGGGTTGGTGATCGTCTCAGGCGCTGTTCTGGCGCTTCCACAAGCGCTCAGAAGAACAATACCAAGCAGACAAAGCCAGGGTTTCATTCCACGAGAATCTCGGCGGCGTCTTCCCAGCTTTGCCCATCCTGATCGGTCCACCGGAAAACAAGCGTCCCCGTTTCTGTCGCCCTCGTGTGAAATGTTAAAAAGGGATTGGCGGATACCGCAGGAAAAAAATCGCCGGCAAATACCGTCTCACCGGCATATAAGCACTCGAAACGGGTGATGATATCGCGCGCCACGGCTTCTCCGCGGCTGTCACGGCGAAAACCGCTTTCCATGGGGTGTTGTATGAGTGCCTTGATCTCGATCACTTCACCTGCGGTTGCGGTGTCAGGCACAGACAGTCGAATAGCGGCCATCAACTCCTCCTACAACACAACGCATGCGGCCAGAGTCACGACCGTTTCGGCATGTCCGGACCAGAGAGAACCATCATTCATCTCGGCGACAACAGTGACCTTCTGTGTGCCGCCGAGGCGAATGCGCGTTTCGATACGAGCGCGACCCGCGCGGGGACCGAGCTGAAAATGCGCGATGTCGGCCAGAGGATTGCGCGGCGAGAAGACAGCTATACGCGTGACGTGATCATCCGGCGTCATTGGGCTTTCTACGTCGATCTCGATCGGAACAGAAAACCCGTTCTCCGAAATCGGTGGCAATGACACTTCTACGCGGCCTTCTGTGACAGGCGCATCACCGAACAGGGCTGTCCGCGCAGCGGTCACGTCTTCTGGATCGGCGAGGGCAGGGCGGGCGAGCCAACCGAACGCGCTTGCACTAGCCGCGGTCAACAATACGCTCCGCCGCGTCAGCTTCATGGGCTCAAATCGGTCATTCATTCAGAGCCTGTACAGTTTGGTCTTGTTCGGCCAGAAAAACGACGAGGTCTTCGATTTGCTGGCCGGACAGTATGGGTTCGCCATCATATTTAGGATCAACTTGGTGAAGTCCCAATCGCCTAGCGTAAGCAGGCATAATCGTGCCCGGCCAGACAAGCTGGGGCGCTGCAATTCGCAATCGCAATTGGTCTACGCTTAGCCTGGCGCCAACGCCATCGAGACGTGGACCCAGGTTTCCCTGGAAAGGGGCGTCCAGACCAGACAGTTGATGGCAAAGTACGCAGTGCCCCTGATCACGATCTACAAACACTTCGGCGCCAGTCGAGGGATTACCCGGCGCCTGTGCCAGCGCAGTTGGTAGTCTGTCGCCAATTACACCAGCCAGGATCGGATCGTCTGGCGCGCTTCCATCGCAGGCGATCAATGAAGCGGCGACAAGAGCAATGAGGGCGGCCTGCCTCATCCAAAGGTCTCCGAGATGATCGCATCAAACCAATCCGTTGCCTGGTTCGCCTCTGCGGCGCGCAGGGAGGATGGAGCATCCAGCGGGCTGATCCCGCCTGCCCCTTCTATGGACTGAAATATGCCTCCATCATTGGTGTATGCGCCAACAATCGAGATGGCCTGGCCCGGAGCGGTGTAGGAATAGCATGTGTTCAAGAGCCGTGTAGGTTGTGGCGCAAGGCCGGCCACGATCCTTGCGATCTGAATTGCGCAAATCTTCCCTTGCAGATTGGCGGAGAACGCTGATTTGGGCATCGGCGCGGCGATTGCCGCGTCGCCGATCACATGGATGTCGGGTTGAAGTGTTGACTCGAAACTCACCGCGTCGATAGGGCACCAACCTGTTTGGTCAGCGACACCGGAGCGCTCTGCAATGGTTGCTGCCTTTTGGGCTGGAATCACATTTGCGACACTTGTCGCGTGGGTGTCGAAGTCCGTTTCGAGAGTCATGGTTCGGGAATCGACGCGTGAGACGCGCCCATCGTCAGCTGCGCTGATCCACTCCAGATGGTCAGGATACAGCTCTGCCCAAGCGTATTGGAAAAGCGGCATCTTCGAAAACGTGGTCTTGGAATCCAGAACTATGAGCTTGGACCGCGGTTTCCGTGTTTTCAAATAGTGAGCGATCAGGCTGGCGCGCTCATACGGCCCGGGTGGGCAACGATAGGGGGCTGCCGGAACGGACATGTAGACAACCCCGCCATTCTCCATCTCCTCCAATTGGCGGCGTAAGAGCACTGTCTGCGGACCAGCTTTCCAGGCATGGGGCATTCGCTCGCTTGCCTCCGGCGTGTAGCCCTCCAAGCCATCCCAGCGAAAGCTCACCCCCGGAGCGAGGATCAGCTTGTCATATGGAACGGCTGCGCCGTCTTCGAGTATTACGTTTCTGCTTGCTGGGTCGACGGTGTCAGCTCTGGCGGTGATTTGATTGATGCCTTCGGATCCCCAGCCCGAAATTGAAAAAGTCTGGTCGGCAACCGTCCGCTCGCCGCTCAGGATGAGATTACTGAACGGGCAAGAAACATACTGCTCTGATGGATCAATGAGTGTGATCGAAGCGTTGGGAAGCAGACGTTTCAGGGCTTTGGCCGCCGTGCTGCCGCCAAATCCAGCACCAACAATTACAATCCGAGCATCGTTTTGGGCGAACGCCTTTGGTAGCGGCATTGCTGCAAGTGCACCAAGCCCAGCAAGAAGTGAACGCCGGGTCGGATAGGTCATGGCGCGGGAGCCTCGGCCAGATACGCCGACAAAGAAGCGATTTGGTCGTCGCTATAAGCTCGCGCCAACAAATGCATCACAGTGGTTCCGTCGCCATGCCTGTAATCCAGCATAAGCGTTTCCAGCTCTTCCGCGCTGCGCCCAGACAGGGACGGAATTGCGGTGCCTGACGGCGCATGACAACCGCTGCAAGACGCAGCGATCGTGGCAATTTCAGTAGTACTGACGAGGTTTGTGTTGGCGTTTTCGCTTTGCTCCTGACCACACGCCGCCAACACGAGCAGCCCCGCGCTGGTCAGAAGCGGTTTTACCGGTCGAGGCGTCACACATCCCTCAGATTCTGATCGCCAATTGGGAGTTTGCGCACGCGCTTGCCCGTTGCCGCGTAGATGGCGTTCAAGACGGCAGGAGGGGCGACCGCGATTGTGGGTTCTCCCACACCGCCCCAAAAGCCCCCTGAGGGCATCACAATGGTCTCCACCTCAGGCATTTCTGCCAATGTAAGGGATCGGAATGTGTGGAAGTTGTCCTGCTGGACTTCGCCATTTTCGAACGTGATTTCACCGTGCAACATGGCCGACAGCCCATAAACAAATGAGCCTTCAACCTGCGCTTCGACCTGTTGGGGATTCACCGCGTGGCCCGGATCGGTCGCCGCAACAATGCGTTCCATCTTCAACCGGCCATCATCCGTCACGCTGACCTCGGCACAGGCCGCCGTGTACGCTCCAAACGAATAGAACGCGCAGAGTCCGCGCGCCTTGCCATCATCATTGCCCCAGCCCGACCGGTCTGCCGCTGCTTGCAGCACAGCAGAAAGTTCGGGGCTGTTCTGCAAATGGGCCAAGCGAAACTCCAGGGGGTCACGGCCCGC
This sequence comes from Pseudomonadota bacterium, assembly GCA_039818165.1. Lineage (GTDB taxonomy): Bacteria > Pseudomonadota > Alphaproteobacteria > Caulobacterales > Hyphomonadaceae > UBA5336. The sequence goes on along the minus strand of JBCBUL010000006.1, from coordinate 54,185 downwards.
CGCAGCGGCCATCTCATCCATGAAACACTCAAGATAGATGGCGTTCTGGTTCGCATTCACACCGCGCCAAAAGCCGGGCCTTACCGGAGGATTCCGCATGGCGTGGTCTACCAGCAGACTCGGGAAGGTGTGTTTGATCGTTTGATCTTCCACGCGTGGGTCAAGGCCCGCAGGCAGAAGACCCTGGAACGTGGCGATGTCCATGCCGTTGAACAGCATTTGCGGAATAAGCGCGGCAAGAATTGACTGGCCGGAAATCCGCATGTGCAGCCCGGTCACGTTGCCATCGGCATCGAGTGCTCCTCGCAGGCGTCCCTTCGTCACGGGGTGGAAAAAGCCCTGGCGCATGGACTCTTCACGCGACCAGAGAAGCTTTACCGGTGTGCCCGGCATTTGCTTGGCAACATTGACGGCCGCAGTGACAAAGTCGTTCATCCCGCGCCGACCAAACCCGCCACCAAGATTGATCTTGTACACTTCACACTGCTCTACGGGCAGGCCCGCTGCTTCTGCGGCTGCTGCGAGTGCAGACTCGCCATTCTGTGTTGGCACCCAGACTTCGCACTTACCGTCCATGACCAACGCTGTGGCGTTGAGCGGCTCCATGCAGGCATGGTTCTGGTGGGGCATGTTGTAGGTGGCTTCGACCACCTGGTCAGCACTGGCGAAGGCGGCTTCAACATCACCGACACTGTTGCCTGGAAAAGCTTGGTCAGCTGTCAGACCTTCGTCCAACTCAGCTTCAAACGCGGCGCTGGAATGGTCTGAACCCTCGCCAGGGGTCCATGTGATGGGGAGCGCCTCAAGCGCGGTGTTGGCCTGCCACCACGTATCTGCGACCACTGCAACGGCCGTGTCATCGACCTGAACGACCTGCCGTACGCCGGGCATGTCTTCGACTGCAGATGCATCATAGCTACCAAGGGTGCCGCCTCGCATGGGCGCCGCCTTGATTGATGCGTTCAGCATTCCATCGAGCTGCAAATCAGCGCCGTAGACCTGCTTTCCTGTGAGCTTGTCTGCGGTGTCCAGCCGTTTCACAGGCTGACCGACCAGCTTCCACTCGGACGGATCCTTGACCGTTACTTCGAGCGGAGGCGCAAGCTCGGCGGCTTTTGCCGCGACCTGACCGAATGTGACCGTGTTTCCGGTCGGTCCATGGGTGATAACGCTATTTTCGGCCGAGCATTCCGAGACGGGCACGTCCCACTCATTCGCGGCCGCTTCCAGCAGCATCATTTTCGCCGCAGCGCCGCCTTCTCGGACATATTCCACGGAGCCCCGAATGCCCTGGCTACCGCCCGTCGAGAAATCACCCCAAACCCGCTCCCGCTTGAGGTTTTCACCCGGTGTTGGATATTCCGTCCGAACCTTCGTCCAATCGCAGTCCAGCTCCTCCGCGACGAGTTGCGCGAGGCCCGTCAATGTGCCCTGGCCCATCTCTGAGCGAGCAATGCGGATTGTGACGATATCGTCTGTACCTACGTGCACCCAGGCGTTCACTTCCGGAGGTGGAGGCCCGTCGGCAATAGCTGTGCTTGTCGGAGTGTCCGACGTCTCAGCGGGAGAGCACGCGGCAAGAACGCCAAGTGTCAGACCGGCTGCACCGCTGCCGACTATGAAGCTGCGGCGGGAAAAGCGCATATCATCAGCCATCTTTGTCTCCCTCAGCCTTTATTCGCGGCCAGGTGGATGCCCTTACGCACCCGGGCCAGCGTTCCGCAGCGGCAGATATTTGTCACCTGGGCGTCGATGTCTTCGTTAGTGGGATTGGGGGTGGTATTCAGTAGGCCCGCGACCGCCATGATCATTCCGGGTTGGCAGTATCCGCACTGGGGAATGTCCAGCTCTGCCCAGGCTTCCTGCACCGGGTGGCTTGCATCCTCTGACAAACCTTCAATCGTTGTGATCTCCTGGTCTTCAGTCACCGCAGCGAGGGGATAGACGCATGCACGAACGGGCGCACCATCCACATGCACGGTGCAGGCGCCGCATTGGGCGATCCCGCAGCCGAATTTAGTGCCCGTCAGACCAAGCTGTTCGCGCAAGACCCAAAGTAGAGGCGTTGTTTCATCAGCCTCCACGGTTCGAACTTCACCATTCACTTTGATCGTGGCCATGTTCATCTCCCTGATGCTCACGCTTGGACGCCAGCTTGTGGTATCGACAACGCTGAATCAAGTGAGAATGATTCACAGTTTAACCAACATGGTCTTGCGGCACCGCTTTGGCGCGGCTAGGCCACCGCAAGTTTTACCCAACGGATACTGCTTGTGCTGCTCGCCGACGAAATCGATAGACGCTTCAGTGTCGCTCCCATGATGGAGTGGACGGATCGCCATTGCAGAGCGTTCCATCGCACGCTCAGTTCGCGGGCTCTGCTCTTTACGGAGATGGTGACCGCCGACGCCGTAATATATGGCGACCGGGAGCGCCTGCTCGGCTATTCGGAGGTGGAGCACCCCCTGGTATTGCAACTCGGCGGAAGTGAGCCTGAGAAGCTGGCGAAAGCCGCACGGATCGCTGAAGATTTTGGCTATGATGAAGTCAATCTGAATTGTGGGTGTCCATCTGAGCGGGTTCAGTCGGGCGCATTCGGGGCGTGTCTCATGCGAGAGCCTGAGCTTGTCGCGCGATGTATTGCGGCGATGGTGGATGCGGTCTCAGTGCCTGTCACAGTGAAGTGCCGTGTCGCGGTCGACGAGGATCCCCCCCGCGAGACGTTGTTCGGATTTGTCGATACCGTTGCCGATGCCGGGTGCTCCGTGTTCACCGTTCACGCACGAAAGGCCTGGCTGAAGGGGCTTAGTCCTAAGGAAAACCGAGAGATCCCTCCACTCGATTACGACCTCGTTGCAGATTTGAAGGCCACCTTTCCTCAACTCTCCGTTCTGTTGAACGGCGGATTGACCGACCTTGACGCCTGCCAAACAGAGATGCCGCGGTTAGATGGGGTCATGCTTGGTCGTGCAGCGTATCAAACGCCCGCGCTCTTGATGGGCGTCGATGCCTGGCTTGATGCGGGCGTAGTCCCAGCCGCCCCGGAAACCAGTGAGTTGATTGACGCAGTAAGCCGCTACAGACCTTACATGGCCGAAAGGTTAGCGGAAGGCCTGGGGCTACCCGCCATGACGCGCCACATTCTGGGACTTTTTGCGGGCCGTCCCGGTGCGCGTGCCTGGCGGCGAACGCTCAGCGAGAATGCACCGCGTGCTGGAGCAGGATTAGAGGTATTGGATGCTGCGTTAGAGTGTGTGCGCGAACGCCAGGTCGAGCGCGCGTGCTAGAGTTCTTCGCAACCCAATGGCCCCTCATTGCAGCTTTGGCGGCCGCCGGGCTGGCGGCCGGGCTCGCTGCTGGACTTTTCGGAATCGGCGGGGGCGCCGTTATTGTCCCGGTTCTGTTCTTCCTGTTTACCGGGCTAGGCTATGAAGAACACGCGATGCACGTCGCGGTCGCAACTTCATTGGCAACCATCATCATCACATCCGCGCGGTCTGTGATGGCCCATAACAAGCGCGGCGCTGTCGACTGGTCTGTGGTGAGGTCCTGGGCGCCATGGATTGTGGCAGGGTCTGCGGCAGGCATGGTGCTCGCGGGATATATCCCCGGCCGCGGTCTGACCATTCTGTTTGGCGCGATGGCATTTTTGCTCGCTGCTCAATTGTTCTTTGGCCGGCCGACGTGGAAGCTCGCGGAAGACCTTCCCTCTGGTGCCGGTCGTGCCGGGCTCGGTGGATTCATTGGAGTGCTTTCGGCCCTGATGGGGATTGGGGGCGGCACATTCGGGGTGTCTTTGATGACGGTGTGTGGGCGCACCATTCACCAAGCTGTCGCGACCGCAGCCGGGTTCGGCATCGCGATAGGCGCGCCTGCCGCCTTGGCCGCGGTCTTCACAGGATGGGGCAGGGAGGGGCTGCCACCGGGAAGTGCTGGATTCGTGAATCTCCCCGCCTTTGCTCTGATTTCTGTCTTTACGGTGACGATGGCACCGGTGGGGGCGGCATTGGCCCATCGACTAAACGCTTCAGTGTTGAGAAAGGCCTTTGGCGTGGCGCTCGCCATAGTTGGATCCAGAATGCTCTATTCGGGCATTCTATCGTAAGCAGACCTATTGCCGAAGGATCAGGTTCCCCCGGCGAAACTCATAACTGTCGAGCTGAGATAAGAACGACATGCCAAGCAATGACTGATCGAGGCCATCGCGCAGGATCATGGCTTCGACGTTACTGACTTCGACACTGCCAATCTGTATCGCGTCGATGCGAACCGATGCGCCTTTGACTTCGCCGCCTGCAGTTCGGATTGTCCACGTATAGTCGAGGCCTTCCGGACGCAGTCCCATGCGCTGTGCGTCCCGATAAGTCAGTGCAACCGTGGACGCGCCGGTATCGACCATGAATTCGACATGAGTCCCATCAACATTCGCATTCGCCCAGTAGTGGCCGTCGTCCTTCAGTTTCAGTAGGGCAGCATTCGGAGGCAATTGAGGGTATGGGTGGTTCAGGTCCGGTCGTGAGGGCGTTGCTTCGCTTGTCATCGCTATAGCGGCCTGGGGTGCGGGCTCGGATTTTGGCGCGAGATACACGTTCACGGCGACGGTGATCACACCGACGAGACAAGCGACTGCAAACATATCGCTAGCCTTCATGTTCCGCTCCCAAGCTTGCCCTGTGCTTTCAATTGCTCGAGCCGGTTCGGCAAAAGCGCTTCTATGCGGTCTCGGCCATCCTGTCCCAGGGCGACCCAACCCGCAATTTCGTTGAGCGCTCGGCCACAGCCCAGACACCAACCTGTTTGTCCGTCTATCGCACACACCTTGATACACGGTGAAGAGATTGGTTCGGATGTCATGAAAATGCCGCGTGAATCGTTGATACTATTATGCAATCCAGATTGGATTGGGACTTGCAGTATGCGCAACCCAAGGTGCAAATGGATAACAATAAGGGCCGTGCCAAGGCAAGGCGGCCCGGGTTCGGCGACGGAGCAAGCGCAACCATGATTACGATGGACCCGACAGACCATCCGTTTGATGATGTTCGCGACTTGATCATGCGTCCGGCTGAATGTGATCCTTCGGCTGGGGAACGGGTAAAGGAAGCGCTACTTGGAATGGGCCGCGAAGGCGATTTCGGCCAGCTTGGCGAAAGCGCTGTTTGGCTTGCCGAATGGCAGAAGCGGTATCCACCGCGCCTTGAAAAGCCGACCTTGGCAATGTTTGCAGGTGCCCATGGATTATTGTCCGAAGGCGTGTCGCTTTCCAAAGACAATGACACGAAGGGTCAGGTCGACGCCTTAAAATCGGGTGCGGCGCCCCTTTCGGCAATTTGCGCACTCGCCGAGGCAAACGTGCGCGTATTCGAGTTGGCGATTGAAAAACCGACGGGAAATATCGCGCTCGAGCCCGCCATGAGCGAAAAAGAGTGTGTGGCCACGATTGCCTATGGCTTTGAGGCGCTCGAGGGAGAGCCAGACCTATTGGCCCTCGGCGTGATTGGTGCCGGGATTGGCACGGCGGCAGCCGCAGTTGCCTGTGCGTTGTATGGGGGCTCGCCGGATTATTGGGTGCGTCCCGGTTCGGGCACGCCATCAGATATGACAAGCAAGCGCGCTGATCTTGTGACCGAAGCGCTGTCGTTGAACCGTGGTCACATTGAAGATCCCCTGGAAGCGCTTGCGCGACTAGGCGGGCGAGAGATGGCCGCCTGTGTCGGCGCGATCATCGCAGCCCGGTTACAAGGCGTGCCGGTCGTTCTCGACGGGTTTGCAACCACCATTGCTGCTGGCGTCGTTCACGCCTTCTCCCACGAAGCAATCAGTCATGTGCGCGCAGCCCACGCCACTGGAAGACCAGCGCACCAAGCGGCGCTAGAGCGACTAGACCTGAAGCCGATGGTAGAATTCAATTTCCAGACGGGTGGTGGCCTCGGCGCCGCAACGTCGATCGGGATTCTGCGCACGGCCTGCGCTCCATTTCTGGCAAAGCCCTCTACGTAGGCGGTCCTGCGTTGAATAGCCTCGAGTGCGGCACGTTGACGTTTACGTGCACGTCACCTTGAGAATCTGCCGATTTCGTCTAGTGTCGTCTCCGAGGAAGCAAGCCTAGAGGACGCCGCCATGAATCTCGAATTCACGCCAGAAGAAGTCGCCTTTCGCGAAGAAGTGCGCACCTTCATTGACGAGAACTATCCCAAGGACCTCGTTGGCATGGGATCGCGCGAAGACCTGTCTCGTGACCAATTCCTGGCATGGCACAAGATTCTCGGTGAAAAAGGTTGGGCCGCGCCAGCATGGCCGAAAGAGTATGGCGGCACCGGTTGGAGCTCCACGCAGCGTTACATCTGGTCTGAAGAAAACGCTCGCGTTGATGCCGTGATGCCCCTGCCGTTTGGCGTCTCCATGGTCGGACCGGTGATCTACACCTTCGGCAATGATGCGCAGAAGGAACGCTTTCTCCCAAAAATTCTGTCCGGTGAAGAGTGGTGGTGTCAGGGATATTCCGAGCCCGGCGCTGGATCGGACCTTGCTAGCCTGAAAACCACGGCCGTGCGTGATGGTGATCACTACGTGCTGAACGGCCAGAAAACCTGGACGACCCTGGCCCAGCACGCCGACTGGATCTTCATCCTTGCCCGCACGGATGCAAACGCCGCCAAGCCCCAGGAAGGCATCAGCTTCTTCCTCGCCTCGATGGACACGCCGGGCATCGAAGTTCGCCCGATCATCACGATTGATGGCGGACACGAAGTCAACGAGACGTGGCTGACCGATGTTCGCATTCCTGCCGAGAACCTGGTTGGTGTCGAAAACCAGGGCTGGACCTACGCCAAATTCCTCCTCGCCCACGAGCGCTCTGGTATTGCCGGTGTAGCACGGTCCAAGCGCGGTATCGAAAAGCTCCGTCACATCGCGTCGACAGAAGTGCTCGACGGCGAACCCTTGATCAAAGACAGCGATTTTGCCCGCAAGGTCAGCCAGCTTGAGATCGATCTCACCGCATTGGAATTTACGGAGCTTCGTACCCTTGCCCGTGAGAGCCAGGGAAAGGGGCCCGGTCCGGAAAGCTCCATCCTGAAGATCAAGGGCACCGAAATTCAGCAGCGCTTGTCAGAGCTCACGCTTGAGGCTGTCGGCAACTATGGCGCGCCTGACTTCCGCGGGTTCCCAAGTGATGGTTCAAACCAGTTCGCCATCGGTCCGGATTATGCCGATCACGCGGCTCCGACATATTTCAACATGCGGAAGACGTCGATCTATGGCGGCTCGAACGAGATCCAGCGCAACATCATCACCAAGATGATTTTGGGGCTGTAAGCGCAAACCGAAAAGAACAGGAAGCGGCGTCCTACACAGGCGCCGCTTTCGCACTACGCTAGAAGAAATGATCGGCGTCGCCGACGAAGGGAGGACCCAATGGATTTCAATTTCACCGAAGAGCAAACCATGATCCGCGACAGCCTGTCCCGGCTGATCCGCGAGCAGTACGACTTCGATACACGGCGCGAAGTGGTGGCGAGTGAAACCGGCTGGCGCGCGGAGATGTGGGCGCAGTTCGCTGAGCTTGGCTTGCTCATGGCGCCATTCAGCGAAGAAGATGGTGGCCTCGGTGGCGGACCGATCGACGCCATGGTGGTGATGGAAGAATTCGGCAAAGGCCTCGTGGTCGAACCCTACATTCCAAGTGTTGTGTGTGGCGGCGGCTTCCTGAAGCATGCTGGCAATGCTGCGCAGAAAGAGAACCACCTGATGGGCATCATGTCCGGCGAGCAGGTCTTCGCCTTTGCCTGGGCAGAACCGCGCGGGCGCTTCAACCTGTCAGACATTCAGACAACCGCCAAAGCCGACGGGACCGGGTATGTCATTAACGGTCACAAGGCCATTGTTATCGGCGCGCCATGGGCCACCCATTTCGTTGTCACCGCCCGCACGGCTGGAGATCGACGCGACCATGGCGGCGTTTCAGCCTTCATCGTTCCCAAGGATACTGCAGGCGTGACTACGCGCGACTATCCGACCGTGGATGGTCGGCGCGCGTCCGAAGTGTATTTCGAGAACGTCTCAGTCGGAGCAGAGCATGTTCTCGGCGATGTCGATGGGGCGCTGCCTCTGATTGAGCGCGTGGCTGATGAAGCGATTGCGGCCACCTGTGCAGAAGCGTGCGGCGTGATGGGCGTGGCACACACAATGACAGTTGAGTATTCGCGCCAACGCAAACAGTTTGGAACGCCCATCGGCAAGTTCCAGGTGCTGCAACACCGGATGGTCGACATGTTCATGGAGCATGAGCAGTCAATTTCCATGACTTACATGGCAACGCTCAAGCTTGATGAAGACGAAGTCGAGCGTAAGAAAGCGGTCTCGGCCGCCAAGGTGCGCATCGGTCAAGCCGGCCGCTTTGTGGGCCAGGAAGCCGTGCAGATTCACGGCGGTATGGGCATGACGGAAGAATTGGCGGTGGGGCACTACTTCAAGCGCCTCACAATGATTGATAGCGAGTTCGGCAATGTCGATCATCACATGAAGCGCTACACGAACCTTAGCGCAGTCGATCTGCCCGCAGCCGCCGAGTAGCTTTCCCGCTCATTGGAATCCAGTGGAAGCCCGGCCTGATTTGGTCGGGCTTTTTTCTGGCGACGTGATATCCACTTCACCGAGAAGACAGGAGAAGTCATCGCCATGTCAGATGATCGCAAGCGCATCACAACCGGTTCCTCGTTCGAAGCTGAAATGGCCTATAGCCGCGCTATTGTTCAGGGCGACTGGTGCTTCGTCTCGGGCATTACTGGATATGACTACGCAACAATGACCCTTCCCGAAGGCATCGAAGCCCAGGCGCGCAACTGTTTCACCACGCTTGCGTCGGTCCTGGATGATGCGGGGTTCGCCATGGCTGATATTGTTCGGGTGCAATATACTCTGCCCGACCGGGCCGATGTTGCCGCGCTCGGGCCCGTTCTTCGGTCTGCCCTTGGCGACGTTCGCCCCGCTGCCACTCTGGTGACTGCCGGTCTCATGCGGCCGGAAATGCGATTTGAGGTCGAGGCAACAGCCTTACGGAGATCAAATAACGCCGGGTAAGCCTTGCCGTTGGCGCCGGGCTCCATAAACTGGCGCAAACACAACACAAATTGGGAGGAGTCGGCATGATTGGTGTCGTAGCAAAGCTGACAATTGCGGATGGCAAGCACGCCGAGTTCGAGGCGCTCGCGAAAGACCTGATGGCTAAGGTGAAAGCCAATGAACCTGGCACGCTGACATACCAGCTCTACAAGTCCCAGAAGGAAGAGGGCGTTTACATCTTCATGGAGGAGTACGCTTCCAAGGAGGCGCTGGCGGCCCATGGCAAGACGCCGTATTTTGCCGAGGCGGGCCCCAAACTCGGTCCGCTGCTGGCCGGTGCGCCTGATATTCAATACTTCGATATGGTCGAGTAGGAGCGCTTGCCATGGATCTCGCTTTCAGCCCCGAAGACCGTGCGTTTCAAAACAATGTGCGTGCGTGGATCGATGAGAACTATACCGAAGACCTGCGCCAGAAGATGGCCCTTTCGAAGAATGGGTATCTCGACCGTGACGGTCAGCTGACCTGGCAGAAGCGCCTCTACGATGGCGGGTTCATCGCGCCGAACTGGCCGGCGGAATATGGCGGGCCCGGCCTCACCACGACAGAAAAATACATTCTGCACATGGAACTGGCCGCCGCCGGTACGCCACCTGTTGTGCCCATGGGTGTTTCCATGGTGGCACCGGTGATCATGGCGTTTGGAAATGAGGCCCAAAAAGCAGAGCACCTTCCAAAGATTCTGAGTTCCGAACGGTGGTGGTGTCAGGGGTATAGCGAGCCGGGGGCCGGTTCAGACCTTGCGAGTCTGCAGATGAGCGCTGTGCGCGATGGCGATGAGTATGTACTCAACGGATCGAAGATCTGGACTACGCTGGCCCAGCATGCCGACTGGATTTTCTGTCTCGTTCGCACCTCAAAAGAAGGTAAGCCGCAGGAAGGCATCTCCTTCATCGTGTTCCCGATGGATCTGCCGGGTATTTCCGTTTCTTCTTTGCCGACTTTGGACGGCCCGCTGGATGGCGAGCAGGAGATCAATCAAGTCTTCTTCGAGGATGTGCGGGTTCCGATTGCAGAAAGCCTGATCGGGGAAGAAAACAAAGGTTGGACCTACGCCAAGTACCTGCTTCAGTTTGAGCGTGGCAACGCCTATGCGCCCGGATTGAAAAAGATGCTGAGCAAGACGAAACAGATTGCCAGCGTCGAGCAGGAAGATGGCGAAGTACTGATGAAGTCATCCGACTTTGCGCGCAAAGTCGCTGATATGGAAATGCGGATTGAGGCGCTGAATGCAACAGAGTTGCGGATTTTCTCGGCGCTGAGCGCAGGGGAGGCGGTTGGTCCAGAAAGCTCCATGCTGAAATGCGCGGGCTCTGAAGCCCAGCAAGCGATTAGCGAGCTGACGCTTGAAGCCGTTGGCGCATATGCACAGCCCTTTGTTCAGGACACCTGGGCGCACCTGCGAGAAGGCGCCAATCAGGCCTTGCCAGCACCTGAATACGCGCTTCCCGTCGCGCCGAGTTACTTCAACTACCGCAAGACATCGATCTATGCGGGGTCCAACGAGATCCAGCGAAACATCATGGCGAAGATGGTGCTGGGGCTCTGAGGCGTTGACCGAGCGTCCCCGTCTCGGTTGGCCGACAAAACTCGGCTATGCAGCAGGCGGTGTCGCCTATGGCGTTAAGGGCAATGGCTTCAGCTATTTCCTGATGTTTTGCTACAGTCAGGCCTTCGGCTTGCCGCCGGAGCAGGTTGGCCTGGCGCTTTTACTCGCATTCCTGCTGGATGCCTTTAGTGACCCTGTAGTGGGTTACATCTCCGACAAAACGAAGAGCCCGCTTGGCAGGCGCCATCCCTACATGCTCGCTGCGATCCTGCCGGTGGGAGTTGTCTATTGGGCCCTCTGGAACCCGCCTGACGATATAAGCCAGGGCCAGCTCTTCTGGTATCTTGTTGCCTGTGCGGTTGGCGTCCGCTTGTTGATCACTCTGTTCGAGGTGCCATGCACCGCCATGAATGCTGAGCTGACACAAGACTATGATGAACGAACCAGCCTTCTGACACTGCGTGCCGTCGTCATCTATATCGGTGGCGTCATCATGGCCGCAACGACGCTGCGCTTCATCCTTCAAGCTGAAGAGGGCCAAAGCGCCTTCACGGACGCGGAGGGCTTCGGTGACTATGGTTTGGTCGCGGCGCTGGCCATTATGGGATCAATAGCGGTTTGCGTGATCAGTACGCGCCACTTCATTCCGCATATGCATTCGGCTGCGATTGTCCCAAAGTCGCTGCGGGCGTCCATGGCTCAGGTCTGGCTTACGCTTAAAAGCCCCTCCCTCGGTGCCCTCTTCGCCTCACAACTCTCCAGCTACGCGGCATTCGGTGTGAGCGCGTCGCTGATCTACTACGTGCAGGCCTATTTCTGGGAACTGTCTACGACCCAGAGCTCAACGATAACCGCAAGCATCCTGGTGGGGGCTGCGCTGGCGTTTTTTATGGCCCCGCGCGTGACCAAGCGTGTCGGCAAGCGGTGGGCGGCGCTGATTTTCGGGGGAACGGCGCTACTCCTGACAACAGGGCCGGTGACGCTTCGGCTGTTCGGGCTTTTCCCTGCGAATGGAACGGACACGCTCTACTACACCATTCTATCAGTCACCTTGATCAATTACGGGTGCATCATCGCTTTGAACGCAGTAACGACATCGATGTTCTCTGATCTTGTGGAGGAGGCGGAGATCCGCTCCGGGCAACGCTCAGAGGGGCTATTGTTCGCCGTCATGACGTTCTCTCGAAAGTCCGTGGAGGGTGTGGGGCTCTTGTCGGCAAGCGTGATATTGGCGCTTATCAATTTCCCTGAAGGCGCAGACCCCGGCGAGGTACCCAGCGAAACGGTCTTTCACCTTGGGGCATTCTATATGCCCTCTGTTTTCCTGCTCTGGGCCGTCAGTCTCGTATTCCTGTCCCAATACCGAATTTCCAGACAGGATCATGAAGCCAATCTTGAAGCCCTGTCTGCGCGCTCTGCTGCACGCCTTGAAGATCCGGACTGAATAACCGAAATGTCAGCCGGTGCCGACTGGCGGCGCAGAACTGCCTCAACCTTGCCCGAATCCATGCTTACCCAGCCTGCAATGACCCGACACATCACGAAGTTCTTTTACGGGGCGCTCGCCGCTGTGCTGCTCCTCGTCACGATCGCGCTTTTGCCGCTCGTGCCATCCAAAGCCTCGGCCCAACTGACGGAACGCGTTCCTGCAAGTCAGGGGGAGATCACGCTGACCTTCGCGCCGCTGGTGCGTGAAACCTCACCGGCGGTCGTCAACATTTATACTAAGACCGTGGTTTCCACCCCCGCCAGGTCTGCCCGGGAAGCCTTCTTCCGCCAGTTTAACGGGATCCCCGATGAGCGGGTCTCGAGTTCTCTCGGGTCGGGGGTGGTCGTTGGCAGTGACGGCGTGGTCGTCACCAACAATCACGTCATAGATGGTGCCACCGAGCTCACTGTGGTCCTCTCTGACCGTCGCCAATACACCGCCCAGCTTGTTCTCGCCGACGAGCGAACAGATTTGGCCGTCCTCCGGATAGAGACCGGCGAAGAAGCGCTTCCGACGCTTGAATTTGCCGACACGCGCGATCTCGCCGTGGGCGATCTCGTTCTGGCCATTGGCAACCCGTTCGGGGTCGGTCAGACCGTAACAAGTGGTATTATCTCCGCCACGGCGCGTACGGATGTGGGCGTCAGTGACTACGCCTTTTTTCTCCAGACTGACGCGGCCGTAAATCCCGGCAATTCCGGCGGGGCGCTTATCAATACACAAGGCGAGCTTGTCGGCGTAAACACGGCTATCTTCTCACGATCAGGTGGTTCGAACGGGATTGGCTTCGCGATCCCGGCAGAAATGGTCCGCCGCGTCGTCGATGCTGCAATAAATGAAGGCATGATCGTACGCCCATGGCTCGGCTTGAAAGGAGAGTTGGTCACCTTCGATATGGCCCAGTCCCAGGGTCTGGACCGCCCCGTCGGGGTGATAGTTACGGAAGTCTATGACGAAGGTCCCGCCGATGCCGCTGGTCTGCGCCGCGGCGATCTCATTGTCTCCATCGATGACCGTGAAGTGTTCGACGAGCGCGGCCTGAAGTTCCTTGCGGCGCTGAAGTCTCCGGGCGAGCGCGCGCAACTGGAGATTATTCGCGGCGGCGACCGTCGCACCGTCTACGCGTCGCTTGCGCCGCCCCCCGGTGCGACAGAAGCGGAGCGTATCCTTCTTCAGGGTGCACATCCCTTTAGCGGCGCAGAAGTGGCTGAACTTAGCCCACGACTGGCAGAAGAACTTGGCCGCGACCCGTTTGAAACGGGCATTCTCGTCACGCGCGTCCTCCGCAATGCCTATGCACGCCGCGTGGTCCGGCCAGGTGATGTAATCCTCACGGTGAATGGGCAAGACGTAGACGATCTCGACGCGCTGGAAGCGCAATTGGGACTGCCACGCACCCAGTGGGCGATTGAGGTGGATCGCAATGGTCGGCGCATTCGCGGTACGGTACGCCTGTGATCCGGCATCAACTGTCGGGCATAGCCGGGCCAAACTCGGCCATCGCGGCATTGTCTAGTTCGTCGCCCCATTTTGATTCTGGGTAAAGCTCGCCAGCATGGCGAAGGCGAGATAGACCAGTCCCATGTCGAATGATCTGTTTGCCTCGGCCGGATTGGATGAAGGGGCGCCAAGGCCCCTTGCCGATCGATTGCGTCCCCAGCGTTTGTCCGACGTTGTGGGCCAGGACCATCTTCTGGGCAGTGATGGAACCCTGACGCGCATGCTCACTGCCGGCGGTTTAACGTCTCTCATCCTTTGGGGACCACCCGGCGTTGGTAAGACAACGATCGCGCGACTCTTGGCCCAGGAAACGGACCTGGCATTTGAATCCATCAGCGCGGTTTTTTCCGGTGTTAAAGATCTGCGGGCTGCGTTCGACTCTGCTGAGGCGCGGCGGGGAACCGGCCAGGGCACGCTCCTGTTCGTGGACGAGATTCATCGGTTCAACCGCGCACAGCAGGATAGCTTTTTGCCGTTCGTCGAAGCCGGCACGGTGACGCTGGTCGGCGCAACAACAGAGAACCCAAGTTTTGAAATCAATAGCGCACTGTTGTCCAGGTGTGCCGTATTCACCCTGAAACGACTTGGTCCGGGTGCGCTTCAACAATTGATCACCCGTGCAGAAGAGCAAATGGAGGCGCCGCTGCGCCTGACAGATGCGGCGCGCGACCACCTTGTTGATATGGCCGATGGAGATGGACGCTATCTTCTGAATTTGGTTGAGCAAATCTACTTGCTTATCCCAGAGGGCGTTGTTCTGGATCCGGAAGGTTTGGCAGACGCCTTTCAGAAGCGCGCCATGGCCTATGACAAAGACCGGGAGGAGCACTACAATCTGATCTCAGCGCTCCATAAATCGGTGAGAGGATCAGATCCCGATGCGGCCCTCTATTGGTTCGCACGTATGCTAGAGGGCGGCGAAGACCCGCGTTTCCTCTCGCGCAGGTTGGTTCGAATGGCCAGCGAAGACATTGGCCTTGCGGACCCGACCGCGCTCATGGTGGCCGGGGAGGCCGCGCGAACTTATGAGCGTCTGGGCAGTCCCGAGGGCGAGCTTGCGCTTGCCCATGCCGTGATTCATCTGGCCACAGCGCCGAAGTCGAATGCTGCCTATGTCGCCTACAAAGCCGCGCGAAAGGCGGCCGCGCGTTCCGGATCTATGATGCCGCCTAAGCACATCCTGAATGCGCCAACAGACTTTATGAAGTCAGAGGGGTATGGCGCTGGTTATCAGTACGATCACGACGCTGAAGGGGGCTTTTCGGGTCAATCCTATTTCCCAGACGGTATGGACCGCGAAGTCTATTACGCGCCAAAGGGTGAGGGCAGGGAAGCGCCAATCAAGGCGCGTCTGGACGCTTGGGCCCAGACTCGAAAAGACCGCAGACCGTGACCCCACCGGATACAAACATGGCTCGTCGTTTGGTCGATGCTCAGTTTCCGAAGTGGGCTGATCTACCAATCAAGCCGCTCTCGATATCGGGCTCTGACAATTCGATTTTCCGGCTTGGCGACGAGCTCACCCTTCGTTTTCCGCGTGTAGAGTGGGCGGCGCAAACAGCCCCTCGCGAAGTGGCGATACTCGGTGCTTTGGGAAAACTACCTCTGGACGTCCCTAGACCGCGAGCTTTGGGCGAGCCTGACGCGAATTATCCCTGGCAGTGGAGCGTATTCGATTGGATAGAAGGCGAGGCGGCTAGCGCCGCAGATCTGTCAGCCGAAGATGCTGAGGGGCTGGCGAGCTTTATCTTGGCCCTCCGACAAGAAACGCCCGATCTTACCTTTGCTAGCAGCTCTCAAAACCATCACCGCGGCGTCCCGCTATCCGAACGGGATGTACTGACGCGGACTGCCATTGATACGCTTTCGGATGAATATGGAGCGCGCGACTTACTGAGCATTTGGCAGGCAGCCTTGGATGCCCGCTGCGAGCACGAACCCGTCTGGCTTCATGGGGACCTGCATGGCGGAAACCTCCTGGTGCGCGAAGGAAAACTGGTCGCCGTAATCGATTGGGGACTTGCGGGCGTTGGCGACGGTGCGTGCGATCTTGCGGCGGCATGGACGCTTATGGATGCGCAGGTCCGTGATCGTTTCAGAGAAGTATTGAAGCCAAACGCCGACGAATGGCTCCGGGGTATGGGGTGGGCGCTGAGTATCGCTGTGATCTTTTTGGCCCACTATCGCGCGCTGGGTGTGCCGGTTGATGGATCGAGGAGAACTCTGTCGCGGCTATTGGCGAGCCAGTTGTGACCCGCAACCGCACCATTCCCCACCTCTCCCAGCACGAGAAGGACTATGTTCGCGACCTGTTGGTGCACGAAGACGAAGCCATTTTGGCGTTTAATAAGCCGTCTGGGTTGCCCAGTCAGGTCCGTGGGAACCGTGCACGCAATCTCGATCATTTGCTTTGGACGTTTGCAAAATCCAATGGCAAACGACCGCGCTTGGTTCACCGGTTAGATGTCGGCACCAGTGGGATCATTCTAGCCGGGCGCACGCACCCGGACGCAGCCTCCTTGTCGAAAAGCCTGGAGCACCGAAAAGCGCGCAAGGTTTACTGGGCGATTATCGCAGGTCATCTTCCCAACAGAAGATCTGGCGCATTCAACGATCCAATTGCGCGTATAGACGAAGCTGGACGTAGCCGTATCGTCGCGGGGAGGCCCGATGGGAAAAGAGCCCTAACGCGGTGGACAATTCCATCGCGGTTGGGAGATGTCGCGCTCATCGAACTGCGCCCCGAGACGGGCCGAATGCACCAGCTTCGTGTGCACTTGGCTCACCATGGATGTCCCATCCTGGGTGACACGCTCTATAATGGCGCCCCAGCCTCCAGGCTTTGTCTGCACGCGGCGAGTATTGAGCTTACCCACCCTCGACACGATGCGCAGATCACCCTTAGAGCCCCCTTGCCGAAAGTGTTTTGCGACATTGCAGGGCACCATGGACTGGATTGCTCGGTTTTCGAACCGCCAGGTTCCGGATAAGGACGGCCCATGAATGGATATCTTCTTGTGGCCCTTGGTGGGGCATTGGGCGCGAGCCTGAGATACGGCGCCGGGCAGGCGACAGCCCGGGTCAGCCAGGCGCCCGGTCTTTACGCCACACTGTTTGTAAACGTGTTGGGCAGCGCCTTGATGGGTGTGCTCATGGCGTGGCTAACGCTGCGTGTTCAGAATGAGACGACAAATACGCTCTACTTGGTGCTGGGTGTGGGGTTGTTTGGGGGCTTCACCACCTTTTCGGCCTTCTCACTTGAAGTGGTTCACATGATCAACTCCGGCCAGCCAATGAAAGGCGCAGCCTATGCCTTGACCTCAGTTGTGGGTGCCGTGGTGGCGTTACTGATCGCCTTTTCTCTGGCAAAACGGATACTGGCATGAGCAGTGGCGTCGTCCTCGAAACCGTATCGGACAAGGAGTCTGGCACCCGGCTTGATCGCTGGATCAAACGCCGGGTCCAGATCAGCCAAGGGCAGGTCGAGAAATTGCTGCGCACGGGCCAGGTACGCGTTGATGGCGCGCGCGCAAAGGCAAATACGCGCCTGGAAGCCGGCATGGAGGTCCGCCTTCCGCCCTTCAGCGCCGATGAGTATCGCGGCGGCGGTTCAGATGCGCCTACAAAACCCCAATCGGTCAGCGCACGCGAAGCAGCCTTCATCCGCAATCTAGTCCTTTATCAAGACGATGATCTGATCGCGCTGAACAAGCCTGCCGGAATTGCTGTTCAGGGTGGTACTAAGCAGGGGCGCCATATCGATGGAATGCTCGGTGCGCTCGCTGAAGATGATATGCGCCCAAAGCTCGTTCACCGGCTCGACCGCGATACGTCCGGCGTGCTCGTACTGGCTCGCCATCCAAGGGCGGCAGCTGAGTTGGGCGAGCTTTTTCGCTCGCGCGATATGGACAAGGTGTATTGGGCCATCACGATCGGTGTTCCCAATCCCCGGGCAGGGCAACTTCGAAGCTGGATGGCGAAGGGGACAGGCCCCGGTGACGCAAAAGAAAAGATGGTGCCGGGCCGCCAAGGCCAACAAGGCGCACGCCATGCCATAACAGACTACGCAACAATCTCCACGGCTGGCCAAAAGGCAGCATGGGTCGCCTGTAAACCGGTCACAGGGCGAACCCATCAGATCCGATTTCACCTGCAAGAACTTGGAACGGCCATTCTCGGCGATCCCAAATACCAGACCGAGCGCGAGGTTCCCGGGGGTGTCGGTCAGGGGCTTCACTTGCACGCGCGCGGCATCATTGTGCCCAAGGAGCGCGGTCCCGATATCGAGATCCAGGCGCCTTTGCCACTCCATATTTTGGAGACGTTCGGCGCTCTGGGGTTCCTGGAAGTTGAGGCTGGCGAATCGTTGCTGGAGCCCTTCGCTTGACGACACAGGTTTTAGAGCAGGCAAAAGCCCTGCGAGGCCAAGGCCGCTGGGCAGAAAGTGCAGCCGTGTTAAAGCCTATAGTGGCGGCGCAACCAACCAATTGGAGCGCGGTCTACTACTATGCGATGGCATTGCTTGAGAGCGGACAGCCAGCGCTGGCAAAAGGCCATTTTCAGCGCATGATTGCAGCAGGAAAGCACCGCGCTGAAGCCAATTACATGCTCGCTCGCTGCTGTATGGAGATGTCTGAGGCAAGTGAGGCGCGGCAGTATTTTCAGGTCGCACACGACCTTCGCCCAACGCCCATGACGCTCCGGTCCCTGTCCAATATCGATTGGATGGAAGGAGACCTTGATCGTTTCCGGGACAGGCTTCGGGGCGCCAGAGGACCATTGAGCGTTTTCGCCTACGGGCTCTGGATCGAGTCCGAGGACTATGGTGCAGCGGAGGCGGCCTGGCAGGCGCTCGCGCAGGACTATCGCACATCTGCAGAAGCCCTCACTCTGCGTGCTCAGCATTTGCGGCAAACGGGCGATAGGCGCGGAAGCCTGGATGCGGCCCGCCAGGCTCAACTCAGTGAGCCCTATGATGCAGGCGTGATCGATGCCGTGGCTGCCGGATGCCTGATGTGTGGTGATGGTCAGGGCGCTTTGGAGGCAATTGCCCCGTTGCGCCAAAGCCAGCCGGACAACCAGCATTGGATTGCCCACGAGACGACAGCGCTACGACTTCTGGGTGATCTGCGTTTCGAGCACCTCGTAGATATGGACCGCCATGTGAGGGTCTATGACCTGCCGGTCCCGTATGGCTATAAGTCTCTGCCTGAATTCAATGCGGCGCTGCTTCAAGACCTGAATACCCATTACCCTTTTGCGCGCCATCCGCTTAACCAATCCTTGCGAGGAGGCAGTCAGACCGCACAGGACTTGCTTGCAATGGAGGGGCGCGCCGTCAGAGCCTACATCCAAGCCCTCAAAGGGCCGATTGCAGCCTACTTGCAGGATATCGGGACCGCTCCTGGTCACCCACTCACGGGGCGCAACTCAGGTGGTTTCCGCATCCGGGGATGTTGGTCTGTACGATTAAAGGCCGGCGGACATCACGTGAATCACGTGCATCCGGAAGGGTGGATTTCCTCAGCATACTACGTGAGCGTTCCAGAGACAGAACTAAGCCGAGCCGGCTGGATTAAGTTCGGCGAACCGCCATTTGAAACTGACCCGGCTTTGTCGCCCCTGAAATGGGTGCAGCCAAAGCCTGGGATGCTGGTTCTCTTTCCGTCCTATCTGTGGCATGGCACCGAGCCCATTGGCCAAGGCGCAACCCGCGTAACAGCCCCTTTTGATGTGGTGCCTGCATGACTTTGAAACTCGCGATTTGGGATATGGACGGCACTCTTGTCGATAGCCGCGAGGTGATCGGCTGGGCGATGGATCGCGCGTTTGAGGCCTGCGGGCGTGAAGCACCGGGATATGAGCGCACGCGCCAGATTGTCGGATTGGGCCTGCAAGAAGCCTGTGCCCAGCTTGTCCCAGAGGGCGTAACACCGGAAGAGGTCAAAGCCCTTGCGAACGCCTACAGCGAAGCCTTCATCTCCCGCCGGACAGATCCCGATTTCAAAGAGCCGCTCTACGCTGGCGCCGTCGACACGCTGGAGCGATTGGCGAATGACAACTGGCTGATCGCCATGGCGACCGGTAAATCCCATCGGGGCATTCGCGCCCTGTTTGAAATGCATCCGCTTGAGCAGTATTTTGACACGATCCACTGCGCCGATGACGGGCCCGGGAAGCCCCATCCAGCAATGTGCCTTGAAGCGATGAAGAAGATGGGCGCCGAGCCCCATCAATCGCTCATGATTGGCGATGCCATCCACGACATTTCCATGGGCCGGGCCGCGGGCGTCCACACAATTGCGGTCACCTGGGGCTTTGGCGCGCGCCATGAACTCGAAGCCGTTGACCCCCATGAAATTGTGGAAGACTTCACGGCCTTGAACACCAGTCTGGACGAGTTTGCGACCCGGAGTGCGGCTCTGTGAGCGGCGAACTGAAGCGATTCTACAGGGTCGCCGAAGCCGTGGAGGCTGACGGTGGTTGGCAGGTCTGCCTTGATGGGCGGCCAGTGCGAACCCCCGCACGAAGTCACCAGACGGTTCCAACGCGCGCGCTTGCGGGCGCTATGGCCGGCGAATGGAACCGTCAGGGCGAAACCGTTGACATCGCGCGCATGCATCTCACCCGGCTCGCCAATGTCGCCATAGACCGCACGCCCGGGACGCGTACAGATCTTGCCGAGGAGATTGTTCGGTTTTGCGAGACCGACCTCACATGCCATCTGGACGCCAACGCAAGTGAATTGCGCGGCCTCCAGGACGCTGCATGGACGCCCTTTCGTGACTGGGCAGGGGAAACACTGAGCGTCTTTTTGGTTCCGGTGGAGGGTATCATCGCCAGTCCTCAACCAGCGGCATCGCTCGAAGCGGCCCGCACCCATGCCCTTGCACTTGACGATTTCAGGCTGACGGGCCTGGCCTATGGCTGTGGTCTGTTTGGATCGGCCATTCTGGCGCTTGCCGTGGAGCAGGGCAGGGCGAGCGCGAGCGATGTGTTTGAAGCGTCAATCATTGACGCGCGTTTCCAGGCGGAGCAGTGGGGCGAAGACACCGAAGCCCTGGCAGCACAAGATGAACGCCGACAGGAAGCCGTCGCATTGGGGGCCTGGTTCGATGCGCTTGGTGACCCGTCCTAGGGGCAAGCTTGCCAGCCCCGCTGCCACCCCATATCAGTGTGAATAGATACAGAATTGAGAAGAACGGGGCCAGGCCATGCAAGACCTAATCGAGCAACTGGAAGCACGCCGCGAACGCGCGCGCCTGGGTGGCGGAGAAGCCCGGATTGAGCGCCAGCATGCGAAGGGCAAACTCACGGCCCGCGAGCGCATCGAGGCGCTGCTCGATGAAGGGTCCTTCGAAGAATACGACATGTTCGTGGAGCACCAGTGCGCCGATTTCGGCATGGCAGACCAAAAGGTGCCGGGTGATGGCGTCGTGACGGGTCAAGGCACCATCAATGGTCGCTTGATTTACGTCTTCTCCAAGGATTTCACCGTTTTCGGCGGCTCGCTGTCGAAGGCCCACGCGGCGAAGATCGTGAAAGTGCAGAAGTTTGCGGCCCAGAATGGCGCCCCGGTGATCGGCATTTTTGATGCGGGCGGAGCGCGGATCCAGGAAGGTGTCGACAGCCTGGCGGGTTATGCTGATATTTTCGTTGAGAATGTTCTTTCTTCAGGCGTCATCCCACAGATCAGCGTCATCATGGGCCCATGCGCTGGCGGCGATGTCTACTCCCCCGCCATGACCGACTTCATCTTCATGGTGAAGGACACCTCCTACATGTACGTGACGGGCCCTGACGTGGTGAAGACCGTTACCAATGAGGAAGTCACCCATGAGACGCTGGGCGGAGCCTCTGTCCATGCGAAGAAATCCGGTGTCGTAGACGGCGCTTTTGAGAACGATATCGAAGCCCTGATCCAGATGCGTCGCTTCGTGGATTTCCTGCCGCTCAGCAATAAGGAGAAACCGCCGGTCCGTCCGACATTCGATCTGCCTGAGCGCGATGAGATGAGCCTGGACACGCTCATCCCTGAGAATCCCAATACGCCGTATGATATGCGCGAACTGATCGAGAAAGTCGCCGATGAAGGCGACTTCTTCGAGATCAGCCCCGATTTCGGCGCCAATATCATCTGCGGTTATGGCCGGCTGGAAGGCTCCACAGTTGGGTTTGTGGCAAACCAACCGATGACGCTGGCCGGTGTGCTGGACATTGATGCCTCGCGCAAGGCGGCGCGGTTCGTGCGCTTCTGTGACTGCTTCAACATCCCCATCGTCACCTTTGTGGACGTGCCGGGCTTCATGCCGGGCACGAAGCAGGAGTATGGCGGCCTCATCAAGCACGGCGCCAAGCTGCTCTTTGCGTTCACCGAAGCCACGGTGCCCAAAGTCACGGTGATCACGCGTAAGGCCTATGGCGGGGCCTATGACGTGATGAGCTCAAAGCACCTGCGCGGGGACGTAAACTATGCCTGGCCCACCGCCGAGATCGCGGTGATGGGCGCGAAGGGCGCTGTGGAGATCATCTTCCGCAAGGACATTGGCGACGATGAGAAGATCGCCGCCCACACCGCCGAGTATGAAGAGAATTTCGCAAACCCCTATGTGGCCGCGCGCAAGGGCTATATCGACGACATCATCCGCCCCCACTCAACGAGGAAGCGCGTGATCAAGGCGCTAAGGACGCTGCGGACGAAGGACGTAAAGAACCCACCGAAGAAGCACGATAATATTCCGCTTTAGGGGCGGTTGGTGCCAAATCTGCTGCGCCTCCATGGGTATAGGTTCTACTTCTACAGCCATGAGCCGAACGAACCCCCACACATTCATATCGACAAGGACGACAAGACGGCAAAGATCTGGTTGGCCGATTTGAGCGTGGCAAAGTCCATTGGCTTTCGACAGCACGAGCTCCGCCGTGTTATAGGAATGGTTGCTGACAACAGAGACGATTTTCTTGCAGGATGGTATGACTATTTCGGGACCTAGTGCGGACATTCGGATCACAGATGTGAGGTTCGAGGATGATATGCTGGTGGTTGACCTCATGGACGGGCGTACCATTGCAACCCCACTCGCCTGGTATCCAAACCTGATTGGAGCTTCATCGGAACAGCTCGCAAATTGGGAAATCGCAGGGGCTGGCTACGGCATTCACTGGCCCGATCTGGACGAGGATCTGTCCAGCGAGGGCATGCTACGCGGTGCTAAGGGCGTAGCGCATCCGAACAAGCGCGTTGCCGCGGAGTAGGCACTGTCTGCCAAAACAGCCATCATTGGAGATGTCCACGGCGCCCTTGGCCCGGTTGAGGCGCTGGTGGAGCGGCTGGCCCTCAATGAGGGCGATCACCTGATCTTTGTTGGCGATCTGGTCGACAAGGGGCCGGATCCGGCGGGCGTGGTCCAGTTCATGCGCCATCTCCACGAGACCTCGCCCTTCAAGATCACTCTTGTGGAGGGCAACCATGAGGACAAGCACCGCCGCTACCATCGCAACAAGACCAAGCGGCCTAAAGTGGCGAAGGCCATGGCGACGATGTCCCGGGAATTGCGAGACCTCGACAAGAAGCTTTCCGGCAAGGACCGCGACTTCCTACGGACCGCCGTGCCGTTCCACCGACTGCCCGACTGGAACATTCTCATCGTCCATGGCGGAATCCCTCCGGACATGTTCACCTTTCCCGATACGGTCGAGCAGGCGGATGCTCTGCAAGGCAAGGCGCGCAGCAGCTTTCGCAAGATCTTGCGCACGCGGTATGTCTCGCAAATTAATGGCCGCTTCCTCGCCTATGGGGAGGAGGGGCCAAGCGACCCGTTCTGGGCCGAAGGTTATGATGGCCGCTTCGGCCATGTTCTTTTCGGTCACCAACCGTTTCTCGAGGGCCCAGCCTGCTACCCCAATGCCACAGGGCTCGACACCGCCTGCATCCATGGCGGCGCGCTGACGGCACTGGTCCTGCCCAGTACAGGCACGCCCCGATTTGAAAGCGTGGCCGGCATCCTCGTCAAACCGTTCAAGGCGGAGAAGGCACCGCCCTATCCGGGGGATAGTCTTACCGTGAAGCGTTCTGCCTAAAGCAATATTTATTGCTTTGGGTGGGATAAGAGGCTTCTCATCCGACCGCATTCGCGCCTGCACATATACTTCGGCTATGGACACCTGTTCCCCCATCCTGCGCTGGCGCGAGATTGTGCATCCGTTCTTCTGGCCGGTTTTCTTCTGGAACCTGCGGAAATTCGCAGCCACCCTTGCGCGCAATATCGAGGAAAATGATGGCCAGGGCCTCGTTTCCTTTGATATCACGTGGTGGGGCGGCATCCGTATTCATTTCATGATCGACCCGGACGCTCCGGAGTGGGATGCTCGGCTTGAGCGGTGTGCGAAGTGCGTTCACGTGGCGACACAGGATGTGGGAAATCCCTATCTCTCAGCAAGCGTTCCGCTCGCCCTTCTGGGAGAGGTCACGTCTGGCCTAAGGCGACGCATAACGATCTCAAATCAGGCGCCACTCGCTCTCGGGCCTCGTCCCGCCGCGAGTGGGAAGCGCTTGGCAGTGGCATTCGGCTGTTTTGCCGAGCCGGCGCATCTCAACACGAGCTGAAGTGTAATAGGCCGGTCGCCCACCCAACAGTTCGCCCATTCCGCCGCGCCCAGCCGGGTCTGCGGCCGCTGGTGCTAGGCTAAACGACACCGGCGGCTTTCCAGGCCTCCTTGGGCCAGCGCCGATGCTGCCAGAACCATTGCCCCGGATACTCTTTTACACGCGCTTCCAGGAACGCATTGATGTTGCGAACTGTATTCTCGAGGTCGGCGGCGGCGTCCCCGGTTTCGGCCTGCTCTATAGGCTCATGAATCGTAACGCGAAACCGGGCAGGGCCTGTCCGAACCGTGGAGACAGGAACGATAGGAACCTTGTATTTTTGGGCCAGGCGCGCGGGGCCGGGCTGGGTCATCGCATCATGACCGAGGAAGGGCAGGGCCAGACCCGTATTGAATTTCTGGTCGTTCATCAGCGCAACGGCCCGTCCCGCCTGAAGAGCGCGCATGAGTTCGCGCGTGCCCATCCCCTTGGGTGCCAAAACACCAATGCCATAGGCTTGCCGCACGGCATTGATCCGCCTGTCGATGTGGGGATTGTTCAGCATGCGATAGGTGACGAGACAGTCGACCGGTCGCCTGCAAATCACCGCTGCCATGACTTCCCAGTTGGCAAAATGGCCCGACACCATGACCGCGCCGGTTTCGCTTTCGCGGATCTCGTCAAGCCGATGGGCGCCGACCACTTCCACGCGGTCACCGTCATAGGGATTGATCCTTGGCAGATGGGGCAGTTCCCCTGCCGTTCGTCCTGCGCTTTCCCAAGCCGCCAGCGCCGTATCGCGCACTTTGCTTTCGGGCCAATCGGGAAAAGCCATGGCGATGTTCCGGAGGGCTGTTTTGTGCTGGGAAAGCCGGGGGCCAAGCTTGCGAAACAGCCAGCCACCGAAATTCGACGCCTGGTCTGGGCCAAGCGCCTTCATCGGAGCCCAATAAACCAAATCCCACGCAATTGCCTCAAGCCGCCACTGCACGCGTTGCCAGAAGGTCGATCTATTATCGATGTCCTTCGGGCGGACGTATCCGACGGGGTCAGGCTTCATGATAGAAAGTTTCTATGGCTGTCTGCAGGACCTCGTCCAGCCTTTCCTTGTCGTCGCCAAAATCCATCGTGACGGGCCAGGCCAAGACGCCCTCACGCCAGTCTTCTGGGAGGCGTACATAGTCTTTTTCGGTCGTGATGAGCCGAGCGCCGTGATCCTTTGCAAGTCTGCGAAGGAAGTCGATGTCGCTTTGCTTGTATACATAGTGATCCCCAAACCCGACGCCATCACGAAGGTCAGCGCCAGCTGCCTTCAAACTGTCGAAGACCTTGGTTGGGCGGCCAATCCCGGCAAAAGCGACAAGCGGACCGTCCGGCGCCCCGGCGCGCGGGACCAGTCGTGCCCGGAAAGCTCCGTTGAGCAGGGCTTCGGGCAAGCGCTTTGCGTCACCTGTGACGATCCTATGATCAGCTCGCTCATTTGCTGTGTTGTAGGGCTCCCGCATCGGACCTTTCGGCAAGCAATAGCCATTGCCAAACCCAGCTTCCCCATCGATCACGAGAAAGCTCAGTGTTTTTTTGACGGAAGGCGTTTGAAAACCATCATCCATAACAATCACGTCGACGCCGGCATTCGCCATCGCGGTGGCAGTGGCGGCGCGGTCCCGCCCAATCCAGCTCTCGCCCGAACAAGCCAGCATGAGGGGCTCATCTCCCACATCCCCGGCACCGTGCTCAACCGGATCAACTTTAACCGGTCCCTTAAGGCGACCGCCATGCCCACGAGACAGACTGGCGGCGCGATATCCCATTTCCCCAACTCGTTCACGGATCAGGGCGACGATGGGCGTTTTGCCGACGCCGCCCACGGTTACATTTCCAATACAGATAATCGGCATAGGCGCTGGAGCTGGCGTCGCCTTTTTCCACCGCCTCTTGAAGCCCCAGATGTATAGAGATTCCACAGGCGTCAGCAGGGCGCGCGTGAGAGGGGCCGCTTCACGGGACTTTGGATCGAGCCCCGCAGACCAGAAGTGCGGTGGTTTCATTGCGCACCCGCATCTGGGATCAGCGCGAGGAGAGAAGTGGCCACGTCTTCAAGTGGCTGCGAAGCGTTTTCCCTGAATGCGTCCAACGCAGCAGGGTCCAACCGCTTCGTTCCATCCAGAACGGTTCTGAACCAAGTTGACAGATCTTCAGATGAAGTCGCGATTTCCAACAATCCATCTTGCTTCAGTTGATCGAAGAGGTCTTCAAAATTGTACCCATGCGGTCCTGTGATTGTGGGCCTTTCCAATTGCAAAGGTTCGATAGGATTATGCCCGCCAATGTCCGGTTTGCTGGCCCCGCCGAGGAAAACGGCATCTGCCAGTCTGTACCAGACGCCCATCTCGCCAATCGTATCCGCGAGTAACACCCTCATATTCGAATTGGCGTCTTCTGCCTGGCTCCTGCGCGCGAATGACAAACCTCGTGAGGCCAGCACTTCTCCAACGTGTTCGCCGCGGTCGGGATGGCGCGGCGCTATAATGAGCGCGGTGTTGTCTGGGAGTTGGGAGCAGGTATCTAGAAACAAATCTTCCTCACCCTCATGGGTCGATGCCGCTAGCAGGCATTTTCGCCCCCGGAGAAATGTTGCTCGAAGCGAGTCTATCAGCGTTTGGTCTGCAGGAGGGGGCGGTAGACCCCGCTTCAGGTTGATCGGCGGCGGAATGGGGTTTCCAGACAGTTTGGCAATCGAATTACGAGTGTCCTCATCGGCCGGGAGCACGAGATCAAAGGCTCCGAAGAGACGGCGGGAAAACCCCGGCCACCGCGCCCAGGAGGACCGACTGTTCTGCGTCATGCGCGCATTTACCAAAGCCATGGGACTCTTTGAGCGTTTTGTGACCTGGATCAGGTTTGGCCAAATCTCTCCTTCGGCAAATACAGCAAGATCCGGCTTCCAATGTCTTATGAAGCGGCGCGCGCCTCCCGGCGTGTCGACAGGTGCCATTTGATGCAGGGTGCGTGGGCTGCCGCGCCCGGCAACAAGTTGAGCAGACGTCAGCGTTTGCGATGTGAACAGAAAAAAAAGATCTGTCGCGCGTGCGGACATCTTTTCAGACAGTCCGAGGAGGATCTGGGACTCGCCGACGCTGGCTCCATGCATCCAGACAAGACGACCGGCTGGCCGCGCTGGCAGATCCTTTGAAAGGCGCTCATTCAGGCGGGCTGGGTCATCTTTGCCGAGCCGAGCACGGCGCGAGAGGAGAACGGGCACAAATGGCGCGAGCAGTCGCGTTGCCACGCCATAAGCCCACGCGCCGAAACTCATGCGGCATCCTTGATGCTTTGGGCGGCGTCGTGATTGGGCTTTACAAGATATTCAGCGCGGGCATTCGCCGCTTCTAGACTTGATTGAAGCGCACTTCGTAGCGTCTCCGACGACATGCCGGCGACGTTTATTGGCTCTCCGAAGACGATCGCGCCTCTCCCGAAAAGCCATGGCACAACCATACGATCCCAACTCTTCAGTCTAGACTGATTTGAGACGCACAAAGCATAGGTCATCACCTGTGCACCGGAGCGCTGGGCGAGCAATAAGGGGCCTTCGCTTACATTGCGGGCCGGGCCGCGCGGGCCATCCGGCGTGATACAAAGCGCGCCATTTGATTTCAGAAGTTTGAGCGCCTCTGCAATTGCCCGGACGCCACCTTTGTCTTTGTCCCTCTTTCTGGCATTGGCCTTTGAGCCTCGAATTGTTCCTATACCCAAATGATCGAGTGCGCGGGCAACCGGCTCGGCATCTCGTGACAAGGACACAAGCATCGAGACCCCTCCCGGCCTGGGAGTCCATTGGCTCAGCACTTTGGTCCACCCCGACGGAAGCAGCAGGATTTGCTCATGCCAGGCGGCGACCAGTAATCCCTGATCGCCGTTCCAGGCCGTCTTGGCAGGTTGAACGCCTTCAACCGTCCATCGAACGGTGCGGCCAACCAGCGCCATCCAAGCCCAGATCAAGTATCCGAGCAGGCCAGTAACTAAAGGAGATCGAAGGAGAGATTTCATTGTGGGTCGCTTATAGGCCATCGTCTGCCTCTGGCCAGCCATGCCAATCATGTGATTCACAGCTATGGTTAACCGCTAGTCGACGCACAGCGTTCAACTCAAGTCATACTCTTCAGCACAGTTTATCGCGTTCGCGCTATGGCTGAACCTCAAGCATTGCGAAGAAATCGCGATTGGGGCGAAGAAAATGAAGTATCTCCCGGCGATCAGCCTCGGCCTGTCCGTTATTCTCGGCGTTTTGGCGTTTTTTGTCCTGCGTATGGAACCGGCCAAAACAGAAACCGTAGAACCCAACCCGGTTCGCGAGGTGTCTGCAGCCGCTCCCGTCCAGACCGTCTCTGTCCTGGTTGTCAGTGAAACGGTAGAGATGGGCGCACCGGTCTTGCCGGAGGCTGTCGAAACGCGGGACTGGCCAAGTGACCTGGTGCCCGAGGGCGCACTTATGGCCATGCGGGATATCAGAAGTGCCAATGGTGAGCCTCGCTTTGCCCAGGTCGAACTGATGCCCGGAGAGCCATTGCTGGCGACGAAGATTGCCGACACCCCGCCGCGCAGGATGCTGTCTCGCGATATTCCTGCCGGATACAGGGCCGTCTCGATTAGCGTAACCAACGTTACCAATGTTGCGGGTTTCGTGTTGCCCGGAGACCGGGTGGATATGATGGCATACATCCCTGTCCCCGGCGCAACGGGACCAGACGCCTTCCGGGCGCGCCCTCTGGTTGAGAACGTACTGGTTCTCGGCGTCGACCAGTTCATGGGGGCCTCGGTCGAAGGTGCTGTGCCCGCAAGTCTCGTGACGTTTGCTTTGAAACCCGATGATGCCCAACGGATTACGGCGGCTGCCCGCGAGAGCCGGATTGGTCTCGCCCTCATTGGTCAAGCCGAAGTCGACGCCCAGGAAGCAGAAGAAACAAAAGACGCTGAGGAAGTCACACCGGTTGCGGCCCAGCCTTCACCAAGGCCCCGCCGACGTGCGCCGGTGCGCCGGGCCGCGCCTGTGCCCGCGACTCGCCCGGAGACAACCCAGGTCCGCGTCGTGCATGGCGCCAACATCGCGACGGTCACAGCACCCGTAGAGGAGGAGCCGGCACCGGTCGACCTGATGAAGGGGGCCGCACAATGAGACACGTCATAGCTGCAGCTATCGCACTAATTGCCCTGCTTTTTGGTCAAAAGGCTCACGGCTGGACCGAGCTGAAGGCCGAGGACGGCGCCCCTGTCCTGACCCTTGAGAAAAGCCGGTCAACAGTAGTGCAGACCGATCAACCGTTTTCGATGATTGTACTGTCCGACCCCTCCATTGCAGAAACCATGGTGACCACGGACCGGTCCTTCCTTGTACGCGGTCTTCAGCCGGGTGACACCACGATCCTGCTGTATGGCGACGAAGGTCAATTGGTGGAGATGATCACACTCGATGTCACCATGGGGCTTGATGCCCTTCGCCGCGATCTCGACAATCTGCTGCCTGGAGAGAAAATCACAGTATATCCCGTCCATGACGGCATCTTTCTGGATGGCCGAGTGACGACGGCCGCGGCAGCGGACATGATCCTCCAGGTCGCCGAGCGCCATATTCCAGGCGGCGTCGCAAATGGGCTGACCATTCGCGAAAGCCAACAAGTGATGCTGGAAGTCCGCTTTGTGGAAGCGGGCCGCGATATCGTTCGCGAGATTGGTTTTGGCAATCAGTTCGACGCCAATGATGCTGCCGGACAAACGCCGGGCGGTTTGCTCTCGGGGCTCGCAGGGAAGACCGTTGCGACTTTTACAAATGTTGGCACCGAAAACATCGACATAACCCTGAGCGCGCTGGAGTCCCGCGGGATGATCCGCACGTTGGCTCGCCCGAACCTGATTTCCATGTCGGGTGACAAAGCCAGCTTCCTGGCTGGCGGTGAGATTCCAATCCCCGTCGCCACGGGCGAAGGCAATGTGGCCATCCAGTTTCGCCAGTTCGGGGTGCAGCTCGAGTTTCTGCCAACTGTGCTCGGTGATGGTGTGATCAATCTTGAAGTTTCGCCGGAAGTCAGCGCGCTCGACACACGCAACGGTGTACGCAGCGCCGGTGTAAGTGTTCCGGCACTGTCCGTTCGCCGGGCACAGACCACGGTGGAGCTCCGCGACGGTCAGGCCTTTGCCATCGCGGGCTTGCTGCAAGACAGCTTCGAAACTGATGCGGCCAATACGCCGTGGGTAGCGGACATCCCAATACTTGGCGCCTTGTTTTCATCGCGCCGTTACCAGACCCGCGAAACCGAACTTGTGATCATCGTGACGCCGCGGCTGGTCCAGCCCGCGCCCCATGTGAACGATATCGCGACCCCGTTGGATGCGTTTGAAGAGCCTACGCCTGCAGAAATCTTCCTTGAGGGCCGCACTGTCGCTGCCGGATCGGGCCGACTGGTGGAGGGAGCAGACCAATGAGAGTGATTATGAAGCTTGCGTGCCTACCGATCCTCATGATCTCGCTTTCCGGGTGCGTGAACCACGATTATCAGGGTGACCGGCTCCTTGGCGCAGCTACAGAGCAGAACATCCAGCTCCAGTCTGTTCGGGACGCCGATCGGCCCAATCATCAGGAAATCGATGGTGGGCAGGGAAGCACTGGGGCCAACGCAGTTGCAGCCCTGCGAGGCGGTCAACCGAAGCCGGCGGGGAGCCCCGGCCAATGATGCCCGCTGCCCGGTCCGACATTCCCCTTTATGCGTTGCTTTCAGACGCAAGGCGCGTACAACTCAGCGCGGCTGGGATCCAGCCACAGTCTCTGAAACCGGTCGTCACTTCCCCGGCAACGGAAGACCTTCCAGTCGGGATGATTGTGATCGACTTTCAAGCGCCAGGAGCGGAAGCCCTCTTGGAAGCTTATGCGCTTCGCCGTCCGGACTGCGCCATGCTGCTGATAGGGCGAGATTTGCCAACGGAGTCTGTGCGCACACTGTTCCGGTTTGCCGCTTCCGACCTCCTGAATCTCGACGCTGGCCCTGCGGATGTGATTGCGGCATGCGAACGCCTGTCCCAAGCCCTGCAGACTTCCAACCAGTCAAACGATGCAGGAAAGGGCGCCCGCTGTTGGGCGCTGCGTGGCGCCGTTGGTGGTGCCGGCGTGACTACCTTGGCGACCGAACTCGCATTCGCTGCATTGCGCGTTCGGCCATCATGGAGAGTCTGCGTTGTCGATCTCAATCTAACAGACGGGATGAGCGCGTCATATCTCGATGCTGAAAAAAAGCTGGATGTGTCCATCCTCGGGAGCGCTCCAGAACGAATAGATGCCAGCCTTCTCAACGCCTATGCGTTTGAGCATGCGAAAGGGATCTTTCTCCTTGCGGCGCCTCGCAATCCCAATGCCGAGCAAATGGCCAAGCCAGAGGGAGTCTTGAGACTGCTCGATGTCGCCTGCACCATGTTCGACCACGTGATTGTGGATGTGCCGCGCCATCGCGCTCCCTGGACCGATACCGTGCTCGCGGCAGTCGATGAAGTTGTTGTGGTGAGCGAACTGACCGTGCCGAGCCTCCATGCGGCAGGCGAACTCTGCCGCGAAACCGATGTTTTGAGGCAAGGTGCGCCGTCCCGGCTTTTGCTCAATCGGATGTTTGCGAAGCGGACCCACCGCCACAGCTTTCCATTGGATAAGGCCGAACGCGCAATTCACCGGAAAGTCGACCACACGGTGCGTTCGGACTGGGAACACGCTCGGATGGCAGTGAATCTGGGTATGCCTGTCGCCCAGGTGAAACCAAAGAGTGCTTTGGTCAAAGACGTCGAGGATATCGCTCAAACGCTCCTGGCAGTCGATGAGGCGCAGGAGGCTCGAGCAGCATGATGGGTCGGTTCTCATCATCCCTCGCGCCAAAGCTCGAAGAACCTACCTTCGAGGCAGATGTTGTTGCCGCCGAGGCTCCGCGCGTTGAACCACCCGTCGAACCGACCGTTGTGGATCCCCAGGCGCAAATGTTGGATGCCAAACTTCGCATCCACGCACGATTGATCGATGAACTCGATCTCAGTGCCATCGAACGTCTTCAGGAAGACCAGCTACGCGGGCAGGTGCGCACGATCGTTCAGGAAATCATCCGCAGCGAGGAGCTCGCCCTTTCGGCTGCGGAGACGGCAGAGTTCGCAGACGCTGTATTCGATGAAATGACCGGCCTGGGGCCAATCGAACCGCTTCTAAAAGACGACTCGATCGCGGACATCCTGATCAATGGTGCCCAGCAGGTCTATATTGAGCGCAGCGGAGAACTTGAACTGGCACCGGTGCGGTTTGCCGACAACGACCATTTGCTTCGGATTGTGAACCGCATTGTTGCCGGGGTAGGGCGCCGCGTGGACGAATGCCAACCACTTGTTGATGCGCGTCTCGCCGATGGCTCCCGCGTCAACGCCGCCATTTCACCGGTGGCGATTGATGGCCCCTTGGTGTCCATTCGTAAGTTCAAGAAAAACCCACTGACGCTCGATAAACTCGTTGGTTTCGGCGCGATGCCCCAAGCGATGGCAGACTTCATCTCTGGAGCGGTTGGCTGCCGTGCCTCCACGATTATTTCCGGCGGCACGGGATCTGGAAAAACAACGCTCCTCAACGCACTTTCAGCTTCGATAAGCCACAAAGAACGTCTCATTACGATCGAAGACGCCGCCGAATTGCAGCTTATGCAGCCCCATGTGGCCCGCATGGAAACCCGCCCGCCAAACATTGAAGGCAAGGGTGAAATCAAACAGCGCGAATTGGTGAAAAATGCCCTTCGTATGCGCCCCGATAGGGTGATCCTCGGCGAAGTCCGCTCCGAAGAAGCTTTTGATATGCTCCAGGCGATGAATACGGGGCATGAAGGCTCCATGGCGACCATTCACGCCAACAATCCGCGCGATGCCATTACGCGCCTTGAACAGATGGTCGCGATGGGTGGTCTGAAGATCTCTGAAGACGCCATTCGCGGACAGATCGCAGCTGCCGTTAATCTGATCGTACAGGCGACACGCATGTCCGATGGCACGCGGAAGGTCATCTCCATTGCCGAGATTACCGGCATGGAAGGGCGAATTGTTCAGATGCAGGAGATATTCCGCTTTGAGCGCAGTCACACAGATGATGATGGAAAGGTTCATGGGAGCTTCCGAGCAACGGGTATTCGTCCAAAATTCCTTGATGAGATGAACCGTCGCGGCGTTCATCTGCCGGACACAATATTCGACCCGGCAAACGCGCTGTAGCGCCATGGACTTCTCGGCTTTCCTTCCCCAAGCCAGCGCGCTGACACCCCAAATCGGCTTTGGCGTTGTAATCGCCGTCGGCGCAGTCGTCCTGTTTGCCTTTGCGTGCGCGGGTCTTTTCGGAGAGGCCCAAACGCGCCGCATCATGAATCGGCGTCTGAAGTTCAAGGAAAAGACCGAAAGCACTGCTGAACTCATTGTTGAACTTCGCCGTCAACGTGCTCTCGATGAAGACGGAAATTTCAGGCTCGCGGTAAAGTGGTTTAACCGCTTGGTTCTGCGATCTGGGCTAGTGTTCCGACCCGTCCAATGGGCCATAAGTGCAATCGTAGCCGGCCTGGTTGTTGGTGGACTGATCTATTGGCGATTTCCGAGCTTGCCGATCGCAGGACTCGCGGGTGTACTCGTAGCACTAACCGCCCCGATCTTCGTGTTGAAGTACGTCGCAGGTAGCCGGGCAAAAGCTCTCGCAAAACAATTGCCGGACGCGCTTCAAATCGTTGTCCGCAGCCTGGAGGCAGGCCACCCCGTGCCCGGAGCGATCGCTCTGGTTGCGCGCGAGATGCCTGATCCAATCGGTACTGAGTTCGGCATGGCCGCAGATGAAATGGCCTATGGATTCTCACTGACCAAGGCAGTTGAGCGAATGGCCAACCGGGCCGGAGACCCTGATATTGATCTCTTCGCCGCCACCGTTCGTTTGCAAGAGCGCACCGGTGGAAACCTCTGTGATCTGCTCAAAACAAACGCCAGCACCGTGCGAGAGCGACAGACGCTGCGATTAAAGGTCAAAGCTGCGTCCGCCGAGGGCAGGGCATCGGCGCTTATTCTGACGGCGGCCCCTTTTGTGGTGATGTCGGCAGTGCACCTGTTGAGGCCGGAGTTTTATGGCCTCGTAGCCGGTGAAAAGTTATTTAAATACTGCATGGTGGGCTTTGGCGTCTGGATGCTGATCGGCAATGTCATCATGAACCGCATGATCAATTTTCGGTTCTAAGCAATGGCGGACATACTCTCTTCAACAAACCTTGGCGGTGTACTCTTTGCTCTCGCCCTTCTGGTTGCAGCGCCGGGTCTGTTTTTCATCGCGAAAGCGGCGGGTATCGACGAGCAAATCGGGTCTCGGCTGTTCAAACGGCGGGCGCTGCAACCCGCAGAAGCGTCGGTATCCACCGGCACGCAGATGGCAGACACGCTTGGCGAGATTGCCAAGCGCGCCCTGCCGAACAACACCGATGAAACCAAGGCCATTCGCTTCCGACTGTTAAGAGCGCGCCACACCCATCCCAATGCAGTTGCACTGTTCTATGGTGCAAGGCTTTTGGGCCTGATTGTCTTTCCGCTTCTGGTCCTCTTGGCGCTGCCATTTATTGAGACTTTCAGCGTGCCCAGTTGGTTCCCCTATTTCGCCATGGGGTTCGCCGCCATATTCGGGCTCGCATTGCCCAGCATCATGGTCGACAAGAGGATTGAGCGCGCAGAGCGCGAATGCTCTGACGGCTTTCCGGATATGATGGACCTTCTGGTCGCGTGCGTGGAGGCCGGACTGAGCCTGGATGCTGCCGTTTTGCGGGTCTCAGAGGAACTTGAGAAACGTCACCGAGAGCTCTCACTCAACCTGAAAACCTTGGCGCTTGAGATGCGGGCGGGTCGCTCTCGCAAGGCGGCGTGGCGCGCTTTCGCAGACCGGGTTGGGCTGGAAGAGGCTGGGTCGTTGGCTACGATGCTCAGGCAATCCGAAGAGATGGGCACCAGCCTGGGCGAGACCCTGCGAGTATTTTCCAGTGATATGCGGCAGCGCCGGATGCTCATGGCTGAGGAAAAAGCCATGGCGTTACCAGCCAAGATGACCGTTCCGTTGATATTGTTTGTTTTTCCGGTGCTGCTCGGGGTCTTGATTGTCCCCGCCATCATCCGGTTTCAGTCCTTCATGTGAGCGCCGAGAACGCCGCACCGAGGTCTTCGATGAGGTCGTCAGGGTCTTCCAGGCCTGCGTGAATGCGCAGCAGTGGACCGTCGGGTAGCTCGCTAGTGGCCTTTCGGTTGAGCTGGGGATCGCAAGGAATGAGCAGGCTTTCATAGCCACCCCACGAAAAGCCCATTCCAAACAATTCCAATCGCCGGAGCATATCGTGCACTTGCGTCTTTGAAACCGGTTTCAACGCAACGCCAAAAAGACCGCACGCTCCAGAAAAATCTCGCTTCCATAAGGCGTGGTCAGGATGCTGGGGCAGGGCGGGGTGCAGCACAGTATCGACGGCAGGATGCGTCAATAGCCATTCGGCGAGCGCAAGGCCGGTTGATTGATGCCGCGCCAAGCGGGTTTCCAACGTCCTGAGCCCACGCAAGGCAAGATAGGCATCGTCAGGTCCAAGAGAGATACCCCAATCCTCGCTACATGACGCAATTGCATTGGCGAGCTTCTCATTGCGGGTCATCACCGCGCCCCCCAAGGCGTCGGCATGACCCACGGCATATTTGGTGAGAGCCTGGATGGAGATATCCATGCCCAGATCCAGGGGTTTGTGAAAAACGCCAGCGCCCCAGGTGTTGTCCATTACTGTAACAAGATCAGACGACCTGGCATAGTCGGCAATGGCACGCGTGTCCGGCAGCTCGAACGTCAGAGATCCTGGAGACTCTAGAACAATCGCCTTCGTATTGTCCCTCCGGAGATGTTCGAGATCATCCGGAGTGGCTCTTGGACTGAAGCGCGTCACAGTAATTCCCATGGCCCTGAGGCGGCGCTCGCAGAACCGCCTTGTGGGGCCGTAGAGACTGTCCTGGATGAGCGCATGGTCTCCAGCTTCGAGAACACTGGCGATCGCCAAAGCGCACGCAGCGAGGCCATTGGGCGTCAGTCGGACATGACTGGCAGTTTCCAGCCCGGCTAAAGCCGCCTCCAGTTCCCGGTGCACTGTAAGGCCCATTCGCCCATAACTCGGCTTGGCGGTGTAGAGATCGTTCGGTTCGTCGAACAGTACGGTGGACCCACGTTCAATTGGCGGATTCACAGTCGGAGGAGACAGCCTTTGATGGCGCTCATGGATAAGCCGGGTGGCCGGCTTGCGTTCGGTCACCGGCCCGTGCCGGTTTCAATGGCGCATCCGTCTGTCGAGGCCCATTCAGTCCAGGATCCGTCATAAACGGCAACGTCTTCCCGTCCCATACAAGCCAAGGCGAGTGCAAGCGTTGATGCCGTCACGCCGGACCCGCAGCTTGTGATGATCGGGCCATTGCCTAAAGCGAAGAGCTCAGACAGCTGTTCTTTCGATTTCATCGTTCCATCGGCATTCATGACGGAACCAGCCGGAACGTTACGCGCCCCTGGCATATGACCAGATTTCAGGTCTGCCCGCGGCTCAGGCGCTTCGCCGGTGAAGCGACCGGCCGGACGCGCATCGACAATCTGGGTCAGGCCATCACCAAGCGCCGACTGGACTTGATCTTTATTTTTCACAAGGTCGCTGCGCAGGCGCGCTGTGAAGTGACGCTCCACAGCAACGGGTGGCATGTCTTCCAATTCACCACCCACGGAGGTCCAAGCGGCAAGCCCTCCATCGAGCACCATGACATCTTTCACACCCATGACGCGCAACATCCACCAGACTCGCGCCGACGCCATGAACTTGTTGCGATCATAGACGACCAACCTGTTGCCGTCGCCAATACCCATCTTGCGAACCCGCGATGAAAACAAGATCGTGTCTGGCAGCATATGCGGGAGGCTCGATGACGGGTCTTTGATCTCGTCGATATCGAAAAAAACAGCGCCGGGAATATGCCCGGATGCATACACCTCTTTGGCGTCTCCCGCATTCTCCTGGAACGCCGGATACCATGTCGCTTCGACCACACGAAGGTCCGGGGCTTCCAGATTGGCCTTCAGCCACGCTGCCGATACCAGGGGTCCTGCATCAGAAGTGGTCACGCTGATCCCTCCATCCAGCTCGGGATAGGAAGGTCCTTCGACCGTAGAAATTCAGGATTGAAGAGTTTGGACTGATACCGGTTCCCATAGTCACACAGGATGGTGACGATGGTGTGGCCCGGCCCGAGCTCCTTTGCCAGTTCAATTGCTCCCGCAATGTTGATACCGGCGGAGCCGCCCAAACATAGACCTTCTTCCCGAACAAGGTCAAAGAGGATTTTCAGGGCAACATCGTCGGTCAGCCGGAAAGGGTGGTCTATCGTAAGCCCTTCCAGGTTGGCGGTGATACGGCTTTGACCAATTCCTTCGGTGATCGAAGTGCCCTCAGATTTAAGCTCGCCGTGGGCGTAGTAGTTGTACAAAGACGCTCCGCCAGGATCGGCCAAACCGATCTTGATGTCGGGATTTCGCTCCCGCAGCGCCTCGGCAACGCCAGCCAGAGTGCCGCCAGACCCTACCGCGCAAATGAAGCCGTCCACCTTTCCGTCCGTTTGATCAAAGATCTCCGGACCCGTCGTTTCATAGTGAGCTTTCCGGTTCGCCGTGTTGTCGAACTGATTGGCCCAGATAGCGCCATTGGGTTCAGTTTCGTTGAGTTCCTCTGCCAGCTTGCCGCTGTACCGCGCATAGTGGTTGGGGTTGGAATA
The DNA here is from genome assembly GCA_039818165.1 of Pseudomonadota bacterium. Classification (GTDB taxonomy): domain Bacteria; phylum Pseudomonadota; class Alphaproteobacteria; order Caulobacterales; family Hyphomonadaceae; genus UBA5336. The sequence goes on along the minus strand of JBCBUL010000006.1, from coordinate 16,088 downwards.
CGGGACCGCGTCCACCTCGACCAACTCTGCTCCAAGCAGTTTGATAGCGTCCTTCTTTTCCTGGCTTTGGGTGCGCGGAAATACAATGACACTTCGATAGCCGAGCGCATTACCTACCAACGCCAGGCCTATACCTGTATTCCCAGCAGTCCCCTCTACAATGGTCCCGCCGGGCTTCACACGGCCAGATTCTTCTGCATCCCGAATAATGCCGAGTGCGGCGCGGTCTTTTACGGACTGTCCGGGATTCAGGAATTCCGCTTTCCCAAGGATCGTACACCCCGTTTCTTCAGAGGCGCGTTTGAGCTTTATCAGGGGGGTGTTGCCGATGGCGTCCAGAACGGACGAATATATGGTCATGGGAACTCTCCAGAAGCCGCGTAAAGCTAGTCGGGCCTCGACTGCAAAACAAGCCGCGCAGACTGATCCACAAGCTGAATCCCAGCGTAACACTCTCAGATCGCTACAATTCTTTGCGAGGCCAGTGTTGAACAACGATATTTATGACGCATTCATGCTCGATCATGCCGTTGGCGCCCTTGGGGGTGGTTTGAGCGTGGCTGCTGACCTGCACGCTCAGTTGAGCACCGACGGACAGCATCGTTCCATTTTGTGGAGCGTAGTCGGCGGAGCGTTGCTCGAGCGGGATAGTTCGAGCCTGACAAGTGCTGGTGTGTCTAACAGGCGTCGGCGGCGCAAACCAACAGGGTCTGCGGAAGACATTCTGAATGTAGATCTCTCAAAGCTGACGTGGAAAGCCAGCCTCTCAGGCGCTGCCATGGCCAAAACGGGGCTGCCGTCGTCTCACTTTATGCGGTTGGAGCCCGGCAAGACGATACCAGTTCACTCTCACTCAGCGATAGAGGCTACAGTTGTGCTGCAAGGCGCACTGGATGTTGATGGTGACGTCTACAATATCGGTGACATTGCACTTGGGGCGCCCGGGGAGACACACAAACCCGCAGCTCGTGGTGACGAAGCCTGTATTTGTTTCGTAGCACGTGGGGAGCGGCCTTTCTGGAGGCTCACATGACGACATTTCGAAAAGCACTGATCGCGGCGCTTACCTTCGGCGCTGTGGCTTCTGGTCAGAGCTTGGCCGACACTGCGCCCCTGGACGGTCCAGGGGCATGGGAGCCAACGGCCGGCGATGTGATTGCGTTTGACGTTCTGCGACAGGGTAGCAAGTTCGGCAGCCATATTGTTCGCTTCAATGAGGGCTCCGAGGGTGCACTCGAGGTTGTCGTCGACGTCGACCTCAAGGCGGGTCTCGGTCCGATCACACTGTTCAGATATCAGCTCGATGCGACGGAAACATGGGTTGATGGTCAGCTCGTAGAGCTAGAAGGGCGTGTCAATGACGACGGTACGCGCGAGAATGTTACAGCGACACGTGGACAGGACGGCCTCATTGTCTCCGGTGATGGGTTCGAGGGAATGGTTTCGCCCGAAATCCTACCTGCAAGCCATTGGAACGCAGACCAGACACGTGCCGCACAACTTCTCTCGGCAGAAAATGGCGAGCTGATAGATGTGGCCGTGCTGCCGCTTGGGCGCGAAGTGATCGAGGCCGGAGGCGCGGAGATCGAAGCCAATAAATTCCTGATGGACAGCGATATCGACGTGACGCTCTGGTATGATGATGACGGTCGCTGGCTCAAACTGGCCTTTGAAGCCCGCGGTCAGGCGATCGAGTACGTCCTGCGCGAACTTTATTAGGCATGGCGGCCCTCCGCCTCGTCCTCGGGGATCAACTGAGCCCAAACTTATCTAGTCTGAGCGATGCCGAGCCAGTCGATCTTGTCTTAATGGCTGAGGTGCACGATGAAGCCACCTATGTGCGCCATCACAAACGCAAGATCGCGTTCCTGTTCTCCGCCATGCGCCACTTTGCCGATGAGCTTCGAGGCATTGGTTACGATGTTCGGTACATCAAGCTGGATGACGCTGAAAACGCAGGCAGCCTAAAGGCGCAAGTCGCAGAAACGATTGAGACGTTTCCTGGCCGGTTCGACCGGATCATTGTCACCAAACCCGGCGAGTGGCGCCTCTCAGAGGATATGGAAACGTGGTCAGGGACGATAGGTGTCGACGTCGACCTGCGCGACGACGACCGCTTCCTGTCTTCACTGAAGGCATTTGCGGACTGGGCGGATGGCCGAAAGCAGCTGCGCATGGAGTATTTCTATCGCGAGATGCGACGACAAACCGGCCTGTTAATGGACGGTGAAGCTCCCGCTGGCGGTGAATGGAATTATGACCAGGACAATCGGAAGAAGCTGCCTAAGTCCAAGTCCACGCCCCTAAGACTGTTCTTCAAAACAGATGCTATCACAAATGAGGTCATCGAATTGGTCGAAAGCCGCTTTGGTAACCACTTCGGGACCCTTGATGGGTTCGACTACGCCGTTACCCGCGATGATGCAGAAAAGGCGCGAGACCATTTCATCGATGATATTTTATCGGGCTTTGGTGACTATCAGGACGCCATGGCAAAGGGCGAGGCATTTCTTTGGCACTCGCTGATCTCAGCGTACCTCAATTGCGGCCTCCTGGATCCTTTGGACGTTTGCCAACGCGCAGAGGAGGCGTGGCGCAAGGGCTTGGCCCCTCTGAACGCCGTAGAGGGGTTCATTCGCCAGATCATCGGTTGGCGCGAATATGTTCGCGGGCTCTATTGGTACAAAATGCCTGCCTATAAGGAAACGAACTTCCTGAACGCGCAGCGCTCGCTCCCAGACTTCTACTGGACCGGTGAGACGGACATGGCGTGTGTGGCTGAGGCCATCGAGCACACCCGGAAATATGCATACAGCCACCATATCCAGCGCTTGATGGTCACCGGCAATTTCGCACTGTTGGCGGGCATACATCCCGATGAAATCAATGAGTGGTATCTGGTGGCATACCACGATGCATATGAGTGGGTGGAATTGCCCAACACTCACGGGATGGCGATTTTCGCCGATGGCGGCATCATGGCGTCGAAACCCTACGCTGCGAGCGCCAACTACATCAACAAGATGTCTGACTTCTGCTCGAACTGCGCGTTCGACCACAAAGCCAAAACGGGTGAGAAAGCCTGCCCATTCAACTACCTCTATTGGGATTTCCTTGCACGAAACGAAGAAAAACTTCGTGGAAATCCGAGAATGGGCCTTACCTTCAAGAACCTCGACGAGAAAGCCCCAGGCGAGCTCGAGGCCATGCGCGCACAGGCTGAGGCTTTCTTGATAGAAATTGGCGCAACGCCCCGCCAGTCCTAGGGTTTTGCAATCGCAAACTGGCCAACATTGATCCGGCCATTATGGAATCCGGCTTCGCAATAGGACAGGTAGAAGTTCCACATCCGGCGGAATGCATCGTCAAACCCAAGCGGTTCGATGGTTGGCCATGCGGAATTGAACCGGTGTGACCATTCTTTCAACGTTCGCGCGTAATCCTGGCCGAAGTAATGCGTGCCGTCATATCTTAGGCCCGCCATATCGACCTGTTCCTTAAGCTTCAATTCACTGGGCAACATGCCGCCCGGGAAAATGTAACGTTGGATGAAGTCTGCCCGATTGCGATATCCATCAAACAGCTCGTCCCGAATGGTGATGATCTGCAGCGCGGCGCGCCCACCTGATTTGAGAACATCACTGATCTTCGCAAAATAGCTGGGCCAGTAGCTTTCACCCACCGCTTCAAACATCTCTATCGATGCAACGCCATCATAGGCGCCGGAGTGGTCCCGGTAGTCTTGTAATCTGATGTCCACGCGCTCAGACAAACCTGCTTCGAAAATTCGATTGCGCGCATATTCAGCCTGGGCCTCTGAGATAGTCAGGCACGTTACTTTGGCACCGCGCTGCTTGGCAGCGTATTCAGCGAAACCGCCCCACCCACATCCGATTTCAAGGAGTGAAGAGTCAGGCCCGGCTTGGAGGCGTTCCACGATGCCTTCGTACTTCGCAGCCTGTGACTGTTCGAGAGACGTATTCTCCGATGCGAACATCCCGGACGAATAGGTCATGCTCGGATCAAGCCAGGCTTCGTAGAAATCATTGCCCAAATCATAGTGGGCCATGATGTTGCGCTTGGCCTGGGCCTTTGAATTTCGATTGAGAACGTGGCGCAAGCGATTGAGGACCTTGATCACCCATCCGCCCACGGCCAATTGGCCTGCAGCTTCGAAATTCTCTGAAAAGAATTCCAGAACCGCTGTGAGGTCGGGTGTAGACCATTGCCCGTCCATATACGCCTCGGCAAAGCCCACATCACCACCCGCAAGTGCCCTGCGTACGAACTCATAATCGTGCACCACGACCTCTGCGCTCGGTCCGTCCTGGCCATGGTCAAACCGAACCTTGCGACCGTCTGGAAGTTCAAAGGAAATGTTGCCTCGTTTGGCGCGCAACAGTGCCATGCCTCCAACCCTGAATACGGCGGGCACGCCTTTCAGATTTGTCAGGGTCTGACGGGAAGCGAGTATATGCTCTGTCATTCGTGCGGGTCCTGTACTCAACTCTCCACCGGCTTCGTGATTGTGTAGCCAGTGTCAGGTGGGGATGGTTTTGATCGATATCCGGCGCCTTTCAGGCAAACCTTCAAGGCTTCCCAATGGATACCAATGGTTACGCCGATCGAGCTGAAGGGCTTGTGGATGGCAGCCCTCAAGAAAGCCGTGCTGGTGGCAGTTTCGCTTCTTGCTGTGATGGTCGCCATATGGGTCCTCTCGCCATCGACGAGGCTATCGATGACCAGTGAGAGCCGCTCTGCAGTACGGTTTAGTGTGAACCGGTACTTTCCGGTGACGTCGAAGAAAGGGGACACGTGGAAGCGCTTTTCGGCCTCGCTAACGTCGGCGCTTCCTGCAACGCTGGCGACATAGGTGTGGCTTTCACCAAATGTGTTATTCACCTCATAAATCACACCCTCGAGATCGCCGTCGCTATTTGATGCAAACCAGACAGACAATGGCGCGAAACGATAGAACAGGTGCCTTGGGAAGGTGATCAGCCGAAGTGAACTTTGGCGCGCATCTATGCCCGCCTTTGCCAACTTGTCTTCTGCCCAGCCACGCAAATCGCGGTCGCCGCGCCCACCATGCTCTTTCATATTGAGGCTGTAGAGGCGTCCTCTATCAATCCCGAACAACGAGGATTGCTCGGCCGCGTCTTGCAGGCGGTCGATATCAATATCGACCATCATCAACCCGTAAGAGAAACGCTGTTCGAAAGGCGTAAAGCGAGCATGAACCGTGCGCCCGGTCAGAATTTTGAGGGCGGGTTCCGCAGTCACTGGCCGGCTTTCTTGACCAGTTGAATGGAAGGCCGCTCCGACTGCGCTTCGTACGTCCGCACAGTATCGGTTTCCCAGGAAACTGTGCCGCCCAGCGACAGCGCAACGCTCAGGCCGGATTTCAGTCCGTCCTCGTGGAAACCGTGACCAAGCCATGCTCCTGCGAACCAAATCCCACCTTGTCCTTGCAATCGCTTGATTGATCGTACGGCGGCTTCTGCCGGCGCGTCAAACTGGGGATGGTCGAATACCGTCTTGTAGAACACCGTCTCGCTGGCGGGTGGGGTGTCGGGGTTGAGAGTCACAAACAGGGGATACCTGTTTGGTAGATTCTGCAGCCGGTTCATCCAATACGTCAGTGTGATGTCTTCTCCGGCGCCTTTCATCACGTTCCAACTTGCCCAGGCCGCTTTGCGCTTCGGCATCAGGCTCGCATCTCGATGGAGGTAAACTGTGTTCGGGCGATAGCGCGCTGATCCCAAGAGGAATTTTTGTTCGTCATATTCGGGATCCAGAATCGCCTGGGTCTGGTTTGAGTGACATGCGAAGATCACGTCGTCGAAAAGGTCATTGGCTCCATCGCCATAGTCGACCCTTAACTTATCTCCGAATGACGAGACCCGGTTGACCGGCGCGCCCAGCTTGATGCGATCGCCCAGTAACGCCGACACTTTGGACACATAGGATTTTGACCCCCCGGAAACGGTTCGCCACTTTGGGCGTTCCTTGTGCATCAGGCGGTGGTTTTCGAAGAATTGAAAAAAGCTCGTTGCGGGAAAGTCCAGCACGCCGCGCTCTGGGGTCGACCAGATTGCGGCCGCCATGGGCAGGATATAGTTTTGTTTGAAGTCTTCATTGAAGCCGTGAGCGTCAAGCCACGTGCCGAGGGACACATCGCTAACGCTGCCTTGCGCCAACTCAGAACGGGCGATGTCGTTGAACTTCAAGATGGTCCGCCAGAACCGGTGGAATGCAGGGCGGAAGAGGTTCCGCTTTTGGGCAAAAATGCCCTTCACAGATGAAGCCCACTCGTACCCCGTTGGGTTGGATACGGCGAAACTCATGTCGCTTGCTTCGGTGGCAACGCCGAGCGCATCAAAAAAGCCAATGAGATTTGGGTAATTTAGTCCATTATAAACGATGAAGCCTACATCTACGGCGATCGGTTTTCCATCATAGTCCACACGTACCGTATGGGCGTGTCCCCCGGCGCGGTTTCGGGCTTCAAACACCGTGACGTCGGCTCGGTCTTTAAGGGCATAGGCCGCTCCCAGACCGGATATGCCCGAGCCGATAATCGCAATTCGTTTCATTGGGCCATGCGCCTTTCTTTGAGCGTGTCGTAGGCATCCAGGGCGCGTTGACGCCCGTCCTTGTGATCGATCATGGGGTTTGGATAATCCTCTCCGAGAGTCACGCCTGCGTCGTCGAGCACGCGTTTGGGCGCTTCCCAGGGGCTGTGGAGGTACTTCAAAGGCAGCCCCGCGAGCTCGGGGCACCATTTGCGAACATAAGCGCCGGTTTCATCGAACTTGCTGCCCTGCGTGATCGGATTGAAGACGCGGAAGTAGGGTGCTGCATCGGCGCCAGATCCGGCGACCCACTGCCAACTGGCGGCATTGGACGCCGGGTCCGCGTCCAAAAGCGTGTCCCAGAACCAGTCTTCGCCCTTTTGCCATGGCAAGAGCAGATGCTTCGTCAGGAAAGACCCGACAATCATGCGGACGCGGTTATGCATCCACCCTGTGGACCAAAGCTGGCGCATCCCGGCGTCAACAATTGGAAATCCTGTCTGACCTGTGCACCAAAGACGATAATCGGTATCGCTGTCGCGCCAGGGCATGTGGCGGAAATCATGATTGTAGTTTTCTGTCGCCAGTTCAGGATTGTGGAACAGTAGGACGTAGCTGAATTCCCGCCAGACGATCTCAGAGAGAAACGTCATGGCAGACGCGTCATCTGAGGCAAACTGGCCTCTATCTATCCGCTCGCGCACTGCTCGCCAGATCGCAACCGGGCTGATCTCGCCCCACCTGAGATGCGGAGACAATCCCGATGTGGACATCTCGATATCGGGTCGGTTGCGGGCGTCATCATAGGCATCGATGGGGCCATCAAGCCACCGAGTAAGCCTGGCACTAGCCCCTGCCTCCCCGGGGTTCCAGGTGTCGGGAAATTCTGCGGCCCAATTGGGGCTGGTGGGGAGCAAATCCCAGTTTTCCAATGGCTCGGCGTCGAGACCTAAATCTGCGAGAGCGCTCGGAGCAGCCAGATGTTCTGGTGCATTGTAATTGGCCCGAACCGACTTCCAGTACGGCGTGAACACTTTGTAGTAGCCACCGCCGCCGGTTTTTACATCCCACGGCTCGGTGAGCAGGCGACCATTGTGACTGACAACGTCAAGACCGTCGGATTTCAGGCTGGCCTTTAAAGACGTATCGATTGCAATGCCATCGGCGTCATAGCGACGGTTCCAAAATACGGCGCATACGCCGATTTCGTTGGCAATAGATCGAAGAATGTCTCCGGGGTCGCCACTGCGCAGAATGAGCTGACCACCAATGTCCGCAATCGACTTCGTCAAAGCGGCCAGCGATTGGTGGAGCCACCATTTAGACGCCCCGCCAAGTGGTCGCGGTCCGCGTTCCTTGTTCTCATAAACGTAGACGCAAACGACTGGAGCACGCGTTGCGACTGCTGCGCTCAGGGCTGGATTGTCCTCAAGTCGCAAGTCTTCGCGGAACCACATTATAACAGGGGAGGGGGATGACACTGGCCAGACGGCTCCGCAGACTTAACGTTAGTAGGGATACGAAACGCCTCAGAGGCTGGATCAGGCCGAGGTGAAATCAGCTTGGAAAAATGCGAATACCTTGAGGGAGATACGCGTGTCAGACGCAGGAAGCAGCGCAAGTGCCGTCGCGGCGGCAGCGCAATTGTTAAAACAGTACGGCGAAGATGCAGAAGTGATTGCGACTCTCAGGGCCGCAGAGGTGGCAGCGTTGGGCGACTCTGATGCGCTGGCGCACTGGGATCAGGTTATTGCCATGCTCGGGGACGGCTCAACAGACGTCCAAGCCTCTTAGTCGCGATGACACCGCAAACCCGCTTCGCAGGGTTTGTTCACCGGAGCCTCCCGAACGATCTCGAAGCCCCCGAAGGGCTCTACCGTTTTTCGCGCGTTATCGGTGGCGCGTTGTAGCGAGGCCGAAACCGCTCCATCGAGCGCTGACCCAACCGCGTCATCTTCTGCAGGATCAACATAATATGTAGCTGTAAGCGGCAATGCGAGCCACCGGTTTGCCGTAGCTGGAACCTGCGCGAGTCCCATTGCGTGGTGCTGCGCATTTGGGAAAGCAGTTAAGCTCAACGACGCGATATCGACCTCAGACGCGGTCACCACCAATACGGTGCGATCAATAAGGTCAATTGCCTCTGCTTCTTCCAACAGTCCCGGAAGGTCGTTTAACAGCTCCAGCGAGTTCCCATCGGCAAAAAAGGCAACAGCACGTCCTCGGTTGTCGGTCTTTGCATATTCGTTGAGGGCTGCGACCAGATCACCGCGTGCCGTGCTCCAGTCAGGGCTCTTTGTAGACGGAGAAGGCATGCGTATCGCCGGTATATAGACCGCGCCGTCGCCTTTCAGATGCTCTATCGCGGAATTCTGCTGTGCTAGGATCGCCGTTCGGATCGTGTCATTATGGGTGGCAAGCAGGCCGTGACCGGTGAGCACATCGGGAACCGTTGGGACGACAATAACGTCAAGCGCCCAGCCGTTCTCCCAAACTGCATCGGTTCGGGCCTCTGGGCGCAGGAGCCACCCTTCATCACTGGCGAAATCAGGAGATGCGGCAGTGGCTACAGTTCCTGATGCAAGATAGGCGGGAATGCCCCAGACGGCGGCGGAATACAGTCCGAACAAGCAGGCGATAGTGACTAAAGAAAAGCGCATTGAAAGCGCTTAGTCAGACTCTGTGGCGATCGCGAGGCCAGAATATTTTGGTTGGTCAATACGCACCTGATCGATAGTGCTGGATTTCAGGTGCGCCATCAATTCCGGAGATTTCCAAGACAGTTTGCCGGAACGGATTTGTGTGCATAACAGGCGCTCCAGCACGTCTCGATCGCTCTCAGTGCTGTCCAGCAATACCTGCAAACGCCTAATCGCAGCCGCGTCTGCGCGTTCCCCGTCCATCAGTTCACGTTCGACAATGGCCAGGGCGTTTTCTGCAACGCGAGCATGGAAGGCCGCGTGTCCAGTTAAAACGGGACGCGCCGTGTTGGCGATAAAGTCGCGAACAGCCTGTACGAGTTCAGCATGGGTTGGATTGGATGCCATATCAAACGCGCTCCAATAGGTTGAGAATATCGATTTCTGTTTCCGACACCCGTCTTCCGATTGCAGCGCGCTCGACACTCGGGTCTGCGCCGCTTCGGTAAGCCTCGTACATGATCATGCACATAACTCCCCATTTGAAGCTCCCGAGAACCTCCCACCAGTCAATCTCGCTCGGCGAGATCTTGCATCCACCGGCATCGATATATGCGCCCAACAGGTCTTCGAGTTCTCCGAAGCCGCCTACACGTTTGGTGGCATGTCCAAACCGCCAGGAGTTGATGCAAATCCAGGCGATATCTTCTCTGGGGTCGCCCACATGAGCCAGCTCCCAGTCCAGGACGCCAACAAGACCGTCGGGATCCACCATCAGATTGCCCAGGCGAAAGTCGCCATGGACAAGAACCTCAGCCAGTGCTGCCGGTTGGTTCGCGCGAAGCCACGCCATGGCGACTTCAAAAACAGGCTTGGGCGTATCGAAGGACAGATAAATCTGTTCGTACTGATCGATCTGGTCGGGGCCATTGCTAACGGGCAGGGCAGGCAAGTTGTCGAGCTTCAAAGCATGGATGCGGGCTAAAGCCGTTCCACATTGGCGCGCGAGGCGTTCGCGGGAAGTGGAGAACTGATCTGAGCGTAAAATTTTCGGCGCTATCGTTTCTCCCTCAAGCCGCCCCATCACATAGGCATCGCCAAGCCCATCCTCACCCCGGCAGACATGGGTGATCTGAGGCACAGGAACTCCAGCCTTACCGGCTAAACGTATGAGTCCTGCCTCCTTCTCGAGTCCAATCGCCGCGCTTGAACGGGCACTAGCTTCACCGCCCGGTGCACGGCGCAGAATGAGGCGGGCTTGTCTGCCTTGCTGTGACACGACATCAAAGCTCCAGGTTTCCTGGCTGGCCCCACCCGAGAGACGTTTCAGCCCAACGACGTCACCACCGCCGGGAAGAAATTCCGGACAAAGTCTTTGTAAAGCCGCTTCAATCTCTTGCGTGTTTCCCATTATCGCCACAGTTACCCGGAACGTATAATTCGCCAAGTCGCAACACTTACAGGGCATCTCAGAGACAGGAAATGGCCAAGCGAAAATCCAAGACTCCCAAGGATGGCGGGCTGATGCTCGAGCCAACATCCCTCCCACGCCAAACCATCTTTGGCTGGCTAAGAGGACGTTTTTTTGCGGGCGTCGTGATCGCAGCGCCCATTGCGATCTCGATCGGGATTGTTTCCTGGCTGATCGGGGAGATCGATAAACGGGTAAAGCCGCTACTGCCGCCGATACTCGATCCAGAAACCTATACGAACATCGCTATTCCGGGTGTTGGCGTGTTCGTGGCGGTGATCCTGCTGACAATGCTTGGCGCAGTAGCGACGAACCTGATCGGCCGCGCCGCGCTTAGACTGTCAGACCGAATTCTGAGCCGCATTCCGGTCGTCAGCAACATCTACAATGCGTTCAAGCAGTTGTTCGACCTCCTGGCGTCCAGCGACCAGAACAATTTCCAGGAAGTGGTTTTGGTCGAGTATCCCAAAAAAGGGACGTGGTGCATTGGCTTTCTGACGGCGAAAGCCAAGGGGGAAATCAAGTCCAGCCTCTCTGAAGAGTTTGTCGGCGTCTTCGTGCCCACGACCCCAAACCCCACGTCCGGCTTTCTAATGTACCTCCACAAAAGCGAAATCATCCATCTTTCCATGTCGGTTGAGGAAGGCGCCCGGATGATCATTTCTGCTGGTTTGGTTGTACCCGATGAATTTCCAATGGAAGACAGTGAGCGAGAGAAGCTTACTCCTCCGGCGCAGAACGAAGCCCCTTTGGCTGAAACAGGGTCCTCGCCAGGCTGAGCGCCCGCCCGCGCGGACCCGTAAGGTCGGCATCTTCAGCTACGGCGGCTTTCGCATCGCTTCGGGCGATCCCAAGAAGGTCACCATCCTTGGTTAGATCAATGATCGCGTAATCGATTGCGCCAGCCTGCCTGAGCCCCAGAACATCTCCTGGTCCTCGAAGCTCAAAATCAGCCTCTGCGATTGCGAAGCCATCATCGGTTTGGCGTAACGTGTCCAAACGTTTGGTGGCCGTTTCTCCCAATGGGGGGCGGTACATGAGAAGACAATATGCAGCCTTGTCTCCGCGCCCGACGCGCCCTCTGAGCTGGTGTAGTTGCGCGAGCCCAAATCCCTCGGCGCGCTCGATCACCATGATCGTGGCTTCCGGAACGTCCACGCCGACCTCAACAACCGTTGTTGCGACGAGGACACCCGTCTTGCCAAGCCGGAAGGCTTCCAGCGCGGCGTCCTTTTCGTCCGGTTTGAGCCGTCCATGGACCAGGCCGACCGGGCAGGACAGTTGATCGCTCAACGCGGCGTGGCGCGCCACTGCCGATGCGTCGTCATCATCCACGTCAACCTTGGGGCATATCCAGAACGCGCGCTCCCCGCGCCCTACGGCGCGGCCAACAGCAGTAATCACTTCATCGATACGAGTATCTGGCAGAGCGCGCGTTTGGACACGCTGGCGACCCGCGGGCTTCTCATCGAGAATTGACACATCTAAGTCGCCATGAACGGCCTGGGCGAGCGTCCGCGGGATCGGCGTTGCACTCATTACCAGCATGTGCGGACTGATAGCCTTCTCTAGCAGGCGTTGGCGATCTGCCACACCGAACCGATGCTGCTCATCGACGATCACAAGGCCCAGCTTCTGAAATTGTACGGTCTCCTGAAACAGGGCGTGCGTGCCGGCAACAATTTGAATTGACCCATCTGCTAAGCCCATGAGCGTTGATTGACGGCCCGATCCCTTATCCCTGCCCGTAAGAGACGCGACTTCATATCCGTGAGAGCCGAGAAGCCCGCTCAATGTTGAGAATTGTTGTCGTGCAAGGACTTCAGTTGGCGCCATGAACGCGGCTTGATGACCGGCTGCGGCAGCCTGAACTGCCGCCAGCGCGCCCACGAGTGTTTTACCGACGCCCACATCCCCCTGCAGCATGCGTCTCATTGGAGTGGCGCTTGCCATATCTTTCGCGATTTCATTGACGGCGCGCTTCTGAGCACCTGTAGGCTCATAGGGCAGGGCATCGACCACTTGCCTCTGGTCTGGTCCAGCGAGGGGCAGCGTGGGTGCTTTTCGTTTCGTACGAGCGGCCCGCGCCAATGCAAACGTCGCTTCTCTGGAAAGCGCTTCGTCATATGCCAACCGCTCTCGGGCCTTTTCTATTTCGTGGAGGTCATACTCTTGCGGGCTATGCAGCCACGTCAGCGCCTGTTTGAAATCGGACCATCCTCTCTGCGCGACGAGGTGTTTGTCGCCCCATTCCGGGAGATCGGCCGGTATGCGCTCGAGGGCCTTTTGCGCCGCCGCGTGCACCTTCCGGTTCGTCAAGCCTGCCGTCAGGCCATAGATCGGCTCCACGGCCGGCGGACGCTCTGGTTTCGCCGGGTCGAGAATGTAGTCGGGATGGGTTATCTGCCGTTCCCCGTTAAAATCATCCACCCGGCCGGATACGATCCTTTGGCTACCAACTGGAAACTGCCCCTGAAGCCAGCGGCCATCAGCTCGAAAAAAGGTCAGTGTGAGGAAACCGGTTCCGTCATATAGAACCACGCGGGTCGGTGCTTTGGCATTGTAAGGGGCTTTGACGCTGTGAACTTCGCCCTGGACGGTCGCGACTTCCCCGGTTTCCAGCGTATCGAAGGTGTCACGGACGCGTCGATCCATCCAACGCTCAGGCAAATGCAACAACAGATCCCAGATCAGCCCTGTTCCCGTGAGCCGTTTATAGGCTTCCAGGGACTTAGGGCCGATGCCTGGAAGCTGGTCCAAGCTTTCAAAGAGGGGAAACAAGCGCTCATCCCGCATCCCGCGACACTAGGGCCAGCCCCGATCGTCTGCAATCGGGTGTGCAGCGGCTTTCCTGTGAACTATGTTGCTCGTGCAGCTACAGGACGATGTCGATGAGCGAAGACCTCAAAGAACGCCAACGAAAACTCCGCTTTCGCGCTTGGCGCCGAGGGTTTCGGGAAATGGATCTTTTAATGGGCTCGTTTGCTGATGAGCGAATTGAAGTGTTTTCTGCTGATCAGCTCGATCAATTCGAGCGATTGTTGTCGACGCCCGATTGGGAGGTCTATGCATGGCTGATTGGTCAAAAAGACGTGCCCGATAACCATAAGAGCGCGGTGCTGGACCAACTGATCGCATTCCGCTACGAGGCCCAGCCTGGTTAAGAGGCTGGCCTGTCGGGTCGCCAGAAAGCGGCTTTCTCCATGACTCCTGCGGCGCTCCTGTCCGGCATCTCGGGCCAACAGACTGTAGCGTGCGCGCCGTTCGGCGCTGACGTCCTTGCAATGGTCGAAATGGTTCAATCCACCGGCGGCGTTGCGGTGTATGTCGCGCGCGATGACAAACAAGCTGTCACTGCGCTTCGGATCGCGGAATTCTCTGACCCTGGCTTGGATCGAATACATTTACCCGCTTGGGATACGCTTCCCTATGACAGGGTGAGCCCATCACCGGCGGCTGCCGCACGCAGATGCGCCGCGCTCGCCAGGCTTTCGAGACTGGCAGATGTGCAAAAGCCCACACTCGTAGTCACCACGGCGGCGTCCTTGGTCCAGCGCGTTCCCACGTCTGCACTGATGCGCGCAGCCAGCTTCTCCGTGAATGTGGGAGAACCAGTCGCCCAGCAAGCGCTGACGGAGTATCTGTCAGTCAATGGGTATGTTCGCGTCTCCACCGTTCGAGAGCGCGGTGAGTATGCCGTTCGCGGTGGTATTCTCGACATTTTCGCGCCCACATCTGCCGAACCCCTGCGCCTCGACTTCTTCGGAGACTTCCTAGAAGGGCTTCGAAGCTTCGATGCTGAGACACAGCGCTCCACGGCGCAGTTGCAGGGCGCTGCCTTTGCCCCGGTCAGCGAGATTTTGTTCAATGATGACGTGCTGAGCCGGTTCCGCGAACGGTATCTTGAACAGTTTGGCCCGCCTTCGGGTGATCCAATGTACGAAGCGGCACGGGCATCGATCCGCCGGCAAGGCGTAGAAAACTGGCTGCCGCTCTTCCACGACCACTTGGAAACGATCTTCGATTATCTCTCGGACTCTACTTTCGTTGGTCTTGGGCACCTCGCAAGTGAGTCTGCCCATGAACGACTTTCGCAGGCCCAAGACTATTACGATGCCAGAGTCGAGGCCGCTGGGGATGCCCGGAGCGGACGCATTCTAAGCCCGAAGTCGCTATATCTGGACCCAGGCGAATTGGGTGAAAGGATTTCTGGCGGACGCGTCGCGCGGTTTACATCCGGCGATGCCACGGCAGCGCAGTCTAACCTTGGCGGCGTGGCCGGCCGGGACTTTGCCCCTGAGCGCTCCAAGCTGGACGAAAATGTTTTTGAGGCCGCAGGGGCCCACGCGAAAGCGCTTCGGGCTGAAGGAAAGAAGGTTGTCCTTGCTGCCTGGTCGGATGGTTCTGCCGAAAGGCTGCTGAACGTCTTTGAGGATCATGGCCTACCAGATCTCGATCGCGCCTACTCGCTACCCGCAGCGCGTTCAGCCGGAATTGCCGTCAGCGAACTCGCCATTGAATCCGGTTTCACGCTCGGCGATACGGCATTTATTGCTGAGCCGGACATTCTAGGCGATCGTCTCGCCGCGCCCCGCCGCAAGCGTAAGGCTGCTAACTTCATCGCCGAGGCAGCCGCGTTGTCCGTCGGTGATCTTGTTGTGCATGTGGACCATGGTGTCGCGCGGTATTCGGGGCTCAAAACTCTGGACCTCACAGGCGCCCCCCATGATTGCCTCGAGCTGGAATATGCCGGCGGTGACCGCGTTTTTCTTCCAGTCGAAAATATTGATCTGATCAGCCGCTTCGGCAGTGAAGACGCTGCAGGGGCAATCGACAAACTGGGTGGAGCGGGTTGGCAAGCGCGTAAGGCTAAAGCCAAGAAACGTATTCTCGAAATGGCGGCAGAGCTCATGGAGGTCGCTGCCCAGCGTATGCTGCGAAAAGGCGAAGTCGCCGATGCTGGTGAAGGCATCTATGAGGAGTTTGCTGCGCGGTTCCCCTATGCCGAAACCGATGATCAACTCCACGCAATTGAAGACGTGCTAGGAGATCTGGGGTCCGGACGTCCCATGGACCGTCTCGTGTGCGGAGATGTCGGCTTTGGCAAGACGGAAGTAGCTTTGCGAGGGGCCTTCGTTGCCGCGATGACCGGGATGCAGGTGGCGATTATCGCGCCGACCACTATCCTCGCGCGCCAGCACTTCAATACGTTTTCAGAACGGCTGAGTGGCTGGCCGCTCGAAGTGCGTCAACTTTCCCGGCTCGTGACTCCAAAGGAAGCATCTGAAACGCGCGCTGGCGTCAAATCTGGAACTGTGAACGTTGTCGTCGGCACCCATGCACTGCTCGCCAAGTCAATCGAGTTCAATAATCTGGGCTTGCTGATTGTCGACGAAGAGCAAC
>JBCBUL010000005.1:0-136464 GCA_039818165.1 Pseudomonadota bacterium | reverse complement strand
CCTTTGCGAGGCGCTCAAATATCTCGCGGCTGTCTTCATATCGCTGGAGGGCGTCAGGTAGTTTGCCCTGCTTAACGAGGACGTCGGCGACCTTGTCGAGGGACACTGAGAGGTCCCTTTGCCATCCTGCATTTCCGGGGTCGGCCTTTGCGAGGCGCTCAAATATCTCGCGGCTGTCTTCATATCGCTGGAGGGCGTCAGGTAGTTTGCCCTGCTTAACGAGGACGTTTCCGATCTCATCGTGCGCCACTGACTTATTGCGAACACCTTCGGGGCCAGTGTCATCACGCGCAATCGAAAAAGCGACTTTGGCAGCTTCCAGAGCTGCGGCGAGGTTGCCGATGATCGCATGGGTTCGGCAGATCATGATCTGGGCCCAAAAATCGCTCGGTGCCATGTGTGCCGCCTTCTGGTACCAATCCAGCGCCTCTGCAGCGCTACGTGTCGCTGCAAGTGCTGCCTTTTCCATGGCTGTTTCCGCGGCGGCGGCTTTGGCTTGCTCGACCCTGTCGGTCATCAGCGCGATTGCTTCTTCTTCCTTCTGGTAAATGTCCGCCAGAGCCGCCTCGGCAGCCTCCAGGTCACCTGCACGGATGGCCGCTTTGGCGGCATCCTTGTCAGGATCGTTCGATTGAAGGACCTCCGCCATCTTTTCCAGAGCAATTTCGATTGTAGCCGGGCCTGCGCCTCGCGCTTCGAAGGCTGCAGTCAGTTGCTCAACCACATCGTGGCCCATGCGCTCCACCGCGTCCTGGATATCGGCGCTTTCTTCACGCATAGCCACGCGCGTGGCTGCGCCCTCACCCCGCGCGGCTCTTTGGCCTTCCCTGCCGGTGTTGATCGCCTGGTCGACCTTGGCCTCAACGCCGCTCATGTCCTGGCCGGGGCGAAGCGCGCCCCAGATCCCGAAGGCGAGACCGAGCGCTGTGATGCAGGCGCCGCCAATGGCGCCCGTCGAGGTTGGCCCGCTTTCGAGGTAGTTCGTGATGCCTGCTGCGCCGCCGCCAATCACGCCAATGGCCGCAGCGATAATTGTGCCTATGCGCAAGGCTATGTCCCCTTCATCCGTTCCCCACTCGTTCCTTTCAATCTATGAGTTAGATGAAGGCATTGCAATCACTTACCGCCTCGGAATAGCGGCCCAGTAGTCGAAGTCCAGGAGGACGCCCGGCAGGTATTTTCCGTCCTCGCCCTTGAGGGGGAAGGTGCTCACGTCCTGGTCCTTGGCCGCCACCAGGCGCAGGCGCAGGGCGCCGACCGTGTCGGACAATTCGGCCTTGTCGAGCACTTCACTCCAGGCATAGACCGTGTCGCCCGCAAAGAGCGGCCCGGCATGGGTGCCGGCATTGATCGCCATCATCTCCGCGGCGTTGGCCAGGCCATTGAAGCTCAGCGCGCGGGCGATGGAGATCACAACGCCGCCATAGATCAGACGTTTGCCGAAGCGGCTATCTTTCTGGGCGTGGGCGTCGAAGTGCACCTTGGCGGTGTTTTGGTAGAGCCGCGTCGCGATCTGGTGTTCGGCTTCCTCCACCGTCATGCCGTCCACATGGTCGATCTTTTCGCCCACCTCATAGTCTTCAAACCGGTGCGGGCTGCCCGCCAGGGCATCGTCCCAGTTCCCATAGGACCAGCTTGAGCTGAGGCTTTCGCCTGGCACTGCCGGTAGAAGGTCCGGGATCACGGCTTCAGGGGCGGGAGAGGCCGGATCGCGCTTGTGCACCATGACCCAGCGCACATAGCTCATCACCTCTTCATCGTTCTGGTTCAGCCCGCGCGTGCGCACCCAGACAACGCCCGTTTTGCCATTCGAGTTCTCCTTCCGCCCGATCACCGTGCTCACCGCGCGCAGCGTGTCGCCAGGATAGACGCCGATGGGGAACCGGCCCTCGGCATAGCCAAGATTGGCCACGGCATTCAGGGAGATGTCCGGCACGGTCTTGCCGAACACGACATGGAAGGCCAGCAGCGGGTCCAGCGGCATCCGGTCAAAGCCGTTTGTCTTCGCGAATTCTGCCGAGCTGTAGATGGCATGGCGGCTGCCGGTGAGAGCGCGGTAGAGGGCGATGTCGCCTTCGCTGACGGTCAGCGGCGTGGCGTGAACCAGGTCCCGCCCGACATGGAAATCTTCGAAATAGTTACCGGGATTGGATTTCATCGTGGCCATGGCGTCGCTTCCCCTGCCGAATTCTGCGCTTTCGGGGAGCTAAGCCGCGCGGCGCACCGCGTCAAACGTGACCTTGGGGCGACCCTACAGGCTGAACGTCATGGTCAGTGTGGCCTCGAAGGCGGCCAGCACCGCTCCAGCGCCCGGCTGGGACATCACGGCGAGAGTCGGACCCAAGCTCACCACCATGACAATCGTGCCCAGCGTGCCTGCCAAAAAGCGCGTCTCTGGCCCCGCCAGCGTTTTCAGACGTTGGCCAGGAAGCGCCCACACCATGGGCCATGCGAACAGCAGGAGGCCGGAAATGACCAGGAGTGTAATGGCAAGGGCGATGAGCATGGGGCAGGCCTTTCAGACGGTGCCTGACCCCCATAGCTCAACCAGATTTCAACCGGGTTCGCCGAAAGGATGAAATTTCACCTATTGCGCGAAAACGTGCCGCAGTCTTGCGCGGTTCAGGCGATTTCAAGCAGTTTGTCGTTCGGTCTGCCAAGCACGGCCTTGTCGCCATGAATGCCGATGGGGCGCTGGATCAGCTTGGGTTCCGCAGCCATCGCAGCGAAGACCGCATCGTCATCGGCATCTGCGGCGAGGCCAAATTTCTCGGCATCTTTTTCACGCAGAAAGGCCCGCGGACCCCCACCCATCTTCTTGGCAATGTCGCGCAACTCGTCTTCCGAAAGTCGCGACGTTGCGTTCATGTATTTCCGGATGTCCGGCTCGATCCCTTTCTCCTGCAACAGGGCGAGGCCCTTCTTGGAGGAACCGCAACCGGTGTGATGAATAAGGATGTAGGACATGATGGGCTCCGTCTGAGTCTTGGGCATCTGCAGCGGGAACTAGATGAGCTGTCCTTCGTGAAAAGGGCGGGCGCGACGTGCCAACTTATCCGACCGGGTTCATGGCGGGTTTAGTCTCCCGGCGATGGAAGCGCTGCGCGATCCCTTCTCTCGGGTTCACCCGTTTTTCTGGCCGGTCCTGTGGCTGAGCCTGCGCGCATTTGTGCGCTGGACCGGGCGCATGATGGACGAGGGCCACGGCTATGGCGGGCTGCACATCGAGATCACCTGGTATGGCTGGATCCATGTCGAGGCGATCGATTTGTCTGACGCTGGGAAAGATTTCCGCCGCCACATGATGGGCGTTGCCCGCGAGGAGGGTTGGGGCGCTCTGGACCGCGCGGCGGCGCGGGTGGAGGCGTTGCTCACCGTAGGGTGCATCGAGCGAAGCGATATGCACCGTCGGTCCTCGCGGTCTGAGCGGATGGTGCATATCGAGCTTCGCTCTCCATGCACCCGCCACCCTGAACGTCACCGATCCAATGCGAGTACCGGCCCGCCCCTTGGGCCGACCCCTCTCCCGCACGCCGGGCGAGGGGCAGAGCCGTCACTGAAAGCTACCCCACAGTCCCGCCTCGCGCGGGCGCGGGTGCTGGCCGAAACGAAAGCGCAAAACGTTCGCGTTAATGGCCCAGATTTCAGCCCGCAGACACGGAGGGTTTCGGGCCGCGCCGGCGCTTGCGGCGGTTCCCGCCTTCGGCTTTCTGACCACCACCACCGCTTTCGGCGCGGGGTTTGCCGCCGCCTTGGCCCTTGCGGTGGCCGCCGGGGCGTCCGCCCCCACTCCCGCCACCACCGCGGCGACGGCCTCCGCCTCCGCCACCCTGGCGACGCGCGGGGCGCTCACCATCGATCGGCGCTGTGTCGATCGGGGCCGGGGCCTCAAAGCCCTCGGGCAGTTCCATCACCGGAATCTGCATGCGGATCGTTTTTTCAATGTCCCGCAGATAAGCGCGCTCGTCTGGCGCGACGAAACCGATGGTCACGCCGCTGGCGCCGGCCCGGCCGGTGCGCCCGATCCGGTGGACATATTGTTCGGGCACATTGGGCAGGTCGAAGTTCACGACATGGGTGAGCCCGTCAATATCGATGCCCCGTGCAGCGATGTCGGTGGCGATCAGGACCCAGATCTTGCCGTTCTTGAAGGCATTGAGCGCCCGCGTGCGCTGGTTTTGGGACTTGTTTCCGTGAATGGCAGCGGCCTCGATATCCACCTTGTCGAGGTGGCGCACCAGCCGGTCGGCGCCATGCTTTGTGCGGGTGAACACCAGGACGCGGCGCACATCATCCTGCTTCAGGATATGGGCGAGCAAGGCCGGCTTACCCTTCTGGTGCATATGGATCACGGACTGGTCCACGCGCTCTGCCGTGGTGGAGACCGGCGTCACAGACACACGGATGGGGTCGGTGAGGTACTGTTTGGAGAGGCCCGCAATCGCCTTGGGCATGGTGGCCGAGAAGAAGAGGGTCTGGCGCTCGTCAGGCACCAGTTCGCGAATTTTCTTCAGGGCGTGGATGAAGCCCAGGTCCAGCATCTGGTCGGCCTCATCCAGGATCAGGGTTTCGATCTGGCCGATATCAACGGCGCGTTGGTCCTGCAGGTCCAGAAGGCGTCCCGGCGTGGCCACCAGAACATCGGTTCCGCGCGATAGGCTGCGGATCTGGCGGTTGATCTTCACGCCGCCGAACACGCAGTCGACCTTTACGCGCATATGTTTGCCATAGGTCTCGAAGCTGTTGGCGATCTGGCGGGCCAGTTCCCGCGTTGGCGCAAGCACCAGGGCACGCGGGCATTTGGGGCGCAGGGGCTGTGGATCTTTCGCGATACGGTGCAGGGTCGGCGCGGCGAAGGCCAGGGTTTTGCCCGTGCCGGTTTGCGCTATGCCCAAAACGTCTCGCCCATCCATGACGGGGCTGATGGCCTGGCTCTGGATCGGGGTTGGCGTGGTGTATCCGGCTTCCATCAGGGCGCGCTGGATGGGGTCGGCGAGGCCGAAATCGGTGAACTGTGTCATCTTTTGTCTTTCACAAAGTCGCGCGCACGTCAGGCCAAGGCGGCCGGGCGCGCGGTTCAGGGGCGGGGCAGCCCCGCGTGAAACAGGGTGCGGTGTCTCAAGGGATGTGTCTCAAGGGTCCTGGCGCAGTCATGGGGCCGTTGCCCCGCGCGTGCTTCACGCCGCCAGCCCATATGCGCGCTTCTAAATGAAAAAGGGCGCATCGACTGATCGCCTGATGCGCCCTGGAGCGTTGAAAGTCAATGAAGTTTGTGCGGTGCAAAAAGCCTGGGCGTTGTTGGGTTTTACGCACCGAGAAATTTTCGAGCCGAGGGATTTATACCGCCTTGTGGAGTGCGCGCCACGCCCAGAAGCTCAATGCGACAGCTGATCCGGACACAATGGTCATCAGCGTTCCGGGAATGAAGTGCACGAAACCTGGGATGTCGATGAACAGGAGATAACCAATATCCAGAAGACCACCCACCATCGCCGTTACCCAGATCGCAGTGGTGTTTTCGCGCCAGATGAAACCCGCACCGATGATCGTCGCTGCGCCACCCCAGGCAAGGTTCCAACCATGCTGGTTCAATACGCCCGCGACAGCTGCATGGTAGTCGGCTTCGAGTAGATCTGGATCTACGGCATCGGCGATGGCCTGGAACCCACCCGATGCGTAAGACGACATGACGATGAATCCGGCAAGGACGTGCACAAGACCCCAGATCACCCACAGGATTGCAGAAACCTTTAGCGCAATGCGATGGTGGCCCGCCATGCGATCTCCTCCGGACAGAGCGGACCGCGCCATTGCAGTCCCGAACCGTTAATCCCGGTAGTAAAATTAATTGATAATGTCAACGAAATGACGCGCCCCCTCGACGAAACCCTTTCTCTGGCGATCCATATCGACCGGCTCATGCGGCTCATTCATGCCGAACTCGAGCCAAGAGCGCGGAGAGTCGATGAAGAGAAAGTCGGTCCGTTGGGCGGCATGGTTTTGATGACGATTGAGGACCATGCCCCGGTGCCGCTGAATACGCTGGCGGCGCTGCTGGCCCGCGACAAGGGCCAGATGACCCGGCATGTTCAGATGCTGGAGCGAAAGGGCTTGCTGACGCGCGAACCGAGCGCGCAGGATGGGCGTGTTGTTCTGGTTCGTCTTACGCCAAAGGGAAGCGCCCGTGTGGACGCTTTTCGTGGCGCCTTGGCGAGTGTCGTTGGCGATATCCTGGACGGTGTTGAATCAGAAGAGCGCGGCCAGTTTCTGGCCACGCTCATGAAGATCACTGGGACGCGTCACGACTAAGCCGATTGCGCCCGTTCTGGCCCGTTTTGAACCGGATTAGCCCGCGATATACTGCGCGCCGTTCACCGTCATGGTCGCTCCATTGATGAAGGCGGCCTCGTCGCTGGCGAGATATGAGACCATGGACGCGATCTCTTCGGCTTTGCCGAGACGGCCGACAGGGATGGTCGCGATGATGCCTTCGAGCACTTCCGGCTTCACCGCCTGCAGCATTTCAGTGTCGATATAGCCAGGTGCCACAACGTTGGAGGTAATCCCCTTCTTCGCGCCTTCATAGGCAAGCGCCTTGGTAAAGCCGATAAGGCCGGCCTTTGCGGCGGAATAGTTGGCTTGGGTGAACTGGCCCTTCTGTCCGTTGATCGAGGAAATGTTGATCACCCGGCCAAAGCCCCGCTCCCGCATGCCGCCCCAGACCTGGTGGGTCACGTTGAAGGCGCTGTCGAGGTCGACATTGATCACCTCGTTCCACTGCTGCTTGCTCATCTTGTGGAACGGCGCATCGCGCGTGATGCCGGCATTGTTGACGACCACATCGATCGCGCCGATCTCTTCCTCGATCTTTGCGATGCCGGCGCCGACCTCTTCATAGTCGCCGACATTGAACTTGAAGCAGCGCACGCCCGTAGCTTCCTCGCACAGACGGGCAGCTTCATCATTGCCGCCATAATTGGCGACGACGGTCATTCCATCGGCCTTGAGGCGCTCTGATATGGCGCGGCCAATGCCGCGGGTTCCGCCTGTTACAAGGGCAATGCGTGTCATGGATGTCTCCTCCCGAGAGTCAATTTTGTGCGCCTGCGAAAGCCAAGGTTAATCGTGGTGTGGTAAAGCCTTCATCAAGACGTTGGTCGAACGGCGTATTTTGTGCAAGACTTGTGCAACCCCAATGCGCTGATACGGCCGATAAACATTGCCGCGCGCAGACCAGACAAAGAGGCTTCCATGGCACGCCACAAGGGCGATGGTCCGATCATCATCAAGAAATATGCGAACCGGCGTCTCTACGACACCTCCACATCGTCCTATGTGACGCTCGACCATTTGTCGGAGCTCGTGCGGTCCGGCGCCGACTTCGAAGTGCGCGATGCCAAGACGGGCGAAGACCTGACGCGCTCCGTCCTCACCCAGATCATCTATGAGAATGAGACAAAGGGCGAAGGCGCGCTGCCGCTGAACTTCCTGCGTCAGCTCATCGGCTTTTATGGCGGTGGGGCCCAATCCATGCTGCCAGCCTGGCTTGATATGTCCATGAACCAGTTTGCCGAAGCCCAGGAACGCTGGCGGACGGCGATGGGCGGGGCAACGCCCATGGCGATGTTCGAGAAACAGGCCAAGCGCAATATGGGCATGTTTGAAAATGCCATGAAGATGTTCAATCCGGCGATGGCCGCGACGGACACAACGCTGGACGATGGCGACGCTGGATCAGACGCGACGGAAGAAGAAACCCCCTCGGACCGCGCCTTGAAGCTGATGCAGGCCCAAATGGCCGAAATGCAAAAACAGCTCGAGATGCTGTCGGGCAAGAAGTAGCCGCGCCGGAAAGCTGCGAAAATAAAAAGCCCGGCGATCTACTCGCCGGGCTTTCTGTTTCAGGAGGTGGCGCTTGCCTATCCCGAGAAGCCCTCGCCGACAGCGAAGTCGCGGCGGGCCGAAACGATCGTGACGACGACGCCCGCCAGCACATCCAACAACGTCATCACAGTGAGGATGAAAAAGGTCGACGTGGCGAAGTTCTGGCTCAGCAGGAACAGGATGAGGCACGCGATGAACAGGATCATCGAGATCGCGTGGTTCATGATGGTCGCCGTGCCAGTCGACGTCGACTTCAGGATCTCCAGAAAGAGCAGCGCCAGGGCGAAAAGGATCAGCAGGTCACCATTGGTGAGCTTCCATTCGACGCCCGAAATCATGTTCAGCGTGAGAGCGCCGCTGTTCAGGCGATCGGCGAGCGGTGCCACCGCCGTTTCGCCCACGGCCAGGGTGTCGGCATCGATCCCGCCCGTTGTGAATGCCATGATGGCATAGATGGCTACCGGAATGACCAGTAGCGGAAATACTGAAAACAGAGCGCGCATGCCACTCCCTCCATTGTTACCAGACCCGCCGCCCGTGCCTTGGTTCCGGCGGCGCTTTTCTTCCAATTGGGCTGCCCCAATGGCTGACATGATTTCATTGCGAGCCACGAGCTTGGAGTCCCCTCAAAGCGGTTAACAGCCCGTGAATTAACGCAATTGTGCCTGCTGCGCGAGGGAAAAGGTCAGGTTTGCTTGGGGTTTTCGACCCCGTAGCGGCGTAGCGCCCTTAAAACTCGTCTACGCCTGCCGGATTACGGCGACGGCGGATGAGCCAGGTCACGCCGCGTAAGTCTGCAAGGGCCGCCCAGAGCCGCCCGAAATTGGTGTACTTGGACTGGCCCGCCCCGCGTTCGCGATGGTTTACATCCAGAAACTCCACGCCATAGCCCTCGGCATTCATGATCGCCGGCATGTAGCGATGGATGTGGTCAAAATAGGGGAGCGACAGGAACGCGTCCCGGTGCATCACTTTGATGCCGCAGCCACTATCGTCACAATCATCCTTCAGCAGCCGTTTGCGAATGGAGTTGGCGAAGCGAGACCCAAAACGCTTCCAGGCCGTGTCCTTTCGGCTGGCGCGGCGTCCCATCACCATTTTCAGATCCGTGGGGGCGTCGGCGCGGGTCAATTGGCGGTACAGGTTCGGGAGGTCTGCCGGATCGTTCTGGCCATCCCCGTCAAGCGTACCAACCACGCGCCCGCGCGCGCCGCGAACGCCGGTCCGGATCGCGCGTGACTGGCCCGAATTCTTGCGGTGACCGAGCACGCGCAGGGCCGGGAACTGCTCTTTCAAGCCCACAAGCACAGCCCGCGTATCATCCGTGCTTGCATCATCCACGAACACCATCTCATAGGCGCGCCCCTCAAGAGCGGCGGCGATCTCGCTTACCAATTGCTGCACGTTTCCGGCTTCATTGTGTACGGGGACCACGATGGAGAGTTCCAGGGCATCGGACATGGGTATTCGGCTTTCGGGGTGTTCGCTCGTCTCAAGGCGCGGCTCTAGCCCAGCCCGGCGCGCTTGGCGAGGGGGCGGTGCATCAACCCTGCAAGAGCCTTGACTTCCCGTGGGGCCCGTCGCCGCAATGGTGCAAACAGAACAAGGAGGATCCCCATGCGCGTCGCCAGCCTGAAAAAACCCGGTGGCCTGGACAAACTGACCATCGAGGAGCGCCCGGATCCAACACCCGGTCACGGCGAAATCCTTGTGCACGTGCGCGCCAGTTCCCTGAACTTCCACGATTTCGCTGTGGTTGCGGGCATGATCCCGGCCGATGATGGGCGCATCCCCATGAGCGATGGCGCGGGCGAGGTCGTCGCGGTGGGAGATGGCGCGCACCTGTTCAAGGAAGGCGACCGTGTCGTCTCGACCTTCTTCCCGGATTGGTTGTCGGGGCCGCCGGCCCTGGCGGATTTCAAGGGCGTGCCCGGGGACGGGATGGATGGTTATGCCGCCGAACTCGTCGCCATGCCGGAAACGGCGTTCACCCGGATTCCCAAAGGCTACAGCTTTGCCGAAGCTGCGACGTTGCCCTGCGCGGCGCTGACCGCCTGGCGAGGCATGTTTGTGGAAAATCAGGTAAAGCCCGGTGACTGGGTCCTGGTGCAAGGCACCGGCGGGGTCTCGATTTTTGCTCTGCAGTTCGCCAAGGCGGCTGGCGCGCGGGTGATCGCCACGTCCTCCTCCGATGAGAAGCTGGAAAAGCTCACTGCGCTCGGCGCGGACCATGTGATCAACTATAAGGATGAGCTGAAATGGGGGCGCAAGGCGTTCGAGCTGACTGGGGGACGCGGGGTGGATGAAGTGGTGGAGATTGGCGGGCCGGGCACGCTGGACCAGTCCATCGATGCCTGCGCGTTGGGCGCGCACATCTCCCTGATCGGCGTTCTCACAGGTGTGTCGGGCGAGGTGCCGACGGCGAAGTTCTTCCAGAAGAACCTGACTATGTCAGGCATCACCGTCGGCTCGCGGGCCCACCAATTGGACATGATTGCCGCGATCGAAGCCAATGGCATCAAGCCGGTGATCTCCGACACTTTCCAGCTCGATGATATCGCCGCCGCCTTCACCCACCAGATCGGCCAGAAGCACTTCGGCAAGATCGTGCTGGAGGTCTAGGGCGCAGCGTTTTCAGTCCCGGCCATGGGCCTTTTCAACCTCGTCCTGCCAGTCGGGGCGAAGGCCCATGCGCAGGCGATCCAAATCGATCGCCTCCTGGTGGCGCCCTTCAACAAAAATGCTGTTGTCGATCCCGAAGATTTTGGCAGGCGGGCGAGTATCGCGCTCAAGATACCATTCGAGGGCATTTCCATAGCCCGTCACATTGGCCAGTTGGGCAACGCGCACGTCGTCAATCTTGGTTTGCTGAGCTTCGGGGAGCGCCACAAACAGGGAATTGGTCTCAGGACCAGGCACGTCGGAGCGGGGACATCCCTCTTGGGGGGCGCGGCTGCGTTCTGCATCAAGACAGAGAATCCTGGTGACCGCTTGGGCCGCGCCGGGTGGGACGACCCCGACACCCTGCGAAGGGTTCGGCGCAGTATTGTCGTCAGCTCCGGACGTCGTGATTTCTGGCTGCGCTGGCTCTGACGAAATTCGAGCAGGCGCTTGATCCGTCTGCGGGAGATCAGGGGTTTCGTCTGGTCGTGCTGGGCTGGGTGCAGGTGGCCGGGCGAGCGGGGCTGGCTCTGTTTCAGGTGGCTGGAGCTGGGCCGGGGGCACCGGCGAAACCGGATCGAGTTCAATGATCACAAGACCAGGCGGCGTGTCGGGGGGCGGTAAAGGCGTGGATCCCATCGCCCGATGAAGCAGAGCCAAGGCCAACCCATGGGCGGCCAGCACACCGCACACGCGCAGCGTCGCAGTCCCTGGACGGACTGTCTTCAATATTCCCGCTCGACCCATGAGGGGACCATAAAGATCGACCTGTGATCTGAGCATTAAACATCGGCAATGGCGCTAGCTGAAGCGGTATCAGCGGCCCGCCAAAGGGAAGAACGGAAAACGCCCATGGCTTGGGGCCATGGGCGTTTCTTTGTGTTGGAAAGGCGTTGGCCTTACCAGATCCGGATGCGCTGTTCCGGTGGCAGGTACAATTCGTGCTCTTCGGTGACGCCGAAGGCTTCATACCATTCGTCGAAATTGCGTACGATGCCGTTCACGCGGTAGCGGGGCGGGCTGTGCGGGCCGCGTACCAGCTGCTGGCGCAGGGCATCGTCGCGGTACATGTTCCGCCAGACCTGTCCCCAGGCCATGAAGAAGCGCTGGTCGCCGGTGAAACCGTCAATGACTGGCGCTTGCTCATCGTCGCTGACAACCCCGTCGCCATTGGTGTCGAGGTGCAGCTGGTAGGCGCGGTAAGCCATGGAGAGCCCGCCCAGGTCGCCGATATTCTCGCCTAGGCCGAGCGCGCCGTTCACACAGGTCTCGCCATCGTCAAGCGGGCAGAACGCATTGTACTGGGCCACCAGCGCGCTGGTCTTGGCTTCGAAATTGGCCCGGTCTTCTTCGGTCCACCAGTTGCGCAGAACGCCATCGCCATCGGAGCGCGACCCCTGGTCGTCGAACCCGTGGCCGATTTCGTGGCCGATCACGCCGCCAATGGCGCCGTAATTGATCGCCGGATCCGCCGAGAGGTTGAAGAAGGGCGGCTGCAGGATCGCCGCCGGGAACACGATCTCGTTCCGGTTCGGGCTGTAATAGGCATTCACGGTTTGCGGCAGCATGAACCATTCGGTCTTGTCGATGGGCTGGCCGAGCTGGGAGATCATGTCGTTCCACCCCCACTCGGAGACTGCCATGTCATTGGCAAAGGCGCTCTCTCCGACCGTGAGACCGTCATAGGTCTCAAAAACCTCCGGATAGCCGATCTTTGGCGTGAACTTGGACAGTTTTTCGCGGGCCTCGTCCTTGGTTGCCTCGCCCATCCATTCGATATCGTTGAGGTTCAGCGCCATGGCCTCGCGCAGATTCGCGACCAACTCATCCATTGCGGCTTTGCTTTCAGCCGGGAAATAGCGCTCGGCGTAGACCTTGCCGACAGCCTCGCCGACAGAGCCTTCAACGGTCGAGACGGCGCGCTTCCAGCGCTCGCGTTGCGCTTCCTGCCCGCGTAGGGTCTTGCCGTAGAAGTCAAACACCGTGTCATCAATGCGTGCTGGCAAAACGTCTGAATGGTCGATCAGCATCTGCGCCGAAAGCCAAGCCTTCCAGGCGTCGAGATCGTAGGTTGCAGCGACCTCAAAGATGCCTTCGATGCCACCACCGGAGAGTTTCTCGATCTGGTCTTCATTGAGACCCTGTTCCTCGATCTCTTCGGCTGTTGGAGTGACTTGGCGAACAACAAACTCGCTTTGGCCGGCCAGTTGCAGGCCTTCGAGCATGGTGGCCAGCGGGAAATCACCGGCCAGGGCGTCCATCTCTTCGCGGCTCATCTTGTTATAGGTGAGGTCGCGGTTGCGGCCCGCGGCGCGGTCCCAATGTCTGGCAGCCAGCTCTGTTTCCAGGGCCAGGATCGAGTCTGCGGCTGCGCTGGCATCTTCATACCCCGCCTCGCTGAGCAGCGTCGTCAGCATGTCGGTATAGGCTTCGCGATATTCGAGGTTTTTCTCGGTGTCTTTCAGGTAGTAGTCGCGGTCACCCATGCCGAGGCCGGCCTGGGTGACGTAGAAGATGTAGCTGTCCGTGTTCTTGGAATCGATATCCACCCATCCGCCGACCGGGGCGCTGAAACCGGTCTCGGCGAAGACGCCAGCGAGGTCCTCGCGGGTTTCGATGGCCGCGATTTGCTCAAGGTGTGGCTGAATTGGTGTCAGATTGGCCGCTTCGATGGCGTCTGTGTCCATATAGGCATTGTAGATCGCCGCGACCTTGCCCTCGAGCGTGGCGGGGTCTGGCTCGGCCGCCGCGACGCCTTCAATGATGCCCCGCACGCGACCCTCGGACTTTTCCGCAAGCAGAGAGAAGGCACCATAACGCGAACGGTCGGCGGGCATGTCGAATGTGTCGAGCCAGCTGCCATTCATGTACCGGTAGAAATTGTCGCCGGGCGCTGTCTCTGCATCCATCGTGTCCAGATTGACGCCCCAGTCGCCCCAGACGTCAGGGGTGGAGAGATTGATTTCAGGCTCTACAAAGGCCGTCGCCACCGTGTCAGCGCCGCTGGCGGGTTCTGCAGTGTTGGTGGTTGTGTTAGTGTCCGCATCGGGAGTGCCGCATGCGGCCAGCAGAGCGATGCTCGCTGCGCCCAATAGCAGGTGTTTCATATCAGCCTCTTACTCGTTTCAGTTTCGTTTCGGTTCCACTTTTCGGATCGCGAGGCCCAGCCTTCTCGCGAACCTTGTCCCCGAAGGCCGCCTATTCGGCGGGTTTCAGATCGCCGGGCGCGCTGCTCGTCCCGATCAATTCTTCCTCATCAATGGTGGCGTGCCCTGAATAGGTGTCCCCGATCGTGCGATAGGGGCGGCCATGCCAGGACCAGTTGAAGAAGCGATGGATTTCCACGCCGATGGCATACATCGCCGGCACCAACAGGAGCGACACGAACAGGGCAAACGTCACAGCTGAGCCCAGGGATACCACCATGGGTTTCAGGAACTGGGCCTGGACCGAACGCTCCATGATCAGCGGCAAGACGCCAACAAAGGTCGTCACCGAAGTCAGCAGGATCGGCCGGAAGCGGGAAACCCCGCCATCGACGATGGCCTGCAGCGCGCCAGCGCCCTCAGCGCGGCGTCTGTTGATGAAGTCCACCAGCACGAGGTTATCGTTGATCACGACCCCGCCCGCTGCCGCGATCCCGAAGAAGGAGAACATGGCCATGGGCACGCCCGTGATGAGGTGCCCCAACACAGCGCCGCAATAGGCGAAGGGCACAGCCGTCAGCAGGATGATCGGTTGGAAGTAGGATCGGAAAGCGATCGCCAGCAGGATGTACATTGCTCCCAATGCCATCCACAGGAACAGGACGATTTCTGCAAAGAACTCCTGTTCGGCTTCAAAGCCACCCGCATTGTTGCGCGAGACATCGGGCCAGCGTTCTTCAAAGCCGGGCCAGAAATTCTCGTTCATGTCGCCGATGATCTGGCCACGCACATCGTCGGTCAGCTCGGCAAAGACTGAGACGGAGCGCGTGCGATTGCGCCGGATGATCACGTTGATGCCGGGCGCGGTTGAGAACTCAGCCACCTGGTTGATCGGGATCTGACGGCCGTCAGGTGTGCGGATGCGCAGCTCGCCGATGGAGTCGAGGTCCCGGCGGGCCTCCTGGGGCAGGCGCACGCGGACCTCCACATCGTCACCATTGCGCGGCAGGCGCTGCACGAGCACGCCAAAATAGGCTGCGTTCACCTGGCTGGTCACGTCGGAGAGAGTCACGCCCAGGGCTTCGGCGCCCGGCTTGAGTTGGACGCGAATTTCATCTGCGGCCGACGAGAGGTTATCACCAATGTCATAGGTGGTTGTGTAGGACTGCAGCTGGGTTTTCACTTCCTCGGCAGCGGCGCGCAGGCGATCCAGGTCCGGATGGTTGAGGGCGAAGCGCACACCGCTATCGTCCTCGTTGAATGTCGCCGTGACTGAGATTTCCTCCGCATCCTGGATCGGACCCATGGCCTCGCGGAACCGGTTTGAAATGTCTTCGGACGACAAGGTCTCCGGGCGCACTTCGGGCGGCGCGAGGGCGATCCAGGCCTGCACGTTGCGGCCAAACGCAACGATAGAGCTGTCTTCGATGAGCCCGCCGATTTCCGGATACTCCTGCAGGGTTTCCGCTTTCATCACGTCGATGGCGTTCTGAACTTGCTCCTGGACCTGCGCGGTGCGGGTGAAAGGTGTGCCGTCAGGCAGTTCCACCTGGACCTGAATGAGGTCGCTTTCGATCTTCGGCATGAAGCTGAACGGCACATAGTTGTTGCCGACCAGGCCAAAGGCGATGGCTAGGATGGACAGGAAGAAGGCGAGCGTGGCGTAGCGAAACTTCACGCAAGCTTCGAGGAAGGGCCGGTACACATTGTCCGCAAACCAGAGCAGCGAGTCTGCAATAGAGCGCTGCACTTTCATGATGGAGCCCCCGGGCCCGTCAAAGTTCTGGGGCTTCAGGTGCGCAAGGTGCGCGGGCAGGATCAGCAGACACTCGATCAGCGAGAACGTCAGCGCAGCAACGACCACAAAGGTGATTTGCTCGGTAAACGCACGCGTTGATCCAGTGAGAAAGGCCCACGGCAGGAAGGCAATAATCGTCGTGAGGACGCCGAAGATGACCGGCTTGAGCACCATCTGGGTGCCGAAAATCGCGGCGTCGATGCCCTGGCGTCGCCCACTCTCGACTTCCTTATGGATGTTCTCGCCCACAATAATGGCGTCATCCACCACAACGCCAATGACCAGAAGAACGGCGAACAGGGACAGGATATTCAGCGACACACCGAAAAGCGGCAGCAAAAGAATACCACCCGCAAACGCGGTAAAAATGCCGATGGTGACCCAGAAGGCCACAATGGGGCGCAGGAAAAGCACCAGAACGATCAGGACGAGAATGCCGCCCATGAGCGCGGATTGTCCGATCGTCGCCATACGCGCCTTGAAAGGCTCGGAGTCATCCCAGAGGATGTTGATGTTCATGGCTTCGGGCAGGATGCCATTGTTCGGATCGTTGGCGCGCTCGATGTAGTCTTTGAAACCGTCCGTGTAGTCGACAATCTGCATGTCGTCGGGCGCGACCACCATGACGAAGGCGGCTGGTCGGTTTTCATGGGTCGCTACAAGGCTCTCATCAATGAACCCGTCGACCACATTGGCCACATCGCGCACGCGGATCGTGGCGCCTTCCGGGGTTTGGCTGACGATGATGCTTTCGAATTGTTCGGCCGTATCCGCCAGTTGCCGTGCCTGGATGGACACATCGCCCGTATTCGTGCGCACGCGCCCACCCGATGCGTTCAGGGACGAGGCGCGAATGGCATTGGCAACATCATTCAGGGTCAGATTGTAGCGCCGAAGCGTCTCCTCGGAGACCTCCACGGACACTTCTTCGCCGAGCGTGCCCTGGACAACGGCCAACTGCCCGCCCGCCATATTGGCAATATCGTCGCGGACCTGGTCCGCCAGTCGCTTCATTTCGCGCGGCGTGGCTTCGCCGTAAATGGCCATGCCGAAGTACCAGTTGCGTTGTTCCCACTGGGTGATCTGCGGTTCGAACGAGGACTGCGGCAGATTGCTGATCTGGTTCACGCGGCGTTCGATGTCGCGGATGAACTCATCCATATCGATGTCGTCGCGCCCGCGAATATTGACGATGCCGCCGCCTTCGCGCGCGATTGAGGTAATCCGGTCGATGCCATCAAGATCGGCCACGGCCTCTTCAATGCGCAGGATGAGCTGTTCCTCGGCCTCAGCGGGCGAGGCACCCGGCCAGGCCACTGAAACGGTCGCGCCCGCAACGGCCACGGTGGGGAACATTTCCCGTTCCAGGCTGAAGAATGAGAAAATGCCGCCAACGAAGGCGACGATCATGACCAGATTTGCAGCGATCGCATTTCTGGCAAACCAGGCAACAATCCCGTTCATTGAACAGCCTCCTCACCGTCACGCCCGGCCTCGGCCAGGGAATCCTCGCCAGTTTGCGGGCCATCAGGCTCATGGGAAATCACAGTTCCGTCAGGGCGCCGCTCCAGCACCTTGATCCGCATACCAGTAAACGCGGCCTGGATAGGCGACACCACAGCAAGCTCTCCATCAGAAACACCCGAAGAGATGTAAGCGCCGTCCACGTCTGAATAGATCAGTTCAACGTCGCGGATCTCGAGGATCCCTTCCTTCGGCTTGCCAATGTAGACTTGGTCATTGCTGCGCAGACCCTCACGGGGAACAATCATGATGTCTTCAAGGGTCGCGCCCTGGATTTCGGCATTCACAAAGAGGCCAGGCGCCATAGGCACGCCATTGTCAGAACCCGCCCCGTAGGGATCTTCCAGTTCTGCGATGACGTTGAGCTGGCGCGAGCGTGGATCGAGGGCGGCCGCTGTGCGCGTCACCTCGCCTCGCCAGAAGCGCGTCTGTCCTGCGACGTCGGCTGAAAACACAACCGGCGGACCGGGATTGTCCGCGGAGGCAGCAAAGGCGAGCGGCAGACCGATCCGGCCGAGTTGGGTGTCCGTGATCGGCAGCAGTACTTCGACGACGTCAGATGCGAAGATGCGGCCAAGCGATTGGCCGGGGCTGGCAAACTGGCCAATATCGGCGGTGCGTTCAAACACGCGGCCTGAGAAGGGCGCCACAACCGCCGTACGGCGCAAGGCCAGTTCCGCTTCGGCCAATTGTGCTTCAGCGCTGTCGAGGGAAGCCTGGGCTTCGGCGAGTTGTGGTTCGCGCCGGGCAAGGGGACTGGCGTCCGTGATGCCCAGATCGATCAGGTCCTGGCGGGCGATTTCCGCTTCCGCTTCCTCCCGCGCGAGGCGTTGCTGCGCTGAGGCGACCGCTGAGCGCGCCCGGGTGACGGACAGCTCGTAATCTGCGGCTTCCAGGCGGATCAGAACCTGGCCCTGGCGGATGAAGCCGCCATCGATGAAATCCGGGGACACGTAGGCGATACGGCCTGCGATTTGCGGGGACACAATGATTTCCCGCTTCGGCGAAACCTCGCCCTGCACATCCACGCTCAGGGTCAGGTCGCCGACCTCAATGGGCTCGGCAAAAACAGACAGGCCCGCCGGCGGGCTGTCATTCTCTTCCGGCTGGGGCGCAAGAGCCCCGAGCAGAATGGAGCCCCCAAGCCCTAAGACAAGCAGGATCAGGATTGGAAGGACAATTGCGAGGACGCGTGTCATGGTGTCGGGCTCCCACCGGTTTGTCCGGCGTTGGATGATGATTGTGACAGAGAAACTCCGTCAGGTCCCCCTCCGAGGGCAAGATAATACTGAATACGGTTCTGAGCGCGATTGGATCTTGCCGAAACAAGCGCCGCTTCCGCATTCAATCTGCGCGTCTGCGCATCGATCAGGTTGAAAATGGAGATCAGGCCGTTCTGATACTGTCGCAGCGCCAGATCCTCAGCGAAAGCGGACTCTTCCAGAGATCGCTTCTGCGCATCCTCCTGGATGGCCAGATAAGTGTCCGCCGCCAGCGCGTCTTCCACCTCTTGCCACGCAACAAGTGTGACGGAGGCGTAGTTGGCCAGCGAAATCTCGATCCGCTCCAGAAAGGCGTCGGCTCGCGCCTTCAACTGCCCGCCTGCGTAAATCGGTTGGGTCAGCGATGCCAGCGCGCTCGCGGCGATAAAGCTCGGATCAAAGGTATTGGCCAGATCATCTGTGTTGGTGCCGACATCTCCCGTGATGCTGAGGCTTGGCAGCAGTGCGAGGCGTGCTTGCTCTGCGCGCAAGCCAGACTGGATCACGCGGGTTTCGGCGGCGGCAATGTCCGGACGCCGCGACAAAAGCAGAGTTGGGCTGGCAATCGCTTCAATCTCAGACAGGCCGGGCAGGGTGGCCGGCGCCTCAATCTCCGCCGCAGGATAGCGCCCGAGCAGAACTTCAAGGCGCCGCGCTGCTTCGTCCAGCGCCTGGGTGCGGGCCGCGATCTCCGCCTCTGCGCCAGCCAGCGCACTGCGCGCGAGGCGTACATCCAGCGCCGTGGAGAGACCACGAGCAAAGCGCCGCTCCGTCAGGTTTGCCGTGCGTTGGCGCGCTTCCAGCGTGGCCTGAGAGACATCCCTCAAAGCAACGGCAGCGTTCAGATTGATCCAGGCGATCGCCGTTTGGCTGGCGATCGATAGGCGGGCATTGGCCAAATCCGTTTCTGAAATAATCAGGTCGGCTTCGGTAATATCGACCCCGGCTGCGAGGCGCCCCCAGAGGTCGGGTTCCCAACTGGCATTCAAGCCCAATCCATAGGACGGGTTTTCACTGGTGACGGCATCGCCATCCATGCCTTCGAAGACGCTGCGCCGGTAACCTGTGGACAGAGCGCCAGTGACGGTGGGCAACAGACTACCACGCTGGGCGCGAGCGTCTGCGGCTGCGGCACGAACCGTAGCGAGTTGCGCGGCCAGGGAGTAGTTGTTTTCAAGCGCCTCATCCACCAGCGCCATCATGGTCGGATCATTAAACCCTGACAGCCAGTCGCCCTGTTCCGCTGTGCCGGCCACGCCTGCTGCAGCCCAGGTGGCGGGAGCGTTGGGGGCCACGGGCAATGGCTCAATTTCGCCCATAGTATAGGCATCGATGGACGCACAGCCCGTCAGCACGAGGGAACCGACCAGGAGGGATGAACGCTTCATACGAGTTTTCCATTCTTCAATTCAAACTCGGCTTACGCCCGCCATGATTGACTGTCAACGAGGAATTATCGAAATTCAATAATTTTATGCTCGGTGGATTGAACCCGTTTCCCGCTGTCGTTTCAGGGCCACACAGACCGGTTGGGGTCTAAACACAGACGGGCCTTTTGGGGCGGGCAGGGCTGGTGTAAGCGAAGTCCATGGCCACGTCCAAGCCGCCTTCGCCACAGGGCGACTCACAGATGCCGGCACGCAGCACGCCGCGCATCCGCGATCTTATGGTCATTGTTGCAATTTCCGCAGGTGTGTTCGCCCTTCTCGCTATTTCGGGTGCGCTCGGTTGGGTTGAGGCGATTACGGCCACCGTTGTACTTTCGGCGGCTGCGCTGGCCTATTTTGCGGGCACATCACAGTCTCCCGAAGCCGCCGAAACGAGTGGTGAAGGGGCTTTGCCTGTCAGCAATCCGGTGCCCACCGATCTGTCTGACATGCTCGAAGCTTTGCCCATTCCGGCGCTTCATGTGGACATTGACCGCCGTATCCAGGCAGCAAATGGCGCCGCGCAAGGGCTTCTGCGCATTCGGCTGGATCAGAAGAGTCTCGCCGCGTCCGTTATTCGAAATCCAGCTCTCCTAGAGTGCCTGGAGTCCGCGTTGTCGGAACAGCCGCGCCCTGGAAGGGTCGAATTACCGCTTGGTCCTGGAGCGGACCAGTTGTGGCTCGCCCATGTTGCGCCGTTCCGCTCCGAAGCGGGCGGTGCATTGGTTGTTATGGAAGACCACACGGCCCTTCGCCGCGCGGAAAGGGCCAGGGCCGATTTCCTCGCCAATGCGAGCCATGAATTGCGAACGCCCCTCACATCCCTTGCTGGCTTCATCGAAACGATGCGCGGGCCAGCCAAGGATGATCCGGAAGCGTGGAATCATTTCCTGGACATCATGTTCAAGCAGACAGAGCGGATGAAGCGCCTGATCAAGGACCTCCTTTCGCTTTCGCGCATCGAATTCAGCGAACATAAGCCGCCCCAGACGGTCACAGACGTCGCAGACCTGCTGGTTCACGTGATGGCCTCCATGGCGCCCTTGGCGCAGGAGCGTGATATCAAGCTTGTTTCCGCATCGCCCGGAGAGGGGCTGCGTGCTGTGGCAGACTCCGATGAGATAACCCAGGTTGCCCAAAACCTCATCTCCAATGCCGTGAAATATGGTGCTGAAGGCGATCAGGTCAGTGTGTCCATCGGCGTGGAGCGATCCATGGAGGAAGCCCAGGCCAGAGCCGGGCGCCAGTGGACCAGTGTAGGGCGTATCACCCTCCTGCAGCCAAGTTTTCGCGGGGATGGGCCCGGACTTTGGATGCGGGTCGAGGACACCGGGCCCGGTATTGATCGCCAGCACCTGCCCCGCCTCGGCCAACGCTTCTACCGCGTCGACGAAAGCCGTGGCGGTGAGGTGTCGGGCACGGGCCTTGGCCTTGCCATCGTGAAACACATTCTGGCGCGCCACCGAGGCGGGTTTATCGTTGAGAGTGAGCCGGGACGCGGATCTGCGTTTGGCGTCTGGTTCCCGGCCCTTGAGTACACGGCGCTTGAACACACAGCTCAAGAGCCAGAAGCGGCGCAAACGGCGGCCCCTATGCAAGTTCCCGATGATGGTTTAGCCAAACTACTCTGAACAAAGTGGGATTTGGCCTGCTGAAAGGGTGCGAGATGGCTGTACTGCGTTGGGCGAGTGTTCTGGTTCTGGGTTTGGTGATCGGTCTCGCGGCCGTCGCAGACGACCATGGCGGGGCGTCTAAACCCGTTGATGTGCCGCCACCTTATGTCCTGACCAAATCCGACAGTCTCAGTGTAGGTGGACGCAACGTCTCTTATCGCGTCACGGCTGGCGAGACCTATCTTCGCTCCGACAGTGGTGAGCCTACCGCGTCAATCTTCTCGATTTCCTATGTCGAGGACGGGCTGGACGATCCTGCAGAGCGACCCGTTGTCTTTATCTTCAACGGCGGTCCGGGCTCTGCTTCGGTATGGCTCCACATGGGGGCCTGGGGCCCGCGCCGTGTCGTGACACCGCCTGACGCCACAGGAGCGGGCGCCGCGCCGTATACGGTGGTCGACAATGAGCATTCGCTGCTGGATGTGGCTGACATGGTGTTCATTGATCCGGTCGGCACGGGGTATTCCCGCGCACTGGGCAATACTGACGCCAAGGACTTCTATGGCGTGAACGAAGATGCCGAAAGCGTCGCCGAATTCATCCGCATATGGTTGACGCGCAATGGCCGCTGGCAGAGCCCCAAATACCTTGCTGGCGAAAGCTATGGCACGACGCGAGCCGCAGCAGTGTCCGAGAAGTTGCAGGGTGGTTGGAATGGCATCGCCCTGAACGGCGTGATCCTGGTCTCTGCCATTCTGGACTTCCAGACCGCACGTTTCGCGCCTGGCAATGATACGCCGCACATCGCCTTTTTCCCGACCATGGCCGCAACCGCCTGGTATCACGACCAGGTGGACAAGGAGCGCTGGGGCGGAGACTTCGACGCGTTCATTGAGGAGACACGCACCTTTGCAACCTACACGCTGCCCTCAGCGCTCATCCGCGGAAACCTGATGACGCCTGAAGAGAAAACGATGATGGCGGAGCAGATGGCGGGATATCTCGGCGTTTCTGCGGACTGGATCGAGGATGCCAACCTGCGTGTCGAGGCAACCCATTTCCGCAAGGAGCTCCTGCGCGACCAGGACCTCACCGTGGGGCGGTTCGACAGCCGATACACCGGGATTGATAGCGACAGCGTCGGAGACAGCCCGGAAAATGATCCGTCCGGCTATGGCATGGACATCGCCTATACGGCGGCCGTGAATGATTATCTTACCCGGGAACTCGGGATTGATTTCCGTGCGCCTGAAGACGGCGATACGGGCCGGGCCGAACCCCTCGACCGTCGCTATAAGATCCTCACGGGCGAACCCGGCCGCAACTGGAACTGGAGCGTGAATGGGCGCGGTTGGCCTGCCTATGTGAACGTGACGCCATGGCTCGGTAAATCCATGCGCGAAAACCCCGACTATCGCGTTCTGCTCGCATCTGGCTGGTACGACCTCGCGACGCCATTCTTTGGCGCTGAGATGTCTTTGATGAAGAACGGCGTTGTGCCCGACCGGATTGATTACACGTACTATCCAGCCGGCCACATGATGTATCTCATCGAAGAAGAGGCGAAAAACCTGTCCGACGATGTGAGAATCTTCATCCGTGACGAATAAGCCACGGCGGCTTTCTTAACCTTTTGAAAACCAATAGACTCCCAGTGTGATTTCACAGCCTGTGGAATTCTTTGGGCGCACGCGTTCGCGCGAAGTCCGCAAATGTTCGTGATCTTTTCAGGATGCTGATCATCCCTGTACGGTCTCTCGGTCTGATTTGCCCATTGGCTCCCATGCTGTCCCATGTTAGCCCATACAGAAGTAGGGTTTTTCCAAACGGCTGATGTGAAAAGGGCGGGACAGTGTTCGTCTCCACCTATGAAAGTGCGATTGATGCGAAGGGCCGCGTAAGCGTGCCTGCGCCCTTTCGTTCGGCCCTGGGTGGCGGCTCGCGCATTTTCCTTTGGCCAGCGCTCGACGGATCGAAGTGTCTCGAAGGTGGGGGCGAGGAATTGATGGCCATGTACCGTCAGACGATTTCCCGCCTGCCGCCCCAGTCGCGCCAGAGAAAGGCGCTGACCCTCGCCATCATGTCCCGCACTGCGGATTTGAAGATGGATGATCCCGGGCGGATCAAGATCCCGGAGGAGCTGCTCGCAAGCGTCGGGATTACTGACAAGATGGTCTTTGTGGGCGCTTTGGAGAGTTTCCAGATCTGGAGCCCGGAAGCCTATGCCGACTATGAGGCTGAAATGGCTGAGGCCGTGAACGACCCCGATGTGATTAATGCTCTGGCTGCCCCGTACGATGCGACCATCGCAGCGGGCGGCGTGCCAGGCCTTATGGTAGCGGGAGACGAATAGGCACCATGGCGCATGTTCCCGTTCTCCTGAATGAGGTGGTCCGCTTCCTCGCCCCGGTGGATGGCGAGGTCTACCTCGATGGCACCTTTGGCGGTGGTGGCTATGCCGGGGCCATTCTGGATGTCGCCAAGTGTACGTTGCTCGGTGTTGACCGGGATCTGGACGCCATTGCCCGCGCCGAGCTTATGGCGGAGAAGCGCCCGGGCTTGGTTCCCCTGCTGGGCCGGTTTGGTGACCTTGATGAACTTGCGGCCTCAGCGGGAAACACCGCGCTGGATGGCGTTGTGCTGGATCTCGGTGTGTCGTCCTTTCAGATTGATGAGCCGGAGCGCGGCTTTTCCTTCCAGAAAGACGGGCCACTGGACATGCGCATGGGGCGGTCCGGACCCAGCGCTGCTGATGTCGTGAACACGCTGGCGGAGGCTGATCTCGCCAACCTGATTTTCCGGCTGGGTGATGAGCGAGCCTCGCGGCGAATTGCCAAGGCTATCGTCGCGCGCCGCGCCGACACGCCGTTTGAGGCGACGCTGGATCTTGCCGACTGCATCAGCGACGCCGTGGGCGGACGCAAGGGCTCGCGCACTCATCCGGCCACCAAGGCCTTCCAGGCTATTCGCATATACGTGAATGACGAGTTGGGCGAGCTTGCCCGGGCGCTGGTCGCGGCAGAGCGGATTCTGAAGCCGGGCGGGCGACTTGTGATCGTCACGTTCCACTCCCTCGAAGATCGGATGGTGAAACACTTTTTCCGCCAGCGCATCGGCGGACTGGGGGCAGGTTCTCGCCACGTGCCGGGCCTCGCGCCCCAAACCGAGGCGAGCTTCGAGCTCATCACACGCAAGGCGGTTGAGCCGAGCGAAGACGAATGTGCGACCAACCCGCGGGCAAGGTCGTCGCGGCTTCGTGCGGTGCGGCGAACCCAGGCGCCGGCCTGGCAAAATGCTCCTGCAGCCACCTTCGATCTCCCGCCCCTAAGTCGATTGGAGCGCGCGTCATGAGCAAGACCGCTTTTGCCTTCGGGCTCGCCATCGTGGCCCTGCTGATCGTTGCCCTCTACCGGGCAAAATATGGCGCCACCGAAGCCCGCGCAGAAATAGCGCAACTTAACGAGCAGATCGCCGACGCCGAGGAGCGCCTGGCTCTGCTGGAAACAGACCTGTCACACATGATCCGCCGGGAATGGATTGAAGAATATGCCCGCCGAGAACTTGGGATGGGGCCGCCCCGTGCGGACCAGTTTGTCTACGCCCATGAGCTCGATGACCGTCTTGGAGCTGTAGAGGGTTTGACTGGGGAGGTTGCGCAGTGAGTGGAGTGTCGGCCTTCTGGACTGCTGATCGGGCTGCAGGCGCCCGTGTGCGCGCGGTATCCGTGCTCATGTCGATCCTTTTTGCCGCTGTCGCGCTGAAGGGCGGGGCACTTGCCTTGCAGCCCGCTGGGGATAGGGCGGGGGTCTCCAGCGTGTTTGCGGAAGCGCCCCACCGTGCGGATATTCTGGATCGCAATGGTGAGTTGCTGGCCACCTCGGTGACGGTCTATTCCTTGTTTGCCGATCCGCGCGCGATCTGGGATGCGCAGGACGTCGCCCATCAACTCTCCACCGTGTTCGATGATCTGGATGTCACCGCACTGGAAGCCCGTTTGGGTAACCGTGATCGCGCCTTTGTGTGGGTGCGCCGAGGGCTAACCCCTCGCCAGCGTCAGGCGGTGTTTGATCTCGGGCTTGAAGGTCTGGGGTTCCGTGAAGAGCGCCGCCGGGCCTATCCGCGCGGCACGCTGGCTGGCCATGTGCTTGGCTACACCGGGGTCGACGGGAATGGTCTTGGAGGCGTCGAACTGGCCATGGATGAGCGTCTCGCGCAATCGGATGAACCGCTCACTCTGACACTCGATTCTGGCCTGCAATTCGTTCTGGAGGCTGAGTTGAATGCGGCCGCGCTGGAACATGATGTCGAAGGTGGCGCGGGCGTTCTGATTGAGGCTGACACGGGCGATGTACTTGCGATGGCCAGTTGGCCGCCAATCAACCCCAATCGCGCTGGCGGGCTTGCCAGCGATGATCCTGCCCGGTTGGACCGGGCTGCGCGGGCCGTTTTTGAGCTTGGCTCGGTTTACAAGCCGCTGACCGTGGCCCTGGCCCTCGACTCAGGTGCCCTGAATTTGGACGAGACTTTCGATGTCAGCGAGCCGATCGAGATCCGCGGCCGCCAGATCTCCGATGATCACCCTATCCGTGGTGGCCAGGCGAGCGTGACGACCGTGGTGTCTGAGAGTTCCAATATCGGGACTGTGAGAATTGCCGAACGGGTCGGACCGCGCCGCTTGAGCGCATTCTATGAAAGTCTTGGTTTGTTTGACCGTGCGCCGGTTGAGGTTGCGGGCAGTGCAGCGCCGCTCCTGCCAGCCGAGTGGGATAATCTGTCGATGGCGACCGCCAGCTATGGCCACGGAATCGCTGTCAGCCCGCTGGCGTTCACCGCCGCCTTTGCCAGTTTCGCCAATGGTGGGGAATGGGTCGCGCCCGGCCTGGTGCCTGCCCCGCCTGAGGGGCGTGCACGCCACCGTGTCATGGCCGCGCCGACGGCCGAAGTGGTTGGTGCCATGTTGCGCTTTGCAGTGGTGGATGGCACGGGGGCGAACGCTGAAGTCGCGGGCTACCGCGTTGCGGGGAAAACCGGGACGGCAGAAAAGCCCGTGGCTGGCGGGTATTCCGAGACAGACAATATTTCCAGCTTTGCTGCAATCTT
Source organism: Pseudomonadota bacterium (assembly GCA_039818165.1). Lineage (GTDB taxonomy): Bacteria > Pseudomonadota > Alphaproteobacteria > Caulobacterales > Hyphomonadaceae > UBA5336. The sequence continues at coordinate 110,049 of JBCBUL010000005.1, read as the reverse complement.
CCCTGCGGACCGCCCTGAATATGCCCTACTGATTGTCCTCGATACGCCAAAGGTCTCCGATGAGCGAGAGGCCGACGGAGTGGTGACGGGTACAACGGCCGCCTACAACGCCGCACCAACGGCGGGACGGGTGATTGAGCGCATTGCGCCGCTTTTGGGTATCACGCCGCGGTTCGACGAGGCCGCGCGTGGCGGCGTGCCGACCTACTCCGTGTCCGAGACAAGGAGTACGCTGTGATCGCAGATCGACTATTGGGCACAAATCTGCCGCCAGGTTTGGCAGGGCGAACGGTGACGGGGCTGACCTCTGACAGCCGCCGCGTGAAGCCGGGCCACATCTTTGTGGCGCTGAAGGGATATGTCGCCGACGGCCACGATTATGTTCAGGCCGCATCAGACGCGGGCGCCATGGCCATTGTGGCCGAGCGGGCTGTGGAAGCAGGTGACGTTCCGGTTGTGGTACATGCCCAGGCGCGGCGCTGGCTGGCCGAAGCGGCATCCCTCTTCTTTGGTGCCCAACCAGCTCGCGTGGTCGCTATCACGGGGACAAACGGAAAAAGCTCCAGCGTCGACTTTCTGCGCCAGATCTGGGCGCATTCGGGCTTGAAGGCAGCTTCGATGGGCACGCTTGGCGCGATTGGGCCGGAGGGCTCCATTGAGCTGGGTCACACAACGCCGGACCCTGTGGCAATTCACGAGACCATGGCCAAGCTCGCGCGCGGCGGGGTGAGCCACATGGCAATGGAGGCCTCATCCCACGGGCTGGAGCAGCATCGCCTTGATGGAGTGGCCCTCTCGGCGGTGGCGTTCACAAACTTCACCCAGGACCATCTCGACTACCACGAGACGATGGACGCCTATCGCGCGGCCAAGACGCGGCTATTCATCGAACTGGCGCCCAAGGGCTGCCCTGCGGTCATCAATGCCGACAGCGCCCATCACGAACACTTTGAGAGCGCGGCGGTGCATGCTGGATTGAAACCCTTCTCAGTCGGCTGGCGCGGGCGCGACTTGAAGATCGCTGAGCTTAGCCCAAAGGCGACCGGTCAGCATCTCACTCTGAATTGGGACGGTGCCGAGCATAAGCTCATGCTGCCTCTGATCGGGGAGTTTCAGGCCCTGAACGCGCTGACGGCAGCGGGCTGCGCCCTCGCGCTGGGTATGGATTTTGACACTGTGATGGCGGGCATGACTGCGCTTAAGCCAGTGAAGGGCCGCCTCGAATATGTCGGCCAGACCGGCGCTCGCGCGGCGGTCTTTGTCGACTACGCCCACACGCCGGACGGCTTGGAAACGCTTCTGCGCGCGGCGCGCCCGCACACGGCAGGTCAGCTGTTTGTTGTGTTTGGCTGCGGCGGTGACCGCGATGCCTCGAAACGCCCCCTTATGGGCGAAGTGGCGGCGAAACACGCTGACATGGTGATCGTGACCGATGACAATCCGCGCTCCGAGGACCCGGCCACCATTCGCCGGGCGGTTCTGGACGGCGCGCCTGAGGCGCGTGAAATCGGTGATCGCGCAGACGCTATCCGGACGGGCATTTCGCACTTGCAGGCTGGCGACACGCTCGTCATCGCCGGTAAGGGGCACGAGACCGGACAGGTCGTCGGCGACACCGTTATCCCTTTTTCCGACCAGGACGAAGCGCGCAAGGCGCTCGTGGAGGTGACCCATGTCTGATGTGCTGTGGACGTCTGAAGATCTGGAAGTGGCCACGGGCGGGACTGCCACAGCGCCATTTGCGTGTTCCGGTCTCTCCATCGACACGCGAAGCCTGATGCCGGGGGACTTGTTTGTCGCCCTCAAAGATGTGCGCGACGGGCATGATTTTGCGGCGGCGGGATTTGAGCGCGGCGCAACGGGCGCATTGGTCAGCCGCGATGTGGATGCGCGTGGTCCATTCCTGATGGTGGACGATGTGCTGGGCGCGTTGGAGGCGCTGGCGGTTGCGGCTCGGGCCCGCTCCGGTGCCATTCGCACCGCAGTGACAGGGTCTGTCGGCAAGACCAGCGTGAAGGAAATGCTTGCGCGCATTTTTGCGGCGGTGGGGACGGCCCATTGGCCAGAGAAGAGTTTCAACAATCATTGGGGTGTGCCACTAACCCTTGCGAGGATGCCGGAGAACACCCAGCGCGCGGTGTTCGAGATTGGCATGTCTACGCCTGGAGAAATTGCGCCACGGTCCAAACTCGTTCGCCCGCACCATGCTCTGGTCACCAAAATCGCTCCAGCGCATTTGGAGGGCGTAGGCTCCATCGAGGACGTCGCAGAAGAAAAATCAGCGATTTTTGCCGGGCTTGAGGCAGGCGGAACGGTCATCGTGCCTGAAGACGATGCGTTCCGCGACTATCTGGCAGACCAGGGCAGGGCCTATTGCCCGACGTCCACGGTCGAGAGCTTCGGCACGAGGCAGGGGGCAACGGCCCGCCTTGTGGAAGCAACAACCGATGGTTCAGCCTCGCGATTTGTTATTGAAGTTGCCGGCCAGCGCGTGGCGGTAAGTCTCAACGCCGTGGGCGACCATTGGGGCCTGAATGCTGCCGCAGCCATCCTGATGGCGACGTTGACGGGCATCTCTGTAACCGACGCTGCGGACGCGCTGAACGGATTTGGCCCGCCGCCCGGACGCGGTACGGCGCAGACCCTGCATTTACCCGATGGCGGCACATTCACGCTCGTAGACGATGCCTACAATGCCAACCCTGAAAGCATGCGCGCGGCCCTGGCGGCCCTGGTGTCCAGGCCGGCGACACAAAAACTTCTCGCTCTGGGGGAGATGTTGGAGATTGGCGCTGATAGCGAATTGGCCCATGCAGAGCTTGAACAGCCCGTTTTGGCCACTGGCGCGGAGAGAATCTTCCTCGCCGGCCCTGCCATGGCTGCATTGGAATCATCCTTATCCGGACAAATAGAGACTGAGTCAGAAAGTCGCGCACTGGACCTGCTGGAAAAGGTGAAAAACTCCTTAACGGATGGCAGCGTCCTCTTGATCAAAGGCTCGAATGCCTCCGGGATGGGCTTGCTGGCAGATGCGTTGCGCGAGTGGGGCGCTGTTGAGTCTGCAACCGTGATGGGTGCCCGGGCAGAAAGCGACGGGCGGGTATAAAAATGCTATATGAATTCCTCGCCGCCGAGAGCGGTGTATTCAATTTGCTGAATTACATCACGTTCCGGACAGGCGGAGCGGTGATGACCGCTTTCCTGATTGCGTTGGTGTTTGGCTCGCCGATCATAAATGGCCTGCGCAAGTCCCAGGGCAACGGGCAGCCCATCCGCGATCTTTCTTTCGAAGACCAGATGGCCAAACGTGGCACGCCGACCATGGGTGGCTTCATCATCTGGTTGGGACTGTTTATAGCGGCGCTACTTTGGTCGAACCTGTCCAACCCGTACACGTGGGTCATCCTCTTTGTGACGGGGAGCTTTGCGGTGATCGGTTATCTCGACGATGCCGCGAAAGTCGCGAAGCAAACCGATGCCGGCGTATCCGCGCGCATTCGATTGCTTTTGGAGTTCCTCATAGCGGGCACCGCAGTCGCCTTTATCATGGGACTTCATGGCGCCCACACACCCCAAGGGCATGCTGAATGGGGACCGTTAAACTCGGTGGCCCAGCAAATTGCCGCCTTGGCGCCGCCCACCTCTGTCGAGCCGAACGATCAGGCGTTTTCCGGCGGTGTGGCCGTGCCTTTTCTGAACAACTATTTTCTGCCACTCGGTGGCCTCTTCATTCTTTTCGGCATGGTCGTCATCGTGGGTTCCGCCAACGCGGTGAACTTCACGGATGGGCTCGATGGTCTCGCCATTGTGCCGATGACATTTGCCTGCGCCTCCTATGCTGTGATCGCGTATCTCACAGGCAACTTTGTGTTCGCTGGCTATCTCGGCATCCAGTTTGCGCCGGGTGCAGGTGAGATCGCCGTCATTCTGGGCGCCATGATTGGTGCGGGCATGGGCTTCCTTTGGTTCAATGCCTTCCCAGCACAGGTCTTCATGGGAGACACTGGCTCACTGGGCCTTGGCGCGCTGCTTGGCGTCGTTGCCGTAGCGGTGAAGCACGAATTTGCATTGGTGGTGATCGGCGGCTTGTTCGTGCTCGAAGCCCTGTCCGTCATCCTCCAGGTCTCCTGGTTCAAGATCACGCGCAAGCTCACGGGGGAAGGCAAACGCATCTTTGCCATGGCCCCGCTGCATCATCATTTCCAGAAGAAGAATTGGCCCGAAACGCGGGTCGTCGTGCGCTTCTGGATCCTGTCTGTCCTGTTCTCACTCGCCGGTCTGGCGACCCTGAAGCTGAGGTGACCTGAGACTTCCATGATCCCCGTTACCGAATATGCCGGGCGCGATGTCGCCGTTTTCGGACTGGGCCGCACGGGCCTCAGCGCCGCCAAAGCCCTTGTGGCTGGCGGGGCGCGCGTGCACGCCTGGGACGATGACGAAGCCACGCGTGCCAAAGCGGAGGCGGCGGGGGTCACGCTGAGCGATATTAACAAACGCGATTGGCAGGGCTTTGCCGCTCTCGTCCTCTCGCCGGGCGTGCCCTATCGCTTCCCGCAGCCCCACAGGCTGGTGCGCATGGCTGAGGCAGTCGGTGTGCCTGTGGTTGGGGATATGGAATTGTTCGCCCGTGCCGTTCAGGCTTTGCCTGAGCGTGGCCGGCCCAAAGTGATCGGCGTAACAGGCACAAACGGCAAATCCACGACCACGGCCCTGATTGGCCACATCCTTCGCCATGCCGGCATGGATGCTCGCGTCGGCGGAAACATTGGTCAGGGTGTGCTGGACATGGCCGCGCTGCACGCCAATGCTGTCTATGTCCTTGAGCTGTCCTCCTACCAGCTTGATTTGGTGAAATCCCTCCACTGCAATGTGGCGGTGTTCCTCAATCTCTCACCAGACCATCTGGAGCGCCACGGCGGGCTAGATGGATATCTGGCGGCGAAGAAACGTATATTCGCGGGCCAACAGGCGGGCGACACAGCTGTGGTTGGCGTGGATGATGTCTACACCCAGTCCCTGGCGCTGGAACTGAAACGTTCGCCCGCTCGAGTGTGGCAAATCTCATCGGACTTTGCGCTCGGCAAAGGGGTTAGCGCCGTGGGCGGACACTTGTTCGACAGCCTGACAGGCAAGGCGGTTTGCGTCGGCGATCTTGGCGCGGCACCCGCCCTGCGCGGCGCCCACAATCACCAGAACATCGCAGCGGCCTATCCGGCCTGCCGGGCGCTCGGTGTGGATGGCAAGACTATTCTGGCCGGGATTGAGAGCTTCCCGGGCCTGCCACACCGCCTGGAAGTGGTTGATGAAAAGTCTGGCGTCACCTTCGTCAATGACAGCAAGGCCACCAATGCCCAGGCAGCAGAGCAGGCCCTTAAGGCGTTCGACCGCGTCTACTGGATTGCAGGCGGACGTGCAAAAGCTGAGGGGATCGCGCCCCTGGAGGCCCAATTCCCGCGTGTCGCCAAGGCCTATCTGGTCGGCGAAGCCGAGGAGGCGTTCTCACGCACGCTCAAAGGCAAGGCGCCGGTGCGCAAGTGTGGCACGATTCAAGCCGCAGTGGCGGAAGCCTTCGCCGATGCGCGCGCCAGTGGCGAAGACAACCCCGTTATTCTGCTCTCACCTGCCTGCGCGAGCTTTGATCAGTATCCGAATTTCGAAGCCCGCGGCGATGCGTTCCGGCAGGCCGTTAACGCCCTTTCGGATGAGCCCTTGCAGGTAGAGACCGTATGACGACGCTCGCGGCTCCAGGATTGTCCAGGGCGGACATGTCCTGGACCACGGAATGGCGCCGTACTGTGGATTGGCCAATTGTTTTGGCCGCCGTCAGTCTTCTCGTGTTCGGGCTTTTGCTCTCGCTGGCCGCAGGGCCGCCTGCGGCCGAGCGCATCGGCTATGATAATCCGTACCATCTGGTGATCCGCCATGCCGTATTCGTAAGCGGCGCTCTGGTTTTGCTGATCGGCGCATCCTTGATGGACCGGCAATGGGCAAGGCGGGCTGCAGCGGTGATATTTTTCGCAGCCTTCGCACTGATGGCTGTGATCCTCCTTGCAGGCCATGAAGCGAAAGGCGCCCAGCGCTGGATTCGCTTGTTTGGGTTTTCGCTACAGCCTTCAGAACTGGTGAAGCCCGCCCTTATTGTTCTGGTTGGCTGGCTGTTGGCGCAGCGCCAGCTTTTCCCATCTGGCCCTTGGGCGGTATTGGCCGTGAGCTTCTACGGGCTGACGCTTGTCTTGCTTCTGCTGCAGCCAGACGTTGGCCAGTCAGCGCTTTTGTCGGCTGCATTTGTGCTCACCTTTTTCATCGCGGGTCTCCCCTTGCGGTGGGCCGCGGGGTTTGGCGTGCTTGGAACTGTGCTGGCCGGAGGGCTTTACGCCACGCTGCCCCATGTGCGCCAACGGCTGAACAGTTTCATCGACCCCAGCGCTTATGACACCTATCAGATCGATAAGGCGGCAGAAGCGATCTCCCGCGGTGGATTTCTGGGCGCTGGGCCTGGCGAGGGCACTGTGAAGATGAGCCTTCCAGATGCCCATAATGACTTCGTCTACGCTGTCATGGGCGAGGAGTTCGGCTTCCTAGTGGCCCTGGTGGTAATCTGTTTCTATGCCTTCATCACGCTCCGGGGGCTTGGCCTTGCCGCGCGGATTGAGGACCCGTTTCCGCGCGCGGCGGCAACGGGCCTGTTTGTTCTGTTTGGCCTCCAAACGGTCATAAACATCGGTGTGAATGTGGCCTTGTTCCCACCCAAGGGGATGACCTTGCCGCTTCTTTCATCGGGGGGGTCATCCCTGATCGGAACGGCACTGACACTCGGCCTGGCGCTTGCCCTTGTGCGGCGCCCGCCCCTTGCCCGGAGACGGATATGACCGACCAACCCCTCCTCATCATTGGCGCAGGTGGCACGGGCGGGCACATGTTTCCCGCTGCCGCCTTCGCTGAGGAAATGCGCGCGCGGGGCTGGCAGGTTGGCCTGATCAGTGATGACCGGGGCCTGCGGTATGGCGCGAAGTTCCCCGCTGACTGGAAGGCTGAAGTACAGGCCGCCAGCCCAAACGTGCGCAAGCCCTGGACCCTGCCGGGCACGGCGTTGAAGCTGAATGCAGGCGTCAATGCGGCGCGTGCGATGATGCGCGAAAAACGCCCAGCCTTGATTGCGGGCTTTGGCGGCTACCCGGCGTTTCCGGCGCTGGCGGCGGGGCGGCGCGAGGGCGTGCCCTTGATCATTCACGAGCAAAACGCGGTGCTGGGCCGGGTGAACCGGCGCTTTGCGGGTCATGCGGCGGTCGTTGCCAGTGGTTTTCCCCGCCTTGACCGCTTGCCGGCCGGTGCGGAGCATCTGCCCCTCGGCAACCCCGTACGCGCACCCATAGCGGCCTTGCGCGGCGAGCCGTATCCGGATCCGGGCGGAGAGTTGCACATCCTGATTACGGGCGGCAGCCAGGGCTCACGCATCCTCGGCGAAGCGATCCCGCTGGCCATCTGCAACCATTTGCCTAGCGATCTGAAGGCGCGCCTCACCGTGACTCAGCAGGTGCGCGAGGAACAAGTCGCCGACGTGGTGAAGCTCTACGCAAATGCGGGCGTCACAGCAGAGATCGATACTTTCTTCACCGATATGGCTGACCGGCTGGCGAAAGCCCATTTCGTCATCGCGAGGTCCGGCGCGGGCACAGTCAGCGAGATCGCTGCTGTGGGTCGGCCGTCCATACTTATCCCGCTTGCCATCGCCATGGACGACCACCAGACCGCCAATGCCGCAGCACTCACCGATGTGGGCGCCGCTGACTTGATGCTCGAGGCGAACCTCTATCCGAACTTGCTCGGCGAGTTGCTTGCCGTTCGCCTGGGCGAAGCGAGCGATCTCAGAACCCGCGCTGCCGCCGCCTGGGGGGCAGGAAGCGTGACGGCCGCCAACGACCTCGCCGACGTGGCCGAGCGGGTGGCGGGCGTCAGCGCCTGACCAGACTGTTGATCAAAAGTGTGACGCTCGGAAAAGCCGTTGGCGCAAGCGGCGTATCGAATCCGGTCTTCGAAAAGTTCTTAAAGGTCTCGCCAGCTGTGTCGGGCTCGCGATAAACTTCGATGGCCTTCGCATCCAGATCGATCAACCAGATCTCCGGCACACCTGCTGCAGCGTAGACAGGCAGTTTCAGGCCCCGGTCGCGCCGTTGGCTTGTTTTCATGACCTCGATGACGAGGAAAACATCATCGCCTGTCATCTCGTTCGTGCCGACATCGGCGCGATAGATGATCACATCCGGTCGGACTTCAGTGTCGTGGCTGAAGAAAATAGAGCCTTCTGATCCGACCCGATAGTCGCTGGGAAAACCCAATCGCGCACTGAAAAACTGAACCAACGCCGTGCGCAGGTCCATATGCTCAAAGCCTTCACTGCCCATATCGAACCATGCCCCCCGGATGAGTTCCCACCGGTCGTCCGGGTCGATCAGGCCGTGTTCGACCATGCGGGCCATATCCGCATTGGTGAAGTAGCGCTCCCCATCGGGGCGGGTGTGGAAGGAGATCATTCCGTCATCCATGGCTTGATTTTACCGCATTTGGCAGGTGAAAGCGAGTAGATGAGAGACCCGTCCCCCTTTGACCTTGGCCCCGCCCACCTTGTCGGTATTGGCGGCATTGGCATGTCCGGCATTGCCGAAGTGATGATGACGCTTGGCTATGATGTGCAAGGCTCCGATATTCGCGAGAGTGAGATTGTCGAGCGCCTTCGGGACAAAGGCGCCGAAATCCATATCGGCCATGCGCCGGAGAATGTGCACGGAGCGGGCGCCGTCATCGTCTCCACCGCCATCAAAGGCGACAATCCGGAAGTCGTCGCGGCGCGTGCGCTGGGCATTCCTGTGGTGCGACGCGCGAATATGCTCGCGGAGCTTGTGCGCCTGAAATGGACCGTTTGCGTAGCTGGCACCCACGGCAAGACCACGACGACGAGCATGGTCGCCGCGCTGTTGGACGGTTGCGGTATCGACCCCACCGTCATCAATGGCGGCATCGTCAACGCCTATGGCTCCAACGCCAAGGCGGGGGCCGGGGACTGGATGGTGGTCGAGGCCGATGAAAGCGACGGGACCTTCACCAAGCTCTCGCCGACAGCGGCTATCGTTACGAATATCGACCCGGAGCACATGGACCATTATGGGAGCATGGATGCCTTGCGCGCTGCGTTCGACACGTTCGTGGAGAACATCCCATTCTACGGGTTTGCGGTGCTCTGCACAGATCATCCAGAGGTTCAGGCGCTTGCTGCGCGCGTAACGGACCGGCGTCGCATCACCTATGGCTTCAACCGCCAGGCCGATGTGCGTGCCATCAACGTCACGACGGATTTGAACGGTTCCCATTTCGATGTGGCCCTTCGCCGGCCCGGTTCGGCCAAGCCGATCCTGATCGAAGGGCTAACCCTCCCGATGGCGGGTGACCACAACGTCCAGAATGCCCTGGCGGCCATCACTGTGGCGCTCGAGCTTGGCGCTGAGCATGATCAGGTTCGCGACGCCCTGGGTGGATTCGGCGGGGTGAAACGGCGCTTTACGCCCGTTGGTGAATGGTCCCCGGAGCCGGGTGACGAGCCGATTCGCATCATCGACGATTATGGCCACCATCCGGTCGAGATCGAGGCCGTACTCAAAGCCGCGCGGGCCATGGTCGGCGCTGGACAGCTGATCGCCGTGCACCAGCCCCACCGCTATTCGCGGCTGCGCGACCTGTTTGACGCTTTCTCCGGCTGTTTCCATGCCGCGGACCACGTCCTGATCTCGCCAGTCTATGCCGCTGGAGAAGCCCCGATCGACGGCATCAACCACGAAACTCTGGTTGCAAGCATACAGCGCCATGGACACCGAAAGGCTGACGCTTTGGAAGGCCTGGAAGATCTCGCCGACAGCATCACCCGCCTCGCCAAACCCGGCGCGATGGTTGTGTGCCTCGGCGCGGGGAACATCTCAACTCACGCGGGTCAGCTCGCAGAAGCGCTAGTCGACAGCACTGAGACTTAAATTCAGCGCTACGGAAATACGCTCGCCGCGGCCCTCGAATGGACGCACTGAATGGCGCAGCCACCCCGGGAACATGATCAAGAGGCCGGACCTTGGGCGGATGGCATGCTGACTGCGCTGCGCTTTTCCGCGACTATCTCGGTAGACTAAATCCGCAACGTTCATATACGCGCCGGGATAGCGAGGGTCCTCCAACACCAATTCGCCACCGCGACCAGGCTCGGCGGCCTCACCGGGATCAGGATAGTACACCCCGCTCCAGAAAGCTCCGACATGGCAGTGGAGTTGGTTGGATTGGCCGGGAGCGTTCACATTCGCCCACATGTCAGTGCCCCAACGAAAATCGCGTTTGCCCGCTGCTGCGATGTCTTCCATGTGGCCGCTTGCGAGCGAAATGGCGAAATCCGACAGCTGCCGCGCGGGCGCGCCGCCCCAGCCCATCATTTCGGCATTGGAGTGCCAGCCGCCTATGTTCGACCTACTAATTCCCGCCGGATCACGGGCGCGTTCAGCTGCGATCACCTTGATCAGGCCAGCATTGAGGGCCGCTGCGCCTGGTGGCTCAGCAGTAAGGATAGGGGTGGCGAAAAGATCGAGGCGTTGCTGCATAGCGCCAGATTAGCCGGGCTCGCCCCGGCGCGCTATTGTGGAACGCGACTGAGCACGCAAAAGCACAATCGCTCGGCCTCCATATAGGCGCTGGCAGCCAGGTCGAGCGTGCCGCCGTGCGCCAGGGCCGGGCGGATGCCGTGGACCAGCTTCAGCGCCACGGTGCCAAGGCGACCGCCCTTCCGCCACAGCCGCCGTGCATAGAGCCTTGCATAGCGTTCGGGATTCTCCAGGACGCGGGTGAGCGCGGCAAACCGGGCCGCCAGCCGCGTCGCCGAGACGACCGGGGCTGGCTCACCCAGCGCAGAGGGCCGCGGCGCGGTCAGCCCGAGCGGGGTGCCCGTGGCCATGGCCTGTATCTGCGCCAGGCTCGGCAGGCGTTCGTTGAGGGCGAAAGCGGGGGCGGGAGGGTATGTGGGCGGCGTCCCGGACTCTGGCGGCGGGCTTGCACACAGCGGCCTTTGGGGCGCTGACAGCGTCTCAACCGTGATACGGCCCGCCATGAACACGAGCAGTCGGCGCACCATCATCTCCAGATAGCGCACCTCCCGGCAGGCCGCCGACCAGGCCCCGCGCAGCATATGGCTGCCCGACGCACCGCCGGGAAAGGCGAGTTCAAACGCGCCCGCCAGGCGCCGCGCGGCATAATCAAGGCTCCAGGTGAGGCTGTCTGTGTCCCGCTTTGTCATGGCCAGAAGTATAGGCGCGCGGCGAACCCAGTCGGATAGAGGCAGGGCCATTCCGGCAATGTTATCCGGAAGCCGTTGTGGCCGAAAAGCAAAAATTCGCCGGAAGCAGTCACCTCGCTTCTGCCGCCGAACGCTCGATCAGGGCGATTTTTGGACGCTGAGAGGATATCTCCTGTCGGTGGCGTCGGAGCACAGCGAACCACGAAGAGTAGGATTGCTTTGAACCACTCGGTTACCGTTCTTAAGTGAGCCAAATGAACTGGCCAAACCGTGTTTCGATCTGCCTTGTTGGCTTTGCGGTGGGGTTCATTGCTATGGGACTATGGCACTATCTATATTGGACTTCGTTTGCTTCAGCACTGCTAGCTGGGGCCACTGTGGCCGTTCTGTGCGGAGCAATTTGGGCTGGCCAGGACGTAGTGCCGAGGGCCGTTCGCGCTGGCGCCATCGCTCTGCTTGTTTGCTTAGTGCTGTCTTACGGTTTCTTCGTGTACAATATTCTTAGTGTATCGGACTGCGGCTTCATGGATGGCCGCCTCTACTGCCTAAGCCGATCATTTTAGGCTCGTCAGTGGTTTTCGCTGGACAACTAACGCCCGCTCCTGACCCAAAGCAGACCAGAGGCGGACACTCGGAGCGAGCGAAGTCTACGGCTATAATGGGCCAGAATTGCTCTTTGACTATTGAGGGGTCGGATTGAAGGTCTGGTGCTCCGCCCCTACGCCTCCACTCGCACATAGCCCTGTGTCTTAGCGATGGCAGCTTCGGCTTCGGCCAGCAACGAGGCCACGATGTCTGCGACCGGACGCACATCCTTGATTCCGCCAGCAGACTGGCCCATGGCGAAGCAGCTTTTTGTGGCGTCCAGGCGCGCCTCGTCCGTTACCCCGCCAATGCCGCCGATGACGTCGGTCTGGACACTGAGGGCGGCTTGCATGGGGAAGGGCTGAATGTCGCCAGGGCGCGATTCCCAATCCTTGATGTAGTCATTGGTGCGACAGCGCATGGGCTTGCCGGAATAGCAGCGAGTGCGGGTCGTATCGGTGTCCGTCGCTCCGACGACGGTGTCCTTGTAGCTCTGGGCCGCATGGGCTTCTTCGGACGCGATGAAGCGCGTGCCCATCCATACGCCCACGGCACCCAGACTGAGTGCGGCGGCAAGGCCTCGCCCATCATAAATGCCGCCTGCGGCGATGACTGGAATGTCGACCGCCTCAACGGCTTGGGCCACCAAAGGCAGGGTTCCCACGAGGCCGGTATGTCCGCCGCCTTCGCCGCCCTGCAGGATCACCGCGTCGCAGCCGGCTTGCTCCGCCTTGATGGCATGTTTCACCGCGCCGCCGACGACCATCACTTTCACGCCGCCTTTTTTCAGCTTCTCCATAATGGGGAGCGGCACGCCGAGGCCGGCTATGAAGCTGTCAGCGCCATTGGCGATGATTACATCGACGCTGGCTTCAAGGCTGGCAGGGTCTGCCGCGAGCAGGTCGACGCCGAAGGGCTTGTCTGTCAGCTCGCGGGTGCGCTTCATCTGCGCTTCAATGAAGTCGGGACCGGTGCCAGCCATGCCGAGGACGCCATAGCCGCCCGCATTCGACATGGCGGCGGCAAGCTCAGCATAAGAGACGCCTCCCATACCCGCCAGCATGATAGGATGGTCAACGCCGAGGAAATCGCAAAGGGGTGTGTGGAGGGGCATGGGTTTTGTTCCTTTTTTTGTTGCCTGTCGCCGATGGCCCGGCTGCCACCCACTCCCCCTCCCAACCGCCCTATGGTCCCCAGAATTGGGGCGGTTGGGAGGGGGAGCGGGCGGCCTTGGTAAGCTAGAAAATGGCGTAGCCGCCATCGATGATGAGGGTCGTGCCCGAATGGTATTTGGACGCATCGCTGGCAAGGTAGACGGCCATGCCGCCAAAGTCTTCGGGCTCGCCCCAGCGCCGGATCGGTACTCGGGAGATAACCTTCGTGGTGAACACGTCTGAATCCTGGGCCATGGAGGTCATGTCCGTGGCGATCCAGCCTGGCAAGATGGAGTTGGCGCGGATGCCATAGCGGCCATGCTCGACGGCGATGCCGCGGATCATGGCAGGCAGGCCACCCTTGGTCGCGGCATAGGCCTGGTTGCGCGCCGCGCCCTCGACGCCAGCCAGCGATGCCACGCCGACGACTGAGCCGCCGGGATCGCCCGCATTGGCCCGCCCGACCATGTGTTTGACGCTCTCGCGCAGGGTCCAGAAGGCGCCTTCCAGATTGACGGCCATATTCTTGCGCCAGATCTCGGTGGTCATCTCAGTAAAGCTGGGCGCGCCAAACCCCACACCCGCATTTGCGAAACAGCTGTCGATGCGGCCCATGGATGACACCACATCGGCCGTGGCGTCGATGACGGCCTGCTCTTCGGCCACGTCCACTTCCCAGGCGCGTACGTCTCCCGTGCCGAGCTTGGAAAGCGTTTCCACCGCGGCGGCATTGGCGTCAGCTTTACGACCCCAAATGGCGAGGTTCGCATTTGAAGCGGCCATGGCCTCTGCCATGCCGAGGCCTATGCCCCGGTTGCCGCCCGTAACGAGCACGGTTTTTCCAGTCAAATCAAAGGGCGCATACGCCATCCAAGTCCTCCGCTATATCTGTTTTTCAGCAGAGTGACCTCGTGCCCCAAGGGAAATCAATGGGGCACGCGATCGGGCCTGGATAGAAGGGGAAAATGAAGTCCGCTCTGTTGCCGGCGGGCGGCCGCCCGACCTGCGCGGCTTTTTGGTGCCAGCCATATCGCGGGCTAAAATGACTGATTACGGCGCCGGAGCGGACGTTGCAAGATGCCAGATTTTAGTTGATGTTCTTGTTATGGATATCCAATTCATTCAAGATCTCCTGCGCTCCGTTTCGCTACAGATCGCAAATTGTGACGACCCAAAGAACTTCCATTTTGAAGGCTTCTTCTCGATGAATGGATGTGACGCAAAAAAATCCATCCTTCTTTCAGATTATCTAGTATGTGCATGTGGACGCGGTTTTGCCCGAGAAGTCGGAATGCAGCTTTCAGATACCTATCAGCGTAGGTTGATTGATGGATCTTGGAGTAAAGATGTCAGATACGATGCGGACCCTATCTGGTTAGTTGTTGAGGAATTTGTTGAAACTATTCGCCCTTATGAAGAAACGAGGCAACGATTTAGCTTAATTGCTCAGCATAGTGCTGAAGTGGATGCCATCAGCACCGCTCTTAGTGGCGGCGCAACGTTAGAGAGTCTGAAGGGTGCCAAATTTTCTGGGGTGTTCAACTTGCCTCTTTGAACATGACATCCCCACCTGACCCAAAGCAGGCATAGCTGGCAAACACTGAAGCGATCGCCGCCGGCGGCGACCTGTTTCTTTGACCTTTGGCCGATTTCGTCACCATGCGCGCAGCTTTCGCGACTACTCATTCCACAGTTGGGTGCATCAGCGGATTTGATCGGGTGTTGAAATCTGATAAAGATGTTGCGGTGCACAATATGGCTGGGATTGGCACGCCCGCTGCAAACTGGACTATATGGCCAAGCTTAAACCGATCAGTCTTGCCCTGCAGGGCGGCGGCGCCCACGGCGCGTTTACCTGGGGTGTGCTCGACCGCCTTCTGGAATGCGAATTGCTCGACATCAAGGCCGTCACAGCCACATCCGCCGGGGCGTTGAACGCGCTCGCAATGGCGTCGGGCATGGCCGAGAACGGGACCGAAGGCGCGCGCGCTGCACTGGAGTTTTTCTGGCGGGAGGTGTCGCGCCGGTCGGCGTCACTCGCCGTTGCGTCCCCGCCCACGGGCATGGAGGCGATGAACCCGTTCACGGCCTGGACACCCTTCAGCTTCGCGACCGTCTTGTCCAATTTCGCCAGCCCCTATGATCTCAATCCGTTTGACTTCAATCCGTTGCGTGATGCGCTCGACAAATCGATCAATTTCGAAGCTGTCAGCGAGAGCGGGATCGACCTGCATATTGCAGCAACCAATGTCGAAACGGGCCGCGTGAAAATCTTCACCGGGAAAGACATCTCGATCGATGCAGCACTGGCGTCAGCTTGCCTGCCGCAGACCTTCAAGGCGGTGGAAATCGATGGCGTGCCCTACTGGGACGGCGGTTATATGGGCAATCCGGCGCTGTTTCCGCTCATCTATTCCAAGGCTCCCGGGGATATTCTGCTTGTGCTGCTGAACCCCCTGGTGCGCGAGGGCACACCGAAATCGGCTGGCGCAATCCAGGACAGGCTGAATGAGATCAGCTTCAACTCGGCGCTGATGAGCGAACTGCGTGCAATCAGTTTTGTGCGCAAACTGCTGGACGAAAACTGGCTCGCCGATCGCCAACGCAAGGAGTACCGGCGGATAAATCTGCATGCCATTCGCGGCGGACAAGCTCTGTGCGACCTGTCACTGGAGAGCAAGTACGATACGCGCTGGAGTTTCCTGAAGCAGCTTCGCGATACGGGGCGCACCTATGCCGACACGTGGCTGGAGACGTGCTATCCGAAGGTGGGCAAGGACAATTCGATCGATGTCCAGGGTGAGTTTCTGTCTTTCTCCAGCCGCAGCGGCTGAACCCAGCGGCTGGGCGTCGGCCTCAAACCAGCGATTTGAGCTTCTCTGCAAGGTCCGTGCGTTCCCAGCTGAATGTGCCGTCATCGCCCGGTGTGCGGCCAAAATGGCCATAGGCCGCGGTGGGCGAATAGATCGGCTGGGCGAGCTGCAGCCCGTCTCGGATACCTGCTGGTGTCAAACTGAACACTTCGCGCAGGGCTTCGGCAATCTTGGCCTCGTCGGCCTGGCCGGTGCCGAAAGTGTCGACATAGATCGAGAGGGGCTCGGGATAGCCAATCGCGTAGGAGACCTGGATTTCGCAGCGCTCGGCAAGGCCCGCAGCGACCACGTTTTTGGCCAGGTATCGCGTGGCATAGGCTGCTGAGCGGTCAACTTTGGATGGGTCCTTGCCGGAAAAAGCCCCGCCGCCGTGCCGGGCCGCGCCGCCATAGGTGTCCACGATGATCTTGCGTCCGGTCAGGCCGGCATCGCCGTCGGGACCACCGACGATGAAGCTGCCTGTTGGATTCACGAAGAACTTGTCTTCATCTGGGAACCATCCTTCAGGGAGCACACTGGCCACGATGGGGCGCACCAGTTCGCGCAGCGTTGCCTGGCTAACGTCGGCCTTGTGCTGCGTCGACACCACGACGGCATTCACGCCCACGGGCTTGCCGCCTGCATATTGAAGGGTGACCTGGCTCTTGGCGTCGGGTTCGAATTCCGGGCGCGCGCCCGAATGGCGCTCTGCTGCCATGCGCTGGAGAATCTGGTGGCTGTAGACCAGTGTGGCCGGCATCAGCTCCGGCGTTTCATTGGTGGCGAAGCCGAACATGATGCCCTGGTCGCCCGCGCCTTCTTCCTTGAAGAGCCCTTCGCCGGCTTCCACGCCCTGGGCAATCTCGGCTGATTGGCCATGGACATGGCAAGCCACATCCATGGTTTCCCAATGGAAGCCGTCCTGTTCATAGCCGATGCGTTTCACCACATCGCGGGCCGTCTGGACCATTTCGTCGTGGCTGACCTCAGCGCCCGGGCGCGAGCGCACCTCGCCGGCCAATACGACGCGATTGGTGGTGGTCATCGTCTCGACGGCGACCTTGGCGCGGGGATCGCGCGACAGGAACAGATCGACAATCGCATCTGAGACTTGGTCAGCAACTTTGTCCGGGTGGCCCTCAGACACACTTTCGCTGGTAAATTCATAGTCGGTTTTCATTTGCGTCGTCTCCAGCGGGATCTTTGTCAGGTCAGTTGAGTATGACGGTGCGTCGACCTGACAGGAAGACGCGCTGTTCGGCATGGGCACGCACAGCCTGCATCAAGGCGGCGGCTTCAAGGTGGCGACCAATACGGATCATGTCTGCAGGGCCGTGGACATGGCTTACAGGTTCAGTGACCTGCGTAATAATCGGGCCTTCATCAAGGTCAGCCGTCACATAATGGGCCGTAGCGCCGATCACTTTTACGCCCCTGGCGTGGGCCTGGTGGTACGGGCGCGCTCCTTTGAAGCTCGGCAGGAAGGAGTGGTGAATGTTGATGCACTGGCCCGCCAGGCGTTTGCACGCGTTATCGGACAACACCTGCATATAGCGGGCGAGCACGACGAGGTCAGCGCCCGTCTGCCCCTTCAGGTCGAACAGCCGTTCCTCGGCGGTTGATTTGGTATCCGGCGTGACGGGCACGTGATGGTAGGGCAAGCCGAAATGGGCCAGCGCCGGCCCCAAATCGGGATGATTCGAAACGATGGCGACAGGCTCTATCGGGATTTCCCCGCGCCGCGCCGCGCTGATGAGCATGTTCGCGCAATGGTCCGATTTGGAGACCAGTAGCAACGTTTTGAGCCGGGCGCCTTCGGCATGGAGGCTCCAACTCGCACTGTCCTGTTCGCCTTCAACCATCGCGTCGAGCGCTGCTTCCAAACCGGCTCTATCGCCGCCGGCCTCAGCCCCGCGCAGCACCAGCCGGGCAAAAAACCGCCCTTCGGTCTCGTCTCCAAAGGTGCGCGATGCTGCAATGAACCAGCCATGCTCCGCCATGAGCCGTGCCAGGTCGGCAATCAGGCCAACCCGATCACGGCATGTGAAGCGGAGCACGTGGGAAGGGGCGTCGTCGTCCATAGTCTACAATAAGACCCGCTCTAGTAGCGGTAGTGCTCCGGCTTGAACGGGCCTTCGCCGTCCACGCCGATATAGTCTGCTTGCTCTTCAGTAAGCTCAGTCAGGTGCACGCCAAGCTTTTCCAGGTGCAGCATGGCAACTTTTTCGTCGAGGTGCTTGGGCAGTGTGTAGACCTTGTTTTCGTACTGGTCGCCATTCTGCCAGAGCTCCATCTGCGCCAGCACCTGATTGGTGAAGGAGGCAGACATCACGAAGCTCGGATGGCCTGTCGCGTTGCCGAGATTGACAAGTCGACCCTCAGACAGGAGCAGGATGCGCTTGCCATCGGGGAACGTGATCATGTCCACTTGGGGCTTGATGTTCGTCCACTCGAAATTCCGCAAGCCTTCAACTTGGATCTCATTGTCGAAGTGGCCGATATTGCACACGATCGCCATGTCTTTCATGGCGCGCATATGGTCGACGGTCAGGATGTCCTTGTTGCCGGTCGCGGTCACAAAGATGTCGAAGTGCGGTGCGGCCTCGTCCATCGTCTTGACTTCAAACCCGTCCATGGCGGCTTGCAGCGCGCAGATTGGGTCGACCTCGGACACCGCGACGCGCGCGCCTGAGCCCGCCAGCGACGCCGCCGAACCCTTGCCCACATCACCATAGCCCGCAACGAAGGCGGTCTTGCCCGCCATCATCACGTCCGTGCCACGGCGGATGGCGTCCACAAGGCTTTCCTTACAGCCATACTTGTTGTCGAATTTCGACTTGGTGACGCTGTCATTCACATTGATGGCCGGGAAGGGCAGTTCGCCATTCTTCTCCATCTGATAAAGGCGCAGGACGCCTGTGGTGGTTTCTTCCGAAACGCCCTGAATGCCGGCCTTGGTCTTCGCAAACCAGCCTGGCGTTTCGGCGATGCGCTTCTTGATCTGCTTGAACAGTTCGATCTCTTCATCGCTTTTGGGGTCGTCGAGCAGGGATGGGTCGGCTTCTGCCTTTTCGCCCAGTACGAGGTAGAGCGTTGCATCGCCGCCATCATCCAGGATCAGGTTGGGCGTCCAGCCATCCGGGCCCTCAAAGATGCGGTCAGCAAACTGCCAGTACTCTTCCAGCGTCTCGCCCTTGTGGGCAAAGACCGGCGTGCCCGCATCGGCAATGGCGGCAGCCGCATGGTCCTGGGTCGAGTAGATGTTGCAGCTTGCCCAGCGCACTTCCGCGCCGAGCGCTTCCAGCGTCTGGATGAGCACAGCGGTCTGGATGGTCATGTGTAGGGAACCGGCAATGCGCGCGCCTTTGAGCGGCTGGGATGCGCCGAATTCCTCACGCGCGGCCATCAGGCCTGGCATCTCGGTTTCGGCGATCGCGATTTCCTTGCGGCCAAACTCGGCGAGCGAAATGTCCGCAACGGCATAATCAGCCATATCAAAGTTCCTTTATATGATTTCTCAGCTTGGCGGGGCCTAGCAGATGCTCGCGCCGCTGGGAAGAGGGTTAAGGACAGCTTCTGACAAATGAAAAAGGCCCGGGCGGTCGCGCCCAGGCCTTTTGTTTTGTACTGATCCGGCGCTGTTAGACCTTTTGCAGGCGCGTCATCCCGGTTCCGGATTTGCGGGTGGCATACCGTGCAGAGGTTTCAGCCGTATAGGTTTTGTCGGTGACGGTGGAGACCTTCACATAGTCTGCGCGCACGCCGTCTGCCGTCAGGGTGACCAGTGTGAAGCCGTTTCCGTTCGGGTCATAGTGATCGACCTCCGGGTTCTGGTCCTCAAACATGGCGCCCAAATTGTCCACGCCTTCGAAATAGGTGCCGAGACCTGGCGACGTGATCGACGTGCATCCAAACTCCACGCCGCGCTGTTCACCGTCGACATCGACCAGCGTATTGGCCCAAGCGGTGTGGGTGTCACCGGTCAGGGTGACAAGGCGCGCACCGCTGGCCTTGGCCGCATCGTAAAGCCGGGCGCGAGCCGCGGGGAAACCGTCCCAGGCGTCCAGGTTGAAAGGCATGCCCAGTTGGGAGAAGCCGACAAGACCCTGGACAAAGGGATTATCAATCGCTGCGATCTGCTCAGGCGTCAGGGTGTCGTTGAACCGGGGCGGCACGACCCGGGCCATCACGACCTGGTTTGCCAGCACCTGCCACTGCGTTCCGGCGTCCACACTGTCTTCCAGGCCCTCTGCCAGCCAGGCTTCCTGCTCCGCGCCGAGCATGGTGCGCTCATCAGACTGGACCCGAACCATGGTGGACATAGCCTTCATTGGCACTTCGGCGGGCTCCAGTCCGCCCAGTTCCGTGAACCAGCTGATCTCATCCGAGCGGCCTGTCAGGCGGCTTTCGAGGCAGAACACGGTGGCTACGCTTCCGAAGTCGAAGCGGCGATAGATGGCTTCCTTCGCCCGGCCCGGCTGGGGATCGCGCACCGGCATCCACTCCAGGTAGGCCTGCACCGCGATCTGCTTGCGTGTGGTCCAGTCGCCTTCATTGTTCTCCGGATTGTGGTTCTGGGCACCGGTCCGGTAGCTGTTGTTCGTGCTCTCATGGTCGTCCCAGGTGCACAGCCACGGTGCAGCGGCATGGGCCGCCTGAAGGTCCGGGTCGGTTTTGTACTGGGCATGGCGGGTGCGGTAATCGTCAAGCGTCACAGTCTCGGTGATCGGGTCGTGGCGCCGGCCAAGGTCCTCGCCCACGCTGCCGCCATAGCCATCGACGCCGTATTCATAAAAGTAGTCACCGAGGTGGACGACCGCATCGAGACCGTCTTGCTTGGAGATTTCGCGGTAAGCATTGAAGAAACCGAACGGGTAGTTCGAGCAGGACACGACCGCGAACTTCACCGGCGTTGTTGCGCCCGGCGCGGCGGTGGTCTTGGTGCGGCCGCGCTGGGACGTCACTTTGCCGCCAGCTGTTGTAACGGCGAACTCGTAGGCATACTCGGCGCCCGGCTTCAGGCCACTTGCGATCACCTTTACCGTGTAGTCGCGCGCGGCACTCGTGCGGGCCTTGCCGATGCTCACTTGCGTGTCGCCATCAAGGACCCGGTACTCAAGCTCGATGTCACCTTCGCCGGATTTCGGCGTCACACGGGTCCAAAGTACGACGCTGTCGGGCAGGGGGTCGCCTGACGCCACACCGTGTTCGAAAGCAATCTCGCCCGAGTAGGTTGCGGGCATCTCATAGTCGATCGTGGAGATGTCTGATCCCACGCTCGCCGAATTACACGCGCCCAGTCCAAGGGCGCCGCCGGCCAGTCCAAGCGCCCTACGGCGTGTCACATTTACCATTTTCAACTCCCTCGCTTGGCGAAACCCTTAGCCTGTCTGTTCCCTAATGCACAGTTTCGCGTCAGAGGGATGACATGCAGACCTATACTCTGACCGCAAATGAGGACGATGCTGGCCAGCGCGTTGATCGCTTCCTGGCCGGAAAGCTCGCACCGCTTTCGCGCTCGCGCATCAAGGCCCTGATCAAAGAGGGCGCAGCAACCTGCAATGGCGCAGGGCTCAGCGATTCAAACGCGCCGGTGCTAGCCGGGGCGAACTATGCCCTTACGGTGCCCGATCCGCGCCCTGCGACACCACAACCACAGGATATTCCGCTGGATATCCTGCATGAAGACGCTGACCTGATCATCGTGAACAAACCCGCCGGGATGGCGGTCCACCCCGCGCCTGGCAGTTGGGACGGCACGTTAGTCAACGCACTACTGCACCATTGCAAGGGGGAATTGCCCGGCATTGGCGGGGTTGAGCGGCCTGGCATCGTGCACCGGCTCGACAAGGATACAACTGGCGTGATGGTGGTTGCCAAAACCGAAGCGGCCCATCGCGGGCTCTCGCCTCTATTTGCCGAGCACGATATTGAT
The DNA here is from genome assembly GCA_039818165.1 of Pseudomonadota bacterium. Lineage (GTDB taxonomy): Bacteria > Pseudomonadota > Alphaproteobacteria > Caulobacterales > Hyphomonadaceae > UBA5336. The sequence continues at coordinate 88,206 of JBCBUL010000005.1, read as the reverse complement.
CGGGTGTACAAGGCGGTGACGCGCGGTGCGCCTCGCCCTCTTTCGGGTACGGTTGAAGCGCCGATTGCGCGCGCCACCGGTGACCGCAAGAAGATGGCTGTTCCGCGCGGCGTGGTCCCGGAGAATGCGCGCCACGCCGTAACCCACTACAGAACGCTGGAGTCCTTCGGCCTTTTGGAGAAAGGCACAGGATTGCCCGCAGCCGCGCTCATCGAATGCCGACTAGAAACCGGGCGGACCCACCAGATCCGTGTCCATCTCAGCCATATTGGCGCGCCTTTGATTGGTGATGATGTCTATGGCCGCCATCGGGGCGTGAAGGCCTACGGATCCGGTGACGCGTTCATGGCGGCGACTAAGGCAGCGCGCGGGTTCCCTCGCCAGGCGCTCCACGCCGCAGTGCTGGGGTTCAGGCACCCTGTCTCTGGGGAAGACGTTCGCTTCGAAGCGCCTCTGCCGGAAGATGTGTCAGCCCTGCTGGAGCAGCTCAGGGCAATGCCGAAGGCCTAGTTCCCGGTCCACCAGCCCCGGCGAAGCGTGTTCGACCGCTCGCCATTGTTGGAAAGCCCGTAACGGCGCACCTGATTACAGGCATACACCACCTCTTGCAGGCACGACCGGCGCATCAGTTCCGCGCCTTCAATCCGGTCGCGCGGGCCACCCATCCCGACATATTTCATGTTGCCCAGAACGGCGCAGGAAGATGCATCGTTCAGGTCGCAACCGGCTTCATAGAGCTCTCGGGCTCTCGGATAGTCTTGCTCCAGCCCCTGGCCATTGAAGTGCATGTTGGCGAGCGCCAGACAGGCGTCTCCGTGGCCGAGCTCGCAGCTTCTTTCGTAAGCGTCGCCGGCGGCGTCATAGTCCTGCTCGGTGCCCATGGCGCGGCGATACATGTCTCCGGCACGGTAACAGTCATAGGCAGAGCCCTCATCGCAGCGCGCCGAATAGATATCAAACGCGGCGTTCATATGGCCCAGGCGGAATGCAACGTCGCCATTGCGATATTGCGAAGCGACGTCTGATTCCTGAGGCAGCGCGGGCGCGGAAATCGAAGCAAAAACGAGCCCCGCGGTGAGGCATCTCAGAGCGGTCGAGATGGAGCGTTTTATCATTGTTAAAGCCTATCAAAACCAGCGTTAAACGACCAGCGACGATCCACAGCTTGCTTGCGAATACACTCTGCCGCTGGCACCGTGTGGCGAAAGATAGGGAGACAACCATGGCATCCACCCCCCAAGCGCCGATTGGCAGCGGCTTCCACGCAAAGTCGAGCGCCATGGTTGTGCTCAATGGCATTGATCTGACCGGGAAGAATGCGATTGTTACGGGCGGCTATAGCGGTATCGGTTTGGAAACTGTGCGCGCACTGGCGGCGGCAGGCGCGACAGTAACGGTGCCGGCCCGGCGGCTTGAGGCGGCCAAGGAGGCGCTGGACCAATTTCCGGGCAAGCTGGAATTGGCACAGATGGACCTCGCCAATGTCGGTGATGTTCGCGCCTTTGCCGAAAACTATCTGGCGACCAACCGACCGCTGCACATCCTGATCAACAATGCCGGCATCATGGCTTGCCCCGAAACGCGGGTCGGGCCGGGCTGGGAAAGCCAGTTCGGCATCAATCATATGGGCCACTTCGCCCTCGCCACGGCTTTGCTTCCGGCCCTTCGCGCGGCCCAGGGCGCGCGCGTAGTCGCATTGTCCTCAACGGCGCACATTCGCGGCGATGTGAATTGGTACGATCCCCACTATCGCTCCACGCCCTACGACAAGTGGAACGCCTACGCCCAATCCAAGTCGGCAAATGCCCAGTTCGCCCGCCATGCTGACCATCTATGGCAGGGCGATGGCATTCGCGCCTTTTCCGTTCATCCCGGCGGAATCTTCACCCCGCTCCAGCGCCACTTGCCCGAGGAAGAAATGGTGGCTTTGGGTTGGAAAAATGCCGATGGCACCGTCCCGCCCATGATCGAGGCCATGTTCAAGACGCCCGAGCAGGGCGCTTCGACCGCGACTTGGGCGGCGACAAATCCAATGCTGGACGGAATGGGCGGGGTTTATTGCGAAGATGGCGACATCGCCAAATTGGCCACATCGGAAAGCCAGCGATGGGAACATGCCCGCGAATGGATCTGCGATGATGAAAAGGCCGCGCGCCTCTGGTCCATGAGCGAGCAAATGTTGGCGGAAGCTTAGCGTGTCGCAAAAGGAGCTGATGCTGCGACCAGCGCGCGAAAACGAATGTGAAATCCTGACCGAACTCTGCCTGCGCTCGAAAGCCGTGCATGGTTATGACGCCGACTTCATGGCGGCATGCGTCGACGAATTGGCCGTGACGCCAAAAAAGCTGATCCAAGGCGGCCATGTCGTGGCTGATCAAGCCGGAAAAGCCATTGGCTTTGCGCAAGTGCTGGAAGATGACGACGGCTGGTGGCTGGACGCTCTTTTCGTGTCGCCGGAACTGATCGGGCACGGCGTTGGAAAAGTGCTGTTCGAAGCCGTTGTCGACCTGGCGCGGCAATGCGGCGCGCAAGGCGTGCTAATCGATTCCGATCCGGGTGCGGAGGAATTCTACCTCTCCCGGGGCGCGGTGCGGGTCGGGCTATCGCCCTCATGATCGATCCTCGGCCGCTTTCTTCCACGAATGCACTTTGCGCTTTGAGACACTGACGCAATTGTCAGCGCGCCCTGCGCCAACTTGCTTGACGCGGCCGGGGCGCGCGGCCCAATAGGCCCATGCGTAGCTTACCCGCTTTCTTCCGCCGCCTCGATGCGACGCGGACCCGTGCCATACTCGTTTCGCTGCTCCTGTTTGGGTTGGTGATTTCCCTGTTCATCATGGGAAAGTACGGCTCGCTTTACGATGTTGACGCCGTGCGCCGCGCGCTAGCCGATGTCGCCCAGGGGCCCTGGGGGCTGCCGGCGTTAATCGCTGTTTTTATCGTCGCAGCCTTTGTCGGCGCACCGCAATTTGTTTTGATTGGGATCGCCGTCTTCGCTTTTGGGCCGATCCTGGGTTTTGCCTATAGCTGGATCGCCACGTTGGTCTCGGGTACAGTGACATTCTGGACGGGGCGTTTCGTTGGGGAAGGCACCGTGCGCCGCCATGGCGGAAATTTCGTCAACCGCATGGCGACGTTCATCGGCCAGAACGCCTTCGTGGCCAGCGCCATTGTTCGCAACGTTCCCACCGGGCCGTTCCTGCTGGTGAACATGGTGTTTGGCGTCACGCGCGCCAAGTTCAGTCATTACCTGGCTGGCATGGCGCTGGGTGTTCTACCCAAGATTGCGCTTGTGGCTTTCGCGGGCACGTCCATCATGTCTGCGTTTGAAGGCCAGCCGCTCGTAGCAGCAGGCGCTGCAATCCTGGCCGTTGGGATCTGGCTGGGCCTTGTACTGTTCGCCCGCTCCCGGATCCGTCGCCCCGAAACAGAGTAAACTCTTGCTCAACTGTGATGATTTCCGGTTGACACATGTGCGAACGCCAGAGATTGTCCGGTGATGCGCAATCTTTTGCCCCTATTGCTTACCGGCCCCTGGCCGGACACGGCCCGGCGAGCCTGATCGTCGGCGCGCGGCCAGGGGATGTTTTCACACAGCGCGAAACTTTCCAGACTCCCGGCCGAGCCATGACCCAACACACCCCCCAGATCCGAATCTTTGACACCACTTTGCGCGACGGCGAACAAAGCCCTGGCGCCTCCATGACACTGCGCGAGAAGTTGGAACTCGCCGAGTTGCTCGATGACATGGGCGTCGATATCATTGAAGCGGGTTTTCCGGCGGCTTCTCCCGGAGACTTCGAAGCCGTCAGCCAGGTTGCGCGCCAGTCAAAACGCGCTGTGATCTGCGGACTTGCCCGGTCGACGGATAATGACATTGACCGCGCCGGAGAGGCCGTGAAACACGCCGCTCAGTCGCGCATCCACACCTTCATTTCCACCAGCCCTGTGCATATGAAGCACAAGCTGAAAATGGGCGCGAATGCCGTGCTCGAAGCGGTTGGCCGGTCTGTTACCCGTGCGCGCGGCCTCACCGACGATGTGGAATGGAGCGCCGAGGACGCGACCCGCACCGAGTTTGATTTCCTGTGCAAGTGTGTCGACGCGGCCATCGCGGCAGGCGCAACCACGATTAATTTGCCGGACACGGTCGGCTACAGCCATCCCGATGAGTATGGCCGTCTGATCACTCGGGTGATGGAAGCGGTTCCGAGCAGTGATAAGGCGGTGTTCTCGGCCCATTGCCACAATGATCTTGGCCTGGCTGTCGCCAACTCCCTTGCCGCCGTGACCCATGGCGCACGCCAGATTGAGTGCACGATCAACGGATTGGGTGAGCGGGCGGGTAATGCCGCCCTTGAAGAAATCGTCATGGCGATGCGAGTGCGCGCCGATACGTTGCCTTTTGAGACGGGTATCGACAGCACCCAGCTCTCGCGGGCCAGCCAGATGGTCTCGCGCGTCACCGGTTTTCCCGTGCAATATAATAAGGCCATCGTTGGCAAAAACGCCTTCGCCCATGAAAGCGGCATCCACCAGGACGGTATGTTGAAGAATGCCGAGACCTACGAGATCATGCGCCCTGAAGATGTTGGCGTTTCGGAAACCAGCCTCGTGATGGGCAAGCATTCCGGCCGTGCCGCCCTGCGCGATCGCCTGGCCACCTTGGGCTATGACCTGGAGGGAGATGCGCTGAACGATGCGTTCAAGCGCTTCAAGACCCTCGCCGACGCCAAAAAAGACGTCTTCGATGACGACTTGGTCGCCCTTGTGGATGAGCAACTTGCTGGCGAAGGCGAGCGCGTGGCGCTCACTTCCCTGAAGATCGTGGCCGGTACGGATGGGCCCCAGGAAGCGGAGATTCACGTCACTGTGGATGGCGCGCCAGTTGAGGCCAGCGCCGATGGCAATGGACCTGTCGACGCCCTGTTCAAATCAATCCGCGCCGCTGTTCCCCATGAGGCCAAGCTGGACCTGTTTCAGGTCCACACCGTAACGGGCGGAACGGATGCCCAGGCCGATGTGTCAGTGCGCCTGCGCGGGGATGGCATCATGGCGGTGGGGCGCGCGCGCCATGTGGATACGCTGGTGGCGACCGCAAAAGCCTATCTCCACGCGCTGAACAAGCTGGAGGCCCGCCGGAAGAAGAAGCTGGCTGCTTAACGGGCGCAGATCAGCAAACCTCATCGACAAGGCCGACTATCACTTGGCCGTCTTTATCGTTCTGATGGCGGCGACGGCCAGCCGAAACCGTGCAGTTCTCGATCTCACCTTCGATCGGATTGACTTTGACAACGACCTCATCGCGCTCAATCCAGATGGCCGCGAGCAGACTTTGAAGTACAGGCCCACGGTAAAACTGCCCTCATGCCTCAAGCCTTGGCTAGTCTCTTATAGAAAAGCAGGAATCTCAGACCACTTGGTGCATTTCCAAGAATCTCCGGTGGTCAGCATCCGCAGCGCTTGGCGGTCGCTGCGTAGCAGTTTGAAACTGGATGGGGCCGTGCAACCTTACAGCCTCCGGCACACGATGGCGCGGTGGCTTAGAAAAAGCGGTGTGTCCGCCTGGGAGGCCGCAGCGCAACTAGGACACAAGATGCCGGACGTCTCGACAACAGAGATTTATGCGCCATTTGGCCCATCTTATTTGGCCGCCTCATCGGCGGCGATCGATGCCTTTTTCAACGCCGTTGCGTGTCAGTTGCGTGCCAATTCGATGGCCGATTACATGACTGAACGCCTGCAAGATTATTTAGGCCAAGATATTCAAAGAGATGGGTGGTGGTTCGGGGGAGACTTGAACTCCCGACCTCACGATTATGAGTCGTGCGCTCTAACCAGCTGAGCTACCGAACCGATCGGCTGCGCGGGGGCAGCGAAGGGCGCGAGATACACGCGCTGGAATTGATCTGCAAGGGTAAACCGACAGGGGCGTGTTTCAAAGTCCTCTCAAAGCAAATTGCGAGGTGAATTCGCGATCACACAAGGGTGACAGCCGGTTTCAGACGGAAGCGCTGGGCGATTGGGCAGAATTGCGCTATTCTGACGCAGATGCGAAGAGTCGTTCTCACCTTTGCGGCGTCTGGATTGGTGGCCGCGCTGGCCCATGGCGAGCCGAACGATCATGTGCGCCAGGCTGCAGACGCGTTTGAACAGGGGCGCTTTCAGGATGCTGCAAGACTGGCTGAAGCCTCGGGCCAGGCCGATGCCTTTGCGCTGGCGGCGCGCTCGGTTCTGGCCGAGGTCATATGTGGCGATACCGAGCTCGACCCACTGGCTCTGGAGCGGGCTGTGCTGCTGGCAAATGCCGCTCTTGCCGGTGATCCCGCCCATGTGGAAGGCCGGCTCCAATTGGCGATTGCCCTGTCGCTGAAGGCGCGGGGTATGTCTCGCACACAGGCCTGGCGCACGGGGCTTGGTGAGCAGGCGCGGGACCTCGCCGAGGCTGTGCTGGTCGACGATCCCAACAACGCCTACGCCCATGGGTTCCTTGCGGTCTGGCACGTGGAAGTGGTTCGCCGGGGCGGCGGACTCGGCGCGTCCATGATGGATGCGAGCCTGGCTGAAGGGTTTGCCCACTATGAAGCTGCAGCCAATCTCGTGCCTGAAGATCCGGGGCTGCACTGGCAAATGGCCAGGGCGTTGGCGGCACACAATCCACGGCGCCACCGCGACCGCATTGAAACGGCCATTGCGGCCGCCTTGGCAAGCGATGGAGAGACACCGCTCGATGCTGTCATGATGCGACGCGCCGCCGTTCTGGCGGAAGCCCTGCGCTCGCTCAACGCTAACGAGGTCAAGCGTCTCGCCCGGGAGATGCTCTAAAAAGCGGCCCTGATCTTTTCGGCAATCGGCTCCAGTTCCTCAGCAGGGCGTGGGCCACCGCTGGCATGGGGAGCGAGGACCGTGCCCTCGCCGCGCGGGATGATGTGGAAGTGGAGGTGGTAGACCGTCTGGCCCGCAGGGGCGCCGTTGAACTGGGTCACAATAATCCCGTCGGGCTTCAGGCCCGCCTCGACCGCCTTCGCCACGGTCTGTACCCGCGCCATGTAGGGTCCGAGCTTGTCTGTCGGCATTTCGAGCAGGTTCCGCGCTGTGACGTCTTTCGGGATGACCAGCGTATGACCCGCCGCCTGGGGGAAGATGTCCATGAAAGCCAGCGCCGCATCATCTTCAAACACCTTCAGGGCAGGCATCTCCCCGCGCAGGATTTTCGCGAAGATGTTGTCGGGATCATAAGTGCCATGCAGGGCCATGGGGCGCTCCTCAATCGTCACCGGTTTTCTTAAACGGGGTGCGCTCGGAAAGGTAGTCCTGTTCGCGCGCAACGGCAGTGCGTTCCCGCTCGAGATAGTCTTTGATGGCGGCGGCCAGGCCCGGATGCGCGATCCAGTGGGCGGAGCGTGTTGTGATGGGCTGGTAGCCGCGCGCGAGTTTGTGCCCGCCTTGGGCACCGGCTTCCACATATTTCAGCCCGCGGGCCAGGGCAAAATCGATGGCCTGATAGTAGCACACTTCGAAATGCAACATCGGCTTGTGCACGGTGCAGCCCCAATAGCGGCCATACAGCGTGTCTGATCCGATCATGTTCAGCGCGCCGGCGATGGGTTGCCCGTCCTCATAGGCCATAACGAGCAGGATCTGATCAGCCATACGCTCGCCGAGCAGGGAGAAGGTCTCCCGGTTGAGATAGGGCGTGCCCCATTTCCGGTTCCCGGTGTCGATGTAGAAAGCATAAAAGGCGTCCCAATCGGCTTCAGTGATTGCCTCGCCGGTCAGATGGCGAATCTCCAACCCTTCTTGAGCCTTTGCGCGCTCCTTGCGCAGGTTTTTCCGCTTGGACGAGGACAGCGCGGCCAGGAATGCGTCGAAATCCGCGTAGCCTTCATTGATGAAGTGGAATTGCTGGTCCGTGCGCGCCATCAGGCCGAGGTCTGCAAGGTCCTCGCTTTCGGCCTCGGTCAGGAAGTTGATGTGCAGAGATGAGAACTCATTCTGCTCGGCGATCTGCGTGGCGCCCGCAACGAGTGCGCGTTGCAGCATGACCTGGTCCGGGCCCGGGGGGACAAGACGGCGGCGTCCACTCACCGGCGTAAAGGGCACTGCCGCAAGCAGTTTGGGATAGTAGCGCCCGCCAGCCCGCTCATAGGCATCGGCCCAGCTATGGTCGAAGACGAATTCGCCATAGGAATGGGTCTTGGCATAGAGCGGCATGGCGGCACGCAAACGGCCATCGGGATGGTGAGCCGTCAGGTGCATGGGGGTCCAGCCCTCATGAGGACTTACAGCGCCGCTGGATTCAAGCGCTTCAAGAAAGTACCAGGAAAGGAATGGATCGTACCGCTCACCTGGAGGATTTGCGACGGCATCCCAGTCCGCGCGGTCGATCTCATCGAGGCCAGAGGCGATTGAGAGGCGCAGCGTGGTGTCATCCATGGGCCTTACGTAGGGCGCCTAGGGGGCTGTGACGAGGGCTGGGTCCAGATGTTCAAAGATGATCGCTGCACCTGCCGCCTTTGCAGGCGCAAGGGCCGCTTCGGTGTCCACAGTCCAGGCGGCGAGGGGCGTTTCTGGGCCGACCAGACTGCGCACGGTTTCTGCCTGGCTATGGTTCGGGGCGAGATAGGCTGGGGCGTGTGCCAATGCGTCCTCGACAACAGGGCGGGCAGCTTCAGCAGCGTCGAAAGCCGTCGGCGGAAACAGCACGCCGCGCGGATAGGGGAGGGCGGCTGCCCGGAGGGCCGCGTTCAGCGGTTTGACGAAGGACATGGTTGCGACCCGGGCAGGCGTGCCGAAGACAGCCATTTCGAGCGCGCGAATATAGGCGGCAGGGTCGCCCGGGCTCGCTTTCAACTCGATAAGGACGGGCGTGCCCGCAGGAAGGGACTTCAGCACGTTTGTGAGGCTCGGAATTGTCTCATCTGTGCCAGCCAGAGCAAAAGAGGCCAACGCATCTGCACTCTGGTGCCAGACTGCGCCTGCACCATCGGTCATGCGCTCAAGCATGGGATCGTGGAACACGACTGGCACATTGTCAGAGGAAAGCTGAACGTCGAGTTCGATCCCTACGCCCGCGTCCGCCGCCGCCCTGAACGCAGCGATTGAATTTTCCGGCGGCCCGTCCGGCGACCAAAGCCCCCTATGGGCGAAGGCGTTGCAACCGAGAATCACGCGGCGATCTCGAAGACGCCATCCACCTCCACAGCTACGCCAAGCGGCAGGACCGGGCAGGCAACCGCAGAGCGGGCATGGCGGCCCGCGTCTCCGAAGACCTCCACCATCAGGTCGGAGCAACCATTGATAACTTGCGGAATGTCAACGAAGTCCGGCGCGGCGTTCACAAACCCGCCTAGCTTTACGACCCGCTCAATTTTCGAAAGCTCGCCTACTGCCGCCTTGCACTGGGCGATCAGGTTGATCCCGCAGGCGCGCGCCGCGTGTTGGCCTGCGCTGAGTTCCAGGTCTTCACCAAGTCGGCCTTTCATCAGCGACCCATCCATCACCGACACCTGGCCTGAGACGAACAACATGTTCCCGGAAATCACGAAAGGCACATAATTGGCTACAGCGGCCATGGGCTCTGGAAGAGCAATGCCCAGATCGGCGAGACGAGCTTCGGGCGTGGACATGGGGTGTCAGTCCTTCTTTTTGGCGGCGGGTTTTTTCTTGGCCGCCGGTTTCTTTTTCGCAGCGGCTTTCTTCTTTTTCGGAGGCTTCGCAGCGCGGGCGTTGATCAACTCGACGGCCTGTTCCAGCGTGATTGCGTCGGGCGCGATCTCTTTCGGGATCGTGGCGTTCGTTTTACCATGTTTCACGTAAGGGCCGTAGCGACCCTCGAACACGTTGATCGGTTCTTCATCGGCAGGATGCTTGCCAAGCTCGCGCAGCGGTTTGGCAGCCGCCCCGCGGCCCCGACCGGGGTTAGCGCGCTTCTCAGCAATCAAAGTCACAGCGCGGTTGAGACCAACTTCAAATACTTCCGCCACATCGGGCAGGTTCGCATAGGTATTGCCATGCTGCACATACGGTCCATAGCGCCCAATATTGGCGAGGATCGGTTCGCCGTCTTCCGGGTGTTTGCCCACTTCGCGGGGCAGAGACAGCCATTTCAGCGCTTTCTCCAAAGTGACGTTTTCCGGTGTTTCGCCCTTCGGGAAACTGGCGCGCTTGGGCTTCTCACCTTCTTCGGGCTCGCCAAGCTGCACATAGGGGCCAAACCGGCCTGAGCGCAGCGTCACCATTTTGCCCGTATCAGGGTCCAGGCCGATCTCCTCGCCATCGGGATTGATAACCTGTTCGCCTTCATCGACGGAGAAAGACCGTGTGTACTTACACTCTGGATAGCGATTGCATCCCACAAACGCGCCGCCGCGGCCGAGTTTCAGGCTCAGTTCGCCTTCATTGCACAGCGGGCAGAGGCGTGGATTGTCCTTCACGTTCCCGTCGGCATCCTTTTCGGGGAAAACATACGGTCCAAGCGCTTCGTTCAACGCATCGAGAACATGGGTGACGCGCAAGTCCTTTGTCTCGCCAATGGCGGCTTCGAACTGTTTCCAGAACTCGGTCAGGAAGACCTTCCAGTCCAGCTTGCCATCGGAAATGATATCGAGCTTTTCTTCAAGCGCAGCGGTGAAGTCGTATTCCACGTAGCGCTGGAAGAAGTTTTCCAGAAAGGCCGTAACCAGGCGGCCTTTGTCTTCGGGGAAAAATCGCTTCTGGTCGATGCGGACATAGTCGCGGTCCTGAAGCGTGGTGATGATGGAGGCATAGGTGGATGGCCGCCCAATTCCCAACTCTTCGAGGCGTTTGACCAGGCTTGCTTCCGTGAAGCGCGGCGGAGGCTCCGTGAAGTGCTGGCTGGAACTGGCGTCGAGCAGGTCGGCATGGTCGCCTTCCGTCATCTTTGGCAGGCGCTTGTCGTCGTCATCGTCGGAGGGCTCATCGCGGCCCTCTGTGTAGAGCCGGATAAAGCCATCAAATACAAGCACCTGACCCGAGGCGCGCAGGCCCGCCCGCTTGTCGCTGGAGGACATGTCTATCGTGGTGCGCTCAAACTCCGCCGGCTGCATCTGGCTGGCCGTGGCCCGGCGCCAGATGAGGGCATAAAGCTTCCATTGGTCCTGGTCGGTGGACTTGAAGTCATCCGGCGTGATTGAGAAGTCTGTCGGCCGGATAGCCTCGTGGGCTTCCTGGGCATTCTTCTGTTTAGAGCTGTAGCGGCGAGGCTTTTCGGGCAGATAGCGTGCGCCATAGGCGGTCTCAATCTGGCTCCGAGCGGCGGAATAGGCCTCTTCGGCCATGTTAACACCATCCGTCCGCATATAGGTGATACGCCCGGCCTCGTAGAGTTTCTGGGCCGCCTGCATTGTGCGCTTGGCGCCGAACCCCAGCCGTCTGGAAGCGTCCTGCTGCAGCGTTGACGTAATAAAGGGCGGTGGGGGATTGCGTTTGACCGGCTTGGCTTCAACGCTGTCGACCGTGTACCCGCCGACCTTCACGGCCTCTAGTGCCGCTGTCGCCGCGGCTTCATTGGGTAAGTCGAATTTTTTGAGGGTCTTGCCGTCGAGGCTGTGCAAGCGGGCTTCAAAGTTGGTCCCATCGGGGGCGCGCAGTTTGGCGGCCACCTGCCAGTATTCCTGGGGCACGAAGGTTTCGATCTCGAGCTCTCGCTGGCAAATCAGACGAAGCGCGACCGATTGCACTCGGCCCGCAGATCGCGCACCCGGCAGCTTTCGCCACAGAACCGGCGAAAGATTGAACCCCACCAGATAATCCAGCGCGCGGCGCGCGAGATAGGCATCAACCAATTCGCTGTCGACTTCGCGGGGCTCCTGCATCGCGCTTGTGACGGCGGATTTGGTGATCGCATTAAATACAACCCGCTCGACATCGACATCTTTCAAAACGCGGCGCTTCTTGAGCACTTCGAGCAGATGCCAACTGATCGCCTCGCCCTCGCGATCAGGGTCGGTGGCAAGGATCAGTTTCTCGGAGCCCTTTACGGCGTCGGCGATTTCCCGGATGCGCGCATTGGACTTCGAGTCTGCCTGCCAAACCATCTCGAAGTCATTCTCGGGATCAACAGAACCATCCTTGGAAGGCAGGTCGCGGATGTGACCGTACGAGGCCAACACCTTGAAGTCTTTGCCGAGATATTTGTTGATTGTCTTGGCTTTGGCCGGGGACTCAACAACGACAACTTTCATGGAGGTCACCTTCTTCCCAGCCTGAGGCGCCGGAAAGTGGTAGAGCGCAAAGCGCAAGTCAAGCAGCCAAATCGCTCGCGACGATTGGAGAACTTGAACCAGCACGCGCAACGCGGTAGGCCCCGGCGATCTAAACAAAGGCTCGGAAAGAGCCGATTTCGAGGACCTAAGGCATGGACTTTGCCGCCGCCCGCAAAATTATGGTGGATTCCCAGATCCGTCCAAATGATGTGACTGATCCCGATATTGTGCGCGCGTTCATGACAGTGCCGCGCGAGTCTTTCCTCATGAGTTCGAAGCAGTCGATTGCCTATTCCGAGCTTGAGATTCCGGTTGGAGATGGCCGCGCCATGTGGCTTCCGCGCGATCTTGGGAAAATGGTCAAGACGCTCGCTCCAAAGCCGAGTGACATTTCGATGGTGATAGGCGCAGGCGCTGGCTATTCCAGCGCTTTGCTCGCCGAATTGACCGAGACGGTACTGGCGGTGGAAGATTCCAGCGATGCCGTTGAACGCCTCACGGACCGGATGGTGGCCCAGGGCTATGATCAGGTCGCTGCAATTGAGGCGCCCCTGACCGAAGGCCTTCCCGGCGAGGGCCCGTTTGATGTCATCCTGATCAATGGAATGGTCGAACACGTCCCCGACGCCCTGACAGCTCAACTCGCAGATGGCGGCCGTCTTGGTGCCGTCGTCAAGCTGGACGATGCCCTTGGCCGGGCGCGAATTTACAGCCGGGCGGGCGACACAGTTTCCCACCGCGATGTGTTCGATGCCAAGCCGCCTGAGTTCGCAGCGTTTCGACAGCCGAAGGTCTTCACCTTTTAGACGACGCAGCGGCCCGCCGATTGCAGGCACCCCTCGACATGAGAGGTGTTCGCCCCATTGTGGTGGGGTGAACACTGTTCACTTTTTTCCTCTAGGGCTGTAAACGGCGCCTTGTGGAACGGGGTGCATGGCGATGAAGGGATAATCCATGGCGAATTCGAGAGCTCTGATCACCGCAGTCATGGGGCTTATGCTCGTTCCGGGCGCGGCTTTGGGACAGTCCCTGGATGAGACGCTTGCGCTTGCCGAACTGGGCAATCCGGCACTGGACGTAACGGAGACGGACGCCCGGATCGCGCGAGAGGCATTGGAAGAAGCCCGCGCGCAGGGCCGCGTGAACGTGACCCTTTCGGCGTCTGCCGGCTATGAAACAACCGACACGAACAGACTGTTCACCCAACAGGTCGGCAATCGCACGCTTGGCACCGCGCAACTGGAAGCGTCCGTGCCAATTTACACGGGCGGGCGGATTTCAGCGGGCGTGCGTGCCGCGGAGGCCGGCATTGATGCAGCCGATGCGCGTCTCGATTTCCAGCGCCAGTCGATTTACCTGCAGGCGATCTCCGCCTTTCTGAATGTGCGCGCCGGGCGGGCAACGGTGGATATTCGCGAGAACAATGTTCGCCTTCTGGAAGAGCAGGTCGAAGCAGCCCAGGCGCGGTTTCGCGTGGGGTTCATTACGCGGACCGACGTGGCGCTCGCCGAAGCTCGACTTGCCGGTGCCCGCGCAGGGCTGGCGTCGGCTGAAGCCCAGCTCGAAGGGTTTGAGGCAGACTTTGAAGCCGTCACGGGTGTCGCGCCCGGAGACCTTGGACCGCTGCCACCCGAACCGATTTTACCGGCTGATTTTGACGTCGCCCTCGCAACGCTTCTGGAAACCAACCCGCAATTGGCTGCCCTGCGCGAAGATGTTCGCGCTGCTGAAGAGGCTGTCGACATTCAGGCCGCCGCGGGGCGTCCGCAGCTGGATATTGTCGGCACTGCCGGCGGCCAGCAGGACTTCGAGGATGATCTCTACGATTCGAGCGTCAGCGCCTTTGCGCGCGGCACCATTCCGCTTTTCCAGGGCGGTGTCGTGAACAGCCGTGTGCGTTCGGCGAAGTTGCGGCGGGAACAGGCTCGCCTTCAGGTACAGGCAGCCGAGCGGGACCTGCGCGCCGCGCTCGCCACGTCTTGGTTCGGCTATATCGCCGCCCAGCGTTCGATCGAGGCTTCAGAGCGCCAGATTGAGGCGGCGCAGATCGCTTTCGATGGTGCAAAGCGAGAGCTGTCCGTGGGCACGCGCACCACGCTGGACGTGCTCGACAGCGAGCAGGACCTGCTGAATGCGCGCCTCACCCTGGTCCAGGCCGAGCGCGACGCCCAACTTGCAGCGTATCAGGTGCTCCAGGCCGTCGGTGAGCTTCGCCGCGATCGCATCCTGCCTGCGCCGATGGTGCAGCCTTAGGACTTCGTTGACCTGGCCAGCGATGAGCTGAACAAAAGTCAATGCCCGTGAAGGTGTTGTTAACCCACTCAGCTTAGCCATCTGAGGGACGTTAACCATTCCAGCCAACCGGACGGGGGCTTTCATGGCCGAAGAGGCGCACAAAGAGCCATCGATGGAGGAAATTCTCGCATCGATCCGCAAGATCATCTCCGAAGACGACGATTCGCGCGGCTCTGAGGCTGCGGCGAACGAACTGCGCCCTGAAGAGATTACCACGGGCGAAGACACGTCGGACGATGAAGGTCTAAGCCTCGACGCCCTGGCGAGCGAGACCCGCGACGAGACCGACGATATCTTCGAGGAGTTCGACCTCTCCGACCTCGAAGATGAAGCTGTTTCCGTCGATGACGGCGTGATCGAGGATGGCACACCGCAAGCGGCGGAAACCGAAAGCGGCGATTATGACGATCTCGACGGCTTCGACGATGAGCCGACCGAGTTGGTTGAGGATGATTTCGACAGCTTCATGATGCCGGAAGAAACGGCCGAAGATGAAGTCTTCGCAGCTGCCGACGAGCCTGAATTTGAAACTGACGCGGCGCCGACCCCTGCCGTGACCCAACACACTTCACCAGAAGCCCCTGCGGAGCCTCCCATGCAAGCCCTGACCGAAGAAGCCACCGAAACCGCCGCCGCCGGCGCCCTCGCCAAGCTCGTTGCCAAGATGGATATGGGCAGCGAGAACACGCTGGAAGGCATGGTGCGCGAACTTGTGAAACCGATGATCAAGGAATGGCTCGACGCCAACCTCCCTGACATCGTCGAAGACAAGGTTGAACTGGAAGTTCAGCGCATCTCGCGCCTGGCGCGCTAAGCCAGCAACACAAAACACCCGGAAGGCGCGCTACAGGCTGTAGCGCGCTTTTCTTTTTTCTGCTTAGACCCGCGCCATGCTGGATTCTCGTTTCGACCCCGCCGCCGCTGAGCCCCGATTATACAAACGCTGGGAAGAGGAGGGCTGTTTCAAGCCCTCCATGGACACGGCCGCCGAGCCCTATTGCATCGTTATTCCGCCACCCAATGTGACCGGCGTTCTGCATATGGGCCATGCCCTGAACCACACCCTGCAGGATGTGTTGATCCGGTTTGAGCGGATGCGCGGTAAGAACGTGTTCTGGCAGCCGGGCACAGACCATGCGGGCATTGCCACGCAAATGGTGGTCGAGCGTAAGCTGGCCGAAGATGGCGGCAATGAAAGCCGCGCGAGCCTGGGCCGCGAAGAGTTCGTCAAACGCGTCTGGCAGTGGAAAGAAGAATCCGGCGGCCAGATTGTAAACCAGGACAAGCGTCTTGGCGTGTCTGCCGACTGGTCGCGCGAGCGCTTCACCATGGATGAGGGGCTTAGCGCGGCGGTGCGCAAGGTCTTCGTCCAGCTTTACAATGAGGGGCTGATCTACCGCGACAAGCGGCTGGTGAACTGGGACCCCCATTTCCAGACCGCGATTTCCGATCTCGAAGTCGAGAACAAGGAAGTCGACGGCCATATGTGGCACTTCAAATACCCGCTGGCCGGCGGCGAGACGTATACGTACGTTGAGAAGGACGAGGATGGAAACGTCACGCTGGAGGAAGAGCGCGATTATATCTCCATCGCCACGACACGGCCGGAAACCATGCTCGGCGATGGCGCCGTGGCTGTGCATCCTGATGATGAGCGCTATAAACCGATTGTCGGTAAGCTGTGCGAAATCCCAGTGGGGCCGAAAGAACATCGGCGCCTGATCCCGATCATCACCGATGAGTATCCTGATCCGGAGTTCGGCTCCGGGGCGGTGAAGATCACCGGCGCCCATGACGAAAACGACCATGGCGTGGCCCAGCGCAACAACATTCCGATGTACTCGCTGATGGATGAGCGCGCGGCCATGCGGGCCGATGGCGCGTCCTATGCCGAGGTGGCCGAGGTCGCCCAGCGCATTGCCGAGGGCGCGGAAGCGTGGGACGGGCCGAAAATCCAGGCGATGAATTTGGTGCCTGACGAATATCGCGGGCTCGACCGGTATGAAGCGCGCGAGCAGGTCGTTGCCGACATCACGGCGGACGGAAATGCCGTGATGATCGCCGACGACGAGGGCAACGAGATCCCTTACGTCGAAAACAAGAAAATCATGCAACCCTTCGGCGACCGCTCCGGCGTCGTGATTGAGCCGATGCTGACGGACCAGTGGTTCGTGAATGCCGAGGAGCTCTCGAAAGAGGCGCGCGCGGCGGTGGCCGATGGGCGCACCGATTTCGTGCCGGAAAACTGGTCAAAGACCTATTTCAACTGGCTCGACAACATCGAGCCCTGGTGCATTTCCCGCCAACTCTGGTGGGGGCATCGAATCCCAGCTTGGTATGGGCCAGCGGTGGAACGAAAAGAACTCGATGGTGGTTGGGTTGAAAGCTATGGATGGGGCAAGCCCGTTCCGTTTTGTGGCGAAACTTTTGAAGAGGCTGCGCAGAGCGCGTTCGCGTATTACAAAGACATTGGGGTTAAATGCGAGATCGTCGGGGATGATTATGCCGACTCAGAAATCGAGGCCCAAGAGCGTTCAGGCCAACTGAGCGAAGACGGTTTCTATCGCGTAACTCTTTACCGTGACCCCGACGTCCTCGACACTTGGTTCTCCTCCGCCCTCTGGCCGTTCTCCACCCTTGGCTGGCCGGACAAAACCAAAGAGCTGGACACCTTCTATCCCGGCGCGGTGCTCGTCACGGCCTTTGACATCATCTTTTTCTGGGTCGCCCGGATGATGATGATGGGCCTGAAGTTCATGGGGCAAATCCCTTTTAAGGATGTCTATATCCACGCCCTGGTGCTGGATGAAAAAGGCCAGAAGATGAGCAAGTCCAAGGGCAATGCCATGGACCCGCTGGAACTCATCGACGAATATGGTGCCGATGCCCTGCGCTTCACCATGTCCCGCCTCGCCGGCATGGGCCGCAACATCCGCCTCTCCAAGCAAGCCGTTGAAGGCAATCGGAATTTCGGCACGAAGCTGTGGAATGCTGCGCGTTTCTGCCAGATGAATGAGTGCGCCAATTGGGATGGCGAACTGGACCCGGCCACGCTCACCCAGCCGGTGAATCAGTGGATCGTGAGCGAAGTGGCAAAGACCTTTGCCGAGACCACGGCAGCGCTTGAGGCCTATCGCTTCGATGAGGCGGCGGGCGCGGCCTATAAATTCGTCTGGAACACCTATTGCGACTGGTATCTGGAGCTTATCAAGCCGCTGCTGAATGGCGACAATGAAGAGGCCAAGGCCGAGACGCGCCGGGTCGCGGGCTGGGCGCTGGACCAGATCCTGAAGCTGCTTCATCCTTTCATGCCCTTCATCACCGAAGAACTGTGGGGCGAGCTTGCCGAGCACGGACCAAAGCGCGAGGGCCACTTGATGCTCCAGCGATGGCCAGACTTCCCAGAGGCTTACACGAATGAGTCGGCGACCGAGGAGATGGATTGGGTCTGCGACCTGATCTCTGAAATCCGGTCTTTCCGCGCCGATCTGGGGGTCGGGGCAGGCACGAAAGTGCCCATGACACTGGTGGATGCGGGGCGGGAAGATCGCGATCGGCTGACCCGCCACCACGCGGCCATCATGGCCCGCGCCCGACTGGAAACCGCCCGCGCGGAACATGAAGCGCCAGACGGCTCTATCACGACCGTTGTCGGGGGAACGTCTGTCGCCTTGCGCATCGCGGACCTGATCGATGTGGGCGAGGCCAAGGCGCGGCTCGACAAGGAGCTCAAGGCGCTCGACAAGGAATTGACGGGTCTTGAGAAAAAGCTCGCCAATCCGAACTTTGTCGCAAAGGCGCCGGACGAGGTGGTCGAGGAAAACCGCGAACGCCTCACCGAAGGCAAACTGCGCGTGGAAAAACTCACCGCGGCACGGGCGGCACTGGATACGCTTTAGACGGAAGGGCCTGTCGCGCCACCGACGCAATTCAGTTTGACGCTTGCCTGACGTGGTCTAGGCTTCGGCAAAGCCAAAGCGGAGGGCGGCTATATGATGATGGGCGCTGGAATACTGGTGTTGCTGGTACTCTTTTTGATCGTCGGCGGCGTTGTCGGCCTGCTAGTATTTCTGTTGAACCGGAACAAGGGGTCAGATGCCGGTCGCTATGACCTGAACGATCCGGAGGACCGTCCATGATCCGCTTTATTGGCCTGTGCTGCGCCTGTTTGCTGCTTTCGGCTTGTGTCTCCGTCAATACGGAGTTCGACTTCGGGGATGAGCCCGAGCGCGAATGGTCCATCGCGATCCACGGCGGCGCTGGCGTCATCACCCGGGACAGGCTGACACCGGAGCAGGAAGCGGCCTATCTCGCCTCGCTGGACAACGCCTTGCAAGCGGGCGCGGATATCCTGGCCGCCGGCGGGTCCTCCCTCGATGCCGTTGAAGCTGCGGTGGTGTTGATGGAAGACGACCCGCTTTACAACGCCGGCAAGGGCGCTGTGATGACGGCGGCTGCAACGCATGAACTCGATGCCTCCATCATGGTTGGTGACGGGCGCGATGCGGGCGCTGTGGCGGGCGTGACCACCACGAAAAACCCCATTAAGCTGGCGCGAGCGGTGATGGAACAATCCGAACATGTCATGTTTGCCGGTGAGGGCGCAGACGCGTTTTCCCGTGACCATGGCCTCGAGCAGGTCGAGAATGGTTATTTCACGACAGCCCGGCGCCGAGCCGCTCTGCAACGTGTATTGGAGCGTCGCGCCCGGACCGATGCGGACCGCCATGGCACCGTTGGTGCCATTGCGATGGATGCCGACGGGAGTTTGGCAGCCGCGACGTCCACGGGTGGGATGACCGCGAAAGCCGCTGGCCGCGTCGGCGACAGCCCGCTGATTGGCGCGGCCACCTATGCCCAGAACGGCGTGTGCGCGGTCTCGGCTACGGGGCATGGCGAGTATTTCATCAGGGTCGGCGTCGCGAAGACCATTTGCAGCCACATTGAACTAGCCGGCGAGTCCTTGCCCACGGCCTCCAAATCAGCGCTGGATCAAATTGCTGAGCTGGGCGGTGATGGCGGGGTTATCGTCATGGGCAGCGACGGCGCGGTTGCCTTCTCCTTCAACACGGCGGGAATGTATCGCGGACGCCTGGACTCCAACAGTGATAGAGAAACAGCGATCTACGGCCCCGGTGAGTAGTCCTTAAAACCGAATGCCGCCAACGCGCGTATCTCAGACATGAGTTGGCAGGAGAGTATCGATGTCCTGGACGGTCCTTGGCGCCTTTTTCGCGTTAAACTTCGCCGCCGCTTCCGCGGGTGCGCTCTTCAAGCCCGGCACGTGGTATGAGACTCTCTCCAAACCGAGTTGGACGCCACCCAACTGGGCGTTTCCAGTGGTCTGGTTGGCCCTGTTTATCATGAATGCCGTGGCGGGCGCGTTGGTCTGGCAGGCTGGCGGCATGGGCCTCGCAATCGGCGTCTACGTCATCAGCCTTGCGATCAATTTCGCCTGGTCAGGTCTCTTCTTTGGCGCCAGGCGGATGGATCTTGCGCTGATCGATGTCAGCGCGCTGTGGCTCTCCATTGCAGCCACCATCGTGCTGTTCTGGCCCATTAGTCCGCAGGCCAGCCTGCTGCAGGTGCCGTATTTGATTTGGGTAACCATCGCCGCCGCACTGAATTTGCGCGTCA
Source organism: Pseudomonadota bacterium (assembly GCA_039818165.1). Classification (GTDB taxonomy): domain Bacteria; phylum Pseudomonadota; class Alphaproteobacteria; order Caulobacterales; family Hyphomonadaceae; genus UBA5336. The sequence continues at coordinate 68,047 of JBCBUL010000005.1, read as the reverse complement.
TGCAGATGAATCCCCGCGCGACCGCCGACTAGATCGATTTTACCTTCGGTAGAATCGATCTGCGGTGTGTTTGCGCTCACGCAAGTTGGCTTACGCCAACGGCTCCGCGGGGGCGGCGCATACGCGCCGGGTGACCTTTGGTCACCTCGCGTTTCCTCCAAAGTCGGAAGCGCTCTAACTGCCCCCTAGGCGACCGCTTCCTGACGTGCCAGGGCGCACTGGCTCCAGATTTCGCTGAGCGCATTCACCAGCCGGTCAATGTCGCCGGGCGTGTGGATCGGCGATGGTGTAATGCGCAGGCGCTCCGTACCTTTTGGCACGGTGGGGTAATTGATCGGCTGCACATAGATGCCGTGCTCGTTCATCAGCCAGTCGCTGATCATCTTGCACTTAACCGGGTCGCCGACCATGACCGGCACGATATGGCTGGGGTTTTCCAGCGTCGGAATACCAATGGCGTGGAGCTTCTGGCGTACTTCGGCCACCCGGGCGCGCTGTTGCATCCGCTCAATCTCACTGACTTTCAGGTGCTTGATACTGGCCAGGGCACCCGCGGCCACGGTTGGGGGCAGGGCGGTTGTGAAGATGAATCCAGAGGCGAAGCTGCGGATGAAGTCGCACAGGGCTTCGCTGGCTCCGATATAGCCGCCGAGCACGCCAAACGCTTTGCCGAGTGTCCCTTCGATCACGGTGAGCCGGTCCATGAGGCCTTCTCGCTCGGCGATGCCGCCTCCGCGCGGACCGTACAGGCCTACAGCGTGCACCTCATCGAGATACGTCATGGCGCCATACTGGTCTGCCACATCACAGAATTCCTTGATCGGTGCGATGTCACCATCCATCGAGTAGACGCTTTCAAACGCCACGAGCTTCGGCACGTCCGGATCGAGATCCTTCAGCTTGGCTTCCAGGTCTTCGGGGCAGTTATGTTTGAAGATCCGCTTGGCGGCGCGCGAATGGCGAATGCCCTCGATCATCGAGGCATGGTTGAGCTCATCGGAAACGACGACGCAGCCGGGCAGGCGCGCGGCGAGGGTGCCCAGCGCGGTCCAGTTCGATACATATCCCGATGTAAACAGCAGCGCGGCCTCCTTGTTGTGGAGGTCCGCAAGCTCTTCTTCGAGCAGAACATGATAGTGGTTTGTGCCCGAGATATTGCGCGTGCCGCCCGCGCCTGCCCCGCACTCGTCGAGAGCCTTGTGCATCGCTTCCAGAACCGTCTTGTTCTGGCCCATGCCAAGATAGTCATTCGAGCACCAGACGGTGACCTTGTCCGGGCCATCCGTGCCATGATTGTCCGCGAGCGGGAATTGGCCCCGGCGCCGGGCGATGTCGGCGAAGACCCGGTAATTCCCCTCATCCTTGAGGGCTGAGATTTCGGATTTGAAAAACGCCTCATAGTCCATGGGGGCCTCCAATTTTCTTGTTGTCTGATGTGTTTGCGGATTGGGGTTTCGGCTGGGCCCAGCGCCAAAGGGCGCCGTCGGGGATTGGCAGGACCAGGGCCCAGTGTTCAAGCACGGCCAACCAGGCCAGCGCTGCGATCAGCATCAGGCCCGTGGCCAGTCCACTGCCGGCAGGCTGCAGAAGCGCTGTATAGGTTAGCGCTGTGGCGGCGGCGGTCGCCAGTGTGATGAAGACAGGAAAGAAGGCCGTCACGCGGCGTTTGCCGAAATAGGTCGACAGGTATGTCAGGTGACTGGGCAGGAACTCATCGGAGATGTTGGGTGCGCCAAGGAAGACCACAAACTTGGCATTCAGGCGCATGCCCCAAAGCAGGAGGAACGTCCAAACCGCGATCGGGTTTGCCGCGCCCCAGGACAGGGCGACGAGCAACACGGCGTGGGCGGCAATCGCCAGTTCATGGTGAATGACCACTTCTGTTGACGCCAGAAAACGCCGCCAGGTGGACAGGCCATCGGGACAGGGCGTTCGGCGCGGTCCGGCCAGATATCCTGTCAGGAAGAGCCCCTCGTGCCAGGCCCAGATCGCGATACCCGCCAGAAATCCGCCATAGGCGGCCAAGGTGCTCGTTTCATCTTTCAGCGCCAATAAGGCGAGCGTGCCTGCGCCCATGGCCAGTGTCGCGCCAATCGCCGTTCCGGCATAGGTCGCGCGATCCTTGCCCATGCGCCAGAACAGGAGGCCCGTGCTGGCCCACCAGACAAGGGCCGCAATGAGTATGGGGAGGGCGAGTGCCTCCATTACCAGACCGGTTCCAGCCGGGTTGTCTCCGGCAGCGTGTTGGTCTTCGGCTTCATGAAATAGAGCCGGGCGAAGTTGACCGCCGTCATGGCGCCGAGTGCCGCGCGCTTAGGCCAGCTGAAAAGCCCGCCCTTCGCTTTGGCGTCTTCCATCCGGTCCGCCCATTCGCGCAGGCGCTGCAGGCCTTCGAAGAATTTCGGATTGTCGATGTCGAGTTCTACAGGGAAGACCTGGCGGGCGATCTCGTTGCAGGTCTTGAACACCTGATAGTCATACTCGGTGGGATCAACGCCCAGGGCAGCATGGAAGGCGGGGCGACGGTGATCGCGAATGAACATGGTGGCATAGACTGCCAGCAGGAAGAACCGCACCCAGAGCGTGTTGGCGCCGGTCAGCAGCTTCGGATCCGCCCGCATCAACAGGGCAAATGCCTCGCCGTGGCGGAATTCGTCATTACACCACTCCTCGAACCATTTGAAGATCGGGTGGAAGCGCTTTTCGGGATGCTTCTGCAGGTGGCGGAAGATTGTTATGTAACGAGAATAGCCAATCTTTTCAGAAAGATAGACGCTGTAGAAAATATACTTCGGCTTGAAGAATGTATATTTTTTCGTCTTCGTCAGGAATCCGAGATCGACGCCAATGCCAAAATCCTTCAGCACATGGTTGATGAAACCGGCATGGCGCGCTTCGTCCCGCGCCATGAGCTTGAAGAGCTGCTTCACATCGGGATTTTCCGTCTGGCGAACGATCTCCCGGTAGAGCACGCAGCCTGAGAATTCCGCGGTCAGGGAACTGACGAGAAAGTCCACGAACTCCAGACGCAATTCTGGGTCCAATGTGTCGAGAATGTCGTCAAATTCATCGGTGCGCTTGAAGTGGCCCTTGTTGGGGTCTGCCGCCATTTCTGCGATCAGCGCATCCCATTCCTCACGCACGGGGCTGACATCGATCTTGTCCATCTCGTCATAGTCAGTGGTGTAGAAGCGTGGGCTGAGAATGGTGTTCTCAAGCGCAACTTCATTCGTATCGAACTGGCTGGCCGCGCGCGGCGGTGCCACATCCGGGACAAGGTCAGCATAGGTCATGTCAGTCATGATTTGAGGCTCCCGGGCGAAAAGCTGACTTCGTAGAGTTCTTTGAGTTCAAACATGGAAAGGAAGCGCACCCAGGCGCGTTCCAGGGCACCAGCACGGGTGATCGTCGCCATGCGTTCGATGCGGATCGTCTCGCCCCAGGGCACCGCGATAGCGGCGCCATGGACGAGGATCTTGTCGCCAACCTTGCTCGGCACGTGCGAGGCCAGTTCCACATGGGCTTCCAGGGATTCATCGGTATGGGTCACCGTGATCGTGCAGGGCACGTCAAACCGGTGCGGGTGGGGATCAGGGATCTGGCTCATGCGGCGTCTCCCGCTTCAAACAACTGGTCGAAATTCGCAGCGCTGCCCTTTGAAAAGGCCTCCAGGGCCACACGCCGGCCGGTGCTGGGGTCTTCCAGGAGCAAGATGCCCTCTGTGGTCCGGGTCAGTGTGAACGGTGGGGTTTGTCCAATGCCGTACTTGTCGCGGTCAAAGGTGAGCGCGCGCATGGCGGTGCGAACGAAGCCGCCTTCTCCTGCGGGATAGAGGTGGATCTGCGCCCCGGTCTCGGCGTCATAGACACCAACGGCGCCGTCCGACTCGTCGGCAAAGGTCAGGGACAGGGTTTCAGCCGAGGTGAACTCGGTTTGCTTCGCCACGCCAATGCCGGTAACTTTTGCAAAGGTCACGAAGGCCAGCACGCAGAAAACGAGGGCGCCCATAGCATAAAGCATTGGTTCCGGCACGATCTTGCCGTGATGATCGTGGTGCTCGCCTGTGTGTGCGTGATCTGCCATGGCTGTATGTCCTTCAGGCTGCGCCGCGTTGGGCAGGGATGCGCACATAGCGCGGCTTGGGCGCAGAGCCGGTATGTTCCGGGACCGGTGCTTCGCGCGTGGGGTCCTCGACGGGTTTCAATACGGCCTCGCGAGCGGTTTCGGCCTTTTCCAGGAAGGCTTGCATGGCGGACTTCAACACGCCCGCAGGCGCGCCTGCATCCGGAAGACCCCTTAGTGTTGGTTGGGGTTTCGCGAATTTCAGGGGCCGGGCAAATGGCCATAGGTGGATGTAGCCGACTGCGCCGGGGCCATTGGCCGTGATCGCGATATCGCCAGCCGTTTTCCCGTAACGGCGCACATCGGCTGAAGTGATCCTGGAGAAAGGCAGGTTCACATATTTCCGGATCGCACTGCCGTAGCGCATCACGATGCGGGCGTCGGTGATCGTGAAAATTGCCGCGCGCGCCATGGCCCACGCAATGGCGTACAGGATTGCGAGAGCCGCCGCGCAGGTGGCCAGCGATGTTGCTGCTACGCTCGCCATGTCAGCCGCTACAGCTCCGTTGCCGGACATAACTGCCAGACGCCAGGCCGTGGCCACGACGAAGTAGCCGGCCACGAAGCGCACATGGAAAGCATGCACCGCCAGCGCCTTGGCCGAAGGGCCGCCTTGCCAAAGGATACGCTCTCCCTCGGGAAGGGCTTCGGGTAGACCGGGCACGGGCTCCTGAGGACCGGTTTCTTCGTCGTGGAACAGGTTCATAGAAGCGGCTCCTGACGCTCTTTCGTAGCGTAAAGCGTGCCTGCGCCGTAAAATCCGGTGATCTTGTCTTCTTCCAGACGGGTCACGCTCAATTCGTTCTTGGTCGTCGGGGCCATGGCGAACTGATCGCCCTTGATGGCGTGGACCGTGACGCGGGGTTTGCGCCCGCCATGGACTACGGCGAACGGCACAGGCAGCAAGACGCGCTTGGACGTGCCGCCCGTCAGTGGCACTTCAACTTCGAAGTAGCGGATGATGGCTTCGGAACGGTCGACCCAAAGATCGACTACCTTTCCGCCCTCTTCGCCATCCAGCCCAAGCACCGGAAGGCCGCGCGGGTCTGTGTCGCCAGGGCGCACTTCAAATCCGTGGCTGTCGCGGAAGGGGGCGATGCGGGGCGTGCCGTCAACGGTCAGGTCGGCGATGTCCTCGCGCATGGCATAGGCGCCCGGTCCAACCCCATCCAGCAACGGGTTCTCGCCCGTGGGTTCAAATGGTGCGCCGACGAAATTGGCCGTGGGCTTCAGCGCCAGTTCGCGTGTATCGGTTGGCCCGTAAGTCATCACAATGTCGTCGCGGCCATGGGGTTGTTTGAAGGTCTTGGGCGTGGGCGGAAAGAAGGGCGTTGTCGTACCCGGGCGCCCGGATTTTTCCTGCTCCGCAGGGTAACCCTCCCGCATGCTTTCGCGCTGCAGATAGGCCACCAGACCGAGGAAAAAGATGGTGAAGAGCCAAAGGCATACGTCGACAAGATCGATGCCTGCTACGAATTCGCCGCCGAAAATCATGGGAATACCTCCTGTTTAGGGGCCAGTCAGCCTGGGAAGCTGGCCAGTCCAAATGCCTTGCTGCGAGCGGTTTCTTGGGATGCGCCGGCGTGGCGCGCGAGGGGGCCGATCACCACCAGTGTGGTGAACAGCAGGAAAATCTCGATGTGGTAGACGACCGAATAGCCAATGGCGTCTTGAATGAAGCCTTCGCCGAGCAGGCCGGTGGAGGCCAGGTGTTCCACGCCATCGCGAATGGCGCCGCCAAGGAAGAGGGCGCTGCCCATGGCGGTGGCTTGCACCGCGCCCCAGGTGCCAAGAGCAATGCCGGAGTCGCGACCCTTCGCCAGCGACATGGCGGCTGTTAGCGTGCAGACAGAAAACAGCCCGCCGCCAAGGCCGATCAGCAAGGCGCCGGCACGGAACATGAGGCCCGATTGCAAAGGTCCGGCGAATACAACGAGGGAAAACGCAAGAATTCCCACAAGCGTGCCATGGGCGGCAAGGCGGTGGGGATTTGAGCCCTGGCCGAGCCAGCGGGCGGCAAGGCCGAAGCCGACAAGCGTTCCCGCAGCAAAGATCGCAGTAAGGAGTGTTGTTTCAGACACGCTCATGGCGAGGATCTCCCCACCATAGGGCTCAAGCAAGACATCCTGCATGGAAAAGCCCGCCGCACCGAGACCGATGGCCCACATCAAGCGGCGTGTGGACGGATCTGACATCAGGCTGGACCAAGCCTGTGAGAATGGAATGCGATCGGCATCGGGCCCAGTGGCGGTGCGATTGCGTGGCTCTTGTTTCCAAAGGGCAATTAGGTTCAGGGCCATGGCAACGACGGCTGCGCCCTGAATCACCTTGATCAGCTGGATTTGGGAGAAGTTTGATAGCAGCCAGCCAAAAACCAGCGCGCTCACGCCCATGCCCGCCAGAAGCATCACATAGAGCAGTGCGACAACCCGCGGACGAGTGTCTTCGGGGGCAAGATCGGTTGCCAAGGCGAGACCCGCTGTCTGAACCGTGTGCAACCCGGCACCCATAGACAGGAAAGCCAGGGCAGCCGCAGCCTGGCCGATCCAGGCCGGGCCGTGGGTGTCGCCGGACAAAATGAGCAGGGCAAACGGCATGATAGCGAGCCCGCCAAACATGAAGAGTGACCCAAACCAGATGTAAGGCCCGCGCCTCCAGCCCAGAAGGCTGCGATGGGTATCGGATTTGTGGCCAATCAGGGCACGCAGGGGCGCGAAGACAAGTGGCAGGGAAATCATCAGCGCCACCAGCCAGGTCGGCACGCCAAGCTCGATAATCATAACGCGATTGAGCGTGCCCGTAAGCAGGGTCAACGCCATGCCGACACTGACTTGGAAGAGCGACAAACGCAGGAGCCGGCCCAGGGGCAATGTCTCGCTGGCAGCATCGGCGAACGGCAGGAACCGTGTGCCCATGCCCTTCCAGGCGTCTGACATGCGGGGGCGCGGCGTCTGGCTCATGGCGCGGTCAGCTCCATGGCTTGCGAAAAGTAGAAGCCGGATTTTACGGTATGTGTGCGCGGCGCAGCCCAGCCTTTCAGCCCGGGATGGCCCGCAATCCGACGCCGTAGACCTTTTTCCGAGACCGGCTGGATGGCGGGCGACCTGTCCGACTTTGGAAACAGCTTTCCGGCCGTATGCATGGCCGTGAGCAGTGGCGTGCGGGGGGCAAACGTGAAGGCCACGGAGCGCCGGGCGCGGGCTGCGAAGCCAGCGAGAATGTCAGCGATATCGTCGGCGCCATAGTGGATGACGCTGTCCATGGCAACGATGTGGTCGACCTCACCAAGGCCTGGGTCGAAGGCGTCACCGACATGGAACTCGATGGTGCCGGACATGGGCAATTCCGCTGCCCGCTCCCGGGCCAACTCGACCAGCGTGCCGGAAAGATCGACCGCGATCACGTGGGCGCCGCGTCGGGCGGCTTCGACGGCCAGCTGACCCGCCCCGCAGCCTGCGTCGAGCAGCGTCAGGTTAGACATGTCTTCCGGCAACCAGGACAGCAGCGTCTCGCGCATGGCATCGCGGCCGGCCCGAACCGTCGCGCGGATGCCGCTAACGGGCGCATCGGAGGTAAGCTTGGCCCAGGCTTCGGCCGCCGTGCGGTCGAAATAGGTCTCCAGCTCGGAACGCTTTTTGAGATATGTCGCCGTGCCCGCCACTATTCGTACCCCAGGAAGTCGAAAATCTCGCGGTCTTTCATGGGGGTGGCATCAAGCTCGTCGACACCGTCCCAGAGCTGCTGGGCGAGGTTGATGTACTCTGCCTTCACCGCGTCCAGTTCCGGCCCGCCGTCCATTTCAAACAGGGTGGATTTCTTCAGGCGCGACCGACGGATAACGTCCAGATCCTGGAAGTGGGCCAGCCGCTTCATGCCAGTGGCTTCATTGAACCGGTCAATCTCGTCGGTCTTGGCGGAGCGGTTCGCAATCACGCCGCCCAGGCGCACGTCATAGTTCTTCGCTTTCGCCTTGATGGCCGCGATGATGCGGTTCATCGCGAAGATCGAGTCGAAATCATTGGCCGTAACGATCAGACCCCGGTCGGCATGCTGTAGCGGGCTGGCAAAGCCGCCGCACACCACATCGCCGAGTACATCGAAGATCACCACGTCAGTGTCTTCCAGAAGGTGGTGCTCTTTCAGAAGCTTAACCGTCTGACCGACGACGTAGCCGCCGCAGCCCGTGCCCGCGGGCGGGCCGCCCGCTTCGACGCACATCACGCCATTATAGCCTTCAAAGACGAAGTCTTCCGGGCGCAGCTCTTCGGAGTGGAAATCTACGCTCTCGAGCACGTCGATCACTGTCGGCGCAAGGCGCTTGGTCAGCGTGAAAGTCGAGTCGTGCTTGGGGTCGCAGCCGATCTGGAGGACGCGTTTGCCGATCTTCGAAAATGCTACTGACAGGTTCGAAGAGGTCGTCGATTTGCCGATGCCGCCCTTGCCGTAGATGGCAAAGACTTTGGCGGTCTCGTTTTCCAGCGAGTCATCGAATTGGACCTGGACAGAGCCTTCGCCATCTAGGTGTCCGCCGCGCGCGCCGGCGCGATCTAGGGTGAGCGCTGTCATGCGGCGGCTCCTTCTGAATGTGTGATGCCTTCCACGCGATCTTCCAGGTCTTCCCCGGCGCGCTGGAGGGCCGCCAACGTATCCGCATCGGGTTGCCAGTAGTTGCGGCCACTGGCCTCCAACAGGCGGTTGGCAAGATTTGCTGAGGCTTTTGGATTGAGCGCGGCGAGGCGTTCGCGCAACTCGTCATCCAGCACAAAGGTCTCGCCGATGGACTGGTAGATCCAGGGGTCCACCTGACCGGTGGTCGCCGACCACCCCATCGTGTTGGACACCTGGGCTTCGATCTGGCGGACGCCTTCATAACCGTGGCGCAGCATGCCCTCATACCATTTCGGATTCAGGGTCCGTGTGCGCGACTCCAGGGCGATCTGCTCCGACAGGGTGCGCACTTTTGCTTCGCCCTGGGTCGCGTCGGTGATGTAGATCGGTGCGTCCTCGCCCTTGGCGCGCTTCACGGCGCGGCCGATGCCACCCAACGTATCGAAATAGTGGTCAATCGTCGTGACGCCGAGTTCCACCGACTCAAGGTTCTGGTAGGCAAGGTCAACGCCCTCGAAAATCGTGTTGAGCAGCCTGGGCTGGGCCACTGGCGCGCCGGCGCGACCATAAGCAAAGCACTTGCGGGTCGAGTATGCCTCTGCCAGGTCATCTTCATCTTCCCAGCAGCCTGCATCAATCATCTGGTTCACATTGGCGCCATAGGTGCCTTCGGCATTGGAGAAGACGCGTAGCGCCGCCGTTTCCAGGTCGCAGCCATGGGCCTCGGCCTGGGCAAGGGCATGTTTGCGAATAAAGTTCTGCTCCATGGGCTCGTCGGCGCAGGCGGCCTGGTAAGCTGCATCCGCCAGAAGGCGGGACTGGAGCGGCAGCAGGTCCCGGAAGATGCCCGACAGTGTAGCCACCACGTCAATGCGTGGTCTGCCGAGTTCTTCCAGCGGGATTAAGTCCGCCCCGGCGAGGCGGCCATAACTGTCAAAGCGCGGTTTGGCCCCCATCAATGCAAGGGCCTGGGCGATCTGTGTGCCTTCAGATTTCAGATTGTCCGTTCCCCAAAGCACAAGGGCGATGGTCTCCGGCAGCTCTGCGCCATCGGCTATGTGGCGCTCAAGCAGGCGATCCGCTTGCACCGCGCCGACAATGCAGGAAGGCGCCGACGGCAGCCTGTAGGGGTCGAAGCCATGGATGTTTCGTCCTGTCGGCAGCACGTCGGGTCGCGTGATCAGGTCACCGCCGCAAACCGGTGGAGTGAACCCGCCGCGAAGCGCGCGCATCAGGCCGGGCAATTCCGTGTCGGTCTGCAGCGCGTCATTGATCGCTGAGAGGCGGTCTGCCTCCGCCTGCAGCTCTGGCGCCTGAGGGCCAAGGCTGCCGGCCACCAGCGCCTCAATCGCCGAACTTGGGAGGGTTTCAGCGGGGTCGAGAGGCGCGATGGCCGACAAGATGTCCACGCGCGCTTCGGGCGGGGGCGTATCGCCCGCCACATGCAACCCGTGGGGAATGAGCGTGGTTTCCAGCTCGGCTATGGCTTCATCAAGTGTGTCCATAGTGCCGGTCGGGAGGTCGAGTGCCTCCGCTTGAGCGACGGCAGCATCGGTCAGGCGCTTTGCCATGCCTGCATCGCCTCCGGCAATGGCGGCGCGCCAGCGCGACAAGGTACCTTTCAAATCTGACAGCTCTTTGTAGAGCCCGGCCTGGGTGACCGAAGGGGTCAGATAGCTGACCGTTGTTGCGGCCGCGCGGCGTTTCGCGATTGCCGCTTCAGACGGGTTGTTGCCCGCATAGAAATAGATGTGGGGCAGGTCACCGATAAGGTAGTCCGGCCAATCCGTACCGCTGAGACCGGTTTGCTTTCCGGGCATGAATTCCAAGGCGCCATGGGTGCCAAAATGCAGGCAGGCATCGGCCTGGAACGTGTCTTTCAGATAGCGATAATAGGCCGCGAAGGCGTGGGTTGGGGCGAAGCCACCCTCAAACATGAGCCGCATTGGGTCGCCCTCGATCCCGAAAGCAGGCTGTACGCCAACCATGACGTTGCCGAACCGGGCACCAAGAATGAAGATGGATTGTCCGTCAGAGAGTTGACGACCCGGCGCCGGGCCCCATTGGGCTTCGATGTCTTCAAGCCGTGTCTCAGAGGCGATGTGCTCGGTGGCCGGGACTTTGGCCAGAATGTTGGCGTCTGTGCCGTGCACGCTTGAGTTGCCACCTAGTATCGCCTCCCGCAGGGCCTCGACACTGGCAGGCACTTCCACATCATATCCTTCATCGCACATGGTACGCAGGGTGTTCAGGAGAGATTCGTAGACTGAAAGGTTGGCAGCCGTGCCGACAGATCCGCCATTGGGCGGGAAGTTGAATAGCGTGATGGCGACTTTGCGATCGGCTACACGCACGTTGCGTAAGCGGGCCAGCTTCGCGACGCGGCGTGCCAACATGTCTGCGCGCTCCGGGCAGGCCTTCATCCGCAATGTGCCATCAGCGGTATCGAACGTGCAGCCGCGCGCACATCCTGTGCAGGCCGATGAGCCTTCGGCCCGGCCTCCAAAAACGATTGGGCCGGTGGCGCCGTCGAGCTCCGGGATCGCCACCATCATGGTAGATTCGATGGGTGAAAGCCCCTGCGTGTTTGCGCCCCACTCTTCCAGCGATTGAAACTCCAGCGCCTGTGCAGAGAGGTATGGAATATCCAACTGGTCCAGCAGGTCGGCGGCGGCGCCAGCGTCATTGTACGCCGGCCCGCCGACCATGGAGAACCCTGTCAAAGATACGATCGCGTCGACGGTGGCGTGGCCTTGCTCGTCCATGAAGAAGGCGCGAACTGCTTCCCGGGAATCCAGGCCGCTGGCGAAGGCTGGCACCACAGAAAGACCGGCCGCCTCCATGGCATCGATCACGCCGTCATAGTGGCCTGTATCGCCAGACAGGATGTAAGACCGCATAAGCAGCAAGCCGACGCGCGGCTGGGTCGAACCGGCATGGGGCAGGCGAGCAGCGTCCTCGCTGACACGGTCTTTCAGGCGCGGATGGTATACGCCGACATCGGGATATTCGCTTGGCGGAGCCACTTCGAGCGTGCCGCGCAAGTGAACCCGGGCGCCGCTGGCGTAGCGATTAACAAGGAACCTCACCAGATTGGCGATGTTTTCGTGAGATCCTGCCAGCCAGTATTGCAGGGTGAGGAAATAGGCGCGGACATCCTGCGCCGTCCCGGGGATAAAGCGCAGCAACTTGGGCAAGCGGCGCAGCATCCGCGCCTGCGCAGCGCCCGCCTTGGCCTTATCCTTAGAGCCGCGCAGCTTTTTCAGCATCGAAATCGGCCCGCTTTCGGGCTTGTCCATCCGGAACTTGCCGAGCCGGGTGAGTTTCACGACATCCGCCGCAGCGAGACATCCGGCGATCGCATCGCAATGCTCACGGCGGGCCTCCAGATCGGGCAAGACCGCCTCGATGTGGGGCTCGATGAAGAGCATGGACGAGACGATGAAGTCGGCCTGGGCGATATCGGCTTTGCAGCGCTCCAGTGCACCGGGCATCCGGTCCCAGTCGACAGCTGCGTGAAAGGTCAGCGTCAAGCCAGGAAGATCCTTGCGCAACGCCGTTGCCGCGCGCGCGACAGCCGCTTCTAACTGGCGGTCGAGCGTGATCAGGACAACCCGGACGGGCGTCTGCTCTGGCCCTTTGGGGGCAGGAGGGCGCGCCTCACCGTCCATAATGGGCCTTTGCGTCGTAGAGCGTGTCGATCGAAATACGGTCGAGGTGTTGCTCGGCGGCGTATTTCTCAGTGTTGCGCCGGGCCTTACCGCGCACAAAGAAAGGGATCTTTTTCAGCTCGCGCTCGGCCTCGCTGTCCCACTGAATAATGTTGCTGGCAGGGGCTGGAACGGGTCGCGCAGCTTCGCCATGGGCGGCGAGGTGGGACGGCCCGGCCTCGTCTGAAAATTCGAAATCCTCGCGGAACATGCCGAGCAAGTGTTCTTCAAGGCCCATGACAAGGGGGTGCACCCAGGTGTCGAAGAGGGTATTGGCGCCTTCAAAGCCCATGACGGGTGAGTAGCGAGCCGGAAAGTCCTGGACATGGGCCGGCGCCGAAATGACGGCGCAGCCGACGCCGAGCCGCTTGGCGATGTGGCGCTCCATCTGTGTGCCAAGCACCAGTTCTGGCTGGGCTTCGGCAATGGCCGCTTCCACGTCGAGATAATCATCAGTGATCAGTGGCTCGACGCCATACTTCTGCGCTGCGGCGCGCAGGTCTCGGGCGAATTCGCGATTGTAGCAGCCAAGTCCAACGACCTCGAAGCCCATCTCCTCGTCGGTGACCCGGGCCGCGGCGATGGCGTGGGATGCGTCGCCGAAAATAAAGACGCGCTTGCCGGTGAGATAAGTGGAGTCCACCGAGCGCGACCACCATGGCATATTCGCGTGGGGTGGCTCATAGGCGGAGAAATCCTTTTCCAGCAAGGCTCCGATCTCGGCAATGAAGTCCAGTGTCGCGCCATGCCCCATGGGCACAGTCGTTGTGCGTGGCTGGCCAAATGTTTTCTCAAGCCAACGCGCGGCGGCTTCGCCCGTTTCAGGATAGAGCACCACGTTGAAATCGGCCGCGCCCAGGCGCGTGATATCAGCGGGCGTCGCGCCCAGAGGCGCAACAACGTTCACATCGATGCCCAGATCGCTCAAAAGGCCGGCGATCTCGCGGACATCATCCCGGTTGCGAAAGCCCAAAGCCGTGGGTCCCAAAATGTTGCAGGAGGGGCGGCCGGTCTGGAACGACAACCGGTCCAAGTTTCGGTCCGCCAGGTGACGCACGATCTGGTAGAAGGTCTCTGCCGCGCCCCAGCTTTCCTTTTTGGTGTAGCTGGGCAGCTCAAGGGGAATGACCGGGCAGGGCAGCGCCAGTGCCTTGGCGAGGCCAGCCGGATCGTCCTGGATAAGCTCGGCGGTGCAGGACGCCCCAACGATCATCGCCTCTGGCTGGAAGCGCTCATGAGCTTCGCGCGCGGCGGTCTTGAAGATTTCGGCTGTATCAGCGCCCAGGTCGCGTGCTTCGAACGTGGTGTACGTGACGGGCGGGCGGTGATCGCGCCGCTCGATCATCGTGAAGAGGAGGTCGGCATATGTGTCGCCCTGGGGCGCGTGGAGGACGTAGTGCAGCCCCTCCATCGCCGTTGCGACTCGCATGGCGCCCACATGGGGCGGTCCTTCATAGGTCCATACGGTGAGTTTCATACTGCGAGCCTCCGCTTCCTCACGAGCGGGCGCGCGAAGAGTTCAGCGAGGTCTCCGGCCTGCTCATAGCCCTGGATCGGGGTGAATACGAGTTCGATGGCCCACTTCGTGGTGAGCCCCTCCGCTTCCAGGGGGTTGGCGAGGCCAAGCCCGCAGACCGTGATGTCCGGGGCGGCCTCAAGACAGCGATCCAGCTGCCGATCGACATCCTGGCCTTCGCTGAGCTGGGTGCCGTCGGGCAGCAGAGTCAGCTCCTCGGCCAGGTGAGTCTTGTGCAAGTAGGGTGTACCGACCTCGCTCAGCGCCATGCCGCATTCGCGCGCCAGGAAGCGTGCGAGGGGCGGTTCGAGCTGACTGTCCGGGAAAAAGAAAACCGACTTCCCGGCAAGCGTTTCGCGATACTTTTCCAGGGCGCGGCGCGCGCGCGCAGCCGGCATTTCCGTGACTTTGTGGAAGGTCTCTGGGTCAACGTCGAATGCGCTCGCTGCGGCTTGAAGCCAGGCCGTGGTGCCTTCTGCGCCCAAGGGGAAGGGCGCCGCGATATGGCGGGCGCCACGGCCTGACAAGGCGATTGCCGTGTCGCGAAGAAAAGGTTGAGCAAGCAGAAAGCGCGTATTGGGTCCGACGGGCGGCATGTCTGCGTCGCGCCGAGCAGGAAGGAAATGGACGGTTTCAATGCCCATAGCCGCAAAGAGGCGGGCAAACTGATCCTCGACTACGTCCGCGAGGGCCCCGACCACCATCAGTTCCGGCGAGTCGCCGGTTGGTTCCGGCAATCCGGGCACCAGCGACGCCAGGCAGGCATCTTCGCCTTCGGTGAAAGTCGTCTCAATGCCTGAACCGGAGTAGTTGAGGATGCGCACATCCGGGTGGAAGCGTTTGGACAGGCGCTCTGCCGCACGCGACAGGTCTAGCTTGATTACTTCCGATGGGCATGAGCCCACAAGGAAAAGGAGTTTGATATCCGGGCGGCGTGCCAGCAGCCGGTCGACGGTTTTGTCGAGCTCTTCATTGGCGTCCGCCATCCCGGCCAGGTCGCGCTCTTCGATGATAGCGGTCGCAAAACGGGGCTCTGCGAAAATCATGACGCCGGCGGCAGACTGAATGAGGTGGGCACAGGTGCGCGAGCCGACGACCAGAAAGAAGGCGTCCTGTATCTTCCGGTGAAGCCAGACAATCCCGGTCAGCCCGCAGAACACTTCGCGCTGTCCGCGCTGTTTGATGATGTCCGGTATAGGTGGTGTATCGCAGGCGCCATTGCGGGCAGGGAGGGTCAGTTCGGTCATGCTGGCAGGCCCTCCGTTCCGGCGGAGGGCGCGCTGAGGCGGGCCTGGCGGAGCTTCCAGACGAACTGGACCGCGTTCACGACGTAAGTGGCATAGGCCGCCAAGGCGACGACCATTTGTTGTTCTGCGGTGCCGAGGCCGAAAAACAACATGACCAGATAGGCTGTGTGCAGCGCCATGACCGCCATCGACACCACGTCTTCCCAGAAGAAGGCCGGTGCAAACAGGTATTGTCCGAAGACGTCCTTCTCCCAGATCGCGCCGGTCACCATGATCGCGTAGAGAAGGGCGGTCTTCAGCAAGATTGAGCTTGAAGCGAGGCCATATCCCTCGCCCGTCATCAGGTACCGCAAGACCAGAACGAGGCTGATAGCGAATACGAGGAATTGGAGCGGTGCCAGGATAGCCTGCACCAAGGTCCACCGGCTGGCATCGCGCCGCGCGCGCTGTTCGGGCGTATAAAGCGCCTGCGCGTTTGGCTTGAACTGGGATGCACCGATGTTTGCCAAAGGGCCCCTCCGTATCTCTCAGCCTTGAAGGCTAATGGAGCTGCGCAGGACTGTCAATCTGGCTTTACGTCTAAAAAACTTGACGTTTACCCATTCTTCAGAAATTCTCGAACCGGAATGAACAACACTATCATCGCGAGTGTAATTTTGTTAGTGTCACAACTGATGGGATATTTCCAGCGCGCATAAGGTGTGTGCAGACAGGTGTGATACTCGGCGTAGTAGGAGCGCGCCAGTGCCTGATTGGAGTGCCTTAGTCCGTTGTTTGCCTTCCGGATTTCGGTCCGCGGGTGCCTTTTTGTCCCTGGAGGAGGGCGAGAATACGCCCGGTTATGCTGCCCATCAGTGGAGTGAGCCTGACAGAACAGACATGAGGGTGGACACGGCATGAGGGTGCAGCTGTCCAGCCGGGGAGAAGAGGCGATGAATACTTCAGGGTATTTGGGAGCACACCCGCAGGGCGAGGCAGCGAAGCGAGCGGTTCTGACATCTTTTGCACAACTCGGTGCACGGCTGAGATCGGCCCAGGTGCCTGACCCGAAACTCGACGGAATGATTGACACCATTGAGGGGGAAATCCTGCCCCGTCTCATGCTGACGTTTCTTGATACGGGTGACGGCGCAACCGACGCGATTAGCGAGTTGGACCGAGCCGATTTCCTGAAACTTGTCCTTTCGGCCAGCGCTGACGACATGCGTGCGTTCATGGAGAACCTTGTGGCAAGGGGAGTTCCTGAAGAGGTGGTCCTCGCAGACCTTCTGGCCACCGCGGCGCGCCGCCTGGGAGAGCTGTGGGAAGAGGATTTGTGTGATTTCACAGAAGTCACGCTTGGTCTGTGCCGACTCCACGAAGTCCTGCGTAACGCCTCGGTGTGCGGAGATGTATCCTTCGTGCGCAAGGACACCCAGGCGCCTTCAATCTTGCTGACCAATGGGCCGGAAGACCAGCATGTCTTTGGGTTGCTCATGGTGGCGGAGTTTTTCCGCCGGGATGGTTGGCGCGTCTGGAGTGAACCGGGGGCAGACATTGAACATGTTTGCGGCATTCTGCGGCGTGAGGCGATCGACGTTGTTGGTTTGTCGATCTCGTGCAGCCCTGGCGACCAGGACGTATCCAGAACCCTAAGCGCGATGCGCAGCGCGTCCACTTCGCCCGATTTGAAAGTTTTTCTCGGCGGACATGCTGTTCTTTCGGATGCAGCACTTGTTGGCCGGGTGGGCGCGGATGGATGGGCGGAAGATGCGATCTCGGCGCCAAAAGCCTGTCGTGCGCTCTTGGCAGATCGAAACGACGACTGCTAATGCACCGCCCGAGTGAGCAGAAGAGTGGCCCATGGATATGATTACGCCGAAGCCGCATAAGACCGTCGCATTCGCGGACCCAGCGGCTTTTTTGTCGGATCTTGATGCAAAGACCGTCAGCGAAATCGTATCGTCTGCTGCAGATTTGGCGCTTATTGTGCGCGATGGCGTCATCCAGGATGTAGCCCTTGGCAGCTCTGAACTCGTTGAAGAGGGGTATGATCGGAACTGGCGCGGGCGGAACTGGTTGGACGTGGTGACGCCCGAAAGCCGCGCCAAAATCGAGGACATGCTCAAGCGCACGGGGGCTCGCGGGCCGAAGTGGCGCCAGGTGAATCACCCTTCCGACACGGCCATGGACGTGCCCATCCGCTACACTGTATTGTCCGTTGGCGATGACAGTACGATGATCGCGCTCGGCCGGGATATTCGCGATGTATCCCAACTTCAGCAACGACTTGTGCAAGCCCACCAGGACTTGGAACGAGACTATACGCGCATGCGGGAAGCGGAAGCGCGTTATCGTCTGCTGTTCGAAACGATTTCCGAACCTGTACTGATCGTCGAGGCCGGCTCCCTGGCTATCGATGAGGCAAACCCGGCCTGCGAAAGCCTGCTTGAGACAAAGTCGGATGCCCTCCACGGAAAACGGCTTGTGGAACTGTTCGCCACGGCAAAAGCCCATGAGGTCGAAGCCATTTGCGCCGACGCCCTGGCCAATGGTGCGGCGAAATCCGGCAAACAGACCCTAGCCCATGGCAAGTCCTGTCGGCTTTCGGTTTCCGCCTTCCGGGAAGACCGGGCCTCGCGCCTGATCGTGCGTCTCGTTGACTTCGAACGTATCCATAGTGAGCCGGACGCGCGCGCTGAGTTGATGAGCCATCTCGAAAACTTGCCCGATGGACTCGTGATCGCAGACGCCGACCAACGTATCGTCGCTGCCAATGCGGCCTTCATGGAGATGGTAAAAGTTGTTGGGCAGGGGCAGGCCGTCGGGCGCCATCTAGGCGATTTCATCGGTCGTTCGCCCACTGATCTGAACGTCATGATCTCAACGCTGCGCAACCACACTGTTCTGCGCAATTTCGCGACCGTGTTTCGCGATCGGTTTGGTGTTGAAGACACTGTTGAGGTTTCGGCGGTCAAGGCGCCATCGGAAGACGGATCGCTCTACGGTCTCTCGATTCGCAACGTCTCGCGTCGCTTGCAGAGCGGGAACCGGATTAGCGAACAGTTGCCCCGCTCTGTGGAGCAAGTCACTGAAATGGTCGGCCGCGTTCCGCTAAAGGATATTGTCCGCGAATCGACGGATCTCATCGAGAAGCTCTGCATCGAGGCAGCTCTGGAGATCACCCAGCAAAATAGGGCATCTGCAGCCGAAGTGCTCGGTCTCAGCCGCCAGGGCCTCTACTCCAAGCTCAAGCGCGCCGGCCTCGACGCCGACTAGGCAGAATTTGACGCGCAGGACCGTCAATTAAAATTGACACTTAGGGGTGTCTGTTTTACCGTCCGGACATGTCTAATTCTGACGTCCTGCTCCCTCCGAATAGGGGTCCGTCCTGGCGGGCGCTGCTCGAATTGTCCAAACCCGTCACCTGGTTTGCGCCTATGTGGGCTTTCATGTGCGGCGTGGTTTCTTCGGGCGTGCCGCTGGGGGGGCGATGGCAGTTCTTGCTCGGCGGCGTGGTCCTGGCGGGGCCGCTCGTCTGTGCAGCCAGCCAGGCGGTCAATGACTGGTTCGACCGGCATGTGGATGCGATAAATGAGCCGGACCGGCCTATACCGTCCGGACGCATTCCCGGCCGTTGGGGCCTGTATGTGGCCATCTTCTGGTCCGCCATGTCCCTGGCACTGGGCGCGGTTTTGGGGGTTTGGGCCTTCTTCGCTACTGTGCTGGGCGTCGCTCTGGCCTGGGCTTACAGCGCGCCGCCGCTGCGCCTGAAACTGAATGGCTGGTGGGGCAATGCAGCGGTAGGATTTTCTTATGAAGGGCTTGCCTGGTTTACCGGCGCCGCAGTGATGCTCGGCGCGCTGCCCAATCCATGGATTATAGGCGCTGCCGTGCTCTATTCCATCGGCGCTCACGGGATAATGACCCTGAATGATTTCAAGGCGATAGAAGGTGATATTGAGATGGGAGTTCGCTCCCTTCCGGTCCAGCTCGGTCCGGGCCGGGCAGCCCAACTCGCCTGCATCGTTATGGCGGTGCCCCAGGCCATCGTCATCCTTGCACTCATCGCTTTTGGTCTTTGGGGCTATGCGCTCGCCGTGTGGGCACTTCTTGCCGCCCAGCTTTACCTGATGGCTGACTTGCTGCGCACACCGCGCGAGAAAGCGCCTTGGTACAATGCAACAGGTACAACACTTTACGTCTTGGGCATGCTGGTCACCGCCTTTGCCATCGGATCATTGCCCGGAGGTGCCGCGTGAGCACAGCAACCGCTCCATCAACGCTCGGCTGGCTTGGCGTTATTCGCCTTGGTCTTGTGCAATCAGCTCTCGGCGCAATTATCATCATCTGCACATCGACCCTCAACCGGGTTATGGTGGTGGAAATCGGTCTTGCGGCCATGGTGCCGGGTGCCCTTGTCGGCCTGCATTATGGCGTCCAGATGTCCCGGCCCCATTGGGGACACGGCGCCGATGAAGGCGGCAAGCGCGCCCCCTGGATCATCGGAGGTATGGCGACACTCGCCGTCGGGGCCATAGGTGCAGCGATTGCAACGGCGGTCATGGCCAGTTCGCCCTGGCTTGGCATTGCGCTTGCCGTAGTTGCGTTTGCGATCATCGGCGTCGGTGTTGGTGCGGCGGGAACCAATTTGCTCGCGCTCCTCGCTGCGCGCACCGCGCCCAATCGCAAGGCGGCGGCGGCCGCGATTGTGTGGATCATGATGATCTTCGGCTTTGTCCTGACGGCGGGTCTCTCCGGCCAGTTCCTGGATCCGTTCACCTATTCGCGACTTGTTGTTGTCACCGCGTGTGTCAGCGCGATCGCCTTTGCCGTAGCGACACTGGCGGTCTGGGGGCTCGAAACCAAGCATGAAGCGCGAAAGCCTGTTGCGGCGAAGTCTTCCAGCATCGGCTTCAAGGAAACGCTCATCGAGATCTGGTCGGAAACCACGGCGCGGCGATTCACCATTTTCGTCTTTGTTTCGATGCTGGCCTACAGCGCGCAGGACCTTATCCTCGAGCCGTTCGCTGGCCTCGTGTACGATTACACACCGGGCGAAAGTACCGGTTTGGCAGGCGTGCAGAATGGCGGCGTCCTGCTCGGCATGATCATCACCGCCATTGTCGGAACCACAATCGGGAAGTCACGGGCCCGCTTTATGCGCGCCTGGACCTTCGGCGGGTGCATCGCATCTGCCCTCGCGCTTGCCGCCCTTGCAGGTGCGGCCTGGACCGGTCCGGCCTGGCCCCTCGATCCACTGGTCTTTGCATTGGGGCTCGCAAATGGTGCCTTCGCTGTGGCCGCCATCGGGTCCATGATGACCCTTGCCAGCGCCGCAGGGGACCAGCGCGAAGGCATCCGTATGGGACTGTGGGGCGCTAGCCAGGCAATTGCGTTCGCAATTGGCGGATTTGCCGGCGCCGCAGCCCTGGATGGCGTGCGCACCCTTTTGGGCGAGCCGAACATCGCATTCACCGTGGTTTTCGCCGTTGAAGGCGCCTTGTTCGCTGTTGCGGGCGGGCTCGCGCTTTGGGTGGGCCGAACATCTGCCGACGATATGACCCTGCCAGTGCTTCCTGCTGGTGACATTCTGCCTGCCGAATAGGAGCTGCCCATGGCCACACGATTTGAAACCTTCGATGTGGTCGTTGTGGGTGGCGGGCCGGCCGGCGCGACGGCCGCGGAGGACCTGGCACGCCAGGGCCACTCCGTCATGCTCCTTGACAAGCCCGGGCGGATCAAGCCCTGCGGCGGGGCTATCCCGCCCCGCCTCATCCGGGACTTCGATATTCCTGAAAGCCAGATTGTTGCCCGCTCCCAGTCCGCACGCATGGTCTCGCCTTCAGGGCGGACCGTGGACATGCCAATCGAGGGCGGAAGCGTGGGCATGGTCGACCGGGAGCATTTCGATGAATGGCTGCGCGAGCGTGCCCGCATGGCCGGGGCTGTGCGCCGGGACGGGGCGTTCAGCCATATCGCTCGCGATGTGCACGGCACGGCGATGGTGCATTATCATCCTGTCGGTGCAAAACGTTCCGATGAAACCCTCGTTGCCCGTGCGCGCACCGTGATTGGGGCAGACGGGGCCAAGTCAAAGGTCGCCGAGCAGGAAATTGACGGCGCGGACCAGAAGAAGATCGTTTTCGCCTATCACGAAATCATCGACTCGCCCATAGGCGCGAACCGGGAAGCCTTCGACGGCACCCGGGCGGAAATCTACTATGACGGGACCCTGTCGCCGGATTTTTACGCGTGGGTGTTCCCCCACGGGGATCAGACCAGCGTCGGGGTTGGTTCAGCCCATAAGGGCTTTTCGTTGCGTGGCGCGGTGAATGACCTGCGCGAGCGCACCGGGCTCAGCGCCCAGGACACGATCCGGACCGAAGGCGCGCCAATACCGCTCAAGCCTTTGAAGAAATGGGACAATGGCAAGGATGTCATCCTGGCAGGCGATGCGGCGGGCTGTGTTGCGCCCAGCTCGGGTGAGGGCATCTACTACGCCATGCTGGGTGGCCGCGTGGCGGCGGAGGCCACTGATGAGCTGCTCGCCACGGGCAATGCGAAGGCCCTTGCATCGGCGCGGCGACGTTACATGAAGGAGCACGGCAAAGTGTTCTTCATCCTGGGGATCATGCAGCATTTCTGGTATCGCAATGACAAGCGCCGCGAGCGGTTCGTGAACATGTGTGATGACAAGGATGTCCAGCGGCTCACCTGGCAAGCCTATATGGAAAAGAAGCTGGTGCGGGCCAATCCCATGGCCCATTTGCGCATCATGATGAAAGACACCGCCCATCTACTCGGATTGACACCCGTCCAGAGGTAGGCGAGGCGGGCCTATGCCCGTTGCATCTCCCGATCTTATTTCCTTGATTCTGGGTCTCATCGCTGTGGAAGCGGTGGGGCTTGTCTGGCTTTTGCGGCGGCTGGCTTTGCGCCGGTTCATCCCAGCGGTGATGGCCTTTCTTGTGTCGGGCACCTTCCTTATGGAGGCGATCCGTCTGGCCCTGGGCGGTGTGGGTTGGTTACCCATTGAGGCGCTCCTTCTGGGAGCGCTCCTCGCCCATCTGGCCTGCCTCTGGCTCGCCTGGCGCGCACTGAAATCCCAATAAAAAAAGCAGCGGCCGAAGCCGCTGCAGTGTTGGGGTCCTATGGAAAGGCCCGACAGTCTTGGGACTCTGGCGGGCCCGAGGCAAACCCCGAACGCTTTGGGGAGTTGGGCCGGCCCGCCTAGAAGCGGGCAAAGCCGTTTTCGATTCCCCAGAGGTACCAATTGTCTACCACGGTTCCCGTCAGCAGAATGCCGATGCCGCCGGTGAGCGTACACAGCACTGCAAACCACCAGGCCCAGCGGTGGATCGATTCCATCGAGGCATTGAAGCCCATGGTCCACCGCCAGAACAGGGCAGCCCGCTCCGAGGCCGACCCGCGATCGAGGATCTGCTCCACCTCCCGCTCGCCGCCATAGCGGCCCACGGCCAGGATTGTTGCGCCATGCATGGCAAACAGCAGGGCTGAGCCATAGAGGAACACAATCGAGAGCATGTGGAATGGGTTGTAGAAGAGATTTCCGTAGACCAGCGAGAAATTATTGGTCCAGTCCAGGTGCGGGAAGATGCCGAAGGGCACTGCCTCCGACCAGCTTCCCATGAAGACCGGGCGAATGAACCCGCAGACCAGATAGAGCCAGATCGCCGAAGCAAAGGCCCACGCCACATGGGTGCCGAGGCCGAGCTGGATGGCCCGGCGATACACGCGCACCCACCACAGAATGATTGCCGCGGTGAGGAAGAAGCCCGCCATAAGCCACCAGCCGCCTTCGGCCAGGGGCGGGAAGAAATTCAGGCCCTGCTCAGGTGGCGGCGGGTAAAGCGCCAGCCATGGAAGCTGCCCGAAAAACTTGATCGGATCCCAGCCCACCGAGGCCCACATGTTCATCCCGATGATGAAGATGGCCAGCAAGCCACAGGACAGGGACGCGACCCCGGTAAAGCCGAGATAAATCGGGCCCAGTTGGGCGTCACCGATCTTGCCGAGAAAGCCCGAGAAGGTCACATCATTGATGCGTTTCTCATAGCCGCTTTCGTGGGCCACGCCGAGGTCGACGTGGCCGCGCACCTGGGTTTGCGTGAAGATATTCTGATAATCAGCCATAATTGTGTGTCCTCACTATTCCAGGCGCCAGATTGGCAGGTTGCGCCAGCCATCCCACCAGGTGATCCAGGAGCCCTCGTAAAGCGGTCCGGAAATCACGATGCAGATGGCGCTCCAGATGCCCGCATTCAGAGCGAGGAAGAGGCCGACGCGGTGAATGCCGAGCGTGCCCACTGAATAGCCCTGGAGGTCGCGGAAAAACGCGTTTTCGTGCTCGGGCGCCTTCACTTCCTTTCCCTTGCCGGGGTTCACCGCAGAGAGAACCGCGCCGCCATGCATGGCGAGGGCAAGCGTTGTGGTGAAGAAGAACGTGATCGCCACCATGTGGGCGGGATTGTAGTGGAAATTGCCGTAGAGATAGCCCGTATAGCTGACCCAATCGAGGTGGCTCATGATGCCATATGGGAAGGCGTGAAACCACGCTCCCATGAGCACGGGCCGGATGACCACCAGGGTGACATAGGCACTGACGGCGACGGAGAAAGCGATGGGAACATGGTATCCCATGCCCAGTTTCCGGCAGATCTCGACTTCGCGGAAAATCCACGAGCCGAACGCGCCAATGGCGCAGAATGTGATGAGTTGCCAGAGCCCGCCTTCAGCCAGTGGCGCGAAGGCCAGGCCGTATTCGATCGGCGGTGGATCAATGGAAATCAGCCAGGGGTTCCAGGTGTCCTCCATGGCGGCGCCCCAGAAGATCAGGGCCGTGCCAAGGACTGCGAAAAAGGCGGCTGTGATGCCGAAAAACCCGACGTAGAAAGGTCCGATCCAGTAATCGAACAGATCGCCGCCGATCAGCGTCCCGCCGCGCACGCGGTATTTGCGTTCATAGTTGAGTAGCGCCACGGTTCAAAGGTCCTTTCGCCATGTTGCGCACGGCCACGGGCGACGATCGCCCCAGCCACCCCGAATTGCGCTTGGGATGGCCGACAGCCGAAATCGAAGGGGTGAAAGGGGCGGGCCGAACGCTTTGGCCTGGCCCGCCCGTTCCGGATAAGCGCCTAGGCCTGTTCAATCACATCCGTGATGTCCAGCGAGATGGCAGCCGTCGCAGACGGTGCCGTGCCGAGCCAGTTATAGCGCGGTGTGCTGAGCAGGATGAAGTGAATCAGGATCGCCAGGGTGAACAGGAACACGGCCAGAGCAACGAGCATCCGACGCGGATCAAAGAGTAACCAAAGTCTCCACATGTTTCAGGTCTCCTTAGACGAGGAATTGCAGGAATGACGCGACCTGCGTTGCGGTCTCTGCAGCCGAAACATCCGTGTATCCGCCGGGACCGGGGACCCACGGACGCCACATCCAAACAAGGAAGTGGGCCACACAGGCGATGATGGTGAAAACGATGAAGCTGAACACGAACGCCTTGTGGAATTCCTGTGCTTCACCGGCCGATAAACCCGATAGGGTTTCCGGCGTTGAGGTATCACTGGCCATATTCGGGACCTCCTTTGTCTGATCTCTGGCCTCTGCCGCTTTGGAAGCCCTGCGACCTGGGCGTGCTTCTGGCGGAAACCGCCAAAACCGGTAGGGCTCAGCGTCCGGCGCTGACGCGTGCAAAGTCTCCGTTCATCGCGTTCACGGTGCCGGGGGCCCGGCGCGTTTCCGCCACGCGTTCGCCTGTCACCGCATCGGCAAGACACCCGACGCAGTAGACGAGTGCGCTGGTGAGGCTGAACGAGCCGTAGACGCCGAGGGGCGATGACGCTCGGCGACGCCGTTGGGATTTGCTCTGGACGTTTGCCATGGTGGGTCTCCTCAGGCGGCTGCGGGATTTGGGGTGGAACGGATACAGGCCGCGACATCGGCGGCGGTGACGGTGGCGCGGCCCTCGGCGCGCGCATGGGCTTCGCTCTGGTCGCGCAGGCGTTTGGCGGCGGAAATCCGGGTCAGGACAGGGAAGGCCTCAACGGCGCTGTCCAGTGCCTTGCTGGCTTCGGCTTGCCAGGAGACCGATCTCTCGATGCGGGCCGGTGTCGCGTCGGCCTGATCCATGTCTTTCTGGTGCGGCAGTATGTGGAACAGGGCGTCGAAGAGCGCGTTACACACTTCCTGCACGATGTAAGTGGCGCCGCTATAGCCCATGAAGGGCGTGCCCGTGTGGCGACGAATGACGGCGCCGGGGAAGCTGGCGGGAATGTACGTTGAGCGCGCGCCGACCTGCTGCAGATACATGCGCTCATTGAAACTGCCGAACAGCACCAGCGGTGCGCTGTCTTCAATGGCGGCCAAAACCGCGTCATTGTCTGACTTGCGCCCGGCGCAGCGTGCAAAGCTGAAATTGCACGGCAGGCCCATGTCCGCCTCAAGGAAATTGCGAAGGCCCCGGGCATAGGTCTCGTTCGCCACGACGCCGAAATTGGCGGTGCCGAAAAAGTCTTGTGTTACAGATCGCCAGAGATCCCAGAGCGGCTTGATGGTCGTGTGTTTTTCGCGGGTGATGAACGGGTCTGGATCAACGCCCGTTAGCTCGCCCAGGGCACGCAGGAATTTCGTCGTTGAGTGCAGCCCGATGGGGGCTTGCAGGTATGGCTTGCCCATAGCCTCGCAGAGGGCGCGGCCAAACTCGCGATACATGCAGATATTCACGTCTGCACTAGCGAGTTTGCGGACATCTTCGATATGGCTGCCGAGGGGGAACACCATGTTCACCTCGATCCCCATACCCTCCACAAGCCTGCGAATCTCGGCCAGGTCGGAGGGCATGTTGAACATGCCATAGCTCGGCCCGATGATGTTCACGCTGGGCGGATCGCCTTCGGCTTTCTTGCGCGGCTTGGGATTGCGCCCTTTGGTTTGGGCAAACTCGGTCCACAGCCAAAGCAGGGCGCGGTCGGCCGACTGCCACTGGTCCTCGTCGATCGTGCGCGGCAGGAAGCGGAGAATGTTTGAGCCTTCGGGCGTAACGCCGCCGCCGATCATTTCGGCGATGGAGCCGGTGACAACGACAGCGGGCAGTTCTGGGTCCAGTGCGGCGCGGGCGCGTTTCATTGCGCCTTCTGTGCCATGCTGGCCGAGTTCTTCTTCAGCCAGGCCTGTCACCACGATCGGTAGCTCATGCGGGGGCAGGGCGTCCGTGTAGTGCAGAACGCTGGTGACGGGCAGGTTTTCGCAGCCCACGGGGCCGTCGATCACCACCTGCAAGCCCTTGATCGCGGTGAACACGTAGACTGAGCCCCAATAGCCCCCGGCGCGGTCATGGTCCTGGATCAGCATCCCACCGGTTCCTCAAGGTTTGAGGCGCGCTTTGCGGCGATGGCGAGCTTGCGGCGCTGTTTCGCGCGGAAATTTTCGTGGGGATCGGGTGTGTCTTCCCAGACGCCCGCGGAGTCGCCCTCGCCGACACCCTCGAAGAAGGCGCGCATTTCATCCATGCGGGATTTGCCGACAATGGCTGAGTTGACCACCTGGGCGAGCGATCCCGCCCCGGCAGGGCCCATGAGCGGGCGTGCGGAGATCAGGTTCGTGAAGTAGAGCGCCGGCGTGCCCTTTTCCTTGGCCTTCTGGACGACGGGCGTGGTGCCGATGGCAAGGTCGGGTTTGAAAGCTTCCAAGGCGGCGAGGTCCGTCTCCAGGCTGGCGCGGAAGCGGATGTCTACGCCTTTTGACTTCAGCCAGGCTTCATCATCGGCGCTGAAACGCGTGCGCGGGCAGGCCGTGCCGACATATTTTACGTCTGCGCCGCTTTCCACGAGCAGGCGCGCCACGATGAGCTCCGAGCCCTCATAGCCCGACACGGTGATCCGGCCCTTGATGGGGGAGCCGGCCAATGCGCCTGTGATGGCGGGCAGGACGGCATTCTTGGCCGCATCGATCTTGTCGCGGGCAACCCCGGCGCTCTCGCCAATTGCCTCAAGCCATGCGGCTGTTCCATCCACGCCCACGGGGGCAGACCCGACGACGGGGCGGCCTGCGGCCTCGAACTCGCGCACGCTGGCGGTATAGAAGGGATGGATCGCGGAGACTGAAACGCAGTCCAGCGCGGTATAGAGTTCGCGCCATTCCCGCGTCGGTACAGTCGCGCCAACGGCAAGGCCCATGGGCGCGATCATCCGCCCGATGATCACAGGATCTGCCGGGAAAACCTCGCCCAGAAGTGTGATTTTTGGCAAGTCCGCGGTATCGCCCGGGGCGCGTGGCACGGCGCCTTTTTCGGCCTCGGTGCGGGCATATTTCAGCATTGCGCCGGCCAGCACGTCTTTGGCCTCGGCATGGGTCGGAACGCCAAAACCGGGCACATCGATGCCGATTATGCGCACCCCGTTGATCTCGTCAGGGAGCAGGCGCAGGGGCACGCCGGACGCCGTGGGCACGCACAGATTGGTGACAACGATGGTGTCGTATTTGTGCGGGTCGGCCATTTGCTCGACGGCGGCCTTGATGTCCTCGAAGAGTTTGCCCGTCACCAGCGTCTCGGAGTTAAACGGCACATAGCCGACCGAGCGCTTGGCGCCGTAGAAGTGGGACACGAATGTCAGCCCATAGACGCAGCACGCCGAGCCCGACAGGATCGTCGCCGTGCGCCGCATCCGCAGACCCACCCGCAGCGAGCCAAAGGCGGGGCACATGGATTGGGGTTGGTCATGGGGGCCGGTTGGGTAATCGGCTGCGTAGCGTTCCAGCAGGCTGGTTTTACCCGCGGCCTGAGCAGCAGCTTTCATCTCAGCCGCGCCGCCATGGCATCCACCGTCGCCATCTGGCGCTGGGGAAGTGTCCACAGGTGTGCCCATATCGACAGGAGCCGCGCCAGCAGCGTCATAGACTTGCTCGCCTGCCCTTGTGTTGTCGATGAGGCCCCGTTTGCCCATGATTCAGATCGTTTCGTAGATGATTTCGAGGGAGGGTTTGTTGGTGTGGGCGGCGCCGCACATGTCTTCTTCAGTGGCGGGCTCAAGCTGCCAGTCTGCGCCGGTTTCCTCGGCGCTGAAGAGGTCCAGTAGACCTTCCTGGGACAGCGGAGTGGGGTGGATCGGCGGCGCCGTGGCCACGTTCAGACCCAGCTCTTCAAACATCGGTGCCCATGGGCTGCCTGGCTTGCCGACGATCTGGTAATTCGCCGACTTCCTGCGGATATCTTCGTCTGCCGGGATGGCCGAGAGCACTGGAATGCCGACCTTTTCGGCGAAAGCGTGGGCCTCGCCTGTGCCGTCATCCTTGTTGATGACCATGCCTGCCACGCCGACATTGCCGCCGAGCTTGCGGAAGTACTCCACCGCGGAGCACACATTGTTGGCGACATAAAGCGATTGCAGGTCGTTGGAGCCGACCACGATCACCTTCTGGCACATGTCCCGCGCAATCGGCAGGCCAAAGCCGCCGCACACCACATCGCCCAGGAAGTCGAGCAGGACATAGTCGAAGTCCCACTCATGGAAGCCGAGTTTCTCAAGCAATTCGAAGCCGTGGATGATGCCGCGTCCGCCACAGCCCCGACCAACTTCCGGCCCGCCAAGCTCCATGGCGTAAACGCCATCCCGCTTGAAACAGACATCGCCGATGCGGACTTCCTCGCCGGCTTCTTTCTTCTTTGAGCTGGTCTCGATGATGGTCGGGCAGGCCTTGCCGCCGAACAGCAGGCTGGTCGTGTCAGATTTCGGGTCGCAGCCGATGAGCAGCACCTTTTTGCCCTGCTGGGCCATCATGTAGCTGAGATTGGCCAGCGTGAACGACTTGCCGATCCCGCCCTTGCCATAGATCGCTATGATCTGGGTTTCCTTGGTCACTTCGCCGGTCGCAGGGGCCTCTGGCTCCTGAGAAGCTTCGTCGCGCAGGGCATCATCAGCAGCTTCGATGGGCGTGCGACCCTCAATGAGCGTTGTCATAGTGGGGCTCCCAATCGATCAGCATTTTCAGACAGGCCGGATCTTCGAACGCGGTCGCGTAAGCCGCCTCAATCTCGTCCGGCGCAGTGGTGTGGGTAATCAGGCCGCCGAGGTCTAGCGCACCCGAACGTACCATTTCTGCAGCGGCTTTCAGGTTTTCCGGGCGCCACTCCGCCGCCACATGAAGGGAAATTTCCTTCATGAAGGCAGGCGGGAAAGCGAAGCTCGGCCGATCTTTGTAAAAGCCTGCCAGCGTGATCTCAGCGTGTTTCGCTGAGTGCGTTACAATCTGGTCGACCGCCGCCGTGTTTCCGCTGACATCGCAGGGCGCGCCGTAATCGAACCGGGTGTCACTGGCCGGATCGATTGCATCGGTCCCGGTGCGGCGTATGGGGTCGGTTTCCCAGACCGTGGGCGCTTGCCCGGTGATCAACGTCGTAAGTCGCGCCACCAGTCGGCCAAGGACGCCGTTGCCTACTACGAGGTCTGGCGCGGTGCCGCGCGCGATGGCGTGGTGGGCGGTTGCGGCCAGGGCCAGCAATGTGTGCTGTGGCCCGGCGTCGTCACCGAGCGCAACGACTCGGTCTGCGGGAGCAATGATCCGCGACGCCGACGCGCCAAAGAGACCGCTGGCATTCGCATAACAGGTCGCGCCGGGCACGAAGACCATTTCACCGACTAACTCGGGAAAGGCTTGGCAGGCCAGGACCCGTCCAACGGATTCGTATCCCGGCACCAGCGGATAACCCATGCCGGGGAAGGGCGGCATCTCGCCGGACCAAAGCATACGCTCCGTGCCCGTGCTGATCCCACTCCAGGCGACGTCTACGACCACATCGTTTGCCGAAGGTGGTTTGAGTTCAAGGTGTTGAAGTGCTGCGCGCCGTTCCCCCGTAAACACTACGCCTTGGGCGCGCAGCGACGGTGTTCGTCCTGCAGCAGGCGCCGGTTCATGATGAACCGAAGGTGCGATGGAGGAGTCCATTTTCATAGACGTCAGTATAAATTGACACTTAAGACTGTCAAATAGAAACGACGTTTATTCCGGGTACAATGCGCCCGCTATGGTTCAATTGGTCCCATGTCGGACACTCTTAATGCGCGTGTGAGGTGCGTTTGTAGATCGCCCGGCGGTGGTAGAGAATGAGGCCAAGTCCGATCAGCAGCGGCGCAGACCAGAGCGCTGGAGTCAGCGCAGCTTCCGGTAAAAGACGTACCGCGCCAAAGGCAAAAAACGCGGTGTAAACTGAAATACCGGCTCCGATCAGTGCCTTGATGTGTTCGGCAAGCCACTCAATCGCATCCGGGGCCGGTTTGTAGAGGTAGTACAGATTGGTCGCGACTGTCGCGAAGCCGACCAGCGACATCAATCCGAGAAGCGGGACACCCACCAGGAAGGCCTGCCAGGCGCAGTTGGTCGCGGCGATGAGGAGAACGGCCTGAAGCCCGAGATTATGCCACGTCCGCCCCTTCTCCCGGGCGCGTTTGTGGCGAACGCACAGCCAGCCATACCAGGCGAGATTCACCGTCAGGATTGCGAGATACAGCATCATCCACCCGAAGATGGCGCGAATCATCGCGGCATTGCCCAGATCCGGATGATGAATCAGGTGGGGGTGGGTCGCGATCGGCGCGGCGAGGGTGCAAAGGCTCATGCCAATGGCGAAACTGCCCGTGACCAGCATCATCGCTGTAAACAATGTGCCGCCACCCCGGTGGATCTTCCCGCCCTTGCGGCCACCCACGGGAATCCAGAATGAAACAAGCCCAACCGCCCCGGTCACAATGTGACAGGCGACCAAAAGGTGAAACAGGTCTGGGATGCTAAAACCCGGCACACTCATGGGTAGAGTATTCCATGCAGGGCGCAACTTGGCTAGACTGTTCGAAGTGTAAAGCGCTGGAGACGCCGTCCGTGGCCACCTCGACCTATATGCCACCGCGCCCGAAGAGCCTGCCAGCAGTGGCCGCCCTCGTGCGCACCATGCTGCAGGGCGATGGTGACCTGCTCAGCCTGTTGCCGGCCTATGCCTACAAATCGCCGGTTCGGTTTATCGGGTATTCCCGCCGGCAGATCCTCATCGTGAACGACCCGGCCCTTGTGCGCCGCGTGATGGTCGAAGAGGCCGATGATTTTCCAAAAAGTGATCTCATGGTTGGGGCGCTCGAACCGCTCGTGGGCGACTCGCTGTTTGTCAGCCATGGTGCGCGCTGGCGACGGCAAAGGCAGATGATCGACCCGGCCTTCAGCCAGTTGCGCGTAGATCGCGCCTTTGGCGCAATGGAGGCGGCTGTTTCCGATTATGAAGCGCGGCTCGAAGCCTCGGCAAAGGCGGGCGAGGCGGTCTCCCTGGACCTCGCCATGTCCCACCTGACCGCCGATATCATTTGCCGAACGGTCTTCTCTCATACGCTGGAGAGCGAAACGGCGCGCGAAGTGTTTGAAGACTTTCTCCATTTCGAGCGGACCGTCGCGCACGTTGAAATTCGGCGCCTCATCTTTGACAAGGCGTGGAGCGAGACACCCCAGAGCCCTGACGTGCTGGCGGCTTGCCAGCGTATCCGCGGCCATATCGGCGCCTTGCTGGACACGCATCTGGCAGACGGCGCGGACTATGACGACATCGCCGCCATGGTCGCCGCCGCCGAGGATCCAGCCGATGGCTCACGGTTCAGTCGCGAGGAGCTCATCGATCAGCTTGGCGTTTTCTTCCTCGCGGGCCACGAGACCACCGCAAGCGGCTTGACCTGGACGCTCTACGCCTTGGCTGAACAGCCAGACCTTGCAGCGCGCGCCCGCGACGAGGTCGAGGCCGTTTGCGGCGGCGCGCTGCCAACCCTTGCGGACATCAAGCGCATGCCCTTCCTGCGCAATCTCTTCAAGGAAGCCTTACGCCTCTATCCGCCGATCACATTCATCCCCCGCGTTGCGGCGAAACCCTGCGAGATTGGCGGGCACAAGCTTCGGCGAGGGGCGATGGTCATGATCGCGCCTTGGGCCATCCATCGCCACCATGCCCTCTGGGACCGCCCCGACACGTTTGACCCCGACCGATGGGATGGCCCAGCCCCTGCCCAAGGTACTTACCTGCCTTTCGGCTACGGTCCGCGTATTTGTATCGGGGCGGGCTTTGCCGGCATGGAAAGCGCGTTAATCCTCGCGCGGCTGGTGCGCCGCTTCCGGTTCGAGACACTGCCCGGTCAGACCGTGCGGCCGGTAGCGCGCCTGACGACCCGGCCCAAGGACCAGATCATGGCTCAGGTCACAGCTCTGGCCTAGGCACAAGCTGCTCGCTTCCGTCCCAGGCGATATCGGCAACGGCCGCTTCGCCAAAACTTTCGCCCTTGAAAATGGACCGACGCAGGATCTCCCAGCTTGTGAACGTCATCAGGATGAAGGGCCAGGGGTCTTGGCGCTGCCAGGTCACATCCTTTGAGTTCCGCAAAAAGTGCCAGGCTTCCGCGCGCTTCGAGGGCTTGAACATGGCGCCCTGGGCCTCGGTCAGGCACGGATAGAATTGCTGCATGAGAATATCCGGCTTGTGGCCGACGGCCTCGGTGCCCTCCGGATCCAATATGGCGTCAGCCAGACCTTGGGGGTCGAAATAGTGCACGCCGCTATTTGCTCGCGGATTGCACTCGATCGCATGGGGAATACCGGCGGCATCATCGATGAAGTCGAAGGCGAGGAACCCGGTGTATCCGGTCTCGCGCGCAAATACCGTGATCCATTCGTCCAGGTCCGGTGCCTCGATCCGCCGGAAAGCCACACTCACCGTATGGGACATGACGGTGCCTTCATAGGCGACCGTACCGATCAACCGGCCTTCATGGACCAGCGACACCGTGTTGCGTGCCCGGCCCGGAAGCCGCGCCTGGACGATTGCAGGCGCTGGGCCCACTCTTGGGAGGTCCGACCCGCGTGCTATGAACGTAACGCCCACTCCTGCACTGGAATAGACCTCCTTCACCACCACATCGCTCCGCGCAACGAGGTCATCAGCTTCGAGTGTGCCAAGCCCGTGGGTCTCAGGAACCGTCAGGCCCATGCTTCGAGCCTGCTCTACGAATTTTGCCTTGTCGTGGAGCGATCGGATCAGGTCGCGGCCCGGCCCGAAGAAGCTCACCTCGTCTGAAAGGCGGTCCTTGAGCCCGGCAGCGAACATTGCCTCTTCCGATACCGGCACAACAACATCCACGTTTTCACGACGGGTGATCTTTTCCAGTGCCTCCAGATAGCCAGCTTCATCGCGAACCGGTGTGGGAACCTGGAAACAGGCATCCACATGTTTGGACGGAGAGCTGAGATGGCGTTTGTACGGTTCCGCAATCAAAACGCGGCAGCCGCCCCCTTTCAGCGCCCGGGCGACTTCCAGTGCCTTGGGCAATCGCCCCAGAGTGAGAAGGACGGTTGAAGTCACTTGCCGGGCCGACTGCGGAGTGCCTGCATCTTAGCCGAACATCTCCGCAAACCTGTCTGATGCGCGGATCAGCTGGTCGACAATCCCAGGCTCGAGGCTGGAATGACCCGCATCGGGCACAATGTGCAACTGCGCGTCCGGCCAGGCTTTTTTGAGCGCCCAGGCCGATGAAAGCGGCGTCACGACATCATAGCGGCCATGGACAATGACCCCGGGGATGCGGCCCTGCAGCACACTTGCGGCTTGCTGCAAAAGCCAGCCATCGGTGTCGAAGAAGCCCTTGTTCACGAAGTAGTGGCATTCGATGCGGGCGAATGCGTCGAGGAAATCGTCCTCGTCAAAACGCGGAGGTGTGCGCAGGGCGCCGCGCAGAGAGAGGGTTTCGCCTTCCCAGCGGGCCCATGCCCGGGCCGCTTCAATGCGTGCCCCGGCATCGTCGCCTGTCAGGCGTTTGTGGAACGCGCTCACCAGATCGCCGCGTTCGTCTTCGGGAATCGGGGCCATGTAACGGTCAAAGGCATCGGGGAAGAGTCGCGAGGCGCCTTCCTGATAGAACCAGCGAATCTCCGACTCAGTGATGAGGAAAATACCCCTCAGAAGCAGGCCCAGCGTTCGTTCTGGATGGGTCACCGCATAGGAAAGCGAAAGGGTTGACCCCCAGGAGCCGCCGAACACCACCCATTTCTCCACACCCAAATGGGTGCGCAGGGCCTCCATATCGGCGACCAAGTCCCAGGTGGTGTTTTCGCGAAGTTCAGATGCGGGGCGGGAGCGACCGCACCCTCGCTGATCATAGAGTATGATCCTGTACTTTGACTGATCAAAAAATCTCCGCATTTCAGGGCTTGAGCCACCCCCAGGGCCGCCATGGACTGCGACGACTGGAACGCCGTTTGGATTCCCGCTTTCTTCGAAATAAATCTCGTGGAGATCTGATACGCGCAGATGGCCGGTGCGGCGGGCTGCATGTCGCGGGTATAAAGTCCGCCGTGTTGGCACTGTGTTCATAACCTCTTCACCTATCTGCACTTACGCTGGGAATAAAGGCTGGACGGGCGATTTCTCACATGTCACTCATGGTGGCGGTGGGGAACATTACGACTTGGCGGCGGTGTACATGCGTAGCGTTTTTTTGGGAGCCACCCTTTTGGTGTTGGCGGGGTGTGCAACAGTGTCCGTGGTGCCTGGTGAGGCGACCGTGGAAACCTCGCTCAGCGCAAAACAGACGGCCCTGCGAACCGCATCCGACACCTTTTGCGAACGTCTCGAATCTGAGGGTTGGGTGGAAGCTTCCAACGGATTTGCAAACCTTGCCTCCATCTTGATGCACGGCCAGTCCGATACGGAAACGGCCACATCATATGCCGATGCGTTCAGTGATCTTTCCGTCGCTCCCTCTGTGCATCTCATGACGATTGCCGACGACGCGAATGCTGCGCGCGAAGGGCTGGAACAAGTCGCAGGCGAGGCGCGCAAGGTCCTGAACGATCAAACGGTGGAAACGCAGCGCAGTGATGTCACCAGCTTTGAGCGCGCGCTTGTGCGGGCCCAGCGCGCCAGTCGCGCCTTCGCCGGAGCACTCGAAACTGTTGGTGAGCGCACGTCCCAGTCCGCCCCAGCGGATACCGCCATTGAGGCGTTTAATGCCGAGATTGATGATGCCCGGCGCCTGGCTGATGAATTGGCGGCGCGCTACGCATCACTTGGCGAAAATTCGGTCTAGTCCGCTAGAGTTGCTCGGCGCCGAACCGACGAACTATTCTGCAATTAGGACACGCACCAACAGGGGTTGGCGCGTCTTCGCCTCACGAACCTGGCCAAACCCAGCCTCGTGAAGCATTTCGGTCAGTTCGTTGCGTTTGCGCGCGCGGCCAGATCCCATAGCCCACAGATAAAGCCCGAAATAGGCGTCGCCCATGGCTTCAGCTCCGGGCGTACCTGCCATGGGTTCAGCAATCAGCAGACGTCCACCGGCCGGGAGAGCTCGCCGAACCTTGTTCAACAGGCCCCGAACGGGTCCATTATCATGGTCATGGAGAATGCGCACCAGCGTGATCAGGTCGGCGCCCTCTGGAACCGGGTCTTTTGTGAAATCGACGCCGATGGCGCGTATTCGTGAGTTGAGGCTTGTTTCGCGGAACATCTGCTCGGCGAGTTCAGCAACGGGTGGCAGGTCGCAAAGCGTAAGCTGCGGGCTGGGGTGGGCGTGCGCCACGGCAGAGAGGAACGCGCCCGTTCCCCCGCCCAAGTCCATAATGTGTGCGTATGTGGAAAGGTCGTGAGCTGCCATCACATCGCGTGCGATGAAGGCCTGGGTTTCGGCCATAAGCGCGCTGTACTCTGCGGCGCTGTCCCGGGCGGCTTCACTTGGCGAGTCCGCTGCTGCGTAGCCCCAGAATTGGGAGAGCCGTGTGGGCGGTCCCTCCCGGCGGAGCAGTG
Source organism: Pseudomonadota bacterium (assembly GCA_039818165.1). GTDB lineage: Bacteria > Pseudomonadota > Alphaproteobacteria > Caulobacterales > Hyphomonadaceae > UBA5336. The sequence goes on along the minus strand of JBCBUL010000005.1, from coordinate 32,026 downwards.
CCACCGGATCAGCGAGATCTTTGTAAAGATCGCCATGGTGACGGATCATCGCCAGGACCGACGGGTTGCCCATGAGCGAGGCCCCAAGATCGCCCAGGGTGTATCGTCCATCCGATTGTTGGCTCAGCAGCTGCAGTGACGCCGCGGCCTTCAGCAGGCGCTCCGCACCATCCAGCGGCAGGTCCATTGCAGACGCAGCCTCGCCGATATCCATGGGGCGCGCCGCGATTTTTGAAATCAGGTCCAGTTGGACACAGGCCAACAGCACCTGGGAATGCACAAACCCGGTGCAGAGATTGAACAGTTTCGCTGCTTCGGCGCGAGCTTTTGGGCGCGTGAACGGGTTCGAGACCGCCGCTTCCTGGAATTTTGGGCTCGACAAGAGGGCATTGCGCCAGCGCCGGAGACGGTGCGAGATTCCCATGGCGGGCGGCGTTGGGACCGGTGTCGTCGTCACGCCAATGCGTGGGCCAGACTGGCAGGAATCAGCCGGGATGCCTGGGCATGCACCAGATTGCGCAGAGCCGGAGCGCCCTCACAGTCAGGCACGCTATCAGCCGCGGCTTCGATCAAACCGTTCAGCTTGGCCATCGCCGCCCGCGGGCCCAAATCGCTTGCTGCATTGGGCCTGGCGCACTTGGCATCCTGGCCGGCTGGCTTACCCAGCGCCTCTTCATCCAGAAGCATGTCGCGCAGATCATCGGCTACCTGGTAGGCATCGCCAAGGTGCTCGCCCAGCTTGCGCCAGGGAGTTGGGTCCGCGCCGACGGACGCTGCGCCGGCTTCGGCGGCGCCAATGAACAGCGCGCCCGTTTTAGCCCGGTGATAGGCATCGGTCTCCACACCAGGTTCGCTCTCCCAGGCCTGTCCGGCCACAATCCCATGGGGGGCGCCCACAGCAGCTGTGACGATGGGCAGAAGCCGGGCGAGGGTTTCCGGCGTGCCTACCGTTGAACGCGCCAAGGTCGAGAACGCCATCACAATCAGGGCATCGCCGGCCAGCAGCGCAATCGGCTCGCCAAACGCCACATGGACCGACGGCTTACCCCGGCGCACATCAGCGCCATCGAAACAGGGCAGATCGTCATGGACCAGCGAGGCACAATGGAGCAGTTCCAGTGACGCTCCCGCACCCGCACTGACCATCAATTCGTCTTTGCTGCCCGCATTGCAAGCCGCTGCCACCGCGAGGCAAAGCTGCGGCCGAACACGCGCGCCGCCGGGAAACACGGCATGGCGAATTGCGCTGGCGAGTAGCGGTGGTCCAGGCGGGCTTTCGCTTTCAGAGACTGCGCTCTCAAGCGCCCACTCGATCAAGGCATCAGCGTCCATGGGGAGTCTCCTTCGACGCGTAAGGTTCCAAAGACGTTTACATTTGTCAATTGTTGTGGACAATTTGAGTGTCAATTTGAAAGGACACTCAGATCGTGGGATTGGGTCCTCGCATTGCGATCATTGGCGCTGGAATCGGCGGGCTTTCGGCCGCGGCCATCCTGTCGAGGCACTTTGACGTCGACGTCTACGAACGCGCGGCTCGGCCCGGCGGGAAGGTCCGTCAGATCGATATTGGCGGCGCGAGGATCGATTCCGGCCCGACAGTGTTCACCATGGATTGGGCGTTCCGGGAGGTTATGGCCCTTGCCGGCGCGGAGCTGGACGAAGAAGTCACGCTGAAACAGCTGAGCGTCCTGGCACGCCATTACTGGCCGGACGGCTCCAGCCTCGACCTGTTCGCTGACAGAGAGCGCAGCGCAGAGGCCATTGCGGCGTTCGCAGGTCCCAGGGACGCTGACAATTACCGGGCGTTTTGCAGCAAAACCCGCGATGTTTTTGAGACCCTGCGCGAGCCCTTCCTGCGCAGCCAGAAGCCGAGTTTTGCCGGACTTATTGCCCGTCAGTCGCCCATGGCGCTGCTGAACACGTCCCCGTTCTCAACGCTTTGGGGCGCGCTTTCCCGCAGTTTTTCGGATCCGCGCCTACAACAGCTTTTCGGTCGCTACGCCACCTATTGCGGTGCCTCGCCCTTCCGCGCCCCGGCCACGCTGATGCTGATTGCACATGTGGAGCAAGAAGGCGTCTGGGCCTTGGACGGCGGTATGCAGTCCATCGCCGAGGCGCTGCACCGCGTGTGCGAGCGCAATGGCGTGACCTTCCATTTCGGCGCCGATGTCGATCGCGTGGTGGAGACGGGCGGGCGGGTTACCGGGATCCGCCTTGCATCCGGCGAAACCCGTCCGGCCGAGCTTGTTGTGATGAACGGAGATGCTGCCGCCCTTGCGACAGGTGCGCTTGGACCCGCTGGCGCCCGTGCCGTGACCTTGCCCAGCGACATGCAACGCTCGCAGTCGGCAATGACGTGGTCCATGGTGGCAAAGCCCGCAGGCGTGCCGCTGGACATGCACACTGTGTTTTTCTCTGACGACTATGCCGCCGAGTTTGAAGCCGTTTTCGAGCGGGGCGACGTCCCGGCTGACCCGACGACGTATATCTGCGCCCCTGACCGTGCTCCGGGCCTGCAAGCAGCAAGCGGGGCCGAGCGCCTGTTCTGCCTGATCAACGCCCCACCGACGGGCGATGCCCATACCTACACAGCCGAGGAGATTACCCAATGCCAAGACAGGATGCTGGGACTGCTCGGGCGATGCGGCCTGACGCTGGAGACCGGTCTGGAGACGGCAGTGGCCACCACGCCGACGGATTTCAACGCCCTGTTTCCGGCCACGGGCGGGGCGCTCTACGGCATGGCGAGCCATGGATGGCGCGCGAGTTTCCAGAGACCTGGGGCACGAACTCGCCTGAAGGGGCTGTACCTGGCCGGGGGCAGCGTACATCCGGGACCGGGGGCGCCGATGGCGGCGCTGTCGGGCAAAGCAGCTGCGCAGGCGATTCTCAAGGATTGCGGTTCGACCTTGCCGTTACCCCGGGTGGCTATGCCTGGTGGTATCTCGACGCACTGAGCGAGGATGGCCGCAATGGCCTGACCATGATTGCCTTCATCGGCAGCGTGTTCTCGCCCTATTACGCCTGGTCCGGACGCCGTGACCCCTTCAATCACTGTTCCATCAATGTTGCGCTGTACCGGCCGCGGGCGGGCCGCTGGGCCATGACTGAACGGGGTCGGGGACAGGTTCAGGCGACCCCGGAGCGTTTTCAGGTCAACAACAGCGCGCTGAATTGGGACGGCACCTGCCTCACCATCGACGTGCACGAACGATGCGCTCCGGTGCCCTATCCGCTGCGCGGGCGCATTGCAGTGAATTTTGAAAGCCTTCTCAGCGGCGCTTATGCGCTTGATGATACAGGCGCGCATCGTTGGGCCCCCCTCAATCCCAATGCCGACGTGACTGTGGACTTTACCCACCCTGGGCTGACCTGGCGCGGGCGCGGATATCTCGACTCCAATCAAGGCGCTGAGCCCCTCGAAGAAGGGTTCCAGCAGTGGGACTGGTCGCGGTACGACCTTGGAGGAGGGAAAACGGCAGTCCTTTACAATACGGATCCGCGAATTGGTGAGGGCCGATCGCTCGCCCTGCGGTTTGGCGCGGACGGCCTTGTGGAGCCGTTCCAGCCGCCGACGCGCACAAAGCTGCCTGACACACGCATCTGGCGCATTTCAAGGCCTACACGGGCAGAGTCGAACTCTACCCCACGCCACCTGCGCACGTTCGAAGATACGCCGTTTTATGCGCGATCGGTAATTGAGGCCCAAATCCTGGGAACATCCCGGGTCGGAATCTATGAAAGCTTCGCGGGAGACCGATTGAAGCGTCAGATCGTCAAGGCGCTGCTCCCGTTTCGAATGCCTCGGCTTGCGGGATAGGCGCTGCGGACGCGTGTGCTCGAGAATGTGTTCGGTTCGCTGACCTATCGCCGCGCTTTTGCGATTAGCGAAAGCCTATTCGTCCGGCGTTTCATTCTCTTCGGGCGCAGGCGTCTTTTTATTGTCCGTCAGTTTACTGACTTTCCAGAGTTCCCAGAAAGCGAAGCCGAGAATGATGCCGTAGAAGGCAAGCATTTCTATGCCGAAGAGCATGTCTTTCATGGCGTGTTGGCTCCCGGGGCCGGTCTCACGCCATGAGATTGCGCGAATTCAAGCGAAGGCAAACTTCCAGCATACGATCCACGGGCGCTAGGTCCGACAGGCGCGGCTTGACCTGTAGGGGCGGGCAGCGTTCGACAGCATCAATCAGAAACTGGTTTGCTACCAGCGCGGGCGCGAGGGAGGGTTCTGTGCTCGTGAGTGGTCCCATGGCGAGAGCTTGCCCCACAAGGGCGAGCTTTCGGGGGCCCGTCACCCGTGCCCGCGAGGATACCGAATCCCAATCGGCCTGTTCGATCGATGTGCCGATGTCAGCATAGATCAGTCCGGCAGCCCGGATTGCCGCGCGACATCCCGGCGGTAGAAACCCCACCCCTGATAACCCGCGCGAATAGAGTCGGCTCGCTTCGCCCAGAAGGCGCTCAACGGTTCGGCGCATGCCCTGGCTCGCTACGGGCCGCGCGAGGAACGCGCCGGGTGAAATGCCCTCTTCGGCGAGCCACTCCAGAGGCAGATAGATCCGCCCGCGCCGGGCATCTTCGCCGACATCGCGAGCGATATTGGTAAGTTGCATGGCGGCACCGAGGTCGGTGGCCCTGGCCAGAGCCGTCTGCGAGCGTGTTCCCATGACGAGGGCCATCATGGCGCCAACGGTGCCTGCGACCCGGGCGGCATAGGCGTGGAGGTCTTCCAATGTTTGATAGGTACGTTCGCTATCGTCCCAATCGAGGCCCTCTATCAGAGCCGCGGGAATGGTCTCGGGAATGCCATGGCGCGCGACTGTTTCGGCAAAGGTGCGGTCGACGACGGTCTCTTCAGGCTGGCCGCGATAGGCCTTTTCAAGCCGGGTGTAGAGCCGTTCGATCCGCTCGCGGCCGCCAGTGGTCTCGTCTATGGCGTCGTCGCAGGCCCGACAGAAACCATAGAGCGCGAAGGCCGACATGCGCACCTTGGCGGGCAACAGGCGGGATGCGGCATAGAAACTATGGGAGCCTTCCGCGATGATTGCCCGCAAGGCGGCGTTATCACCAGGCCGAGCCAAAACCGCCTCAGACACGCTGGCCTGCCAGTTCTGAAGCTGTCGGTACGACCGCATCCATCGCCCGCGCGGAAGACAAAACGCTCGGCACGCCTGCGCCGGGATGGGTGCCCGCGCCGACGAGATAGAGATGCTTCACGCTCTCAGCCCGGTTGTGGGGGCGAAACCATGCGCTCTGGGTCAGGATCGGTTCCAGCCCAAACCCGGCACCATTGAAGGCGCGGTAGCGAGTTACGAAGTCGCGCGGATCCATGAGTTTTTCCGTCACGATATGATTTTGGAAACCGGGCAGGATTGTCTCGTCGAGCCGTTTCGCGATCAGCGCCTTGTAGCTGGCCGCCTTGGAGGCCCAATCGATGTCTGCCGCCAGGTTCGGGATGGGTGAGAGCGCATAAAATGTGTCACAGCCCGGCGGGGCGAGCGACGGGTCCGCATGGGTCGGGCGGTGCACATAGAGGCAGAGATCGTCGCTCAGTGTTTTGGTTTTGAAGATTGAATTCAGCAGGGCGTTGAAATTATCGCCCATGACTTTTGTATGCTGACCCACTTCTTCGTAGCGCCGGTCCAAGCCGAAATACCAAACAAAGACCCCCATGGAGAAGCGCGCACGCTCAACCCGCCACGGGCTCCATCGGCGCGATACCTTACGGGGCAGGAGCTCATGATAGAGCGTCGCGCTATCGGTATTGGAAACAACAATATCGGCGTTGAGCACGTCGCCGGATGACAGCCGTACGCCGCGGGCCTCGCCGCGCTCGACCAGCACCTCGTCGACATCGGCGCCATAGACGAACTCACCGCCATGGGATTCGATGAGATCAACCAGACCCTGCACCAGTGCGCCCGTACCGCCTTGTGGGAAGTGCACCCCCCATTCGCGCTCAAGCGAAGGGATCATGGCGTAGGCGGAGCTTGCTGCTAGCGGATTTCCACCAATGAAAAGTGGGTGGAAGCTGCAGATCTGGCGGATGCGCTCGTCTTTCACAAACTTCAAAACAACCGTGTAGACGGGCAAATGCCCGCCATACCGCACAAGATCCGGCGTGGCCTTCAGCAGCGTCGTGACATGCGTGAAAGGCACATGGCCGAGCTGATCGAAGACGATTTTTCGAAGGTCTTCAGAGTGGCGCATGAAAGCTCTGTAGCCAGCAAGATCTCCGGGGCTGAGCCGCGCGACCTGCGCTTCCATGGCTGCTGCATCATCATTGTAATAGAACATCTGCCCGTCATTGAAGCGGATGTTGTAAAACGGATCGATGGGGCGGAGGTCCACATGGTCTTCCAGGCGTTGTCCGAGCAATGCCCACAGGTCATGGAAAAGCTGGGGCACCGTGATGACCGTAGGACCGGCGTCGAATGTGAAGCCATCCTGATGAAAAACAGCGGCCCGCCCGCCCGGCACATCGAGGCGTTCCAGCAGTTTAACCTTGTAGCCCTTCGCGATCAGCCGGACCGCGGCGGCAAGCCCGCCAAACCCTGTGCCGATCACCAGCGCCGTTACCGGGGAGACCTTCGCATCGAATGTGCGGGCGGTATCAACGTGCGTCAGCATAGATAGACACTATGAAGTGTCCATATGCTCACGGCAAGCGTGAAATAGTTTTGTTCAGGCCTAATCGCGTTGTCTGGCCTGGGCCTCGGTGATCTCTTTCCGGGCACGCCAAACGGCAAACGCTGTGAGCGCGAGAACAGCCGGCGCGGCCAGGCCCATGACCAGATTTGCGTCAACGGGAAGACCGGCGGCAGCTGCGCCCTTGGCCATGTATCCAATCACGCCGACGATATAGTAGGTGATCGCGGCAATGGAGAGCCCTTCCACGGTTTGTTGCAACCGCAGCTGTAGCTCCACGCGCTGGTTCATGCTGTCGAGCACTTCTGCATTTTGACGCTCGAGTGAGAGATCGACCCGGGTGGAGAGCAGTTGTGCGGCGCGGTCGACCCGTTCCGACAGTGCAGCCTGGCGGCGCTCAGCCGAGGAGCATGTTGCCATGGCGGGCGCGAGCCGGCGTTCAGTGAACTCGGCCAGGGTCTGCATGTCCGGTCGCCGCGTTTCGCGCAGCTCCTCGATGCGTCGATTGACGAGGGCATGGTAAGCCGCGCTGGCGCTGAAACGGAATTGGCTTTCGGTGTAGCTCTTTTCGATGGCGGCTTGCAGGTTTGTCAGGCGTTCGAGGAGGACGGTTTCCTCGGTGGTGCCTTGGTCTGTCATCTCCGAAGTCGTGGTGGAAAGATCTCGCTCCCACTGGGTCAGGCTGGGCACAACTTGCTGGGCCACAGGCAAACCGAGCAGGGCGACCACGCGATAGGTCTCGATCTCCAGAATGCGCTGGACCACGCGGCCCGCCACCCAGGGCGACATTCCGCGATCGATGATCAGGAAGCGGCTGAACCCGTCCTTGTGGATGCGGAAGTCTGTCATCGCGGTGGCGCGGGCATCGGCGATATCGCTGCCGATCAGGGCATGACCGCTGAAATAGGACTTGGCGAGAACATCGGTCTCTTCCTTGATAGCCGATTCCGGCAGCACTTCCGCGTGGGCCGCGACAATCAACTCTCCCGGCAAGGATTGCAGCCAGTCTTCCGGAACAGCGGCGATGGCGGGCTCTGAAAATGGCTTATCGTCCGCCGGAGACATGAATGTGTATCTGATAAACTCCGTGTGGCGTTCCCAGACGAGCCTGAAATCACTGAGGTCGACGCTATAGTGTTTGGCATTTGCGCCGGGTGGGACCGCGCCATAGCGTTCGGTAAGCTCCACCACGCGTTGGCGGTCATCATCCGTATACGGTCCATCGAGTTTCAAGGCGATGATCGAAATCCGCATCGGCGCGGTGACCGGCTCCGGCGGGCGGGCGTGGACTTCATTGCTCAGCACAAATCGCTGGGGGTGGTTCTCAGGCAGGGCGGTCACGCGAGAGCTCCTCTGACGGGGCGATATCGCAGGAGCTAGGGCGATTAAGGAGGTTGGCGAAGGACGGACTCAATGGCGGCCATCACGCCAGGGGCGTCCTGCTCGTGGGCCAGATGCCCCAATCCTGGAAGTTTCATTGCTGTTCCTGCGTTGGCGAGTTTGGCAAGTCGCGGCGCCTCAGCGGGTGAAATCGCTTGGTCCTGCGTTCCTGCGAGAAAGGAAATGGGCGCTGACAGACCGGCAAGGTCGCGCTCAATGCCAGACAGGTCCCAATTGGCCATCATGGCGAGGGTGGATGAGACATGGGCTGAGCATTGGAGCAGGCGTTGATAGTGATCGACATAGGAGGCAGCAGGCGCGCCGCCAGTCTGCTCCAGAAGGCGTTCCACCCGGCGCCGGTCGCGTGCAGCGTTGGCAAATATGTTCGCGGCGACCCCGCCAAATGTCAGGGTTTTGGCAATGCCGGGCGCCAGGTGTCGCAACAGGCCCGGAAAGGGGCGCAGAGCGCCGTTCAAGCTGATGATGTGTTCGGGTCGTGTGCGCTTCGTCGCCATCAGGCGCACGGCGATGGCGGCGCCTGCGGAGTGGCCGATGACCAGGTCCGGCTGGACGTCCAACGTGTCGAGCAAGTCGGCAATCACGCCAGACATCCGGTTCAATGACGCGACAAATCCTGGCGCTGGCCGGGTGAAACCCTGTCCCGGCAAATCGATAGCGATAACCGCGTGGGAGCGCGCCAGCAGTGGGATAAACTCGGCCCAGGAATGGGTCGACGCGCCCGTGCCATGGATGAGCAGCGCCGTCGGTCCCTGACCACGCCTCTGGACATGCCAGGCTGTACTCTCCACACGCCAGAATTCGCTTCGCTCCCGGTTGGGCCAATCCTTGCCTTCGCGGCTCCAGTCTGGCTGTCCCGGCCTGGCCGGGGGCGGGGCGTTCAGGCGCTCCGCCATGTCAGCGATGTCCGATGGTTTTTCGAATGGCGCTGGCGACGGCCTTGCTCGCTTGAGTCGCAGGGAGTGGGGCATAGGCCGCGCCGATGGTTTCGCTGAGGTGTCTTGCCCTGGGCGAGGGGCGTCGGGACGTGTCGAAAAACAAGACGGTTCCGCCCACCTGCTGCATCATCCGCGCTGCTTTATCTGTGTCGGCATCGGCCGCTTCACGCCCTGTGGTGCCATCAAGGGCAACATTTCCCCGGCCATCGGACAAGATGACCAGAAGCGGGGTGCGCCCCCGTTGGGTTTCCAGATCTGCGAGCGTCCGCGCTTGCGTCAGGCCGTCGGCCAATGGCGTCGTCCCGCCTGCAGGCAGGCCTGCGAGGGCGCGGCGCACCCGTGTGAGGGAGCGCGTAGGCGGCAAAAGCGTTTCTGCAGCCTCTCCGCGAAAGGCGACAAGGCTCACATAGTCCCGGCGAGCATAGCACTCGCTCAGCAGCACTTCGATGGCGCCTTTCACATCGGCCAACCTGTTCAGGGCCGCCGAGCCCGAGGCGTCGACCACAAAGACCACCGACGATTCCGCCCGGTGCCGGTGGCGCTTCACGTGGAGGTCGCTTGGGCGCAGTTTCAGACGGCCAGTGCCCCGTTCGCGCAGCTTTTGCCAGGGAGCGGCAGCGCGAAGTGTTGACAGCAGATCAATGCGACCGGTGCGGCGCCCGGTGGCTGGGCGGGATCTGTCCGGGCGACCCTTGGCGCCGCCTCGCATTTTGGCCCCGGACCGGCCCTCGGCATGGGCGCTGCGTTGGGCGTCCGCGCGGGCGATGTCCTGAAGTGCGCCGAGCAAGGCAGCATTGCGCACGGCCTCAATCAGCGTGTCTTCCAACGTGCCCTCGGGCAAGACATCGGGGGTGTCTTCGGATGAGGTGTCGGCTTCAGGCGGTGGAGGTGGCGCTTCCCGCTCCGTATCCGGTTCGGGAGGTGTTGCAAGGTGGCCATAGACGAGCAGGCAGGCGTTGCGGGCGTGTGCTTGAGAAACTGTTTCTTCGCCCCCCAAGGCGGCGAGCGCTTTCGCCGCTCGCAAACAGAACAATGGTGCGCGCAATGATGAGATACCGACCTGAATGGCAGCGCTCACAAGGGCTTCCAGCACGGCCTCATCAACAAGCACATGCGGATAAGTCGCTTGCGCCTCGTCTATATCCGCGGGCGAAGCCTCGAACGCCGCGACGATGCGGGGCGGAATGTCGCCCAGGTCGACGGCAAGGCCGAGCCTTTCGGTCAGGTTTGACGGCGCCCGTTCCTCCGGGCCGATGCCTTCATCCAGCGCAATAAGGCCAAACCGGGCTGCGTCGCGCCGGGACGATCCGGCCCGCTCCACACATACCTCACCATGTTCAAGGGCAGCTGCGATCGGCGCAGCATCGGCGGGCTCTATCTGTTCGGCCATTCGCAGGAGGGCGATGCCGCCATGTGCGTCTGCCAATAGCCCGCGCTCCGCCGTGAGTGTACCCGACTGGAGGGAGCGTTCGATTGACACACCACCAATCAACCGGCCTTCCGGTGTCCCGGCTGGGATAGATACCAGAGGCGCGCGCGCTGGTTTCAATCGATTGATCTCATTTATCCAGAAATCCCTCACAGGCCCTGCAGGCCCGCGCAGATGAACCCCGCCAAGTCCGACAGGATCCACAAGGAAGGTGAGCGCCGCAAGTTCAGCCGTTTTCCAGAGAGAGAGCCCTCGTGAATATGCGGCATCGAGGGCCGCCCGCCGACTGTCTTCATCATCGGGCGGCGGGTCGATCGTCATGCCGTCAACACCGCCGCTACGGCCCGGTCTACCCTTATGCTGGCATCGCTATCGTCGAGGGGATCCTTGCGCAGCCGGTGCGCTAAAGCCGGGCGTGCAATCGCGCGCAAATGAGTTTTGGTCACCCTGGACTTTCCCTCCAGCGCAGCAAGCGCCCGGGCGGTGCGCTGCAGCGTCAATTCTCCGCGCAGACCGTCCGAACCGAGCGCGATGCAGAGTTCTGCAGCCAGTTCGAGGACAGAGTCGGGAGTCTCAATGTCGTCGAGCCGGGCTTTTGCCTTCACGATCTGCCTCTGCAGCTTCATGTCCTCGCGCTTCCACTCGGCATAAAAGCCGTCGGGATCGCGTTCATATGTGTCGCGGCGGCGCACGATCTGAACCCGTGCCTTTGCATCTGCGGGTGTGCGCACGTCCACGAAAAGGCCAAACCGGTCGAGCAACTGCGGGCGGAGGTCACCTTCTTCGGGGTTGCCGCTTCCGACCAGAACGAACCGCGCCGCATGGGCGATGCTTAGCCCCTCACGTTCCACCGTGTTTCGGCCAGAGGCGGCCACATCAAGAAGGACGTCGACCAGGTGATCATCCAGCAGGTTGACTTCGTCCACGAAAAGAAACCCGCGATTAGCGCTGGCCAGCAGGCCAGGCTCGAACCGCATTTCGCCGTTGACCAAGGCGCGCTCCAGATCCAGCGCGCCAAGCACACGGTCTTCCGTAGCGCCCAATGGCAGCGTGATCACCGGCGCCCGGGATTCTTCTGACGGATGCGTGCTCAAGGCGCTGCAATGGGGGCAGGTGGGGTCGATCGCATCTGGCGCGCAGCGATAGGGACACCCTTTTACAACGTCTTGTGGGGGCAGAAGGGCGGCAAGCGCGCGGATCGCTGTCGTCTTGCCGGTTCCACGATCACCAAAGGCCAGAACGCCGCCAATACTGGGATCTATGGCGCACAGAATGAGCGCACGTTTCAGGTCGTCCTGGCCGACAATGGCGGAAAAAGGAAATGGGGGCACACGCGCTCCGGGTTGTGCTGAATCGATGATGCACACCATAAAAGCGCGAAAGCCGCCGAGCATGCAACTCGGCGGCTTCCGTATTCTACAAAAAGTGGTGTCAGCCTTACTGGCCAGACTCCTGTTTGATGTACGCAATTACGTCTGCGCGCTCTTGTGCGCTCGGCAGGCCAGGGAAGGCCATTGTCGTGCCGCGGATGAAGTCCTGAGGCTTTTCAAGGTAGGCGAAAAGCACTGGCTCGATCCAGACAATGCCTGAATCAGCATTGGCGTTTGAGTAGCGGAAGCCTTCGATTGAGCCCGCTTCACGGCCAACAATGCCGTAGAGCGATGGGCCAACGCGATTCTGGCCTTCCTGCACGACGTGGCAGGACATGCATTTGGTGAATACCCGGCGGCCGGCGGCTGGATCGCCTGTCAGAGCCTGGTAAGCCGAAACTGTTTCTGCAGTGACCTTGTCAGCGGCAATGCCTGCAGCAGCGGCGAGGTCAATATCGCCAGCGCCTGCAGCTGCATCGGTGGCGGCCTCAGTCGCGTCTTCTACAGCGTCTTGCACGTCAGACGCGGCGTCTTCCATGGCGTCCTGGGCGTCAGAAGCAGCGTCGCTGGCAGCATCTGCAGCGTCGTCCATCATTTCGCCAGCAGCATCCATAGCGTCATTCGCGGCGTCGCCTGCCGCATCTACGGCGTCAGAGGCAGCATCACCGGCCGCATCTGCAGCATCGGTAACGGCGGCTGCAGCGGCGCTTGCGCCATCGCTTGCTGCATCAGCGACGTCGCTTGCAGCGTCGGTTACGGCGCCCGCAGCCTCTTCGACTGGGCTTGGCGCGTCATCAGCAGGTTCCGGCGCCTCGCCGCCACCACCGCATGCGGCCAGGGCAAGCGCGGACGCGCCGATGAACATAAACCCCATCTTCCGGGTCATATTGAAAGTCATGCGTGTAACCCTCCTCTTGGTCACGGACGATAGAAACGGTAGTTCAAACCCACACCGTTCCAACACAAAAAAACAATGTCGGCCAATTAACCCTGTTCCACAAAGCTTTGAACCCCCTGAAGGAAATCAGAGTCTCTTTCAACATCGCGACAGTACCAGATCCCGGTGATGGGCGATCTGTTCGGCATGGCGCTCGAAATACTTCACCAGCCAGACCGCATAGGTTTCTGGCCGATTGGCGATGTCTTCGCCCAGCGCTTCGAGCCCAATATTCCTGTAGTCAGACACTTCCTCAGGGTTGAGCCGGCCTTCTACCCCGCTAATGCCGAAGACGACGTGGACCAGCTCATTTTCGATCATGCCATTGTCGAGATCCGCGCGGTAGCGAGCCTTGAACCCTTCTTCGAGCGAAGCGGTGATGCCTGTTTCCTCCGTCAGGCGCCGCTCTGCCGCGCTCAAGACGTCCTCTCCGGGGCGAGGATGACCGCAACAGGTGTTCGCCCACTTACCTGCCGAGTGATATTTCACCGGCGCGCGCTTTTGCAGGAGCAACGCTCCGTTGGGCCGAAACAGAAATACGGAGAAGGCCCGATGCAGCGCGCCGCTGCGATGGGTTTCCAGCTTGCCAGCTGGTGCAAGGGTGGCGTCATCCTCAGTGACAAGGATCAGTTGCTCGCGGATGTCTGTTTCAGAATGCATGCGCAACCCGGAAGATGAATCCATAACGTATGTGTTGCGCAAGCCTGAGTTGACGTCAAATCTTCTTTACGGTTTTGCGCCCTCGAGCAACACCGATCCGGCGCTTACTCTGCTGGCGCAGGCACGGCTGGTGGGCGCTTTTCATCCAACGGGTAACTGAAGGCTTCACGGGGCTTGCCGCTGATCAGATAGCCGAAGAAGCGCTTGATGTCTGCGCCGATGCCGTAGAGCGCGGGCACAAAGAACAGCGTCACCAAAAGGGCGAACGCCACACCGTAGGCCAGGCCGATGGCCACTGGGATGAGCCACTGTGCCTGGATCGAGCGCTCCATCATCAGCGGCAACAGGCCGACAAACGTGGTGATCGAGGTGAGCAGGATAGGCCGGAAGCGTCGCGTGCCGGCCTCGACCAGAGCCTCGGCGGCTGACCGCCCCTTGGCGCGGAGTTTGTGGACATAGTCGATGAGCACGAGATTGTCGTTCACTGCCACGCCCGCAGCGGCCATGATGCCGAGATAGGAAAAGAGCCCTAGCGGCGTATCCATAATGAAGTGGCCTACAATGGCGCCTGTCATACAGAACGGAATCGCGGCGAGGAGGATCAGCGCGGGCTCGAAGTACGATTTAAAGGCAACTGCGACCAGGAAGTAGGCAACGCCAATCGCAATGAGCAGCAGGGTGAAGATTTCTGCCTGGAATTCCGCTTCGCCCTGGGCACGCCCGATATTGCCGCGCGTGACATCTGGATGCAGGCGGTCGAAATCGTCGAAGAAGTTCTCGTCCAGTTCTTTGCGAATCTCGTCGATGCGTTCCGTGGTCACTTCGGCACTGACAATAATGGCACGCTGGCGCTCGCGCCGCAGGATCTGGGTCACGCCCTTTTCAAAGCTGATATCGGCGACGGTGCGCAGGGGAACCTCGCGGCCATCCCGGGTGCGAATGCGGATATTGTTCAGGAAGTCGAGGGACTCCCGATCTGCGCGCGGGTACCGCACGAAGACGCGTACATCCTCGCCATCGCGGGGCAGGCGCTGGACTTCCTCGCCAAAGAAGCCCTGGCGGACCTGGCGAGCAACATCGGCGCGGGTCAGGCCAAGTGCTTCTGCGCCCGGCTTGAGGTCGAAGCGGATCTCTTCGGCCGCACTGCGGGCGTCGTTCACGACATTATAGACGCCTTCATAGCTGCGCAGTTGCGCAATCAGGTCTTCGGCAGCGACATTGAGTGCGTCCAGATCGGTGGAGTTCAGCACGTATTGGATGGGCGGTCCGCTCCAATCATTTGTGTAGTTCACCGAGATTTCTTCCGCGTCGGGCACGTCTCCGATCAGCTCGCGCAGGCGGTCAGCGGTTTCCCTTGCGGTCAATGTCCGGGTTTCCGGCGGCACGAGTTTCACCAGCGCAAGCACCTGATTGTCGCGTGAGCGCGTGTACCAGTTTTCGATCAGTTCACCTTCGCCATTGGTGCTCTGGTTGATCTCTTCGACAAGTGCTTTTTCAGCGACCTGAATCTGGTCCAGCACTTCCAGCGTGCGGTCATAGGGCGTGCCCTGAGGCAGGTTCACCTCAATGGCGATCTGGTCGGACTCTGATTCCGGGAAGAAGGATGTCTTGACGATGCCGTTGGACAACAGACCGATGGACAGGATCATCGCAGCGATGAACAGCGAAGCCGTGAGGTAGCGCTGGCGCAATGAAGCGCGCATCACGGGGCGGTAAATATGTTCCGCGAACCACACGATGCTGTCGGCAAGGCCCTGTTGAAACCGTGAGATCGGGTTGCGCGGATTGACCGGCTTCAAGTGAGCCAGGTGGGCCGGAAGGATCAGCAGCGACTCTACCAGAGAGAAGATCAGTGCCATGATCACGACGAGGGAAATGGCGCGGGTGAACTCGCTTGTGGCTCCCGAAAGGAACATCCAGGGCGCAAAGAAAATCGCGGTGGTGAACACGGCGAAAATCACAGGTTTGACGACCATGTTCGCGCCATTCACAGCCGCGTCCAGACCGCTTTCACCCTCCTCCGTTCGCGCATGGATGGCTTCGCCTACGATGATGGCATCGTCCACGATGACGCCGATCACAAGCAGGAAGGCGAAAGTCGAAATCATGTTCAACGACACGTCGAACAGGGGCAGGAGGGCCAGCCCGCCCGCAAACGCGACGGCAACGCCAATGCCCACCCAAAAGGCCACGCTGGGGCGCAGGAACAGGAACAGGGTGATCATTACAAGGATCAGTCCCGTCAGGAAGTTGGAGCCAATCGTCACCATGCGGCCGCGATAGTCGTCGGCGGCGTCTTCCCAGAGCGTCATGGTCACGCCCTCAGGGAGCCGGCCTTCCTGCTCTGCGAGATACCCCCGCACATTCTCGGACATCTTCACGACGTCCATGTTCGGTCCGCTCATCACCTGAACCAGGATGGTGCGCTCTCCGTTGACCGTGGCCAGCAGGTTCACCTGTTGAAAGCCATCGATCACCGTGGCGACATCGCGAACGCGGATTACGGCGCCATTGGCGAGCTGCCGCACAACGATGTTCTCGAACTCTTCCTGGCTGTCGGCCTGGGCGCGCATGGCGAGGGTCATATTCCCGCCATCGGTACGTACACTCCCGGCCGATTGGTTCAGGGATGTGGCGCGCACGGCGCTGGCAACATCGCCCAGGGTAAGGCCATAGCGGCGCAATGCGTCTTCAGAAACTTCGATGGAGACTTCCTCACCGCGGACCCCAAACAGGTCCACGGCCGGGATATATCCCAGAAGGCCGATTTCCCGGCGCGTCTTCTCGGCAAACCGTTTCAGCTCACGCTCGCTGACGCTTTCATCGCCAGAGACGGCCACACGGATCATCTCGTTCTGGCTGGCGAAGAGGCGCATCTGGGGTGGTTCTGCCGCTGCCGGGAACGTGCTGATCGAGTCCACTTCGCGCTTGATGTCTTGCAGGAAGGCGGCCTCATCGAGGTCCATATGTCCCTCAATGTAGAGGGCGCCATAGCCTTCGCTTGCCACGGACCAGAGCCGGTTGATCCCCTCAATAGAGCTCACCGCCTCTTCCAGGCGCACCACAATCTGCTCTTCCACGTCCTGGGGGGAGGCGCCCTGCCAGACCACGCCGACTTCGGCGCCAGGAAACTCCACATAGGGCTCCAGCTCGCGCTCAATGGTGAAGTAAGACACAACCCCACCAATCAGGATCGCGATCATCAACAGATTGGCTGCAACCGGATTGTCAGCCCACCACCGGATAATGCCTTGCATCTGCTTGTTCCTCTTATTCCGCAGCCAGCCCTGGGTCGCCATCTTTCGCGGCGAGGCTCCGTTGGTCGACGGTGTTGATTTTCATGCCGTTGCCTGCGTCGCGGACGGGTGACGTGATGACCACTTCACCGGGCAGCAATCCGGCGCTCACCACGGCGCGTTGGCGGTTTGACGACACAACGCTGACAGGGCGGATTTCCAGCGTATCGTCTTGCGTGGCGACAAAAACGCGGTCTTCGCCGCGCAATGCGGTGCGGGGAATGACCACGATGTTCGGCAGGACGCGCCCTTCAATCTCAGCGGTCACAAACAATCCCACCGCAAGCGGCACACCGCCGTCTGCGGCCGCGCCGTAGGGGTCAGACACTTCTGCATAGGCAAACAGGACGCGGGTTTCGGTGTCGATGTTGCTGTCTGTGCGCGTGATACGGCCGGTCCACTGGTGCTCACGGCCAGCGACAAGCGCTGTCAGAGTGACGCTCGGACCGGGCACCGCTTCGCTCGCCACAAAGCCGATCCCGAGCCCAAGGCTGGCAAGATCCCGATCCGTCAGCGCCACTGGGATTTCCACGACATCGCTGGCAAAGATCTCTGCGAGCGGCACGCCCGGCGTGATGTAAGCGCCGGAGTTCACCATGCGCGAATGGACTCTGCCATCGAACGGTGCGCGTACATCCGTGCGGCCGAGGTTCAACTGCGCTTCCGCCAGCGCGGCTTCAGCCGAGGCCAGCCGGGCTTCGGCTTCAGCCACTTGCGGGCGCCGCAGAGCCAGGTCCGACACGTCAGAGATACCAAGCTCGGCCACATCCTGTTCTGCCGTTCGGGCTTCGGATCTGGCCTGCATCAGCGCCGTCTGGGCCTGGGCGACATTGGCTTGCGCCTGCGTCACGCGAAGGCTGAATTCAGCCGGGTCGACCCGCACCAGAAGGTCGCCTCGATTGAAGGCGCCGCCGGGCAGCAGCGTGTCTGATACATAGGCAACACGACCGCCAACTTCCGAGGCAAGCGTTACCGAAGAACGGGGCCGGACCTCGCCCTGTGAGACCACGCTGAGGGAGACTGTTTCAGACTCGGCGGGGGCCGTCAGCACTGGCAGGGCTTCGACAACGTCTTCATTTTCCTCTGGCTGCGGGCTGAATGCGCTCATCCCGATCACGCCGATAACCGACCCCACGAGAACGAGAGCCGGAAGGGCAAGGAAAATGATCCGCTTGATCCACAGGCCAAGCCGACTTTTGCGGGGCGTGTCCAAAACGACGTCTGACATGGGCGAGTTCCTGAATTGGTCGGATGGCGGAGCGCCAAGTTCGAGCCACAATACTCGAGAATTATCATTTATCAATAAAGTTTTTTTGAAAAACAGCATGGATGAATCGTCATTCTCCCTACGACCGTGTGCGATAGTTGGCCTTGTTTGTACGCACAGAAGAGCGCTTGATGCCGGCGCGAGCCCTCTGAACATGACCGTTTTTTCAAGGGAAATGTCTTGCTAAGGGGCGCTGAATGCGATAAGATCAAACCGTGAACAATGTCCGTGGGGGACGCAAGACTATGAAAATGAAACTTCTTAATTCGGTTGTTTTTGGGGGAGCCTTGTTGGCGCTCTCGGGCTGTTTTGACTCGCCTGATCAAGGCAATCAGGGCCCGGGGGAGCTTCCTCCGGCGCCTGAGATTGATATCGCTGCGGGCGATGAGGCCTACAAGACATGTGCGCCGCTCGGCACGCGTGTATTGGCGGATACGCCTTTGCCGAGCACGATTTCGGTCGATCCTGCGCTTGCCGAAGCCGCATTCAACCGGGCCAGCAAATGGGAACTGGTGGCAGGCATGCCAAGCCAGTTCCACTTCAATCTGGACTATCCAGACGCGCCGCCGGCCCCGCGCGAGATGCCTTGGGATTCGATTAGTCTCAAGGACGAGCCCGAAGCGTACATGGCCTCAGTGCTGGACTATTGCGTGGCCGACCTTGAGGCGAGCGACTTCAACACGCGGGGAACATCCTGGTACCATGCACCCTGGCTGATCCGTGAGCCTATGCGGGGCCTGACCTACGAAATCACGGCGCAGCCAGGGACGCTCCATCCGGATCAGACGCGACCTGTCGAGACCTGGGCGGTCGGACTTTATAATGAGTATGGTGGTTATACGTTCGGCCAGGTCTGGAAAGACCGCCACGCGCCCGACACGAGCAATGTCACATTCCCGGTCGGCACAGTGTCCTGCAAGCTATTGTTTAACCAGGCGACCCCGGCAGACGCGCCCTATCTCAAGGGATCCAAAACCTGGGACGTGATGACCCGCGAAGGTGCACTCGAAGAGCTCCATCTGATTCAGTTCGACTTTGCTGTTCGAGATACCCAAGCTGATGACACCACGGGTTGGGTGCTTGGAAGTTTCATGCACCTCTCCCAATTGGGCGACGACGAAGCGGCACCGCCATTTTCCTTTGGCAACCTCGTTCCCATAGGGGTGATGTGGGGCAACGATCCCAATCTGGGACTGGAGCCGGGGTATGATGCGCCCCGCGAAGGATGGATGAATCCCGTCGTGGCAGATCATTTTGCGAGCGTTCGCGCCGGCCACCACAGTCAAACCCTGGGCCGCGATGGCCGGGTTAACGGGCCGGTCGACAATTCCAGATCCTCCTGCATGGCCTGCCATGGCCGCGCCCTTGCCTATGATTGGACGGGCCCGACCCGGCAGGAGGCCATGCCCTGGTCGGCCGAATGGGATGCAACTGCTGCAGAAGTCGCCAACTATTTCCGAAACCTCGATCCCGATGAACCGTTTTGTGAAGGGGCTGACAGTCTGGATTATTCCCTGCAGCTCGCGTTCGGGATTGAGCACTTCAATCAGTGGAAGATTGAGTTGGATGCTGAGGGCAGGCGGGCCGAAGCCGCCCCATCAAGCGGTTCTCTTGTCGAAACGGCATTTGCGTCAACCGTCGCAGACGACTGGATATCGGCTGTTGAGGGGCGCACGCGCGATACGCGCGGTGAAGACTGACGTGTTCGTTTTCGCGCCGATTTAATCAACCAGCCTCCCAAACAAGCGGAGGGGCGGGGCTACCGTCAATTCCGCGTTAATTCCGTTTCGAGTCGCGGGAAGCGTCTCGACTTGGATATCGCCAGGGCTTACGCTCTTTTCATAAACACTCATCTTAGAGGTTTGCAGTGTACGACGAATATCGTGTCACATCCGAAAGTATTGAAGGCCGCTTAGGAGCGGTTAAGAGAGTTGCTCTTCAATTTATTATTGAGGGCATGGTTCGTAGAAACTATGATGAGGCCTGTAAGGTCTACGACAAGGATTATACCTTCAACGGTAAGCATCGTCCGTGGGAAGACGTGGTCGCTTGGATCGAAGGCCTGCATGCTCGAAATCCCAACTTCAAATTCGTTATCGAAGATATTCTAGCAGAGGATGACCGGGTCGCTCTTCGCTGGAAGTTGATAGGCGGCGGCGAAGATGATCGCCCCCTCGGCTATACTGGCGGAACAAACATCCTGACCGTGAAAGATGGGCGGGTCGTGGACAACATGCAGAACGGCCTGTTCTCACCCAGCTGGGTGGAGATCGCGAAACATCATTTTCTTCATATCCAGGAGGGGCCACCACTGGAGTGAAGCACAGCGGCACTGCGATGATGAGAACAGGTGTGTGGGGATCTCCGGCACTTCGTGCATCATCGCATAGGGGGACCTGAGGCAGTGGGGGGCTTCAGGTCCCCTGCACATTTTCGCTGCGTTCGGTTGGCCCCTGCGAAGTCGCCAACGCATTTTGATTTGCAATACTGTTCAGAACGGCTGACCTAAAATCGAATGACAGGTTTGTTTCGCCGAGGAAGTCAGGCCAGCGGTTTGTGCTCGCCCAATAGTGGCAAAGTCCGAGTTTCTCGCAGATTGCAACGAAGCGCGGGTCCTCGCGCATCCCTCCATTGAGCCCGCCAAACAGCAAACCAATCAGAAAGCTGCCGCCCGCCAATTGTCCGGCGCTGAAATCGAAACTTGAGCGTTCCGCCCAATCATATGCGTCATCGGCCTGGCCGTTCCGGTGTAGCAGGATCAGCGTTAGAAAACCCGCCGAGCCATCTTTTTCCAGTTCCTGCGCGGCCAAGTCTCCCAATTTCGCGTTCCGTGCGTCGGGCGGCAAACGCATGATTTCCGCGACCTGCATGGCCATTTTGAAGGTCGTCTTCGGCGCGGGGTTATCAGACTGGAACTTCGCCACCTCATCCCAGTCGCCCCGAATGGCCGCGGTCATGAGTGGTGCCGCAAGGGTCCAATCCAGCGACGGCCATTGAGACTTGATCGCTCGAAACGCAGCATAGGCCCTCTCGATATCACCTAAGTCGGCGAGGATATTCGCTGCATTGTTTGCGATGAGCGGGTTCAGTGGGTCCAGTTCGCGCGCCCGCATGATGAAATCATGGCTCTCGCGCAGGCGCCCAACCGATGCGGTGAAATCGGATAAATGCTTCAGAACCTCCGGGTCGTTCGGAGACAGATCGAGGGCACGCCGCAGCAAGGACTCGCGCACCGCAAACGCACTTGGACGCTCCAGCAGGCTCATCGCAACAAGTGGCTGTCCGATGTCAGGATTGATTGCGAGGGCGCGTTCAGCGGCGGTCACAGCGCGTTCCCGATCAGCGGCAAAGCTATCCGGGGTCGATAACCAGCGAGTCTGAAGCGCGTGGGCCATTGCCAGGCTTCCCCAGGCCTCTGCAAAGTCTGGCTGGATTTCCACAGCGCGTTCCAGCAGTCCGATGCATTTTTCAATGCCGATGGCCGAGCCGGAATGGCGCCGAGCCTGAAGGTATGAATCATAGGCTGAAGGATCGACCCGGCTGATTTGCCTTGCAGGGTTCAGAGCCAGGTCGAGTTCTGCTGCAACCGCTGCTGAAATCGAGTCCTGGACGGCAAACAAGTCGTTGGGAACATGGTCGTACTGACCGGACCAAAGACGCTCTTCTGTTCTGCAATCGAACAAGACGGCGCTGATGCGCATACGGTTCTCACTGCGCTGCACCGTGCCATCGAGCACATGGGTGGCGCCGAGCACGCGGCCAACCTCTCTCGGTGCCTTGGCTTCTCCCCGGATCTGGAACGAGGAGGCCCTGGAGATAGTCTTTAGCCCGGAACTTCTCGAAACACGGGCCAAAACGTCTTCAGCCACGCCTTCAGAAAAATAGGTCAACTCCTTGTCCGAAGAGCGATTTTCAAAAGCGAGGACAGCAAGCAGGGGGGCGTTGGTGGGGACTGGATCGCGCGGCGCAAGCCGTTGCTGCAGCGCGCTGTTCACTTCGTATGCTGCTTCGACTTCCGGGCTCGGCACGACGCCCATTTCGCGAAAAAGCACCTCCTTGAGGGTTTCGTAGCGACGATGGGCGGCCGCGAACAAGCCTTCGGTGCGTTCTATTCTGATCGCAGCGGCAGCGACGGTTTCATCAAGAGGGGATCGAGAGAGCCAGGCATTTGCAAGGCTGAGGGCGCTCGCGCGCTCTCCCAACTCATCCAGGCGTTTGATATTGCTCAAGATGTCAGCGGAGAGTTCCGCCTCCACGTCCGCGCGTGTCTGGGTCAGCCACGCCCTGAAGCCGTCGCCAAAGTCCAAGTCTTCCAGCAATTGCGCAGAACCGAGCTTCAAAAGGGCCTGTTCCGAGTGGCCATTCTTGTTCGCCTTAAGAGTTGTGGCCAATTCGGCAACATCGTTGGACAGGAGACCCTGCTCCAGCCAAACCCACTCCCGGTTGGCCTCTAGTGGGGCGACGCCGGCCGAATTGAAATCCCGTTTCAGGGCGTGGAGGTTTTGGCGCAGGCTGGCCCGGGCCTGGTCGATGCCACGGTCACCCCACAAGTACTCCTGGAGACGCTGCCGCGGCGCACGCTGGTCGGGCGACAGGAGTAAAATGGCGATCAAAGCCCGGTTCTTCCGAGACTTGATCTCGATTTGCTCTCCCGATGGCCCGGTCAGGGAGACCGGTCCGAACAGACTTGCCTTGATCGGTGGAGGGCCAGTTTTTGAAGGAAGGCCTTGTGTCACGTCCTGCTCGGTATCGCTCGTTGGATTCTCTAGTCTTTGTGATACAGGCAATTAATCCGAACGTGCGCAAGCGCAACATTCCGGTGGGCGCATTTTGCAAGTCAGCGAACGCTCGCAGAGCGCGTCATGAAACGCCCCATTTGGCCGAGGCGGTAGACTTCAGAGCGACTCTGCCAGTTGTCCCTCGATGTGCGCATCAAGCCTGTCCCATTGCTGGCCGATGAAGATATCCTGCCAGCAGGCAAAGACTTCAGTCCAGTTACTGCGGCCTTGGCGCCTGAGGATTTGCCGGCGCTCATTGCGAATGTATGACGCCATTGAGCTCACATAAGTCCGGCATTCGCTACAATCGATTGTGGGATTTGAGCATTTCAACTGGCTTTGGCTCTGGTCCACCAGGAAGGCGCGGTGCATATCGTCGATCCGGTTGGAACAGTTTTGCGCCACTCTGTTTTCGTCGAGATCGTAAACCCCATCGCGCGTAATCCAGTCATCATAAGCCAATGAGTAGACGACCGTTTCCGGATAGTGGTCCATTGCCTGTTCAATGACAGACCTCGCGCGGGCGAAATCGTCAGGTGACAGGATAAGATTTCGACCGGCGTCACTGAAGCGGAAGAAGTCAGTGCGGGCTGCCGCCTCGGCCTTCAACTCGGCCAGATAGGTCTCTGTGGGTGAGAAATAATTGAAGGTCATCTGCACGCCATGGTCCCGGCAGGCCCGAACCAACGGCATGATTTCTCCTATATTCAAGGCGTTGATCGTATAGACAAAAAGTGCGCGCGGGTCATGGGCGTAGTTGCGCAAGGCCTTGGCGTTCACATCGGCGCCGCGGGTCAATTCCGACGTCTCGTCTGCGCCCCAGAGGGAAATGTGCAGTCTGTTGCCGATGTCGTCGGGAATGCGGCGGGTGCCGTTGGTGTACACAACACCTGCAGGAATGTGCGCCCATGCTGCCCGGACACGATCAATGGCAAGCGCGGGTTCAGCCCCCGCGAGGAGCGCAACTGTAACGCCGCGTTTGGTGCTGTCAGTCTAATGCGAACCAGTCTCCAGCAGCAAACGGGGTAGGGGCTCTTATCCAGCCAGAAGCTGACGCCACTCTGAGAGGGCGGCGTTTCTCATCGATTTGAACGTTGAGCGGTGGTTGATGTGACGATCGTGGTTGAAGTGGTTATGGAATGAGGCATGGGTCGAAGCGAATTTCTGTAGGTTTGACATGCGCCTGAACCGGGACATTGCCCGCTCTCTTCGTCGGAAGGGTAGGTGGCTGTTCTCGGCCCGGTTGTTTAGATGGCGACCGACCTCCTGGCGGTCTTCATTTCCGATCTCTTTCATAGCGGCGCCGTAGGAGCGAAGCCGATCCGTAATAATCGTTCTTGGAGATCCGTACCGTTTCATGGCTTTCTTCAGAAACCTAAGTGCAGCAGGCTTATCCCGGGTCTTCGTGACGTAGCTTTCCAGCACCTCACCTTCATGATCAACGGCTCTCCAAAGATAGTGCTGAGCCCCATTTATCTTCACGAAGACCTCATCGAGATGCCACTGCCATTGAGTATGCTGACGCATGTATGAGGCGCGTTTCGTTCGGATCTTTCCGGCGAAGATCGGACCAAATCGATCGACCCACTTCCGGACGCTTTCATGGCAGATATCCATGCCACGCTCGTGAAGTAGGTCTTCGACGTTTCGGAGCGAAAGAGGGAATCGCACATACATCATCACTGCAAGCTGGATGATTTCTGGCGATGTTTTGAAATAACGGAAGGGATTGTTGGGCATAAACCGAACCTAGAGCAGGGCGGTTAAGGCTCACTTTCAGCTGACAATTCCCGTTCGGATCTTTCCGGCGAAGATTGGACCAAATCGATCGACCCATGTTCGTACGCTTTCGTGACAGGTGTCGATCCCGCGCTCGTGAAGAAGGTCTTCCGCGTTGCGCGATGAAAGCGGAAACCGGACGTACATCATTACAGCAAGCTGGATGATCTCCGGTGACGTTTTGAAATAGCGAAACGGGTTCTTGGTCATGCAGCCACGCTAGGAGAGGGCGGTTAAGGCTCACTTTCCGCTGACAATTCCTTCTCTAGGGAAGCGAGTTAAGGGTCTCTGAGAGAAAGTCCGACATTAATCGATTCCGCACCAAATCCGAAACATCTTCATGAATGGCCAACCAGAATGTTCTCCGTAGACTAAATGTCTCCGGCATTAAGTGTACCAACTCATGTTGCTGGTTGGCCATGAATCTCGGGAGGATGCCGAGGCCCGCGCCAGCCAATACCATCTGCAACTGTGCGCTGATGCTTGTGCTGCACAGATCTGGGTTTCGGCCAGGAATCAAATCGCCGAAGTATCGCAATTGGCTCGAATAAATGAGGTCATCGACATAACCGATTAGCGTGTGACCTGCGAGGTCCTTTAACGACCGTGAAGAAGGTGAATTTTTCAGGTACGCTTTCGAGCCATACAGGCCAAGCGTATAATTCGTCAGACGCCTTATTTTAAGCCGTCCAGCACTCGGTCGAGTTAGAAGTAAGGACATATCGGCTTCTCGTTTTGGAACGCTGACAAATCCAGAAAGCGCGATCAAGTCGACATTGATCCCGGGATAACGGGACTTGAAGTCGCTCAGAGCTGGAGCAATGATTTTTGTGCCTACTCCTTCCGGAACGCCCAACCGAATACGTCCCGTTGCCGACCGGTCGGCTTCGCTTTGTGACGAAATGTCAATTGCGAGAGACTCCATAGCTTCCACGCGTTTCGCAAGTTCTTCTCCAGCTGGCGTCAGGATGTGACCGCGCCGAGTACGCTCAAAGAGCGTGGCTCCAAGCGACAATTCTAATCGCTTTAAACGCCGACTCACCGTGGTTGCGTCTAATTTCAGATTGGATGCCGTTTGCTCCAGTTTTGGGCGCCGCACCACGTCTAAAAAAACTCTCAAATCATCCCAATTCATACGCCTATCTAACCTGCAAAAATGCAGGAGTCACCTGGAAGAATCTTTATTTACCTGAATTCTTACGGGACTAATGTATTTTCAGACAAAAAATACGGGAGATGCGCGATGCGGGAAGTGAACCACTTCATTGGCGGTAAGCAGGTGTCTGGAACGTCAGGCCGGTTTGGCGATATTTACAATCCTAATACGGGCGAAGTTCAGGCGCGTGTTCAACTCGCAACTGAAGCTGAAGTCACCGAAGCGATTGAAAATGCTAGGGCAGCGCTGCCGGCTTGGGCCTCAACCAATCCGCAACGACGCGCCCGGGTTTTTTATGAGTTTAAGCGCCTTCTCGAAGCGAATATGGATGAGCTGGCTGAATTGCTGTCATCCGAACACGGCAAAGTCGTTGCCGATAGCCGCGGCGATGTGCAGCGGGGAATTGATGTGGTCGAATTTGCCTGCGGTATTCCGCATTTGCAGAAAGGCGAGTTCACCGAGGGCGCCGGTCCTGGGATCGACGTCTATTCAATGCGTCAGCCTTTGGGTGTCGTGGCTGGCATCACGCCATTTAACTTCCCGGCCATGATCCCATGTTGGATGTTCGCCGTCGCGATTGCTTGCGGGAATACATTCATCCTCAAGCCGTCAGAGAAAGATCCGAGCGTTCCACTGCGTTTGGTTGAGCTTTTCCTGGAGGCCGGGGCGCCAGAAGGCGTCCTGAACATGGTCAATGGGGATAAGACTTCAGTCGACACGCTGCTGACTCATCCGGATGTCAAAGCGATCAGCTTTGTCGGGTCTTCGGATATTGCTCAATATGTTTACGCCACCGGCACAGCGCACGGAAAGCGCGTGCAAGCGATGGGCGGCGCGAAGAACCATGGTATCATTATGCCTGACTGCAATATTGAGCAGGCGGTCAAAGACATTGTCGGCGCAGCTTATGGCTCAGCGGGCGAGCGCTGCATGGCATTGCCCGTCGCTGTTACGGTTGGCCAGAAAACCGGTGACGAGTTTGTTGAGCGTATGCTCGATGCCGCGCAAGCATTGAAAGTTGGCGTCTCCACGGACGCCGAGGCGCACTATGGTCCAGTGGTTTCCGCCGCACATAAGGCCAAAGTCGAAAGCTATATCCAAATGGGTGTGGATGAAGGTGCAGACTTGAAGCTTGATGGTCGCGGCCATACGCTGCAAGGTCATGAGAATGGCTATTTTATCGGACCAAGCCTGTTCGACCATGTGAAGCCCGGCATGCAGTCCTATGAAGAAGAGATCTTCGGACCCGTCCTTCAAGTTGTTCGCGCGGAGAGCCTGGAAGAAGCCGCCGCACTGCCGAGTAACCATCAATATGGCAATGGCGTTGCGATCTTTACCTCAAACGGGCGTGCCGCGCGTGAGTTTGCTAGCCAGGTGAATGTCGGCATGGTCGGGATCAATGTGCCCATCCCAGTCCCGGTCAGCTATCACACGTTCGGGGGCTGGAAGCGGTCAGCATTTGGCGACACCAACCAGCACGGACCAGAGGGCGTGCGCTTCTGGACCAAGATCAAGACGGTGACGTCTCGCTGGCCAGAAGGCGATATTGGCGATCAGGCCTTTATTATTCCGACGATGCAGTAAGGACGCAGACCATGTCTGAGTTCGAAACCATCACGCTCGAGCGCAAAGAGCGCATTGCGGTCGTAACGCTTAACCGACCAGATAGTCTCAATGCACTCAATGCATTGGTTATGAGCGAGACCGTCGCGGCATTCGAAGAGGTCGATCGCGACTCAAGCATTGCCGTGAGTGTGCTCACCGGCGCAGGGCGGGCATTTGCAGCTGGAGCGGACATCAAAGAGATGCAACCGCAAACCTTCTCCGACATGTATTTGGCGGACTATTTTGCCGGCTGGGATCGTTTCGCTGCTTGCCGTAAGCCTGTTGTCGCGGCGGTCAATGGATTTGCACTCGGCGGTGGCTGCGAACTCGCGTTGATGTGTGACCTTATTATTGCGTCTAACAGGGCAAAGTTTGGCCAACCCGAAATCAAGCTCGGTGTAACTCCCGGTATGGGCGGTTCTGTTCGGATGACCAAAGCCATCGGAAAAGCCAAGGCGATGGATCTTGTCCTGACGGGGCGCATGATCGATGGCGAAGAAGCAGACCGCATAGGATTGGTGAGTCGCGTCGTTCCACATGACGAACTGCTTGATGTAGCAATGCAAGCGGCCGCGACGATCGCGGAATTCTCGCTACCTTCGATCATGGCAGCGAAGGAAATGGTGGGCCGAGCCCTAGAACTCCCAACCACTGAAGGTGTGCGGTTCGAGCGCCGTCTCTTCATGGGATTGTTTGGAACCGAAGATCAGAAGGAAGGAATGTCGGCGTTTTCTGAAAAGCGTCCCCCCAAGTTCGTTGATCGCTAGCTCCCTAGCGTTTCCGAACCTCATGTTGGCCTCCTCCTGGGAGCATGAGGGTGACTGTTGAGGGGTTGGTGTTGGATTTTTGATATCTGCACCACCCCTCCCTTTTTTCAGATGACCTAGCTGATTGATGTCATGTCTCTTACCGAAGAACAGACCCTAATTACGGATATGGCGCGCGCGTTCGCTTTCGAGCGGCTGCGCCCGAACGCTGAACGCTGGGATCGGGAAAAATCGTTAGACCGTAACACTCTGCAATCTCTGTCCGAACTTGGTTTCGGAGGGATATACACACAAGAAGAGCATGGTGGCTCCGGACTTGGCCGCTTGGATGCCGTGCTGATCTTCGAGCAACTCTCGAAGGGCTGCGTGAGCCACGCTAGTTTTCTATCGATACATAATATGGCGACATGGATGATCGATCGCTTCGGCGATGACCAAGTAAGGGAAAGGTTTATCCCATCTTTAGTGAGCGGTGACTTTATCGCATCCTATTGCTTGACCGAGCCGGGGGCGGGATCTGATGCGGCGAGCCTGAAGACGCGCGCCATTCGTGATGGCGATACGTATGTTCTAAATGGCGCGAAGATGTTCATCTCCGGGGCGGGCTTCTCAGATCTTTATGTGGTGATGGCGCGCACCTCTGATGATGGCGCGAAGGGCATTTCGACTTTTGTGGTTGAGAAAGGGACCCCTGGTCTCAGCTTTGGTAAGAACGAAGAAAAGATGGGATGGCGCGCACAGCCCACAGCGGTGGTCAGTTTTGATGATTGCAAGATTCCCACGACCAATCGGATCGGAAATGAGGGAGACGGATTCAAGTACGCAATGGCCGGACTTGATGGTGGGCGATTAAATATAGCCGCTTGCTCATTAGGTGGCGCCCAAGATGCCTTAGACCGCGCCGTGGACTATGCGCAGGAGCGAAAGCAATTCGGGCGCTCAATTGCCGACTTCCAGGCGATACAGTTTAAACTCGCGGACATGGAGACCGAACTCCAAGCGGCCCGAGCACTGCTTTATCAAGCTGCCGCTAAACTCGACCAAAAAGCAGAGGATGCTGCACAGTTCTGCGCGATGGCGAAGCGATTTGTGACGGATACGGGTTTCAAAGTCGCGAACGAGGCGCTGCAAATCCATGGCGGCTATGGATACCTTGCCGACTATGAGGTTGAACGCATTGTCCGAGACTTGCGGGTTCACCAAATCCTCGAAGGTACCAACGAAATTATGCGCGTGATCATTTCGCGCGCAATGATGAGACGTTGAGCATGCTCCCCGAAGTTTTGTTCAAAAAAGAAGGGCGTGCAGGAAGGGTCACTCTTAACCGGCCAGAGGCATTGCACGCATTGAACACGAATATGTGTGCGCTCGTCACGGACGCTCTATTAAGCTGGATAGACGATGATGAGGTTGAATTTATCCTTGTCGATCACATCGATGGAAGCCGTGGATTTTGTGCCGGCGGCGATGTCGTCATGCTCGCAAATTCAGGTAAATCAGATAGTCTTGCGGCGTTAACTTTTTTCAGAACCGAGTATCGGTTGAACGACCTTATCTCCCGATACCCTAAGCCCTATATCGCAATCATGGATGGAGTGACGATGGGGGGCGGCGTCGGGCTATCTGTTCATGGCGCTTATCAGGTCGCCACAGAGCGCACACTTTTCGCCATGCCGGAAACGGGCATCGGACTATTTCCGGATGTCGGCGGCACGTGGTTTTTGCCGAGGCTTAGAGGCGAGCTAGGAACTTGGTTGGCGCTGACCGGAGCGCGTTTGAAAGGCGGCGATGTAACTGCAGTTGGGCTAGCCACACACTTTTGTGCAACAGAAGCGGTTCCTGACCTCAAGCGCACGTTGATCACTCATGGCGTCGATGCGCTCAATGGTCTGAAAGAGGCACCTGAGTGCTCATTCGCGAACCAATTTTCTGAGATTGATAACCTGTTCGCTGGTGACTGCGCCGCGCAAATCAAAGGTCGCCTTATAAAGGGTAGCGATTGGGCAAAGAGCCAAGCGACGAAAATCTGCGCTAAGTCCCCGCTCTCCACAAAAATTGCGCTGCGCCAAATGCGAACAGGAAGGTTTCTTGAAACCCTGCAAGATGCGTTAAAGATCGAGTACCGGATCGCATCGCGGTTGGTGAAATCTCGTGATTTTCACGAAGGTGTGCGTGCAGTGCTGGTCGACAAAGACCATTCGCCAAATTGGAATCCATCTTTGACCCGGTCCATCACTTTAGACATGGTTTCACAATATTTCACGCCGCTAGAAGCGTGTGAGCTTAGCTTTCTGGAGATTTAGGATATGACAAAGATTGCGATGATTGGCCTCGGGAATATGGGCTCAGGCATGTGCTCTAATCTCGTTAAGGCAGGACATAGTGTGCGCGCTTATGATCTTAATCCAGGCGCGCTTCAACAAGCTGTAAAGGACGGCGCTTCGGCAGCAATGTCGGTTGCAGATGCGGTCGAAGATGCACAGGCTGTTGTGACCATGTTGCCCGCTGGAAAACATGTTTTGGAGGTCTACTTCGGTTCCGATGGAATTGCGAAAAGTGCACCTGCGGGCGCGACCTTTTTGGATTGCTCGACGATTGCTGTCGAAGATGCGCGCCAGGCTGCGCAGAAGGCTTCAGCGCTCGGGTTCGACATGATCGATGCACCCGTTTCGGGCGGCGTAGCCGCGGCAGCGGGCGGGACATTGACCTTCATGGTTGGCGGCGAGGACGCGGCATTCGCCCGCGCAAAGCCCATTCTTGAAGCCATGGGAAAGAACATTGTCCATGCCGGCGCCGCGGGAAATGGTCAGGTCGCGAAGATTGCGAATAATATGCTCCTAGGCATTTCGATGATCGCCACATGTGAAGCGTTCGATTTAGCGGCAAAGCTAGGCCTCGACACCCAAACCTTTTTTGACATTTCGTCCACTGCGTCAGGGCAGAATTGGTCCATGACAAGCTATTGTCCTGCGCCGGGGCCAGTGCCGACAGCGCCGTCGAACAATGGTTATGAGCCAGGCTTTGCGGTCGATATGATGCTCAAGGATTTACGGCTCGCGCGAGGTGCATCGAATTTGGTCGGTGCGGATACACGCCTCGGTGAGATGGCGACTCGAATTTATGAGTTGATGTCTGAGCAGGGGCTGGGCGGGAAGGATTTTTCCGTGGTGATGCAGAAAATTGCTTCAACCGGTCGTCCGGGATGATGCATGTTACCGAGCGTATTCCAGGTATCCCCGCAGGCATTGATAATGCTGGCGCTGGATTGCGCTAAAGTGCGATAAAGGATTTCGAAATGGCTAGAAAAGTCATTGTGTGAAATCACAGAAACGTTTGATCTACTCTAAACTCGAGATTTTTATTATGGCTGATGCGTCTCATTCTTCTCAACTACCTCTTCGGAGACCATTGGAGGGTGGCCATCGCCAAATGTTTGTCGATGGAAAATGGATAGATGGAGCCAGCGGTGAGACTCTTGAGTCACGCAACCCTGCCAATGGCGAATTGCTGGCGACGGTGCCCGCTGGAAACGCATCGGATGTTGATCTCGCTGTAAAGGCCGCGCGTCGAGCGTTTGAAGGACCGTGGTCACAGTGGAAACCATTTGAGCGGCAGCGTCTGTTGTTGCGGATCGCCGAATTGTTCGAGAACCATTGGGAAGAGTTGTGTGCGTCAGACACGCAGGACATGGGACTGCCACTCAGCCGGACCCGCGGAAATCGCCTGCGCGTGATTGGCATGCTTCAATATTATGCTGGTATCGCGACGAATATAACTGGAGATACGATTTCGAACTCGCTCCCCGGGAACGTGTTCTCAATGACGGTGAAAGAGCCTGTGGGCGTAGTTGGGGCGATTATTCCATGGAACGCGCCAACGGCCTCATCCATCTGGAAAATTGGACCGGCCCTAGCAACAGGTTGCACGATTGTCCTTAAGCCCTCAGAAGAAGCGCCGCTGACGCCGTTGCTCATCGCAGAACTCATGGCCGAAGCCGG
>JBCBUL010000004.1:0-143567 GCA_039818165.1 Pseudomonadota bacterium | reverse complement strand
GCGAGGTTCAGCGCATCTTTCGACCCGGCAGTATGCCAGGATCGTCCAGGAATGGGTGGCGTCGATCGGTCTGAACCCGTCAACCTACGGCACACACTCTCTCAGACGCACAAAGGCGGCGGTCATCTACCGCAAGACCGGAAACCTCAGAGCCGTACAGCTCCTGCTCGGCCATACCAAGCTGGAAAGCACGGTGCGATATCTCGGGGTCGATGTTGATGACGCGCTGGAGATCTCTTCAGGCATCGATCTCTGAGACAATAGAACGGCAGGGGCTATCCGCTCTTGCCGTGTCTTCCTTACTTGACCGAAAGTGGTCCAAATGAGGACATTCACCATGTGGGAAGGATCCGGCCGAAAAGGGCCAGATCCGGCCTGTCGCGACCGACGGCTCATCGCCGTAAGCAGTTACCAAACCAATCGGCGCCAACGTTTAGAGGCGCGACTTTTAGGACGCTCCCTCAGCACCCGGCTTCCGGCGATTTCAGCCGCCGCTGCCCATTTCCTCATAGGCCTCTGTTGCTTCAAGCCAATCTATCTCAGCTTGGTCTAAGTCCCTCACCAGGGCGGCGCGGTCACGCATCAGGTCTTGTAGGGCCTCTGATGACAAGCCCGGCGTTGCCAGATCGGCGTCGATATCCTCAATCCGCTTGGAGGCTTGGGCAATTCGCCGCTCAGCCTTTTTGGCTTTGTCTTTTAACGGTCGTGCGGCTTTGCGCGCTTCAGACGCAAGGCGTCGAGTTTCGGCTTTATCAACCTTTGCAACAGGCGCTTTTGCGGCCGCGGTGGCGGGCTCACCAGATTTGTTTTTCTTAGCTTTTAGCGCATCTTGGTCGCGGTCGGCCTTTAGCACCAAGGCGCGATAATCCTGCAGGTCGCCATCATAACGGGTCGCCTTGCCGTCTTTGACGAGCCAGAGCTGATCCGCGGTCGCCTCGGCGAGATAGACGTCGTGCGTGATCAGCAAGACCGCGCCCTGGAAGTCGTTCAGCGCGTAGATCAGCGCTTCCCGACTGTCGATATCGAGGTGAGAGGTTGGCTCATCTAGGATCAAAACATGCGGCTGCTCAATCGCCATCAAGCCGAGCAGAAGCCGGACTTTTTCCCCGCCGGATAGCTTGTCGACTTTGGTTTCGACTTTCTCGTGCGAGAACCCCATTCCCGCCGCGACCGCGCGTTGGCGAGCAATGCTGGTCTCGCGCGGCAAAGCGCGCCGGACATGGTCGAGCACAGTTTCGCCAAGCGTCAGTTCGTCCATCTGGTCTTGTGAGAAATAGCCGATGGTCACCGCTTTCGGCACCACGCGTTTACCCTCCATAAGGGGCAGGCGTTCGGCGATGGATTTCACGAGCGTCGTCTTACCTTGGCCGTTGGTACCGACAATCGCAATCCGGTCATCTGGATCGAGCCGAAGGTTGACCTGATCCAAAATGACTGCGTCGGCGCCATAGCCGAGGGTCGCGCCTTGCAATTCCAGCATAGGCGGCGCGAGTTTTCCTTCTGGCGTGGTGAACGAGAACGGTGTCGTTCACTCGCTGATCGGGACCGTTATGTCTTGCATCCGTTCGAGCATTTTGACCCGCGACTGGGCCTGACGCGCCTTTGAGGCTTTTGCACGGAAGCGGTCGACGAAGGCTTGTAAGTGCGCCCGGTCCACTTCCTGCTTGGCGCGTTGGCTTTCCAATTGAGCTGCTTTGGCAGCGCGCAGTTTGAGCCAGTCATCATAGCCGCCAGGACTGATCGACAACTGTCTATGCTCCAGCGCCATTGTGTGGGTGACGCATCGGTTGAGCAATTCTCGGTCGTGCGACACGATGAGAACAGTGTGCGGATAGCGTTTGATATACGTCTCGAGCCAAGCAGCGCCTTCCAGATCGAGATAGTTTGTCGGCTCGTCGAGCAAGAGCAGGTCGGGCTCAGAGAATAGAACGCCGGCAATCGCCGCCCGCATCCGCCACCCGCCTGAGAATTCTCGCGTCGGCCGGGCCAAGTCCTCATGCGTGAAGCCCAAGCCCATTAAGACTTCTGCCGCGCGCGCCTCAGCGGACCATGCATCAATATCGACCAAACGCGTGTGAATGTCGGCAATCCGGTTTGGGTCAGTCGCCGTATCGGCTTCTTCCATCAAGGCCGCGCGCTCCTCATCACAGGCCAGGACGATGTCCATTATTGACTCGTCACCAGGCGCCGCCTCTTGAGCAACCCAGCCGAGACGAGCGCCTGTGCTAAGACGAATGGAACTGTCGCCGCTTGGGTTTTCAACGTCTTCTCTGATCAGTCTCAGAAGCGTCGATTTACCTGTGCCATTGCGGCCCACCAAACCGACTTTCCAGCCATTCGAAATGGTCGCCGAGGCACTCTACAAGAGCGGCCGGGCTTCTACGCGAAAGTCGAGGTTAGAAATCGTCAGCATGGTTGCCGAGGGTCTAGCGCCTTACCTCGCAAAAACAATGGTGGATTGGGGCGTCAGGCTGCGGTGCGAGGTATGGGTGTAATTATTGTATTGAGGGGGTGGGACCCAAAGTAAGATCGGGAGCGTCTCAAGAGGGCCGCTTTCAGCCAGTTTGAATTCTGCGCCCGAGATCACTATTCGCACAAAGTCGCACCATCGAACGGCGCGGCTCATGATCACTTATTGGCCAACTCGATGTGCTGTTGAAGCGCTTCCGGCTCTGTCGCAATCGCTTCAGCCACCTGCTTCTTTTCGTCCTCAAACGCGTGACGCGCATAGATGCCGATGACGCCAGCGGACTTGTGCTGGGTGAGGGCGCGAATCGTATCGAGGCTGCAGCCCTGACGCTGGGCAAGCGTAACTGCGGTGCGGCGCAGATCGTGCAGCCGCCAGTCTGGGTTGCCAAGTGCCCGGCGCAGGCCCTCCATGCCGTTCGATGCTCCGGTATAGGGCCGTACGCCATCGCTGCCGACACCAAACAGGTAAGGCCCTCCAAGCCTTGGCCAGTCCTCAATGATGGAAAGCGCTAGATCGCTCAGGGGGACCACATGCAACCGGCCCGACTTCATGTTTGAGCCGGGAATCGTCCAGGTCGCCCGTTCCGTGTCGAGGTCATCCCAGCGCATGGATTGGACCGATCCACGGCGCTGCGCTGTGAGCAGGCAGAGCCTTGCAATCGTCGCCATCACGCCGGACTGGCCGAAGAGGGCGGCGATCTCCCCATCGGAAAGCACCCGCTCCCGTGCACGAACCGGCTTGGGCGGTTTCAGGTCCGAGATCGGATTGGCCTGCAGAAGTTCGCGCTCAACACACCAGCCGAAGAAATGGCTGAGATAGAGATAGAGCTGGCGGCGCATGGCTGGCTTGTCGCTGAGGCCATCCAGCACTCCCAGGATTTGCCGTCGCCCAAAGTCAGCAAGGGGCAGGGCGCCCAGCTTTGGCTGGATGTGAACGGCAAACGCGCTTTGCTTGGAATCAAGCGTGCGCGGCGCGTTGTTTGATCCGTACCAGGCCAGATAGCGATCGACCGCTTCAGACACGGAAACCACCCGTGCTTCGACGCGGATCGCGCGTTCCGCCTTCGGATCCGTGCCGTCCGCTGCCATGGCGAGCTGCTCATGGGCCAGCTTGCGCGCATCCGAAAGGGACAGGCCTGGGTAGCGGCCCAGTGTCATCGACCGCCGCTTACCCCCGCCAGCCAGACGGTAGAAAAGGCGCCATGACTTGGTGCCGCCTGGCGACACGACGCACTGCAGCCCCGGCGCGCCACCCACAAAGGCTGTCACACTAAGGCGTTGCACATCCAGTGAGGTCAGGGGCTTCAGTCGGCTCGCCATCAGGGCCTCCAAATTCGTGCCAAATATCTCGGATTGCGCCGTTCGCCAGCGAACGCTCGCGATCATAGAACCGTACAACGCGCTGATAATATTGTCGAATGAAGGAGATGGCTGGACGTGCGCGAGCATACGCGATATTTGATTTCTCTAACTTTTAATCAGCGGGTCACAGGTTCGAATCCTGTACGGCACACCATTTCTACCCCAATCAACACGAGCAGTTTCGCCCTTACTCCGAGGCGGCTCTTTTAGCGTTCCACGGGGTTAAGCCCAGACTTCCAGATGGTTTTCCCGCACGACCCGGCGCGTTGTGCGCGCCTTCAGCATTGCAGCCAAGCCCGTCTCGCTGAAGAGGGATTGCATCTGCGATTCATGAGCCGGTTCAAGCGCGTCGAATGCATCTTGCATCCGCTGGAGCAGGAAGAAACGATAGGGCATCACAGCCGTGGTGATGTCATGCCCGCGCCAATCGAATGTGGCCATGCCGATGGCGCGTTGCTTGGGATCATGGGCCGATGACGGATCTGGATGCCGGGCAAGCCAGTCATTGGCAAACGCGATGTGAGCCAAAAGCTCTGGCAGATACTCTTCGGCCACATAGCCCATCAGCGCTTTCAGTGTTTCGGGGAGCACGTCAGCATCCACCATATCCGGGCCGGCCGTTTCGACGGTCTCGTCCACGAACGTCTCGGCGGAGTTCATGCGCTCGGTCCAGCGGAACACCCGCGGCGCCTTGGTTTGCATCAGCTGGAGCGGTTTGGGGTCACGCCCCAAATGGGCATACAGCGGATTGAAGAGTCCGTAATCACCTATCGTAAGATAGCCGCCGAGCAGGAATGGCCGCGTGGTCAAATGCGTGTTCAGCAGCGAGAGAAATTGGGCATAGCTCTCTTCAATCGTGCCATAGACATCTGGGGTGACGCCGAAGAAAGCTGCGGCCTTGCGCATGCGCTGGCTCGGTTTTTCAAACATCGCCGCGCGCTCTTCAGGTGACAGGCCATCGGGCAGAGTGTCTTCGAACGTGGCTCTGATGAAACTGAGGTTCACATCATCAAAGTTCCAGCGGTAGTGCATGGCTGGCCGCAGAAGCCCTTCGCCCCCAAAGAGTTCAAACAGATGCGAAATGACAATGAGACGCGGATCGCTGGGGTAAATGGAGCGCTTTGACAATCCCGCAGCGTCGAAATGGTCCAGAATGACGGACCCGTCCTGAAGAAACGCACCATCAGGTGTTTCAACGACGGGGAAAATCCAGCGGTTCACGGCGTTCTTGACGACCGTTGCAAACCGTTGACCGCCAGCCTTGTGTTCGATGAATGGCACCGCGTTGTGGCGCATATGGGCGCGTACTTTACCAGTGTAGAGCGACGCTGCCATGCCGTAGAGGATGTAGGGTTTAGTCATCGAAACGGTTACCTTGTTGAGCTGCCGCGATGCCACCTCAACTGTTCTGGAATGTAAATGGTCTTGGCGCCGCGCGTCCAAACCGAGCCTGTTTTGTGGCTAAAACGAAAAGACCGCCAGCCTCATAGGCGTGGCGGTAAGTCGAAAAGACCTAAGGGGTTAGAACGATCTGTGACAGCGATGTAATATTCCAGTTTCGATCGTCCACCCGTTAAGCATGTAAGAAGCTAAATAATACATCTTATGAGGGTGGCGCTGTGCGAATGGTATCAGACTATCCTACCGGGGTGACCCATGTGCCAGCCTCAAGGCCATGGACACCCGCTCCCAAATCCTGCGCTGGCGCGAGATTGTGCACCCGTTCTTCTGGCCGGTTTTCTTCTGGAACCTGTGGAAGTTCGCCCATTTCCTGCGCCTGCGCATCGAAGCCAGCGGCAACGGGCTCATCACCTTTGAAGTGACCTGGTGGGGCGCGATCCGGATTTATGACGTGATCGATCCCGACGCGCCGAAGTGGGATGCGGGTCTGGAGGTCGGCGCGCAGCGCGTACATCTCGCGACGCTGGACGTCGGCAATCCACATCTTACTCGGTGCCCTCAGGTCCTGGCGCAGGCAGGGCTCTGTGGGGCGTTCGTTCATCGAAAAACGCTAGTGTCCGTGATCACTCCTCGGACCCTGCCACCGCCGGAACTGACGGCGTGTTTTGCGGGCACTTTCCGTAATCTTCCCCATCTCGATACGAGTTGAGGCGGCCGGACCCGCGAGCTCATGCTTCGCCATTAATTTCGCTCAGATCGCCGCGTCCCATCGGGTTTGCGGCCGCTGGTGCTGTCGATACTGCCGATTAGGCTGCCGGGGAGGCGCCGCCCCGTTCTCAACAAAGCGCTATTCGCGGAAGGTCCGGGACATGGAATCCTGCAGCGGTTTGGTCAGGTAGGAGAGAACATTCCTGCTCTCGGTCTGCATCATCGCATCAACCGGCATGCCAGGCACCACGCGGAACTCATCGGCCAGAGGCAGGGTTTCCGGCATTTCGATGGTGACCTCGTAATAGGGCATGCCTGTCGCCGGATCCTGGAGCGCGTCGGCAGACACGGTCCGCACCGTTGCGGGTACCTCTGGTGTCTCGTCCTGGGCGAAGGCAGAAAAACGAAGGCGCGCCGTCTGCCCCACTGTGATCTTGTCGATGTCCTGGGGCATCACTCGCACAAGGGAGACCAGGCGGTCGTTTTCGGGCACGATGTGCATCACCGGATCGCCCGGCGCGATGACACCTCCCACCGTATTGGTGCGAGACCCGAGCACAATGCCATCGCGCGGCGAGCGGATATCGAGGCGTTTCAGCCGGTCTGCCGCCGCCGTGCGTTCGGTCAGGAGTCCGGCAATCTCGGTTTGCACCTGGGTCAGTTCGGAAATCACTTCTTCGGCAAAACCTTCGGTGAGAGAGAGCACTTCCAGTTCTGCTTCCCCGATCTGGACTTGCGTCGAGGATTTCTGGGCGCGCAGGGATTCAATTTGGCCAAGAAGCTGGGCTTCTTCGCGCTGGAGCGCCAGGACCTGCGGGCGCTGGGCCAGGCCTTCGGCGAGGAGGGCTTCGAGACTGGCCAGTTCGTCCTGGATCAGGAAGGTCTGGGACATGCGCGCATCAACCTCGGACTCGTAACCGAGGATTTGTTCGCGCAGCTGGGCAATTCTCTGGTTGAGAATGTTCACGCGGGTGCGGCGGGTCTCAGCCCGGGCATCCAGCAGAGTGCGCTGACTGGCAAGGGAGATGTCGAGGCCGGGCAGGCCTGCAATCTCGTCTGGCAGAAGGCGGAGGGTCAGATCCCTGCTGCCATCACGCTCGGAGATCAGTCGCGACTCCCGGGCAAGCAGGTCAACGAGGCGGGCATCCACATTATCAAGCTGGGCCTGAATCGGCGTTCCATCGAGGCGCAACAAGAGTTCGTTGGCTTCAACGCGGTCGCCATCGCGCACGGCGATTTCAGCGACAATCCCGCCTTCAAGGTGCTGCACGGCCTTGTGGCGCGATTCAACGGACACGGTGCCCCGGGCAATCACCGCGCCTTCAAACGGCGCGAATATGGACCAGGCGGTGAGCCCGCCGAACACGAGCGCAATGACGGCCCAGCCGATGATGAAGTACTTTTTCGCCGATACGGTCCGGCCGCCATTCGGAGCGGGAAGGGCCGGGCCCATGGGCGCGCCTGCAAGACTAACCATTGGACCCGTCTCCTCGTTTCACCGGCACGACCCGGCCCGGTTCCTGTGCGCCGGGTTGAGTGAATTGGGCAAGCACTTCATCGCGTTTCCCAAAGAGACGGACTTCGCCCTCTGTCAGCACCAACAGGTCATCGCAATGGGTGATTGCGTTGGGTCGGTGGGCAATGATCAGCACACTCGCACCGCGTTGTTTCAAGCCAACAATCGCATTTTGAAGGGCAGTGTCGCCTTCGGAATCCAGGTTGGAGTTTGGCTCGTCCAGCACCACAAGCGCTGGATTTCCATACAGCGCCCGCGCCAGCCCAATCCGTTGGCGCTGCCCATCGGAGAGATAGGCGCCCGACATGCCGATTTGCGTGTCATAGCCGTCCGGCAGACGCAGGATCAACTCATGGCAGTTGGCCGCCTGGGCGGCTGCGATAATGTTTTCTGGCTCGGCCATTGGGTCAAAGCGGGAAATATTCTCGCGAACCGTTCCGGCAAAAAGGTCCACACGCTGGGGCAGATAGCCGAGCTGCGCGCCGAGGCGGTCGCTGTCATAGGCATCGAGTTCAGCCCCATCAATCCGCACCGATCCACCCAGCGTCGGCCACAAGCCGATTGCGACGCGCGCCAGCGTGGATTTACCCGAGGCGCTGGGGCCGATAACGCCAAGGATTGTGCCCGCCTTCACGGCAAAGCTCACGCGCTTCAGGACTGGCGTACGTACGCCCGGCGGGGCCGCTATGACGTTTTCAAACGAGACCTGTCCTCGGATGGGCGGAAGTTCCATGGGCTCGGTTTCATCACCGCGTCCTTCAAAGGCCTTTTTCAGCCCGGCCCAGGCCGAGCGTGCCCCGGCGACGCTGCGCCACTGGTTTACGGTCTGCTCAATTGGAGCAATGGCCCGGCCCATGAGGATGGATGCTGCAATCATTGCACCGGGCGTGGATGTACCAATGATGGAAAGCCATGCGCCCAAGCCTAGGATTCCGGATTGGAGCAGCAAGCGGAAGGCCTTTGTGCCAGAGGTAAAGCCGCTAAGAGATGTGCCCGATTTGGTCATCGACGTATCCGAGGAGTCGAACGCCATTTTCCATCGCGCCCGCATCCGGTCGCGCATACCGAGTGCGGCAACGACTTCAGACTGGCGGAGGATTTCTCCGGCCTGGCCCTGGGCAATACGCTCTTCGCGTTCGGCATCTTCAATGGCGGCGCGGTTGACCCGTTGGTTGATGAACGCGAGCGATACCAGAACAAAGGCTCCGGCAAGGGCCCAGAGCCCGTAGGCCCAATGGAGCATGAACAGAACAAGGAAGAACAGAGGTGCGAATGGAGCGTCGAACAGCGCGGGAAGTGTCGGGCTAGAGATGAACCGGCGCACGGTGCGCAAATCGCGCAGGGATTGATCGCTGGTGCGGCCCGGATCGCTGAGATTGTAGTTGAACGCGGTTTCCATGGCGGGCTCGGCCAGTCGACCCTCGATCTGGGACGCTGCAACGGAGAAAAGGCTTTGCCGACACCAGTCGAGAATGCCGAGGGTCAGGTAGAGACCTGCGACGAGTACTGTAAGAGCAACCAGTGTTGGAATGGAATGACTCATCAGCACCCGGTCATAAACCTGGAGCATGTAGAGGGGGCCAGTGAGCATCAGTAGGCTGGTGAAAAAGCTAAAAACCACTAAGCCCATGAAGGTTTTGCGAGATGCCGAAATCGCCTTCCGGGGTAGTTGGGCCGTTTCACTTCGTTCTTTAGGCGTCAACACCGCGCTCCAAGCTCTAAGTCTCTGAAAATCCAAGCACCCCTGACGCTTGCAACGCAAGTGCCATATTCGTGGGATAGCACGTCCAAGGTCAAAATTTCAGAAGCGTCATGTCGCAAATTGCGCCTATTCGGAGAATGGGCAATGTCGGTTCCCCTCAGCGGATAAACGTGTTGTTGCAATTGCAGCTCGCGCCTTAACGTCTTGTTAGTCGATGGACCTGCGATCCGCACCTAGAAGGCGGATAACCCCATCGGCCCTGGAGGTTGGGGTGCTCAGTAACACTGCGAATTTCTGTGGCGAGGCCGTCTTCTTCGGAATTCTGGCACCCACAAGATCGCGCTTA
Organism: Pseudomonadota bacterium; assembly: GCA_039818165.1. Classification (GTDB taxonomy): domain Bacteria; phylum Pseudomonadota; class Alphaproteobacteria; order Caulobacterales; family Hyphomonadaceae; genus UBA5336. The sequence goes on along the minus strand of JBCBUL010000004.1, from coordinate 134,063 downwards.
TCCAACGTTCCGGCAAATCGCCAGCCCGACGCCAGCGCCGGATCAAGACACAAGCCAGTTTGCGCCGAGCTTGGCCGCATAGACCCACTGACACTCAATGAAATCAATGCGCCGGAGACTTTCGATCCCAAGGCCGGCCTGCCCCCACTCCGCTTACACGGCTTCCGCTCCGCCGGATGCGGACGCCCCCCACTCGCCAATCATAGACATTCAACCGACACGCTACCGGAGCATTAGAAAATGGAACCTATCGAATTCGGACAATTCGACCTTGTCATCACCAATGGTTCTATCAATGGCGGCGCTACCGCCCTGCAATGGGGCGACGACGGTTTGCTTTATGCTGTCGGTCGAAACGGCTTTGTCTATGCCATTCAGGTCAACAAGCAGACCAACGCCGATGGCGAGACCACAGGCTATACGGGTGAGATCCAGTGGACGCATGACCTCAGCGCCCCGAACTTCAATGATGACGGCGAGTTCGAAAACAATGGCAACCGGCAAGCGCTCGGGATTGTCGTGACGACTGACGAAGTCACCGGCGAAACGATCGTCTATGTCTCCCACAGCGACATCAAGATCGGAGCCGGCAATAACGGTGGAAGTGGTGATGTGGGCCTCGACACCAATTCAGGCATCATCACACGCATCACGCTGGACACGACAGATCCAGAGAACATTGTAGAAAACGAAGCGATCGACCTGATCCGGGGTCTCCCACGCTCGGAAGAAAACCACGCCACCAATGGCCTTGAGCTCACAACAGACGGTGACGGCAATCCGATCCTGCTCATTGCCTCTGGCGGCCATGCCAACGCGGGCGCTCCATCAGTCAACTTTGTGGGCCTGCCTGAATATACCCACTCGGGCGCGGTCCTTTCGGCCGATCTCAACAAGCTGGCAGTGATTGAAGCGGCCAAGAAGAGCGTTGATCCGGACATTGATCATATCTTCGACTTGCCGACGCTAGACGATCCAACCCGCACGAACTTCCTGGATAGCCAAGGCAACGAAGTCTGGATCGACGCAAACTTCGACGGGCAGCTCGATACGGTGGTTGAATTCGTCGACAACCAAACACTGTTGCGGAACGGGGCGAACGTCCCAGTCGACAGCGATGGCCAGACGGTCGACCCGACCGATAGCGGCGCTGTTGAGTTTGTCGATGGGGCCGATGGCCTTCCCGATTGGCTGCTTGACCAGGATGGTGACGGCGACATCGACACCGATGATATGGACAACTTCGTGTCGACCAAGATTGTCGACACAAACAATGATGGCGTTCTTGATACAGTCCTTAACCAAGAAGGAGGTTCGGCAGAAGACAACATCACTGGCGTACGCGGCGGTAATGATGGCTTGAACCAGGCCAAGCTATTGGTCGGCAACCCGCTCCAGATCTTCTCGTCCGGTTACCGCAACCTCTACGACGTACTGAAAACCGAAGACGGCAAGTACTACGCCTACGATAACGGCGCCAATGGTGGCTGGGGTGGTGTCGCGGTTACGGACCCTCTCACTGGCAAGGTCACTAACGCGCCGAACAACGTCAACCAGACCCAGAATTTCGATAACCTGCACGAGTTCGAAGAGGGCTTCCACGCGGGGCATCCGAACCCGGTAGTTGCCTCCGGTGCCGATGCGGGGCTCTGGACCTCGCCGACCACAGGTCCAAACAGCAGCCAGACCCTTCCCATTAGTCAGTGGCGTCAGCTCAGTGACACGCCCTTGGCCGCTATTGGGCAAGAGGATGATGGGCTTGTGCTGCCATCCGATTGGGATCAGGTCGTCGATGCAGCTTTGATCAATCCGGCCGCCGGCGTCTACAACGAAGGGGGCTCGGTCGCAGACGGCGCACTCGACGCCGACAAGGGGTCATGGAACGGCCTTGCCGAGTATACCGGCACGGCCTTCGGAGGCGCCCTTCAGGGGGCGATCCTCGTCACGAAGACCAATGGCAGCAACAACGTCAAGTGGATCAAGCGGGACGTCAACGGCAACATTGATGTCGTCGCGAAGGGCAATGGTGACCTTTCCGATCCGGACACAATCATCGAGGCGGCCGATCAGGGCTTCGTCGGCACGGTCAGCAAGGGCAATACGCTCGGCATCGATGCTGTGGGTGATGCCGGCGTAGATGGCCTGGGCCTCTTCAACAACACCATCTGGGTCGGATCACTCGGTGGTGCCAACAAGATCACGGTGTTTGAAGCGGGTGGCGAGCCGGCCGGCGCCGACCTCGACAAGGACGATGATGGTATCGACCACATCCTGGACTACTACGATTATTCCGGTGTCCAGGGCTTCGACCATGTTCTGGACCCTCAAGGCACCACGACAACGGTCAATGCGGGCGATACGCTCACCTACAACCTCTCAGCAGAATCCTATCCGCTGAGCGGGCCGGGTGGCATCGGCCAGCTCGGTTTCATGGTCAATCTGGTTGATCCGTCAGCCGAGGGCGGTCTCCTGACCTCATCTGATAATGTGATCCCGGGCGGCGCAGGTTCCGGCCTCCAGATCAAGGACATTCGTTCCGGCACTGCAAAGGGTGACGCCAACGACCAGAAAGATGCCCTGACGTTCGCGGTCATGCCCGGTGACGACGCCGGACGTCTGGAAATCTCCACCGTGATGAATGCGATTCTCACCGGCTTCTACCAGAATGGATCAGAAGCAGGTCTCCAGATCGGTACCGGTGATCAGTTCAGCTTCATGAGCCTGGTGCTTGCCTATTCCGGCAGCGGCACTCTGGAAGTGGTCCTGCACTACGAAGAGAGCGACATCCAGCAAGCGACCCAGAGCATCGACGTCTCGAACCTTCTCGAAGATGTGGGCGGGGTGCAACGGCTCCCGTCCGATGCCGTTGTTGAGTTCTTGTTCGATGTCGACAAAGTCTCAGGCACCGTGACGCCGAAATTCCGCATCAGTCCGGATGGCATCACCTCGGGCGCCTTCACGGAGTTGAACCCGGTTCAGACGACCGGCGATGTGCTGGCCGCGATTCAAGGTGACTTCACCGTAGACGGCGTTCCGCACCCGCTGGCATTTGGCAACATCGGGACATCCAACATCGCGCCTGATGCTCCGGCCGGCGCAAACGAAAACGAAAACGTCAATGTCACCTACGACGAGTTCAAGGTTGCCGGATTTGCCCCTCAAGTGGACGCGTTTGTTGTCCTGACGGGCGGCGACACGACCGTGGACGAGACTGCGGGAACCATTCCGCTGACGCTCGAACTGCAGGACGAGTTCGGCAACGCCATCACCCTCGCCGAGGACGTGATCATCAACTTTGCGCTCGATGGCACAGCGACGCTGACCGATGACTTCACGATCGGCGCAACGTCCCCGGTTACCATTTCAGCCGGAAGCTCCAGCGCACCGCTCAACGTATCTATCGTTGATGACGATCTGCCAGAGGCCAACGAGACAATCGAGATCAATCTGGCGTCGATCGACGCTGGCGAATTGGCCGTGATCGGCAAGGCCAATGCCGATTCTGCGACGATCACGATCGACAGCGACGATGCGGGTAATGTCCTTTACAGGGTCAATGCCGGGGGAGCCGAAATTGCGGCCGCCGCAGACGACCCGATCCAGCTGCCGTGGGCGGCCAATACCGGGACCGGCGCGCAATCCGGCAAAGGGTTCTCAGTCAACACGGGTAATGTATCTACCCACAATATCGTGGGTCGCGATGGCTCTGTCGCGGATTATGTGCCCCAGACAATTTTCGCCCAGGAACGCTGGGATCCGCCAGCCGATCCAAACATGACGTGGTCTTTCGATGTCGAGCCCGGTGGCACCTACCAGATCAACATCTTCGCCGGTAACGGCTTTGGTGGCACGTCGGCGCCCGGACAGCGCGTTTTCGATATTGAGATCGAAGGGGTCGAGGCGTTCGCTGATGTGGACCTTTCGGCGGACTTTGGTCATCAGGTTGGCGGCGTGCTGACCTGGACGGGCACCGTGCTCGACGGCTCACTTGATGTCGTGTTCCTCGGGCAGGTCGAAAACCCAACCGTCAACGGGTTTGAGGTCATCGAGCTTGCTGGGCCACCCGCAGGCAGCGTTGCTGAAGTTTCTGTTGCAGACGTCTCCGTCAACGAGGGCGACGGCACTGCAACTGTCACGTTCGAGCTCAGCGCACCGGTTACCGAGGGACCGGTCACAGTGCCGTTCACCCTTGCGGACGGTACTGCCACTCAGGGAATCGACTTCTCGCCTGACAATGGACCTCAAACGGTTGTCTTCGATGGCAGCCAGACTGCGACCGCGACCATATTGATCGGCGAAGATACCGATCTGGAAGGCACTGAAACCTTCACGGTCTCGATTGATGGCGCAAACATCACAGCGCCTGCTGAAGCGACGGTGACAGCCAGCGTCGACCAGGGAACGGCCACTGTCACGATCTTCGACAACGACTTTGCGCCGCTGGAACCCGGCGATGTCCTGTATCGCGTCAATACGGGCGGCCCGGTCGTCGCATCCAATGATGACGGGCCCGATTGGGGTGCAGACACCGGCATCATCGGCACGGCTGGTAACAGCCCTTATCTGGCGGACGCACCAGACGTCGGCACGACATATAACAACGATGCTGACAGTTCGTATCCTGGAAACGTCCTTACCGCGCTGGGCGATGCCGCGAACGTCCCGCTGGCGCTCTTCGACTCTGAGCGAGGCGACCGCGGTGCTGGCGCCCCGACGCTGAAATACAGCTTCGACGTGGCGAGCGATCACGGCCTCAACCCTGGTGATGAGGTCGAGGTCCGGCTCTATTTCGCCGAGATTTTTGCGGGTATCGAAACCCCTGAGAACGATGCTGATATGGACGGCACGCCGGCCGGAAATCGTGTCTTCGACGTGGCGGTTGATGGAACCGTGCCAGCCGCATTTGACGACATTGACCAATTCGCCAGCGCGGGCGCAAACACCGGCTTTGTTCGTACTGCGGTCGTGGCGGTCGACGCCGACGGCATGCTTGATCTTGAATTCCTGAACGGTGTCGAGAACCCCTCGATCAAGGCGATCGAGATCGTGGTGCCCGGGGATGCTCCCCAGTCCGTCACGGTCACGGCTCAGGACATTTCCGCCGATGAGTCCACAGGTGAAATCACGATCACTTTCTCCATCAGCGAGGCCGTCGCGGACGGGGATATTACGGTCCCCTTCACCCTGGTTGATGGTACGGCCACAATCGGGGTCGACACGACGCCGAACCAGGATGGCTCAGTGACATTCCCGGCAGGAACGACGTCTGATCAGACGGTCGTCATCACGTTGGTCAATGACGATCTCGTGGAGGCCGACGAAACCTTCACCGTACAACTGGGTGCTCCAACCGCGGCGCCGGCTGGCGTGACCGTGAATACGGTCGACGGTACGGCCACGATTGAGAACGATGATGTCGCCCCTGTGGTCGACAGCTTCAATGGCACCGATGCACCTGGAGGGGACTGGTCCAACACCAACACTGACCCCGATGATGTGACGCTGAATGAGGGCACCAACACCCTGATCTCCACAGGCGACAATGGCGATGCGGATTACATCACCTTTACGGTTGCGGCCGGACAGCAGGTCACTGCCATTACGCTCGCAGACTATGTCGGAGGCGGAAACGCCGCCTTCCTCGGCATCCAACAGGGGGACTCCGTCCCGACGCAGGCCGACATTGAAGGCGGAAGCGCGGTCCTCGACGGCGGTACGGTCTATAGCGGATCGCAGATTGGCGACGACATCCTGCCGCTTCTGGCGAGCACCAGCGTTGAGAACGCGGGCCAGCCGACCACCGGCCTCAGCCTGCCGCTGCAGGAAGGCACCTATACGCTGTGGTTCAACCAGAACCAGGATCTGTCCGAGACGACGCTGGAGATTGTCAGCGAAGCGGTTGCAACAGTCTCGCCAACCGATATCGACGGTGACGGCATTCTGAACACAGACGATCCGTTTGCCTATGATGGCAGCAATGGTGACGACAAGGTGCTCACGCCAGGCGGCGAGTTCACCCAGAATTTCAACACCGACACCACGAATCCGTTCTCCGCTGAGGGTGGTTTCACCGGTATCCTCGTCAATCCGGCCTTCGATTATCCGAACGCAAGCGAAACCGATCCTTACGGCGACCGGACGAACGAAGACAAAGTGTCGATTTCCGGAGGATCGCTCAGCGTCACCTCCGACATTTTCGATGCGTTCCCGATCAATGGCGGAGCTAACGACTCGGTCACGAACAACACACTTGCGGATGGATATCAGTCGGCAGTCGACGTCTCCGGCGCAACGTCATTCGAAGTCCATGCGCGTGCCAACAGCGCTGAATGGTTTGCGAATACCGGGGCGACAGGTGGTTTCGAGCAGTTCGGCATTACGCTTGGCGCTGGCGGTGTCGATGACTTCGTCAAGCTCGTTGTATCGGACAACGGGCCCAATCCGCCACGGCTCCAGATTGGGCACAATCAGTCTCTTGAGGGCGGCGACAAGAACTATGTGTTCGGTGCGGATGGTGGCCCATCTGTCGACCTCTCACTTGTCGGGGACATTGAGTTCCGCCTGATCGTTGACCGGTCGGCTGGCACGAATGGTCAGATTGTAGCCCAGGTCGACTTCTTCGCAGCAGCCGACGGCGCCCTCCTTGAGAGCTTCACCACCCCACCGGCCGATATTCTCGCCAATAGCAGCCTGCTTGCAGCGATGGACGGTGCCAACCCGCTCACCGGCGGTGATGGCAACCTTGCCTACGGGATCTTTGTCACCGATTTCGGCGCCGGTGCAGCCAACGAGCTGACTGCAAATTACGACTTCCTGACGATCCGGTCGCTGGACGGCCCAGCCGACACCGCGCCGACAAGCGTGATGCTTGAAAACATCGTCGCTCTGCCCGAGGACGCTGATACGACAGCGGCCATCAAGGTCGCTGACATTGTGGTTGCCGACGATGCCGCAAGCCCCGTGACGCTGACGCTTGAAGGGGCCGATCAAGGTCTGTTCGAAATTCAGGGCAATGAGTTGTTCTTGAGTGCGGGCGCAAGTCTCGACTTCGAGGGCCAGTCAAGCTTCGATGTTTCGGTCGTGGCCACTGATGCCGTTGGTTCAGCGACCTCCGCGGCGCTTGGCGCGCTGCTTACAGATGTGAATGAGGCCCCAACCATCACCGGGACGATTGCTGACGTTCAGACAGATGCTGGCGTGGCGGGGTCCGCCGATCTTTCTGGACTTGTCCTGGCGGACGAAGACCAGAACGACGCGCCGACGCTGAAGGTGACCATTGACGATGTTGACGTCGACCAGGTCGCCGGCTTCGACCTCAATGGAGCGACTCTCTTAGTTGACGACAGCGTTGCAGCTGGCGACTACACCGTCGCCGTGTTTGCAACAGACGGTGTGCTCGACAGCGCAACGCCTGTGTCCTTCACGGTCTCCGTCGCTGATGTCGGCAACAACGACCCAGACTTGCCGCCGACGAATCTCACGCTCGATTTTGTGCTCAACTCCATCGACGAAACCGCGGATACCAGCGTCGCGATTAAGATTGCTGATGTCATTTTCGATGACGACGGCCAGAGCCCAGTCGTGGTCTCCGTGCCGCAGGACAGCGTCTTCGAGGTTGTCAACAACAGTGAGATCTTCCTGCAGGCCGGGACCGTTCTCGACTTCGAAACCGCGGAGTTCCTCGACCTGACCGTCACCGCGACAGACGAGTCCGGCCAGCCGGGTGTTTCCGTTAGCCAACCTTTCCCGGTCAATGACGACAACACCCTCGCGCCGATCGGTTCGGCCCCAAATGACGACCTCGATCAGGACGGGCTCCTCAATTTCGAAGACGATGACATTGATGGTGACGGCGCGGCTAATGGCGTGGAGACGTTCCGCTTTGATGCCACCAATGCCGGCACCGCACTGGCAGCCGGCGAGAGCATTCGCCTCGAATTCGACACCGACGGTACACCGTTTGAAAACGGGCTGACCGGTGCGTTGGTGCGCCCGAACGAACTGCCAAACGATGGCGGCGCCGAAGAGGTCGACCTGAACAATGCGGAGGTGTCGGGCGGTTCGCTGAACATCAACGTGACAACGGGCGACCATTTCAGCAATGGAAACTCCCAGCAGAACGCGTTCGTGGCAGCCTACTCGGCTGAAAACGGCCTGAGCGTGGAGACACGCTTCGAAATACCGGACTTTGACTCGGTGGCGGATGGCGACCAGACACCTGGGGACTTCCAGGCAACGGGCGTGGTCATTGGCGTTGATCAGAACACCCTCGTTAAGGCCGTGTACGGACGGGCCGGGGCGCAGTTCGAACTGGCCCAGGACAACACCAACCCCAATAATGGCAACGGATCCGGAACAACCACGGCAGGTGGCACGACGACGCCAGCAGGCGCAGAGGAAGTCTCCATTCGCCTGGAGGTCTCCATCGATCCGGACCTTGGCGCTGTGGCGACGGCCTTCTACACCTTCTACGACGCTTTCGGTAATGTGATCGGCGCTCCCGATCAGACGGTCGGAACAATCACGCTCATCGACCTGCCGTCCCAGGGCAACAACCTGAAAACACTGGTGGAATCTGGCGCGCCGCTTGGTGTGGGTGTCATTCAGACGTCGACCGGCGGCAGCTCGCCTTCGACATATGATGTCTCCTACCAGTATGTCGAAGTCACCGCACTGGAGGCGCCTCCAGTACTGGTGTCAGTGTCCGATGCCGCACCGATCGAGGAGTCGGGAGACGAAGGCACAACAGATGTGAACTTCGCGCTCCAACTCTCCGAAGCTGCAGAGGCAAGCCTCGAAATCACGGCCAATGTCTCGATCAATGGTGCCGAGCCGACCCTTGAGACCTTCACCGTGGCTTTCGACGCCACGGGTGCTGGCACGCTCATTGTGCCGGTCGACAATGATGACGTCGATACGGGCGATGATGACATTACGCTCGAGCTCGTTTCCATCGAAACGCCTGGTTTTGAGGTGGATACAACGGCAGACTCCGCGACGGGCACGGTCACCGAGGATGATACCGTTATCCCGCCGGCCGGCGATGTCCTGTTCCGGGTCAATGTAGGCGGGCCTGAAGTGGCGGCCATCGATGATGGTCCAGCCTGGACAGCCGACACGGGGATTACGGGTGCGGCGGGCAACAGCCCATACCTTGTGGCGAACTCTACCAACACAGGTGACCTCTACGATGGCAACAATGGCAGCGCGCACCCAGGCCCAATCCTCCCGGATGCCAGTGTGCTGGCCAATACGCCGCTTATTATCTTCAACACAGAGCGCAGCGATCCAGACCCTGAAGACACGACAAATCTGACCTACGAGTTCCCTGTCGAAGCGGGCACCACAGTCGAAGTGCGCCTGTTCTTCGCCGAACTGTTTGGCGGCGTCGATGCCGTCAATGGGCGCGTCATGGACGTGGCCGTCGAGGGCACGGTTGATCCGGCCCTGGACAATATTGACCAGATCGCGATTGCCGGGCCGAAGGGTGCGTTCATGCGCACGGTTCAGGTTGTGGTCAGCGAAGATGGCATCCTAGACATTGAGGCCATTTCTCAACTGGACAACCAGCGCTCAGCCTTGAAAGCCATTGAAGTGGTCAAGATCGCTGATCCGGTAGACGAGGAACCAACAATTGATCAGGGCATTGCGGCCCAATCGACCGACGAAGACGCCCTTTATGACTTCACGGTCCCCGCAGATGCCTTTGCCGATGATGGCGGTGCGGAGAATCTGACGCTTGCGGCGACGCTGGCCGACGACACAGCGCTTCCAGCCTGGCTTTCATTTGATGCAGATACTGGGGCCTTCTCCGGCACGCCCGAGAATGATGATGTGGGCACGGTCTCCGTGAAAGTGACGGCGACGGATGCGGCCGGACAGAGTGTGGACGCGCTCTTCGACCTGACCGTCAACAACACCAACGATGCACCGACAGTTGAGAGCACCACGGACACCGCGACGGCTACGGCGGGCGAGGAAACGGTCATCGATCTCGCGCCGTTCCTGACATTCGATGATGTCGATGTCGGGGATGTGGTTACGCCAGTGCTCTCGGCCTCCGATCCATCGATTACAATCGATGGTACGACCGTCACCGTCCCGGCCACACTAGCCGAAGGCAGCTACACCATCACAGTTGGGGCCACGGACATCGCTGAAGCCGAAGCCGCCACGGTTGAGATCACCCTAAACGTGGAAGCTGCACCGGACACCACAGCGCCGGTTGCTGTATTCGCGCAGATCGACACGATTACGGATGCGGACGCGCCGATCATCGTCGAAGTCACGATCACCGACGATGTGGCGCTCCAAGTCGAGACCGTCGCACCAGGCGACGTCTTGCTCAGTGGCCCAGGTGTCACCGATCTGATCGCCAGCGACTTCGACTTCAACGTTGAAACCGGTGTGGCCACATACACCTTCACGCCGCCGGTTAGCGGATGGGAAAATGGCGAGTTTACCGCCTCGCTTGCGGCAGCTTCCGTGACGGACCTCGCTGGCAATCCGATTGCGGCGGGCAGCACATCTGCAACGGTCGAGGTGCCTGAGCCCGTATTGGTCTCCATTTCGGATCTCGATCCCGTCGAAGAGAGCGGGGACGTTGGCGCTACCGCGTTGGTCTTTGCGGTCCAGCTTTCCGAAGCGCAAAGCGCAACGCTTTCCGCAGAAGTGTCCGTCAAGATTGGGGATGGCGACGCAGAGGTCACCACGGAAACACTGGAGTTCGATGCCAACGGTGTCGGCGAGCTGGTTGTGAGTGCGCCGAACGACGATGAGGACAACGGTACTGAAACTGTTCAGGTCACAATCCTGTCCATCACGGACGAGGGTTTCGAGGTCGACTCAACGGCCGCAACGGGCTCTGTCAGTGTCACTGAGGACGATCAGGATCTGACGGCTCCAACGGGCATCATCCAGCCTGCAACGGATGTGGCAACGCCGTTCGATGCTGCCGCGATCAGCGTGGTGTTCAGTGACGATGTGGCGCTCGACGAGGCTTCGATTGATGGCGACGAACTGACCATCAGCGACGGCACGACGACCGTTACCGCGGCGCTCGTAGACTTTGATGTCCTGAACGGCATTGCGACCTATTCCGCTGACGCTCCGGCTGGCGGCTGGACTGCGGAGACGCTCGATGTGACTCTGCTCGCCGGATCGGTCTTCGATGCTGCAGGCAACACCAACGAAAGCGCGGCTTCGACGGTTACAGTGATCCCTGTGCCGGTTATCGTTTCGCTGGTTCAGGCCGGTGCATTGACCCTCTTCGAAGAGAATGAGGATGGCCTGACCCTGACCATCCAACTCTCTGAGGCAGCGACAGAGCAAACGACGGTCACATTCGAAATCACGGGTGATGTTCAGGCCGACGAAGACTATCGCGCGATCCCGGAAAGCCAGGTTACGTTCGATATCGGCGAGGACACCGCTGCGGTGATCCTGGAAATCTTCAATGACACCGACTTCGAGGCCGACGAAGCGCTCAACCTGACGCTGACATCGACGACGAGCGGAACGATTGATCCGAACGCGAACCTGCTCGCAGTGACCATTGTCAGTGATGACCCAGAGCCTCCGGTCACCGCCGATCCAATTGAACTGGAAGCGGAAGACTTCACCGGATTGGACAATAGCGCCTTCTTCGCCCAGGGCGCAGGAGATGCTTCGAACAACGCCTTGATCCGCTTGAACTCCAAAGAGGAGAGCACGGTCAGTACTGACCTGCCAGCAGGCGTGACACCGGGCGTGTACACAATCGCGGTGACCTACTTCGACGAGAGCGATGGCCAGTCCACCGCATCGATCGCCGTTGGCGGTGAGACGGTGGGCAGCTGGATCTGGGACAATGATGGACCCGGCAACGCTGCACAGGGTGAAAACCTGCGCACCATCGAGTTCAAGAATATCCTGATCGAGGAAGGCGACGACTTCTCGTTAACCGGCCTGCGAGGCGACGGCGAGTTTGTCCGCGTCGACAAGGTGGCCTTCACCCGCACGGGCGACACACCTGCCAACGAGCCTCCAACCGGAGATGACATTCCAGATCTGTTGGAAGTGGATGCGGGCGCGGCCTTCACCATCCCGTTCACCTTCACCGATCCAGAAGGCGGTCTGGTCACGACCACGGCAACCCTGTCCGATGGCAGCCCGCTGCCGGATTGGATCACGCTGGACGAAAATGGTCTTTCAGGGACAGCGCCTGACGAGCTCACCGGTCAGTCCATCGAAGTCACCGTGACGGCGAGCGATCCAGAGAACAACAGCATCACCGACACGTTCACCGTTCAGCTGAACGATGTAACTCCGCCAGAGGTCGTGTTGCTGCCGACCGGTCCGGCAGATCCAGATAGTGAAATCCGCGTGATCGTGGACTTCCAGGATGCTGGCGCGCTTGATGTTTCAACAGCGGCGCTCGAAGACTTCAGCCTCACAGGACCGGATGGAACTATTGCGCCTGTGGGTATCGTTCTGAACCCGACAACCCTGCAAATCGAGGTGATCTTCGATGCGCCGGTCGACGGATGGACGTCCGGTGATTACACGGCATCGCTTGTGGATGGGGGGCTCTCCGACCTCGGCGGGAATGCCTCCCTGCCAAGCACGCCGGTGGTCTTCGCGGTTGTTGGAAATGAGACCGATGGACCAACCGCCACGGTCACCACGGGCGGCACGACTGGCAATCAGGAAGACTTGCAGATCACAGTCGTGCTCGCAGACGAGACTGGCATCGATGAAGCAAGCATCGAGCCGACCGATCTCGTGATTGAAGACGAAGGCGGTGTGATTACGCCGGCCACAAGCTTTGAGTTCGATGTCGACACCAACACAGTCACGTTCACTTTTGCTGTGCCGGTGGGAGGGTTTGCGCCTGGCAACTTCAGTGTGACGCTGGTTGAAGGCGCTATTCTCGATACGCTCGGCAACGCGTCCTCGGCGACGCTTCCAGAACCGCTGATCATCGAAGATACGTCCGCGGAAGTCGGCGCCAATCTCGACGAAGACCTCGACGACGACGGCGCGGTCAATTCCGCAGACACCGACATCGACGAAGACGGCACGGCCAACGCGGATGACCGGTTTGCCTATGACGCCAATGATGGTGATGTGCAGCTCAGCGATATCGGCGCGATCAACATCGATCTGGCGGGGCTCGCCGATGGTGACTCGCCCTTCAAAGCGGGCTTCACCGGCGTCATGCCAGCCTTCAGCGCAGGCACGGTCGAGCTGGACTATGCCACGAACAATGGCGCCCAGATTGTCTCGACGGACAATGGCAACCGCCTCGTGGTGGAAAGCTCCGCGACCGACACGAATGAAGGCCAGGCGGCCTTCACATTCGGCGCCAAGGTCAGCGATGACTTCACGCTGTCAGGCACGTTCGACAATCCATACTTCAACGGTCTGGAAACCCCTGAAACGCCTGCCGACTTCGAGCAGTATGGCCTGATCATCGGCATCGATGGCGGCACGTTCGTGAAGTTCGTGACGGGCTCGCCGGGGGCAGACTTCGAACTGTCCGGCAAGACGGCCAATGTGGACGATGCCAACCCGCCAAAGCTCAGCCCATTGGCCGACAAGGTCTCCCATGCGGCGACCAAGCTGGACCTTGATGCGGAAGTCACAGAGACGGAAGTCATCTTCACCGGCACCTGGACGACGCTGGATGCGGACGGAAACACACTGCAGACGGGCGCGCTCGCGCCGATGACGCTGACATCCGGCCCAATCTTTGATGCGATCCAGGCTGGCGACACGGCTCTGGCCTTCGGCATCAGCCACACGCAAGTGGGCGGGGCGGACGATCCGTTCCCGGTCAGCCTGTCCGAGCTCTCGCTCACAGATGGCAATCTGGATCTGGCCGGTCCAACGGCGACCCTGGTCGTAGATCCAGTGATCGACACAAATTCCGACATCGTGGTCACAGCCACATTTGCTGACGATACGAGTGTCGATCCGGCCACTTTGGACGGCGATGAAGTTGTACTGACGTCTGACAATGTCGCCGACGTGATCCCGACACCGACCTTTGTCGACAATCAGGACGGCACGGCAACGTACACGTTCGCCGCGCCTGACGGCGGTTGGCTCGGCTCGGGCTTCTCCGTCGCTCTGGTGGAAGCCAGCGTGGCTGACACCTCTCCAGCTGCCAACACCAATGCTGCTGGAACCCCGGTCAACTTCACGATTGCGGACCCGGCAACTCCGGGCGCCAACCTCGATGAAGACTTCGACCAGGACACCATCCTGAACAATCAGGACGACGACATCGACCAGGACGGCATTACCAATGCCGCCGATCGGTTTGCCTATGATGACACCAATCAGGGCGTTGACCTGCCGACCGTTGGAAGCGTGGATATCAGCTTCGAAGGACTTGAGGCCGGCGACTCGCCGTTCGCTGCGGGCTTCACAGGCGTGAACCCAACCTTTGACGGTGTTGTTCAGGAGCTCGACTATGCCACCAACAACGGGGCGCAGGTGGTCGATACGCCGAACGGTAAGCGTCTGCAGATCGAATCGAGCGCGACCGACACCAACAATGCGTCGTCGGCCTTCACCTTCGGTGCGTCAGTCGGCGATGAGTTCACGTTCACCGGCAAGTTCGACAATCCATACTTCGGTGGCGATAAAGCGCCGTCCAGCTTCGAACAGTATGGCTTGCTGATTGCGACCGATGGCGGCAATTTCCTGAAATTGGTCGCAGGGTCGCCGGGCGCCTTGTTTGAACTGTCCGGCAAGACTGACGATGCAGGCTTCGACGGCCCTGACATTAAAGCCAATCCCATCGATCTAACTGCTAGCAGCTATGCCTCGGTTGAGCTGACGGTGGACACGCTGGTCACGGCGACAGAGGTGATCTTCACAGGCAGCTATGTAGCGTTCGATGAAACCGGCGCCGTGGTAAGCTCCGGAACAATTGGCACGAAGACGCTTACGTCTGGAGATTTGTTTGACGCCATCCAAGGCAGCGGCGATGTGCCAGCCTTTGGTGTCACTCACACCCAGACGGGTGGACCGGATGAAGCGTTCACAGTCAGTGTCGAGAGCCTGTCGCTCACCGATGGCAACCTCGATACGGACGGCCCGGACGCGGTCATCGAAAGCGACGGTCCTGCCAACGCCAATGCGCCGCTCGTGGTCACGGTGACCTATGCCGATGACACGGGTGTCGACTTCGCAACGATTGATGGAGACGAGCTGTTGCTCACCTCCAACGATGACGGAGACGTCTTCGGAACACCTGCAGTCGTTGACCTGGGCGGCGGCGTGTACACCTACACCTACGCAGCGCCCGCCGGTGGTTGGGGCGGAACGCTGTTCACCGCGTCACTCGCCGCCGATACGTTGGCAGATACGCTTGGCAATGCGAACGCAGCAGGTGCGCCGGTCGAGTTCTCCCGCCAGGATGTCGACCCCGTCGACGATATCCTCGCAAACCTTGATGGCGTCGATAATGACGGCCAATACGGCGCGGGCGATACCGGATCGGTAATCCTCACCGTCATGGATGGCGTGAACAACGTCCGCTCATCTAACTTCGGAGCCAATAGCTTCGAGCTGACCAACACCGGTGAAAAGCAGGTGGCCGCGGTCTTCATCGATGTGCGAAATGCCCTCTATGGCGATAGCGTGTTCGACTTTGACGGCACAGGCGGGGACACGTCGGCGAAAGCGTTTGCAGTCAATTCCGAGAGCGGAAATGGCACAGGTGCGGTCTTTGAGGCGGGGGAGACCTATCTCTTGCCGGGCAGTCAGCCGATTGCAAATACGTCCGGCGGCGGCTTACCCGCCAGCGGCGGTTTCCGTGGGCTGCTGATCAAGTTTGACGGCAGCGACGGCGGCTTCGAGAATGGCGAACTCGTCGGCTTCTCTGGCGACATGGACCCGAACTCCATCGCTGGCCTGCTCAAAGGTGGTCCCCTGGGTGTCGACCCGGGCGCATTGGACGGCTGGGATGTCGGTGGCGTTTCGGGTGCGGAGCTGATTGGCTCCAAGTTCACTGTGGTGTTCGACGATGGCTCCACCGCCACCGGGTATCTCCACTCAGATGGCTCGCTTGCAGGAAGCGTCGGCGAAGCGGTTGAAGGGCGCGGTGCTCCAACTGTCAGCGCCACCGTGGACGGCTTCGACGCAAATGACACGAACGCCGTTTACGGCGGAACTGAGCCTGTGATCGAAATCGATGGCCCGGCCGGTGCAACGGTACGGGTGGTGCTAACCAAGGGCTTCAACCCCGTCACGAACCCCGATGGCGGCATTGCCGACATTGTGGCCAACCGTTTGGCGACCCAGCATCCGGAGTTCGAGGCCAATAATGCCTTCGACGTACAGACCGTGGATGTTGTCATCGGCCCGGATGGAACCGCGACTGTTCCGATCAACGCCTTCGACTACAACAACGACCCCGGAAATGTGGACATCCCGGATGCGGGCATCCAGCCGATCTCCGTGTCCGCTGCGGTCATCGTAGACTCCACCGATACGAGTGTTGTCGACAAGGTTGCGCTCGGCCCGGTCTCTGATCCCGTTTACCTGACCAACCCAACGGGTACGCCGGTTGTGCCAGGCGAGGTCGATCCCGGTGGCTACTTTGAGGGTATCGACACAGGCGGTGGTTTCCGCTTCAAAATTCAGATTGAGGACTCCAACGCTATCAATGCGGGCACAAATCCCGGCGGATCATGGGTGTACCAACCCGATGGTGAAAGCTCACTGGGTGATGCCCAAGGTTCAGGCAGCTACTACTGGGAGTTCCTCGGCGATGGAGATCTCGCTCCAAA
This sequence comes from Pseudomonadota bacterium, assembly GCA_039818165.1. Taxonomy (GTDB): domain Bacteria; phylum Pseudomonadota; class Alphaproteobacteria; order Caulobacterales; family Hyphomonadaceae; genus UBA5336. The sequence continues at coordinate 117,279 of JBCBUL010000004.1, read as the reverse complement.
CGCGCCGCAGGCCGACAGCATTCTGACCTACCAGATCTTCATTCCAGAAGGCGAAGCGGGTGAGTATACCTTGCGCGTTCGGGGTGGCCGTGAGAGCGCCGATCCGAGTGATGCGCGCAACGACATTTGGTTCCGTATCGATGATGACGCCGAACAGTTCCTTGTGAATGAGACTGACGCGGTTTCAAATGATGGTTTCATCAAAGTTTTCGGCAACCCAACCGGCCAGTTCGGCTTTGCATCTGGGGTGGACAGCGTTTCTGAGGAGGAGCCTAACTTCTCCGCCGTATTCGACTTGGAAGCAGGGTTCCACACAATCCAGATCGCGGGGCGTTCGCCCGGCTTCAACATCGATTTCTTCGAGTTGAACAAAGGCGGCAATCCCGGTCTCAATGCTCCAGATTCGGATTTCGTGCCGACCGGACCAACTGAGCCTGAAGTCGTAGTAGAGATTACGGATCAGACGATCATTCAGGGCAATGGTGTCTCCTTCACCATTCCGGCGAATGCATTCGATGATGCAGACGGTGATGCGCTGATCCTCACGGCGCCAGGCCTACCGTCCGGCTTCACGTTCGAAAACGGTGTCGTCACTGCGCCGGATAACCTGCCACTCGGAAGCTATCCGATCACAATCGTGGCCACCGATGATGACCAGAATTCTGTGAGCCAGACTTTCAACATCATCATCGCAGAGCAGGGCGCACAGCAGGACTTCCAGGCTGTGACCCTCGGCGCGCAGGATGACATCGAGCTGGGAAGCTCGATCAACTCCAACGACCTGGAAACGGACAAGACGATCCAGATCCGCCTGACGGTGGAAGACGGCGTTACCAACGTGACCAATGTCGAAAGCGCGCTGATCAGCTGGCGGTCCGACCGGACCCATTCCGGCGATGCGACCCTCACCTTCCAGGTCGAGGACACCAAGGAGGCTGGCGACTTCCAGAACGGGAAGGACTTCCTTCCGGGATCGGTGGAAGCTGACATCACGGGCACCTGGCAAGATGAAGCCACGATTGAAAACGTGGCCGACATTGCCAGCCTGGTGAACGAGCTTATCGCCAGCCAGGGTCCGCTCAATGGCGGTGACATCATCAACCTCCAGATCACGGGCGAGGGGGGCACACGCTTCATCGAGCATATCTCGGTGACGCTGGACATCTCTGCGACGGGCGGATCCACGGGAGGAGGCAACACACCTCCGGTCGTGGCCAACGCACTGCCCGACGCCGATGTCCAGGATGGTAATGCGGTCAACATCGACCTGTCGAATGTCTTCAGCGATGCAGACAATGACGGGCTGAGCTTCTCCGTCTCGGGCCTTCCGAATGGCGTGAGCCTCAACAACGGCACCATTTCCGGGACGCCAACCGAAATTGGCACCTTCACAGTGTCTGTGACGGCGAATGACGGACAGGCCACGGTGACAGATGTCTTCGTGCTGATCGTCCTGCCAGAGGGTGACACGGTGCCAACCGTGGCCAATGAGATCGCCGACCAGGCCATCGAAACCGATGAGGCATTCAGCTTCACGGTTCCGGGCAATGCCTTCGATGATGCCGATGGCGATACGCTCACCATTGCGATCTCTGCGCCTGCAGGGTTTTCGGTGAACGGTTCCACGGTGACGGCACTTGCCGGGCTAGCCGTGGGCACTTATCCCATCACAGTGACGGCGACTGATGACGACCTGAACACTGTCAGCCAGACGTTCAATGTTACGGTCAGCGAGCCTGTTGATACCGGCGATGTGACGCTTTGGCTGATCGATGCGCTGACCGACCAGCGTATCCGTGCGCTGGATGCAAACGATGTCGTCAACCTCGCTGAGATCCAGTCGGGTGTGTACAACCTCGAGGCGGAGTTCAACGGAACCGGTGATGAATCGGCGGTGTTCTTCCTGAATGGTAGCCAGGTGAAAACCGAGAGCGGCGTGCCTTACGCCATGTTCGCGGACTCTAAAGGTGACTTCAACGAGATCGATGCACCGGCCGATGGGACGGTTCAGAACATCACCGTTGAGATCTACGCCCAGAACAATGGCAATGGGCCACTTCTCGCATCGTCCAGCTTCGTCGTGACCTACACTGAAGGTGAAATCCCGAACCGGGCACCTGTTGTGAGCACCGCGGTTGCCGATGAAGACGTCGCCCTGGGGGCAGCAGTCGACATCGACGTGTCCAACGTGTTCACCGATCCGGACAATGACGGACTGGCCTTGCAAGCCAACGGCCTGCCCCAGGGGCTCTCGTTCAACGGAACGTCCATCACGGGAACGCCGGCTGCTGCAGGAACCTTCAACATCACGGTGACTGCCTCGGATGGAGAGTTCACAGCCTCGGATACGTTCACTCTGACGGTCCTGCCCGACACAAGCACCGTGCCTGTTGTGGATGTCGCCATCGCTGATCAGGCAATCACCGACGAAGAGGCCTTCAGCCTGACGGTTCCGGGGAATGCGTTCGATGATGCCGATGGTGACCCGCTCACCATCTCCATCGCGGCGCCTGCAGGCTTCTCGGTCAACGGGTCTACGGTCTCCGCGCCCGCCGGACTGGCGCCAGGCACCTACGACATCACGGTCACCGCGACCGATGATGACCAGAATGCCGTTAGCCAAACCTTCTCGGTAACAGTCAGCGAAGCGCCTCCGCCACCTGAAGGCCCTGTGGTGCTGTGGCTTGTTGATCCAGAAACCGACGTGTTGATCCGCCCGCTGTCCTCGACAGACGTCATCGGCGTCAACGAGGTGACGGATGGTCAGTACAACATTGCGGCCATCTACACTGGTCCGGGAGAACCGAAGTCCGCACGCATGTTCCTCGATGGACAGCAGCTGACAGTCCAGGGCGGACTTCCCTATGCGCTCTTCAACGACAGCAATGGCGACTACAATAGCGAACCACTCGGCGCGCTTGGATCCACGGCGACCTTCAGCGCCCAGGTCTTCGCGAGCGGTGGTGGCAACGGTGAGTTGCTCGGCGAAGTGTCGGTCACGGTGACGTTTGTTGCCGAGGTCCAAGTGCAAGACGGCGTAGAAGCTCCGGCGCTTGAGGTTGCGGCCACAATCCCGCCGCCACCAATCGAGGTGTCTGAGGAAGAGGTCGCGCCGACCGGAGAAGAAGTTGAAGTCGCCTTCGACGTTCCGGTGTTCGAACTGCCTGTACAGTTCGGAGCAGGATTGGAGATGCAGCCTGTCATGGGTGTCGACGCGGCCATGCTCGCAACGCCATCGGCAACCGGAGCCTTCGTTGTGGACCTCGGTGGAGGCCGCGCCCAGGCACCGGCAGCTCAGCCTTCTCAACTCGAAGCGTTCGACTTCGCGTCGCTCGATGCTGAAGCCGGTACGGCCGGGGCGGCAAATTCGACGGGAGTTGATGCCTTGCTTGAAGCTGACGCGATCAACTTCAACGCGTTGCCAGCGCTCGGCACCGAGAGCGTTCTGGAAGCCTATATGGACCAGTCGACGGCCAGTGAAATCGATCTGGGCATGTCCAGCCTCGATGTTCGACCGACCGATAATGGCTTCGCACCGTTTGAATTCGATGAGCTTTCCAGCTGGACGCTGGACGACACAGACTGGGCAGGTCTTGGCTAGGCCATAATCTGTAGCGAATTAGTGGGCGCCCCGGACCGGATCCGGGGCGTTTGCCTTTGTCAAAAAGGTCGCGCCAAATTGACGCTAACGTCAACGGAAAGCTTGATATCAGGCGTCATCCTGTCTACCACTGCGGTCATAGTGTGGGGGAACATCGCTTTACGCTCCTGCACCCATAAATAGTCACTTCCAGCCAGGAGCCTGCCGATGAAGGTGCTCGTCCCCGTGAAACGGGTCATCGACTACAATGTCAAAGTCCGCGTGAAACCGGACCAGACCGGGGTGGACCTGGCGAACGTCAAAATGTCCATGAACCCGTTTGACGAGATCTCCGTGGAAGAGGCCGTCCAGATGAAAGAGGCGGGCACCGTCACGGAGATTGTCGCTGTCTCCATCGGACCCCAGCAAGCTCAGGAAACGATCCGCACAGCCCTCGCTATGGGTGCGGACCGGGGTATTCTGATCAAGACCGATGAAACGGTTGAGCCGCTCGCGGTCGCCAAGCTTCTGGTGAAAGTGGTCGAGGCCGAAAGCCCGGACATGGTGATCCTTGGCAAGCAGGCTATTGATGATGACTGCAACCAGACGGGGCAGATGCTCGGCGCCCTGCTCGGATGGCCCCAGGGGACATTTGCGTCTGAGGTCAGCAAGGAAGGCGAGTCTCTCCACGTGACCCGTGAAGTCGACGGCGGCCTGCAAACCGTTGCGCTTGAAACGCCTGCCATTGTTACGGTTGATCTTCGGTTGAACGAGCCGCGCTATGCGTCTTTGCCGAACATCATGAAGGCTAAAAAGAAGCCAATCGATATGAAAGAGCCAGGGGACTATGGCGTGGATATCTCCCCGCGTCTTTCCGTGGTGAAAGTCACCGAGCCGCCTGCGCGCGAAGCCGGTGAGATTGTTGAAGATGTTCCAACGCTGGTCGAAAAACTCAAATCCAAAGGAGCTGTCTGATGGCTGTTCTGGTTATTGCCGAGCACGACAATGCCGCCCTGTCCGATGCAACCCATAAGGTCGTAACGGCCGCGGCGAAATTCGGCGGCGACATCGACATCCTGGTTGCGGGCGAAGGGGCGGGGGGCGTCGCGGACGCTGCGGCCAAGATTGCCGGCGTTCGCAAGGTTCTGCATGCCGACGGCGCGCCGTACAAAAAACAGCTCGCCGAAGCCATGGAAGCGCTCGTTGTTCCCATGATAGGTGGGTATGACGCCGTATTCGCGCCAGCGACAACGACAGGCAAGAACATCGCGCCGCGGATCGCTGCGAAGTTGGACGTGATGCAGCTTTCCGACATTACCGACGTAATCGATACGAACACTTTTGAACGCCCGATTTATGCGGGCAACGCCATCATGACGGTCACGTCTTCAGATGCGAAGAAAGTCGTTACAGTCCGCGGCACAGCATTTGAAGCCGCCGCTGAAGGCGGAAGTGCAAGCGTTGAAGCGGTTTCCGCACCGGACGGCCCGTTCAAGGCAGAGTTTGTGTCTGAGCAGATCGTTGAAAGCGATCGGCCGGAATTGACGGCGGCCAAACGCGTTGTGTCCGGTGGCCGGGCGCTCGGCTCCGAAGATGAGTTCAACAAGTATATCGTGCCGCTGGCAGACAAACTTGGCGCTGCTATTGGTGCGTCACGTGCCGCTGTAGATGCAGGCTATGCGCCAAACGACTATCAGGTCGGGCAGACCGGCAAGATCGTCGCGCCAGAGCTTTATGTTGCCGTTGGCATTTCCGGGGCAATTCAGCACCTTGCTGGTATGAAGGACTCCAAGATCATCGTCGCGATCAACAAGGATGAGGAAGCACCGATCTTCCAGGTCGCTGATTATGGACTCGTTGCGGATCTCTTCTCTGCAGTGCCGGAGCTGACCGAAGCGCTCTAGCGCCAGTTCCAGGCTTTCTAAGAAACCCCGGTGCCTCGGCATTGGGGTTTTTTTGATTTACTGGCTTGCCTTTGGTGAAGTTTGGATGCAAAAGGCACTCAGATATCGTTATTCGATAGATGGAGTGGGCAATGGTGTCCTTGTTCGAAACCGTTATTTACCTCGTTCAGGCCGTCCTTTCGGCCCTTTTCGGCTAGTCTCGAACCTGGCCTTTCGTGGATTTAAGCTGCAGTTCCGTCTGCTTCGCTGAAAACATTTGGCTTTTTCTGCATTCCACTTCCTCCTTTCTGCTATTTCTCGCTCGCACTTTCGCCAAGATTCACGTATTACCTGTGGCAAATGAGCGACACATCTAATCTGCCTGAGCCATCTTCTGTCCCACATGCGCGGGAACATGATCTCGATGTGGTCAGGACTTCGGGGCGGTGGATGCCCTGGGCGGGCTTCTTGCTTGCAGTCCTGTGGCTAATCAGTGTCGTTGCCGTCGTCGTCACATCGATGGATTTGAATGCCCTCTTGGGCCAACCCCCGATTACACTCGCGGCGGGCGTGGTGATGGCGATGATGCCGGGATGTTTGATCCTGATGGCGGGGTTCATGGCGCGGGAAAGCGCGCGCAGCGCTTCTGCAAATACGCTGGTTCTCAAAGCGGCAAGTCAGTTGCTCGCACCTGCCGAAACCCAAACGGGAGAAGCTGAAACCCTGGCGACACGGCTTTCCACAAGCGCTCGGGACGTAGATCAGGCGATGGGGCAGGCACTCGGCGCCATGAAGGCGCTTTCATCGGAGATTGGCGATGAGCGTCTCCGGCTGGAGTCGGTCAGTTATGCCGCTGCGGACAATGCCCGCGATTTGTCCGCGCAACTGGGTCAGGAGCGTACGGCGCTGGAGTCCCTGATCCGGGATCTCAGGTCCCAGGGAGAGACGCTTAACGAGGCGATCCCGCGCCAGGCGCAACATATGGTCGAAGCCGCGCGGTTGGCGGCGGAAGAGATCGGTCGCGCCGATGACGCGCTCGATTCACGATTGAATGCCATGCGTCAGGCCAGTCAGACCCTGGCGTCCGAGCTTTCCCGATTGAACCAGATGGCCGGCGAGGCTGGCGCGCATTCTGAGTCGCTCATGCACGCAATTGCGCGCGTCGAAGACAAACTTGACCATTCTAAGCGCACAGTGGACATAGCAGTCAGAGCCAGTGAAGCCGCTGTGGAGGCTGCGGGTAGCACCGGCGAAGCGCTGCAATCTGCCGTGTCTTCAGCCCTGGACGATGCCCGCCGGGCGTCGCTTGAAATCCAGAAACGGACCCGCGAATCCAGCGAAGAAGCCGCAATGCAAATCCAGGTTCTGCGCCAGTCGGCCGAACAAGCCGGCGCGGCGCTCAAAGCGGTTGGTGTAGCGGCCCGCGCTGAAAGCGACCTTACAGAGAAGCGACTGACTCAAGCGTCCGATGCGCTGCAACGTGCGGTGACACCGCCGACTGTCGCAAAATCGGAGCGTCCGGCGATCCGCTCATCGCTGACGCCGAGTGTGCCGCCAGCATCGCCGGATGTGGAATCATCTGATCCTTTGTTTGCGTCGCCGCCGCTTTCCGTGCCTTCCGCGCCTGCGCGCTCCATCGATACCGAACTCTTCGAGGACTCACCGTATGCGCCGACGGACGTACACAACCAGACGCGAGAACGCGACTTGCCCGTGCTGACTACGGGGTTCGACAGCCCGTCTCTGCAGTCCTCAGCTACACCTGCGCCGCAACACGTGGAAACGACACCGCCGCCGTTCGATCCGCTCGAAGAGACAGAACCCGTTCCTGCGCCGAACGCCAATGACACCGGTGCGCGTGTTGGCGAAGCGCCGCGACGGGAAATGGGGTGGTCCACCATCCTCCATGATATGGACCGGGATGATACCGACGAGCTTTCGCGGGAGGGCACAGCAGAGCTTGTGATCCGAAGACTCGAAGGCGCCGGAATGACACTGGCCAATATCTTTCGACCAAAGGATAAGCGCAAAATTGCTGCCGCAGCCCGTAAGGGCGAGAGCCAGAGGCGTTCAGTGATCCGCACGACGGCGAAGTTCGAACTCGACCGCGTGGCGAAAAGACTGATGACAGACGAAGAGTTTGTTGGGCTCGCGCGCGAGTTTGTATCGCTTGAGACCGCTGATGCGATGGCAGCTCTGGACCGGACCCAGAAGTCCAACCGGAATGCGTCCCCACGTCTTTCCGCTTTCCTCTTGTTGGACGCCGCGCTCGGCAACTGATGAGTCCGGTTTGCGGGGTGTCGTAGACCGTTAAGGCTCATCTGATTTTGCCGGGGGCCCTGCTAATTCCCTATAATGCGAATTGACGGACCCACTAATTGAGAGGGCGCCCCGGATCTGGCTGGATCCGAGGCGTTCAGTTGGGAGGTGCGCTGCTAGGCGCAGGATGTGCGGGGGATCACCGGGCCCGCACGGCCCGGGTCTACGAGCCTTGCCGGTTCTGGCGATGCTCAATCAGATCATTGACCACGCCGGGCTCAGCCAGGGTCGAGGTGTCGCCCAGATTATCGAAGCTGTCCTCGGCAATCTTGCGCAGTATTCGGCGCATGATCTTGCCAGAGCGCGTCTTCGGCAGGCCATTGGCGAACTGGATCAGGTCCGGGCTCGCAATCGGGCCGATCTCGGCGCGCACATGTTTGACGAGGTCTTTCTTCAGCGCGTCATCGGCCTCGACGCCCGCCCGCACGGTGACATAGGCATAGATGCCTTGACCCTTCACGTCATGGGGATAGCCGACCACGGCGGCTTCGGCGACGGCGTCATGGGCCACCAGCGCGCTTTCCACTTCAGCTGTGCCCATACGGTGGCCGGACACATTGATCACATCGTCCACGCGGCCCGTGATCCAGATCGCGCCATCCGCGTCGCGCCGCGCGCCGTCTCCGGTGAAATAATTACCGGGATAGGCCGAGAAGTAGGTGTCGCGGAAGCGTTGGTCGTCGCCGTAGACCGTGCGCATCTGGCCGGGCCAGCTGTCTGTGATAACCAAATTGCCTTCAACGGCGCCTGCCAGCGTGTTGCCTTCCGCATCCAGAAGTTCCGGCTTGATGCCAAAGAAGGGGTTCATTGCCGCGCCGGGCTTCATGCCGGTAGTGCCGGGCAGGGGCATCATCATGGCGCCGCCGGTCTCCGTCTGCCACCACGTGTCCACGATCGGACAGCGGCCTTCGCCGACCACATGAAAGTACCATTCCCACGCTTCAGGATTGATCGGTTCGCCCACAGACCCCAGGACGCGCAGGGTCTTGCGCGAGGTCTTGTTCACGAAGTCCTCACCCTCGCGCATCAGGGCGCGGATCGCCGTCGGCGCCGTGTAAAACAGCGAAACCTTGTGCTTGTCGACCACGTTCCAGAAACGCGAGGCGTCAGGATATGAAGGGACGCCTTCGAACATCAGGCTGGTGGCGCCGTTGGCGAGCGGGCCATACACGATGTAGGTGTGTCCGGTGACCCAGCCCACATCGGCGGTGCACCAGTATATGTCGTCCTCGCGCAGGTCGAACACATAGTCATGGGTCAGGGAGGCCCAGACCAGGTATCCGCCAGTTGTGTGGAGGACGCCCTTGGGCTTGCCCGTGGACCCCGATGTGTAGAGGATGAACAGCGGGTCCTCGGCCTTCATGGGCTCGGGCGGGCAGTCGTCTGAGACGTCGGCGCCGGCCTCGTGCAGCCAGATGTCCCGGCCGTCTTTCATCGTCACATCGCCGCCTGTGCGCTGCACAACCAGCACTTTCTCGACTGCAACACCTTCATGGTCGCACGCCGCGTCGCAGTTGGCCTTCAGGGGCACTGTGCGCGAGCCGCGAAGGCCTTCGTCAGCGGTGATGACGAACTTTGAGTCGCAGTCGATGATGCGCCCGGCCAGAGCTTCTGGCGAAAAGCCGCCGAACACGATGGAGTGGACCGCACCTATCCGCGTGCAGGCGAGCATCGCGTAGGCCGCTTCCAGGATCATGGGCATGTAGATCGTAACCCGGTCCCCTTTCTGGATGCCCATGCCCTTGAGCACGTTTGCAAACTTGCAGACGGCGCTGTGGAGTTGTTTGTAGGTGAGCGTGTGGCTTTCGTCTGGGCTGTCGCCTTCCCAGATCAGAGCTGCTTTGTCACCGCGCGTTTCCAGGTGGCGGTCAAGGCAATTGTAGGAGACATTGAGGACGCCGTCTTCATACCATTTGATCCTGAAGTCGCCTTGTTCGAAGGACGTGTCCTTCGCCCGGGTAGGTTTCTGGATCCAGTCGATGCGGTTCGCGCATTCCATCCAGAACCCTTCTGGATCATTGATGGAGCGCTCATACATCTCCTTGTACGCTTCGGGTGAGAGCTTGGCGCCAGCGGCGAACCCCTCTGGAACTGGAACGAGTGTCTCTTCCGTCATGATGGGTTCTCCGCCGTCCATGGTCTGTGTCCTCCTAGAATGCGTACTTGGTCGAGAATGTGAAGCGCGTGATTGATCCATCCGCGCCGCTTTCAAGCTCGCGAATGCCGTAGAGCAGCTCCGTGCCCATCGTGACCTTCTCGATAGGCTCCCAGAGGATTGCGCCATAGGCCGATTGGGTGGAGCTGGTCGCGCCGCCGCCAAGATAGTCGGGATTGTCGACCCAGAGGCCGCTATAGCCGACATTGAAGCGCGCGGTTTCGCCAAAGGGCTGTCGGAACGCGATCAGGCCGCCATAGCTGGATATGGCTTCAAGGTCCCCGCTGGGGTCAAGGGCGGTGGCGCGACTGGCGGCCAGGCCGATATAGCGTCCGAGGCCTTCGCCGCCGGTGAGGTTGAAGCGAATATCCCCGCTTTCGCCGACGTTCACGCGGCCCGCAGCGCTGAGGCCCCAGCCGAACACTTGTTCTTCGTTGGCGCCAAAGTCCGCGCGGAGCTGACGCCCGATTGCCGCGAGGGACACATTGCCGAAATCACCCTTCATGTTGTAGCGCGCGACCACGTCTGGCAGGACGTTCTCGTCCTGGCTGCCGAAATTCAGGCTGGTTGTGTTTGGATTTTCGATAGCGACCTGAAAGTTTCCATTTGTATAGCGGATCTGCGCCTGGCGAACGAACACCATGCCGTCTGACAGGATGAGGAAACTCGCGCTCTCTGGAATGGCCGATGTGTTCTGGAACGTCGACCACGCCTGGCCCACGCGCCAGTTGCCGTAGTCGATGTAGGCCCGGCGCAGGCGTGGGCTGAAAGAGTTGGAGACCAACTCGTTGCCCTGGGCGGAGCCGAGAAAGTCCATCTCGATGTGGCCGGTCAGCGCTTTGCCGCCCACTTGCCGCTGCGCGGTGACGGCAAACCGCGTGGCCTGCGCAGTCAGATCCGTCTGGGTGCTGTCATCGCCGCCAATAGGGGTCGCGCCCGGAATATAAAAATCCCGTGCGATGGAGTTGGAGCCAATCTGACCATCGCTGAGAGCCGTGATGTGGGTATCGGCATCTATTATGAAACCCGAGATCTTGAACGTGGTGTCACCGACGACGAAGCCATCCGTGGCGACGACGGGACGATCAGTGGCTTCGCGCTCCACGTTTTCGAGGCGAACAATGGCCTCGTCCATGTCTGCGCGTTCTTCGGCCAGTTCGGCTTTTAGCTCCGCAACCATGGCCTCCAAGGCTGCGATGCGGGCTTCCACATCTGATGCCTGGGCCTGGGCGGCGCCCACGGCAAACGCCGCCACGGTCGACAACAGGGCTGCTTTGATACGATAGCTCACTCGGTTACTCCCCTTTCATTTGTTGGGGAAAGTATCTCTGGGCAGGTGCGGGCGCGCCATTGGCCATTGGGCGTAAGACAAAGGTCGCAGCGACTCGACTTGTCCGTGAACCCGCGTAAGCTGGCCAGTATTGGATGAAGACCGGAAATCCGGCGCTCCAAGTCTTGGGAGGACTAAATGGCCAACGGGCCCAGCGTTTTGATTGTGGATGACCATCCCCTGTTCAGGGATGCGCTGGAGGCTGCGCTTGTTGCTGCTTATCCCGATGGGGCGAGCACAACCCATGCCGGATCACTGGGTGATGCGCGTGAGCAACTCGCAGGAGGATCATTCGATCTGGTTTTGCTTGATCTGAACTTGTCAGACTCAAGCGGTTTCGACGGCCTCGCTACGTTGCGCGCCAATTCACCAGACGTTCCAATCTATGTCGTGTCTGCAACGGAGTCTGTTGAGGCCTATGAGAAGGCCAGGACGTTTGGCGCGGCAGGCTATCTGCCCAAGAGTCTTGGTCTTGAGGAGCTTTCAGCGGCCCTCGCGACAGCGCTGGATGGTGGGGCGTGGTTTCCAGAAGCCGAAGCCAATGCCGAGGACTTGGCGCAGGCTGAGCTTGCTGCGCGCGTTGCGAGCCTCACGCCCGCCCAAAGGCGCGTTCTTGCCGGGCTATCTGATGGTCTGTTGAACAAGCAGATTGCCTTTGAGATGAACATTTCAGTTGCGACCGTGAAGGCGCATATGACGGCCATATTCAGAAAACTGGGTGCTAATAATCGGACCCAGGCGCTTCTGATTTACAAGTCCGCCACATCTCTGGATGATCACTCGGCCGCTTGAGCCGATAGCCGCGCTGCGCAGCCATTTAGGAAGTCCTGAATCGCGTCCGGGTTGGCGGGCTTGTGAAGATAAGCGATCTCGCGATCGCGCGTCTTGCTCATCAATGCTGCCGTGTTCTGCGCCGTGAGGAGGGCAACATTTGCCGGATGTGTCAGCTCCGAACGCACGTCCTCGATCAGGTCGAGACCGGTCCTGATATCACGAAGCTGGTAGTCTGCGATGAGGGCATCGAAGGAGGTCTCTTTGAGCGCTGTCTTCAATTCGTCGATCGCGCCGAAGGTGGCCACGCGGCATCCCCAACTCGACAGCAGTGCAGCCATACCCTCCTGAATTGCGATTTCATCATCCACACAGGCCACGCTGAGTCCTCCAAGCGAAGGGTGTGCGATTAGTAGTTCAGGGGCGCGTTGGGGCGAAGGTTCGCGCAGGGCGTCCCCAAGGGGCAGGTCCACTGAAAAGACGGTTCCGGATCCGAGGCGCGATCGCACCATGATTTCGGCGCCCATGATATTGGCAAGCCGCTGAACCACGGAAAGTCCCAATCCGGCGCCCCGCAGCCCCAGATTGTCAGCGTCCTCAAAGCGTTGGAACTCTTCAAAAAGAAGCGCCTGGCGGGCTTTTGAGATGCCCGAGCCTGTGTCCCAGACCTCGATACGCGCAAGATCACCTCGCTTGCGCGCGCCGATCAAAACGCCGCCGGATTCCGTATATCGCCTGGCGTTGGAAATGAAGTTGCGCAGGATGCTGGTCAGGAAATCTGGATCAGCATGGACCGTCAGTTTCGTGGGAGCAACGCGGATCTCGAGCCCGGCCCTGTCCGCCATGGGGTGGGCTTCTTCCGCGAGGTCTTCCATCAGGGGTGCAAGTGCGATTGTGGTGGGTTTCGGTTGGACGTTGCCATGGTCGAGGCGCGAAATATCCAACAGGCCTTTCAGCAAATCATCTGCCGATTGGATCGCTTTGTCGGCGCGCACGACAGTGTCCCGCGTCCTTTGTGATGCACCAGCGGTCTCGGTGAGAAGCGATCCCAGGAACAGGCGCGCCGCGTTGAGGGGCTGGAGCAGGTCATGGCTGGCAGCGGCCAGGAAGCGCGTTTTTGATGCATTGGCGCCCTCGGCATCTTCGCGGGCGCCGCGCAGGTCGGCAGCCATGTCTTCCAGTGCCTGTGTGCGTTCGCGTACCCGTGTCTCCAGTGTCTCATTGGCTTCGATCAGTGCCATTTCGCGCTGCTTGTCCAGCGTGATGTCTGCGAAGGTCGTGACGTATCCGCCGCCGGGCATAGGGTTGCCGGTAATGCGCAGATATCTCCCGTCCGGGTTTTGGCGCTCATAGGCGTGAGATCGGCCCTGTTTCATGTGCTCAATCCGGCGAGCGGCCATGTCGGCGGGATCACCCTTTATCCAACCTGTGGAGATATTGTGGGCGATCAGATCGCCAATTGGGCGTCCGATCGAGACCAATTCCGAAGGGTAATTGAACAGCTCCACATACGTGCTGTTCCACGCCACAAGACGTTGGTTGCTGTCGACCACACTGACACCGTGGGAAATATGCTCCAGCATCGATTGAAGCATGTGCCGGTCGAAGCGTTCCGCGCGGGTTTGGGTGTCGAGGATGGACAGGACGTCCGGAAGGGCGACGTCTAGCCCGCCAATCGCTGACGCCATAACCACTCGCGCTGACGATGCACCCAGGGCGCTGGCAAGCATGCGTTCCGTTCGCTGGACAAGGCGCCAATCTGCGGGTTCGTCTTTGCTGAGGTGACCGCCGGTCTGGGCCTCAAACGCGTCGAAAGCCGCTTGCACGGCGTTTTCATCAAGAAAGCGAGAGGCGAGGGTCTTCAGCCCGTTCGGCGTGACACGGCTGGCCGGGATGGCTGCTTCACTGCCCGGTGCGATGGCGCCATCCACCTCTCCCGTGAAAGCTGCGGCCTGGATACGATCGCGCAGCCGTTCCTTGGCTTGGAGAGATCCGATGGTGAATGCCGCCATGTTGATGAGCAGAGACCAGAAGACGCCATGGGTGAGGCTGTCGCCGAAGTTGAATCCCAAAAGGGCATGCGGATTGAGCGCGTCGGGCAGGTCATTTGCCATTGCTCCGTGCCCGACAATGGCTGGGACGAACAGTGTGTAGCTCCAAACCATCATTCCAAGGACAAGGCCAGCGAGCACACCTGTGCGGCGGGCACCGTTCCAGTAAACCGCGCCGATAAGCGCTGGAGCGAACTGAATCGCAGCGGCGAAGGACAAGAGGCCGATCTGGGCCAGCGCCTCGCTCGACCCCGCCGCCCGGAAATATCCGTACGCCAGCAGCAACAGAACAAGGATCACGACCCTGCGCAAATTCAGGAGGCGTGCGCCGGCATCGCCAGAGAGGCTTGAAAAACGACCGGTCTTGATCAACGCCGGAACGATCAGGTCATTGGTGACCATCGTGGAAAGGGCGATTGTCGAGACGATCACCATGCCCATGGCAGCTGAGAACCCGCCCAGAAAAACGAGAAGCGCCATCAGGCCATCGCCTTCCAGCAAGGGAAGGTTCAGAACGAACAAATCGGGTGCGCTGGCATTTGGCAATACGCTTAGGCCTGCCAAGGTGATCGGCACCACCACCAAGCTTGTGGCGGCCAGATAAAGCGGGAATGCCCATCTCGCGCGGGCATCATCGCGGTCGCCCCGGCGTTCTATGAAAGCCACGTGAAACTGCCGCGGCAAGCAGATGATCGCTGCCATGGAGAGCAGGGTTATGGTGACAAACCGACCCGAAAGCGTTTCCGTGCTGAAGGTGGATTGCGCTGCGGCGCTCATGGCCACGTCAGGCCGGTCGAGGATTGCCAGCGACAACAGGGCGATGGTCACCAACCCTCCGAGCTTGAATATAGCTTCGAATGCCAAAACCCACATCAGGCCTGGATTGTGCCGGGTCGTGTCGGTCTGGCGGGCGCCGAACAGGATAGCAAACGCAGCCAGCGCAAGAGCGCATATCAATACCGTCTCGTCTGCTGGCGTCGCATTGCCCTGCAACACAGTGGGCGCTGAAAGGGCTGAAAAGCTCATCCCGATGGATTTCAGCTGAAGCGAAATATAGGGCAGGGCGCCCGCGACCGCCGCAAGGGTCGCGACAGTCGCCACGGTCTGGCTTTTGCCGTAGCGCGCGGACAGGAAATCCGAGAGGCTTGTGACCCCTTCCCGGCGCGCAACGAGGGCAATCTTCCGGATCAGGTTCGGCAGGCCCAGAAATACAATGATAGGCCCAAGGTATATCGCAAGGTATTCACAGCCTGCTGCCGCCGCAGTGCCGACAGCGCCGTAATAGGTCCAGGACGTGCAATACACTGCCAGTGCCAAGGCGTAGATTGTCGGGCTTTGGGCAAAGCCGGGTTTGGCCGCCTGCTTGTCCTTTTGCCAGGCCATGAAGAATAGCCCGCCGAAGTAAAGCGTCGTGGCGAGCAGGATAATCCAGACAGGCATGGGTCAGGCGGCCTCCATCCTCAACGATGGCGCAACCCGTGTGCCAAAGGCAAGTCAGGCCAAAGTCGCATCCGCTGTGCGCAGGGCCAGGGCGACAATGGTCAGGCCCGTATTCACGGCACTTGCCGAGGGCAAAACGCTGGCATCGGCCACAAAGACGTTTTCCAGACCATGCACCCGTCCATGGGCATCGACGACACTGTCGCGGTCATCATTTCCCATGATGGCGCCGCCCGTCTCGTGCCATAGCGCAACCTCGCGGCGCGGCGTAATCACCTGATAGCCAGCCTTGCGAAACGCTGTCTGGGTCTTGGCCTTTAGCCGTTCGTAAGTTGCCTGCTGAAAACGGGGCGGGGTGAAGTTCGCTGGTGTGTCACCGTCGAAAGTCCAACCCGTGCCTTTGTCTGGCAGGGCTTCGGTCATGTGGAACACGTTGAGTGTCCGCTCTGCTACGGCCTTGATGACCGGACGCTTTAGCTTCGATGTCAGCCGCCAGAAGGGGGTCTGGCCTGAGACCTGAACGACGCCAAGCGGGTGGCGGCAATCTTCATCTGCGTCTTCCGCCATCCAGGCATGGATCGCCAACGTATTGGTGTGGCGCGGGCCAAGCCGGTTCAACTGGATGAGTGGAAACAGCGTGCCCGTGGAATGGGCAGCAACACCCTTGCCGAGCCAGCCGCCGCCATTGCCGAGACCTTCGGGATGCGCATCACTGCGCGAGCGGCGCAGTAGCGCAGGCGTGTGGCGAAACCCTGCGCTGATAATCACACGACCGGCGCGAATGGTTTTCTCTTCGCCCAGGTGGTTGACCAGAACGCCGTCCGCCCGCGTTCCGTTACCATTCGTGAGAACTTTTAGACACTCTGCATGGTCCAGCAGGGTCACATTGCCGGTTTCAAAGGCGGGGCGCAGCGTTGCCACTTCCGCATCCATCTTCGCGTCTGCACGGCAATAATGCGCCGAACAATCTGCACACAGGGAGCAAGCCCTGCCGGGGCCATAGTCGAGCCCGCGTGGGATGTGCGCGGTCTTGTGGCCAGTGGCTTCCAGCTTTCGGCGAACATCGGCGATCACAGGATCATCTGGCAAGGCCGGGAAGGGGTACGCATGGTCGCCGTGGGGGTCGGTCGGATCGCCATCGGGGGCACCATGGACGCGGTAGAGTCTTTCGGCTTCGTCGTAGTGGGGCTCAAGGTCCTCGTACGAGATCGGCCAGGCGGGAGAAACGCCTGTGTCGAATTCAACCTCGGTGAAGTCTGACTTGCGGAACCGGTACAGGGCTGCCCCGTAATACTTCGAGCGACCGCCCACAATGTTGAAGTCGTCTTCGGGCGACTGCTGGTCGTAAACAAAACGGTTGGGCTCGTGGACATCGGGGCGTGGCTCCCATTGGCCCCGCTCAACCATGAGGACCTTCAATCCTGCCTGGCCGAGTTTGAGCGCCACAGCACTCGCGCCCATACCGCTGCCAACAATGACGGCGTCGTAAGAGGCTGCAAGAGCCTCCTCGCCTGCTGAATACGCCATGTCACTCCCCGTCCTTCGCGCGGTGAGAATGCACGGTGATCGGCTTGGTGCGAGCGATCTCTCCAAAGGCGCGAGGGTGGGTGTAAGGTCTCACGCCCTCAAAGCGAGTATTCGAAACATTTCGAAAGTAACGCCGCTTATGTGCGCAATTGCAAAACGTGAGGATACTGGATTGGTCTTTGCGAGGTTTTGAACTGTGAAAAAGGGGGCGACCCGAATGAGCCGCCCCCAATTTGATTGGTTCACTGCCAGAGCTTATTCGGCCGGCATGGGGGCCATTCCGGCGTCAGCTGCGCCATGGGACGTGCGGGTGCGCGGCACACGGATGTCTTCGACGAGATCCTGAATGTACTGGGGCGGAGGCGCCGTCACCATTGCGGTGACCACGCCGATGATGCCCGAAGCCCACATGAACACGAAGCCAATGCCTTCTGGGGAAACCCCGAAGAAGTACTGGTCTGGCGTGCCTCCACCGAACTTGAAGTAGTAGATGTAGGCAAATGTGCTTACCAGGCCGAAGACCATGGAGGCAATCGCGCCCTCCTTGTTCATCCGCTTCCAGAAGATACCTAGGAAGATGATGGGGAAGAGCGAGGCGGCTGCAAGGCCGAAGGCAAACGCCACAACCTGGGCAACGAAGCCGAGTTGACCCGCGAAGATGCCAAGGAGGCCTGCGCAAAGGACGGCCCCTGCCGCAGCACCACGCGCCACCAGAAGCTCTGTCTTGTCAGACATTTCCGGATACAGCGTGCGCCGGCAAATGTCGTGGGACACAGCCGAACTGATGACCATCAGGAGGCCTGCCGCCGTCGAGAGCGCCGCTGCAAGGCCGCCCGCGACCACCAAGCCAATCACCCAACCCGGAAGCTGCGCGATCTGTGGATTGGCGAGCACGAAGATATCGCGGTTTGGCGTCACCTCGTTTTGCAGCACGCTGCCATCAGCCGCACGGCACACCGTGCTGTCGGCTGCTGGATTCGGGCCGCAATACTGCATCACGCCGTCGCCATTGTGGTCGGTGTAGGCGAGCAGCCCGGTGGATTCCCAGTCCTTGTACCACGCCGGAACGGGTTTGCCGCCGTCCGCAACAATCGCTGCCGATGTGGTCGCATAGTCCTGAGCATCGGTGATGTAGGTTGCCTCATTCACGCTATCGATGAAGTTGAGGCGGGCGAACGCACCAACTGCAGGAGCGGTTGTGTAGAGAGCGGCGATGAACACCAGGGCCCAACCAGCTGACACGCGGGCATTCTTGGCAGACGAGACTGTGAAAAAGCGGATGATCACGTGGGGCAAGCCCGCCGTGCCGAACATCAAAGCGCCTGTGATGGCGAAGACGTCGAACATTGACTTGTCTGTGGAGGTGTACTCAAGAAAGCCGAGATCTGTGACGACCGTGTTCAGCTTGTCCAACATGGAAACATCCGTGCCGACAGCATTGCCGATGAAGCCAAGCTGCGGGATCGGATTGCCGGTGATGATCATGGACATGAAAATCGCTGGCACCGTGTAGGCGAAGATCAGCACGCAGTATTGGGCCACCTGGGTGTAGGTCACGCCCTTCATGCCGCCGAGGGTGGCGTAGAAGAACACGATGGCCATGCCGATGATGATGCCCCATTCGAAGGGCACGCCGAGGAAGCCCGAGAAGGCAACGCCCACGCCCTTCATCTGTCCTGCAATGTAGGTGAAGGAGACGAAAAGAGCGCACAGTACGGCGATCATGCGGGCTGCGCTGGAATAGTACCGGTCACCCACAAAATCGGGGACGGTGAACTTGCCGAACTCACGCAGGAATGGTGCGAGAAGGAGGGCAAGCAGCACGTAACCGCCGGTCCAGCCCATCAGGTAAACCGAGCCGCCATAGCCCATGAAGGCGATAAGCCCGGCCATGGAGAGGAACGAGGCTGCAGACATCCAGTCGGCGGCGGTGGCCATGCCATTCACCGTGGGGTGCACATCGTGGCCGGCGACATAGAAATCGTCCGTAGACCCGGCGCGGGCCCAGATCGCGATACCGATATAAAGGCTGAAGGTCGCGATGACGAAGAAATAGGTCCAGAATGAAGCGTCCATGGCTCTAGCCTTTCACGCCGAATTTGCGCTCGAGCCGGTTCATGGCAACGCAATAGTAGAAGATCAGACCGACGAAGACATAAATCGCGCCTTGCTGCGCGAACCAGAAGCCCAGGGGGGCTCCGCCGATGGCGAACTGGTCCAGGAAATCCCTGAACAGGATCCCGGCGCCGTACGAGACGGCAAACCAGATGACGAGGAGCGAAATGGTCAGGCGGACAACCGCGG
Organism: Pseudomonadota bacterium; assembly: GCA_039818165.1. Taxonomy (GTDB): domain Bacteria; phylum Pseudomonadota; class Alphaproteobacteria; order Caulobacterales; family Hyphomonadaceae; genus UBA5336. The sequence goes on along the minus strand of JBCBUL010000004.1, from coordinate 97,919 downwards.
ACCAGTACCCCTTTCCGTCAATTTCATTGAGGTCTTGAGACATTTGTACTCCCCTTACCGTTTATGCAGTGGCGGGATTTTCCGCCTGTGCAGGGTCCGGGTTTTAGGGAGCGTTTTGTAGAGCGACTTTGGTCTATGAGACCTTGGAACAGTCCCTAGTCACGGGACTGCCGCGCGTGGCGCCATTCGGCCAGACCGGACTTGATCAACCAGCCGCCAATCAGAAAACCGCCCGCCACATAGGCTTCGCGCACGCCCAATCCTGGCTCGCGTATCGCAAGAAACCCTTGGACGGCGAAGATGATCAGCATCAACAGACCACCAGCGATCATGATGTGGTGTTTCAACGGCGTTGGCCTTTTCGAGGACACATGGAACTTTAACATTGCTCTGGGATAGAGCGATTGAAAAGGCGGCTTTGGTCTAAGGTCGAGGAGAGATGCGCATGAAACGACCCTTGGTCCCTGCCGTCCTGAGCGCGATTGCTCTGTCAGGGTGTGGCACGATCGCCAGTCTTGCCAGCGACGATGCACGCAACACGTCCATCGAAGCCAGCGAACTGGCAATTGATCTGTCTGCCGAATGGCAGGCCGATCTCAGCCATGGCGACCTTGAGATCGCGCAGGGCTGGTCCGCCAGCTTCGGCGCCGACGTTGAAACGCTGGTGAATGAGGCCCTTGCAAATAATCTCGACCTGCAAGCCAGTGTAGAAAGCGTGGCCCAGGCAGAAGCCTTGTTGGCGCAGTCACGCGCGGCTCTGTCGCCATTTCTCTCGCTCGGCATCGGTTTCAGCGAGTCTGAACCGCTTGAAGAGGCCCAGGGGCCTGGGTTCAACTTTGCAATTCCTTCCGCCATCGACACCTATTCGGCCAATCTCAGCGTCGCGTGGGAAGCGGACTTGCGCGGTGTAAACCGGGCGGGCGTGCGCGCTGGCGAAGCGCAGTTGGTAGCGAGTCAGGCCATTCTCGAGGCCAGCCGCCAGAATGTGGCCGCGTTGACGGCGGTGTCCTATTTCGAACTCATCGCCGCGCGACGGCAATTGGCCCTCGCGGAGCGGACAGAGACCGCGATTGCAGAGAGTTCCGACCTTGTTGACCGCTTGTTTGAAGCGGGTGCCGTGGCGCGCCGGGATCAGGCGCTGTCAAGCTCCGACCTTGCGAGCGCCAAGGAAGCCGTGGTCGCGGCAGAGATCGCGGTTCGTCAGGCCCAGCGAGCACTTGAAGTCTTGTTGGGCCGCTATCCGGGCGCTGAAATTGAGGCCGCCGATACGCTCCCCGCACCGCCGGGTTTACTTGATCCGGCGACACCTCTCGATGTGCTGCGCCGGCGACCAGATATTGTTGCTGCCGAATTTAACGTGATTGCCGGCACGGCTGTTGCGGACCAGGCACGGGCCCGGCGCTGGCCTCAACTCACCTTTTCCGGCGGACTGTCCAGCGGCGCCACTGAGATTGCCGATGTGTTTGATCCGGTGTCCATGGCGGCAACGGTTGGCGGACAATTGGCGCAGTCCCTGTTTGATGGGGGCCTGCGCGGGGCACAGATCGATGCCGCGGATGCCTCGGTGCGCGAAGGTCTTGCACGCTACGGCTCGACTGTCCTGTCGGCACTGGCGGATGTTGAGAACACATCAGACTTGTTTTCGAACCTGCGTGAACGCGAAAGCTTGCTTGAGACAGTGCTCACCGAATCGAATGAGGCGCTGAGGTTGACGGAGGTGCGCTACCAGGCCGGCGATACCGACCTTCTCGATGTCCTGAACCTGCGCCAGAGGAGCTTCGCGGCCGAGCGCGCACTGATCGCCAATCGAGCTGCACAGCTCCAAACGCAGGTCCGGCTCTACCAGGCCCTCGGCGGGCCGGTATCGGGCAACTGACTTTCCAAAGTCCGGCCTTGTGAGGCATAGTCCCGGTAGGTTTGCTGGGAAGTGATCATGACCTTGTTGCTAGGCGGCCTTGCCGTTTTCTTTTCCACCCATCTTTTCTCCTCGCTGCGGTCCCGAGTCAGTGGCGTGGATATGCGAGAGCGCCTCGGGCAGCCCGTCTATATGGGCCTCTACAGCATTGTTGCGCTCGCTGGACTGGTGATGATCATCTACGGGTATGGCGCGGCCCGACCTGCCGAGGTTCTTTACACGCCACCGGTGTGGGGGCGGCACCTGAACTACATTCTGATGCCGGTTGCGCTGGTTATGCTCGTATCAGCCTACATGCCGACTGGACGGATCAAGAAGGCATTGAAACACCCCATGCTTGCCGCGGTGAAACTCTGGGCGCTGGGTCATTTGCTGGCGAATGGGGATGTGGCCAGCGTCGCCCTGTTCGGCAGTTTCTTGATCTACGGTGTTGTCTCCCGGATTGCAGCAAAGCGGCGCGGCGATCTCGGTCCTGGTCCAGATGCGACGGTCTCAACGGCTGGGGATATCGGCGCGGTTGTTATCGGACTGGCGGTGTCCGCTGCACTGATACTTTGGCTGCACCCGGTCCTGTTTGGCATTGGGATCTGGCCCCCTGCATAGGGCCTGCTTGCAGGCAATGGGCCCGCGCGCTAATCGGGCAGGATGTCAGCCCAATCACAGACTCGCCGAAAAACCGTCAAGGACATCGCCGCTGCAAAGGGCGGTGAACCCCTTGTATGTCTCACCGCCTATGATGCTCCAACCGCAGCGCTACTAGACGCCCACTGTGACCTGCTTCTGGTGGGAGACAGCGTCGGAATGGTTGTTCACGGCTTGCCCTCAACTGTGGGCGTCACGCTTGAAATGATGATTCTCCATGGGCAGGCAGTGATGCGCGGCTCACAGCAGTCTTTTGTCGTCGTGGACATGCCTTTTGGATCCTATGAGACCAATTCCGACCAGGCGTTTCTCAATGCGGCCAGGATTATGAGCGAGACGGGTTGCCAGGCGGTCAAAATTGAAAGCGGTGCTTATGCTGCGAAACAGATCGCCCATCTGGTGGAGCGCGGTGTGCCGGTGATGGGCCATGTCGGGCTCAGGCCCCAGGCTGTGAATGTAAATGGCGGATTCCGCGCACAGGGACGGACCCAGGATGAACGAAGCCGGGTTCTGGAAGAAGCCCATGCCGCGGTTGATGCAGGCGCCTTTGCCATCGTGGTGGAAGGGGTGGCGGAAGACTTGGCGGTAGAGATCACTGAGGCGGTTGCTTGTCCCACAATTGGGATAGGCGCCTCTGCGGCCTGTGACGGGCAAATCCTCGTGACCAACGATATGCTTGGCCAGTTCGACTGGACACCGAAATTCGTGCGCACCTATGGCGATCTGAAAGGGCTGGTCAGCCAGGCCGTTGGCGCTTATGCCGATGAGGTGCGCGCCCGGACGTTTCCGAGCGCCAAAGAAACCTACACGCTGGGCAAAAGCTGAGGGTCAAACGCGCTGACTTCGTTGCGGGCGCCGCGTGGCGCGGCTATGGAGGTGCCTGAAGTTTTGGAGACGGGATCCCGTGTCGGATATTTTCGAAGAGGTCGAAGAGGAAGTCCGCAAGGACAGACTTGGAGAACTGTGGAAGCGCTACGGTTGGATTGTCTGGCTTGCAGCGATTGCAATTGTTGGCTTCGTGGCGTTCAGCGAATGGCGCTCGGGCCAGGTCGACGCCCAGAAAAGAGCCCAGGTGGCTGTGTTGGAGTCAGCGCTTTCCGCGCTTGAGTCGGGAGACTACGGCCTGGCCCAGGCTGAATTGCAAGCGATGGTAGACGACGACACGCGTCTGTCACCGCTCGCCGCACATTTGCTGGCCCAGGCGAGACTAGAGGGGGGCGGAGACACGAATGGTGCTGTTGTTGCGCTTTCGGAAACAGCGTCTGCCGATGGCGACGCCTATCAACAGTTGGCGCTGCTGAAATCCGTTTACCTGCGTGCAGAAACCATGACACTGACGGACATGGAAGCAGAACTTGGCGCGTTGATCGCGACGGAGTCACAACTGGGAGCGCTCGCGGAGGAATTGATCGCCGCGAAGGCGTTTTCAGAGGGAGATTTCTCCCGTGCACGCCGCGATTACAACCGTCTCATGATCGCTGCTAATGCCCCTGCGGGCCTGCAGCAACGCGCCAGAATTGCCATCGATGCGATCCCGCGTGTGGCACCTGAAACACCCACGGCGACTGAACCCGAAGCGCCGACTGAAACACTCGATGCGCCGATGCCAGAGGAAACAGAATGAACCGCGTTCCCCATTTGCGTAAGCTCTCCCTCGTGGTTGCCAGCCTCACCGCCTTGGCGGGCTGTAGCTCGATCGGCGATCTGGTGACGTTCGGCAATGCCGAGCGCGAGGCGGAAGAAGCCGCTGATCGGGCCGGACGCATCGCCATGGTGTTGGGCGATGAGGCACTGGCGGCAGACCCTGAACTGGCGACATCGCCAATTGTTTTGCCCGTCGCAGAGTCCCTGACTGAATGGCCTGAGGCGGGATCGCGCCCTTCAAAAGTGGTTGGCCATGTGTTGGCCGGGGAGTCCCTTGAGATTGCCTGGAGCCGGAATGTCGGGGCCGGGTCGGGCCGAGATTCTGCCCTCACGGCCGCGCCTGTGGCCAACGCAAACCACATTTACGTTCTAGATGCTGACCAACGTGTCCACGCCCTCGATCTACAGACCGGGTCCCCGGTCTGGGACCACAAGATTGTATCGAGCAATGAACGCGACCGGGTGAGCATTGGCGGCGGCATCGCGCTCGGGGGAGACCGACTGGTTGTTTCCAGCGGCTTCGGAAGCGTCACCGCGCTGGATGCAGAGACCGGACGGGTGATCTGGACCCGCGAGACCGAAGCGCCCATGACGGGATCCCCGACGATCAAGGACGGTCGGATTTTCGTGACATCGAACAACAACGAAGTCCTGGTGATGGCTTTGGAAGACGGTCAACTTCAATGGAGTGACCAGGCCATCGCAGAGCCAGCACGCGTTCTGGGCAGCCCAAGCCCTGCGGCGGTGGAAGACATTGTTGTCGTCCCATATTCGTCTGGAGAGGTGATCGCCTATCTTTCGAGCAATGGTCGTCGCCTCTGGAGCGATGCGCTCTCGCGTCCGGGGCGGTTCACTCCGATTTCGGCGATCAATGACATCGCGGCACGGCCGGTCCTGGCCGGTGGGCTCGTAATTGTTGCGAACCAATCTGGTGTGACGGCCGGTATCGACGGGCGCAGTGGTAATCGCATCTGGGCCCAGGGCATCGGGTCGACCCAGGCGCCGGCACTCGCCGGGGAGTACATCTTCATTGCAGGAACAGACGCGACCCTAGCCGCACTGGAAGCTGAGACGGGCCGTGTGTATTGGGCGACGCAAATGGTGCCGTTCCGGGATATGGATGATGAGAAGGGGCGCTTGAGTTATTCGGGACCGATCGTGGCAGGGGGGCGCGTAATCGTCGTGTCCAGCCAGGGCGACATGGTGGCGTTTGATCCACAGACCGGCCAGCCCGTGGACCGCATCGATCTTGGGGAGCGCGTATACCTGGAACCCATTGCTGTTGGTGAGCATCTCTTCGTGCTCACAGATGACGCGCGCTTGCTTGCGATCCGCTAGGGGCGTATCGCTGGCGCCATGTCACTGAAAATTGCGATCGTCGGCCGACCCAATGTCGGCAAATCCACCCTGTTCAACAGGCTGGTCGGCAAGAAAATAGCCATTGTCGACGACCAACCCGGGGTTACGCGCGATCGCAAGCAAGCCGACGGGCGCCTTGCGGACTTACCACTTCTACTCGTTGACACGGCCGGGTTTGAAGACGTCACCGACGGGTCTCTTGAGGCGCGGATGCGGGCGCAGACAGAGGCAGCCATCGCCGAAGCCGAATTGGCGCTCTTCCTGTTTGATGCGCGCCAGGGCGTTACGCCTGCAGACGAACGCTTTGCGGAAATTCTGCGCAAGTCCGGACTGCCTGTCGTATTGGCGGGTAACAAGGCCGAAGGGCTTGCCGCGGATGCTGGACTTACCGAAGGCTGGAATCTGGGGCTTGGTGAGCCCGTAGGCATTTCCGGAGAACACGGCGAGGGCATGGCGGACCTGTACGACGCCATTCGCACAGTGCTTGGGGACGTCGCCTTCGAGGCTGCGCTCGCCGGCGATGAGGAAGACGAGGCTCTCGACCGTTCGGAGGACATTCTGGATCGGCTCGCCCATATCGATATTGAAGATCAATCCCTCAGCGACGATGCGCTTGTCGAAGCCATCGATGCAGCGGATGCTGATCTTGTTGAAGCCGCGCCAGCAGGTACGCCCGAAAAACCCATCAAACTGGCGATTGTCGGCCGACCAAACGCCGGCAAGTCCACACTCATCAACACTTTGCTTCAGTCTGAAAGGCTTCTGACAGGGCCGGAAGCAGGCATAACACGCGACTCCGTCTCGATCGATTGGGAGTGGGAGGGGCGCCATGTGCGTCTGGTGGATACGGCAGGCCTGCGCAAGAAGTCCAAGGTGCAAGAGCGACTGGAGCGCTTATCCACCGGGGAGACGATCCGGTCTCTGAAATACGCCGACATCATCGCCCTCGTTATGGATTCCGGCGAAGCTTTGGAAAAACAGGACTTGCAAATTGCGGATCTGGCGCTGCGGGAAGGGCGCGGTTTGGTGCTGGTGATGTCCAAATGGGATACGGTGGATAATCAAAGCGAGACAGCCAAGGCCCTGCGCGAGAAGGCGGCGCGGTTGCTACCAAATGCAGGCGGCGCCCCAATAGTTTTCCTGTCGGGTCTAACGGGCAAGCACACTGAAAAACTCATGCCCGCCGTTGTGGATCTGTTTGGCAACTGGACCGCAAAGGTGCGCACGGGCGACCTGAATCGCTGGCTGCGACACACAATGGAACACCACCCTCCGCCCGCGGTGCAGGGCAAACGTATAAAACCGAAATATATCGCTCAGATCAAAGCGCGCCCGCCGACTTTTGTGATGATGGCCTCGCGCGGCGACAAGATGCCGGAACAGTATAAGCGCTACCTGGTGAACGGCATTCGGGCTGCTTTCGACATGACCGGTGTTCCCATCCGGCTCTTCGTGCGCAAGCCCAAGAATCCTTTTGCCCACAAGGCCAACTAAAAAACGTGGCAGACCCTCAGGGCTGCCACGTTTTGTTGGTTCCGGTTTTTCTTTGTCTAGGTCCGCTCTCGGATCGGCACGAAGTCCCTTTCATCGGCGCCCGTGTACAACTGGCGTGGACGCCCAATACGCGCGGCAGGGTCTTCGATGCTCTCATTGAGTTGTGCAAGCCAGCCCGCCGTGCGCGCGACTGCGAAGAGCACCGTGAACATGTTGGTTGGGAAGCCAATAGCGTTCAGGATCACGCCTGAATAGAAGTCCACATTCGGGTACAGCTTACGCTCGACGAAGTAGTCGTCTTCCAGGGCGATCTTTTCGAGCGCCTTGGCCACTTCGAGCACTGGATCGTTGATGCCGAGTTCGTCGAGCACTTCGGCCGCCGTTTCCTGCATCACTTTCGCGCGCGGGTCGTAGTTCTTGTACACCCGGTGTCCGAAGCCCATCAGGCGGAAGCTGTCTGATGGATCCTGGGCCTTCTTCACATATTCACCGACCCGGTCAGCGGAGCCGATTTCCCGCAGCATGTTCAGCGCGGCTTCATTGGCCCCACCATGGGAGGGACCCCAAAGGCTGGCTACGCCTGCAGAGATGGCAGCATATGGGTGAGCGCCAGACGAGCCTGCCAGTCGCACGGTTGACGTGGAGGCGTTCTGCTCGTGGTCAGCGTGCAGGATGAAGATCCGGTCCATTGCGCGAGTCAAAATGGGGTTGGGGGCGTACCGCTCGGCGGGAACCGAGAAACACATGCGCAGGAAATTCTCTGCATAGGACAGCGAGTTATCGGGCTCTACGAAGGGCTGGCCGATTGAGTATTTATAGACGCGCGAAGCCAGGGTCGGCATCTTTGCCAGCATTCGATAAATGCCGAGCTCGCGCTCTTCAGCGTCCTGAATGTCCATGGCGTCAGGATAAAAGGCCGAGAGCGCGGCAACGGTTCCGGCCAACATTGCCATGGGGTGGCTGTCGCGGCGAAAGCCTTCAAAAAACCTGTCGATCTGCGTGTGCAGCATCGTGTGCATGGTGATTTTGTGCTGGAAATCTGTGAACTCTGGCTGGGTTGGCAGATCTTCATTCAGCAACAGGTAGGCGACTTCCAAAAAGCCTGAATTCTGAGCCAGCTGGTCGATTGGGTAGCCGCGATGGAGCAGGCGACCTTTCTCTCCATCAATGAAGGTAATCTGGCTTTCGCAGCTGCCCGTTGAGGTGAAGCCAGGGTCAATCGTGAAAACACCCGCCTGCTTATAAAGGGTCCGCACGTCGACGACATCGGGCCCATCCGTTCCACTCAGGACTGGGAGCTCAACGGTTTTTCCGTTCACTTCCAGCGTCGCTGTGCCCTTCGGCGTCATGTTACTCTTCATTGGGGACCCTCTTCTGTTTCGTTTTCACCGCGCAGAGCGACGATTTGATCTTCAAGCCTGGCCAGCACTTCTTCACGTCCGATCCAGGATATCACAGGAGCCAGGTCTGGCGCAGGCAATCCCCCTGTGAGAGCCGCGCGCAGAGGCGGGCCCACTTGTCCCATTCCAAGCCCTTGTGCATCGCAAAAGGTTTGGAGGGCATTCTGGATGGTATCGACGTCGAATTCTTTCACGTCTGTAAGCAATTCGCCCAGAGCTTCGAGCCGGTCAAGGCCCGCACCCTTCACGGTTTTGCGCGCTTTCTTGTTTAACTGCAACGGTCGGCGTGCGGTCAGGAAGGCGAAGGCTTCAGCAAGCTCATGAAGGGTGCTGGCCCTTTCGACTACGGTAGGCATCGCATGCTGCACTGCGGCGCGAACCGCCGGATCAAGCCGGCCACCTTGTTCCAGTTCTGGCAAGATAAGGTCTAACAGGCGATCTGGTGCAGCTTGTCTCAGGAAATGGCGGTTCACATCCGCTAGCTTGTCGAAATCGAGCCGGGCAGGGGCTTTGCCGATCCCCTCTAGGCTGAACACGCTGGCGGCTTCATCTAGTGTGAAGACTTCCTGGTCTCCGTGAGACCAGCCAAGCCGGGTGAGATAGCTTGCCATCGCCTCCGGAAGGTATCCCAAGTCGCGATACTCGATGGTGGATTGGGCGCCATGGCGTTTTGACAATTTCTTGCCATCCGACCCATGGATAAGCGGGACATGCGCAAAAACCGGCACGTCCCACCCCATCGCTTGATAGATCGGGGTCTGCCGGAAGGCATTTCGCAAATGGTCGTCGCCTCGGATGATATGCGTGACATCCATGTCATGGTCGTCCACGACCACGGCGAGCATATACGTCGGTGTTCCATCGGCACGCAGCAGGATCAGATCGTCGATCTCGTGGGCCTGAATTTCGATCCGGCCCTGCACCGCATCTTCGAGGACAAGCGTCCCGCTGTCCGGTGCCCGAAGTCGCACCGTGAAGGGCGCGTCTTCGCTTGGTGCATCTGCGCCGTCGCGCCAAGGGGAGCGAAACGGAGCCAGCAAGCGGTCGGCTTCTGCTCGCAACGCTGCGCGCGCTTCATCGGAAATATCCTCAGCCTTGGCCGCCTGGCGCTTGGCCTCTCCTTCGTCCCGGCGCGTCTGTAACTCGTCAGGCGTGGCGTAGCAGCGGAATGCGGTGCCATTTTCCAGCATCGCGTGGGCAACTTCGACGTGGCGGTCCGCCCGAGCGCTCTGAAAAACCGGGGGCTCGTCAGCTTCAAGCCCAAGCCACGCCATACCGTCCAGAATGGCCTTGGTCGCTTCCGGCGTCGAGCGCGCCTTGTCGGTGTCTTCGATACGCAGGAGAAAGCGGCCGCCCCGACAGCGGGCAAATAAAAGGTTGAAAAGCGCAGTGCGAGCGCCTCCAATATGGAGCATTCCCGTGGGGGACGGGGCAAATCGGGTAGTCACCGCCATATGGTTGATCTTCTCCCTGAGCGAGCTGGGGTTTCCACTGGCGTTGAACACGTGCCCGCGCCGAAGCGCAAGGGCCGTATTGGCGCGGCTATGCTGGTATGGCTACAGGCCTCGCCGCCCATCGAACGTCCTGTTGCGTTCGCCCTCTCCTTTGCGATTGGTGCTGCAATCTACTTCGCCTTAACCCATGAGCCGAGTTGGACATTCGTAGGGTGGTTGGTCGCTGCTGGATTGCTCGGCTGGCTGGGCCTCAGGGCGGAATGGCAAGTGCCGACGCTGGCTCTATTCGGCCTAATAGGTTTTGGCCTATCGCTGGGAGTTGCGTCGGGAAAACTGAGGACTCGCGTCGCGGGCGGTCCGGTCATCGAAGAGGGGCTGGATCCCGTTCTTGTTGAAGGCTGGGTGGTTGCCATCGACCGCGGCGGATCTGGCCCAAGACTGACGCTTGATGTCCATGCCATCTCCGGGCTTTCACCCGACCAAACGCCGCGTCAGGTGCGCATGACCCACCGCCTGGACCTCAACGTAGCGCCGGGCCGCTTTGTACGCTGCTATGGTCTGCTGCGCCCACCGCCAGCACCTTCCATGGCGGGCGACTATAATTTTCGGCGCGAAGCCTGGTTTCGCGGGCTTGGTGGCGTTGGCTATGTTCAGGGGCGATGTCGCGGTGGTACATTGGGGCGTCCGGGCGGCTTCCTCCGCGGACTTCAGACCGATGTTGCAAGCGTGCGTCGGCAGTTTGCGGAGTATGTGAATACAGCAGCGGGGCAGAGGGCAGGCGGATTTGCCGCCGCTTTGATGGCAGGTGACCGCAGTTTCATGTCCCAGGCCGATGCCGATGCCCTCAGAGGCGCGGGCCTTGCGCATATTTTGGCCATTTCCGGTTTGCATATGGGGATCGTCGGGGGGCTGGTATACCTGATAGTGCGCCGAGGCCTCGCATTGGTGGAGCCGCTGGCACTTCGGATTCCGGTGCAGAGGCCGGCGGCTGCAACGGCCCTCATCGCGAGCGCCAGCTACCTCATCATCTCGGGTGCGAGCGTTTCTACCCAGCGTGCCTTCATCATGGCCGCCATCTTCTTCGGTGCGATCTTGTTCGACCGGGCCGCGCTCAGCCTGCGATCGTTTGCGCTCGCCATGATTGCGGTGGTTGCGTTGCACCCGGAAAGCGTCATGTCGCCGGGATTCCAAATGTCATTCGCCGCGACCGGCGCTCTGATCGCAACCTATGGGGCTTGGAGTGAGCGGCGACGCGCCAATCCAGACAAGGCTGGCGGCATGGGCTTCAGTTTCACCGTGAAGTCGCTCTTCGTCACGTCATTTGTGGGCGCCATATCGACAGCCCCGTTTGCGCTCTTCCATTTTGGACGCGTTGCAGCTCTGGGGCTTGCTGCAAACCTACTTGCAATGCCCGTCATCAGTTTCGCCAGCGCCCCCTTGGCGGCGGGCAGTCTGCTTGCTGTGCCGTTTGGGCTATCAGAGGCAATGATTGGGTTGTTTGGTCGCTCGCTGGAAGTGTTGCTCTGGGTCGCGCACACGTTTGATCGGGGTTCGCCCGATTGGATGCAGGCGATGCCGCAACTTCCGCCGCTCGCGCTTTGGGGATTTGTAGCCGCATTGATCGGCCTCGTTGTCGCGCGCGGGGCATTTCGCTGGTTTGTGATCGGTTTTTGTACCGTCCTTGGGGCCTGGGCCTGGATCGAGGCGCCGCGCGTGCTCTTGCATTGGGCGCCGTCTGGCGATGTCTACGTCATGTCGGATGAGGGACACCAGCGTATAGCGTTTATAGAGGCCGACGGCTTGGGCCCTCTGCGCTACTCTGGGCTCAAGGTTGCGCGGGATTGTTCAGATCAAGGCTGTACGATCGATACATCGGCAGGCCGGATTGTACTTCATACATCAAGTCCTGACGCCTTCACGTGCGGTGATCTTGGCGAGGGCATTCACTTGTTTGCGGAAGGAAATGAAGTTTGGTGTGACGGCCATTTTACTTGGGATGGGACCACACAGGATGGCCCGTTGACGCTTTGGCGCGCGCGAAGCGGTGAGTGGTGGGGCCGGACGGTATCGGTCTGCACCAACCGGCCCTGGGCGCGTTGCGCGCTTGCGGATCAGTCGTAGCGCCGGATGAGGGCGACGAGGCGTCCCTGGATGCGTACACGGTCGGGGCCAAATATCCGTGTCTCGAAGGCGGGGTTTGCGGCTTCCAGTGCAACGGACTCGCCCTTGCGGCGCAGTCGTTTCAAAGTCGCTTCGTTCTCATCGATAAGTGCGACAACAATTTCGCCCGTGTTGGCCGTATCGGTGCGCTTGAGGACAATCAGGTCGCCGTCATGGATGCCAGCATTGATCATCGACTCGCCCTCAACCTGGAGTGCGAAATACGCCTCCTCATCGGCAAAGTCCTCAGGCGTCTCGACCCGGGCGACCTCGTTTTGAATGGCTTCAATCGGAACACCAGCAGCAATTTTGCCCAGAACAGGGAGCGATGGCACAGCCCGGCCAGTGCTGGCGCGTCCAGCCCCAACGAGTGAAGGTTTGAAGGTCTGCCGCCCTCGAGGCGGCGCTGCAGGCGTCGCGGACTCCGGTAGTTTGATCACTTCGAGGGCGCGAGCCCTGTGTGCAAGCCGCCGGATGAAGCCGCGCTCCTCAAGCGCCGTAATCAGTCGGTGAATACCTGACTTCGAGGCGAGGTTCAGCGCATCCTTCATCTCATCGAAGGAGGGCGAGACGCCATCCTCCTTAATTTTACTGTGAATATAGAGCAGTAGCTCTTTCTGCTTCGCTGTAAGCACTATGCCGACTCCGATCCGCCATGATTCGAGTGTTCACAGGTGTTCTATACTCGTTCCCGTTCTGGGTCAATTGGTTCCAGCCTTGCGGAGAGTTTGAACAGCATCTGCACGGCTGGGTTGCTTCATCAGGCTTTCACCAACAAGAAACCTCCGGGCGCCTGTGTCGCGCAGTCTGATTATATCTGCCTCATTCGCCACGCCGCTTTCCGACACCAGCGCCATGTCCGGCGGGATGAGTGGGGCCAGGGTTTCCGTCACCACCAAGTCGGTCGTCATCGTCTTCAGGTTTCGGTTGTTCACACCCATCAAGCGCACGGGTAGGGCTCGTGCGCGGTCGAGTTCATGGGCGTTGTGAACCTCTGCCAGAATATCCATTCCGTACTCGATGGCTGTATTACACAGAGCGTAAGCGAGGGCATCGTCGACTGCGGCCAGGATCACGAGGATCGCATCGGCGCCGTGGGCGCGGGCCTCAATCACTTGCCATGGGTCCACCATGAAGTCTTTTCGCAACAAAGGCAGGGCAACCGCCGTGCGGATCGCTTCCAGATCTTCCAGATTGCCGCCAAAACTTGGCCCATCCGTCAGAATAGACAGACATGCTGCGCCGCCGGCTTCATACTCAGTCGCAATTGCGACCGGGTCTGCGCCAGGCAGGATTTCGCCAGCGGAGGGGCTTTTGCGCTTGAGTTCGCAGATCAGTGCATTCTCGCCCGTTGCCGCTACGGTGTCCAAGGACGCGACGAAGCCTCGCGGATGTGGCGCCGACTCAGCCCGTGTCTTTAGCAACGATAATGGGGTCGCGGACTTGGCGTGGGCAACTTCTTCGAGCTTGTAGGTCAGGATGGCGTCGAGCGCCGTGCCGGTGGATCCTAGAATGTCCATGTAGATCAAGCCTCCCGACCATGGGACAGGTTGACCAGCTTGGTCAGTGTTTTCTGTGCCCCGCCGGTATCGATCGCTTTGGTGGCGGTTTCAGCGCCTTCGCGCAGATCCGTGGCGAGACCCAAAAGATGGAGCGCTGCGCCGGCATTCAGGCAGACGACATTCCGAAAGGGTCCCTCCTGGCCGTCCAGAAGGTCTTCAATGGCTCTCGCATTCCCGTTTACGTCCGTGCTTTCGAGGCTGGAGAGCGGACTCGTGGCTAGTCCTGCATCTGCAGGCGTGATCTCGAATGTGTTGACCTGCCCGTCTTCAACAGCGGCGACCGCGGTCACCCCGGAGATGGAAATCTCATCAATGCCATCGAGGCCGTGGACGACCCAGGCTTTCTCAACGCCGAGTTCGGCGAGCGCAGTGGCCATGGGCTCTATCCATTTCGCGTCATACACGCCAAGGATCTGATGGCTCGCTCCAGCGGGGTTTGTAAGCGGCCCCAACAGGTTGAAGACCGTTCGGATGCCAAGCGCGGCGCGAACCGGGGCCACATGGCGCATGGCCGTATGGTGCGTACGTGCAAACAGGAACCCAACGCCTGCGCCTTCGATACAGGCGCGGAACGTCGCGCTATCAATCTCCAGGTTGACGCCAAGGGCTTCAAGCACGTCTGCGCTGCCCGTCTTCGGAGGAACGGACCTGTTGCCATGCTTGGCCACACGACCACCGGCGGCTGCCACGACAATCGCTGAGGCCGTCGACGTGTTCAGACTCTTCCACGGCAAGCCCCCTGTGCCGCAGGTATCGATTAGCGGGCCCTCGATGTCATGCCGCGTGGCGTGGGCACGCATGATTTTCGCGCCGGCGATCAATTCGCTTGCCGTCTCGCCGCGCACGGCAAGCCCCGTCAGAAAGGCTGCGATTAGTTCTGTTGGAGCATCGCCGGTGAAGAGCGCGTCAAAGGCGCCTTCAAGCAGGGAGGGGGGTAAAGGCTCATGGCGGGCAATGGCCTCGATGGCAGATTGGAGAGCGTCAGTCATGGTGGGGGAGTAGCGCGAGCCTGCAAGGCTGAACAGCCCCTGTCACAATCACGCGATAGTGTGAGTATCGGAACGCGTTTTTCGCTTTACAGCCGAATGCAGCATGCGACAAACGCGCCAACCGAGGGAGATGAACCTATGAAGACCATTTCAATGCTGCTTGCAGCCACCGCTGCCATCGCTCTGGCCGGGTGCCAATCCATTGTGCCGGCAGAAGAGCCAGCCGGACTTTCCGCCGAAGCAACAACGGCTTTGGATGCGGCGCTTGCGGCGCAGGAAGATGAAGCGAAGGCGCGCTATAACGCCCGCAACCCTGGCGAAACGATCGCCTTTTTTGAGATCGAACCTGGCATGACCGTCGTGGAAGCTCTGCCGGGTGGCGGCTGGTACTCCAAAATCCTGATCCCGTATCTTGGGCCCGAAGGACAGCTTATCGGAGCCCACTATCCAGATGAGATCTGGCCCGTCCTGTTTGGAGAGAACGCAGACCCAGACCGCATTGCGGGCTTTATTGAACGCAGCAATGGTTGGGCCGCCGGCGCTCGCGAATGGTACGGCGAAGACGGTGCGGACATCCAGCAATACAAGATGACGGACGGTCAGGTCTCTGAAAATGCTGGCACCGTTGATGCTGTTGTGTTCATCCGCGCCCTGCACAATTTGAACCGTGCGGAGGGCGAACTTTCGACCATGTCTGGCGCGATTTCCGAGGCCTATGACTTGCTAAAGCCCGGCGGTGTCGTTGGCGTCGTCCAACATCGCGGCCCAGAGGGCAACAGCGATGAGTGGGCTGATGGCAATGCAGGCTACTTGAAGCAAAGCGCTGTGGTCGCTGCGTTTGAAGCGGGCGGGTTCGAATTGGATGCCACGAGCGAGATCAATGCCAACCCGCTGGACGTGCCCGGCGAGGATGACTTTGTCTGGCGCCTTCCGCCTTCGCGCGCCACCACCGAAGAAGGCACACCGGAACGCGCTGCCGTCGATGCGATTGGCGAATCCGATCGCATGACGTTGCGCTTCCGGAAGCCAGCTTAAGCAATATACATTGCTAAACAGAAGACGCCCCGGGCTAAAGCCTGGGGCGTTTCTTTATTGGGTTGTCCGCAGCCAGTTTTCCAATAGGGCGTGGCCGTGTTCTGTCAAAATGCTCTCGGGGTGGAACTGGACGCCGTAGACCGGTCGCGAGACATGGCGCACGGCCATGATTTCTCCATCCTCGGTCCATGCATCGGCGGTCAGCGCGTCTGGCAGGTCTTCCGTTCGAATTGCAAGGGAATGGTAGCGAACGACGTCGAACGTCTCAGGCAGACCTGAGAAGAGGGGGCCCTGGTCATGCCGAATGCGGCTAAGTTTGCCGTGGCGGATTTCGCGCGCGGTGATCACCGCGCCGCCGCAAGCTTGTCCAATGGACTGGTGGCCGAGACACACTCCCAGAATAGGAAGGCTCGCAGGCGCGGCACGGATCAACTCGACGCAGATTCCAGCCTCATTTGGCGTACAGGGGCCCGGTGACAGAACAATGCCATCATCCTTTCGGGCCAAAGCGTCGTCCACAGAAATCTGGTCATTGCGAATCACGTCGGTGCGCGCGCCAATTTCTTCGAGATAGTGAACGAGATTCCAGGTGAAGCTGTCATAATTGTCGATGACGAGAATGGACGGTGCGCTCATTGATCGTGCTCGAACATTGGGGCCATTTCCGCAGCGCGCTTCAGGGCGCCGATCTTGTGGAGCGTCTCGTCGAACTCGTATTGTGGGTCGCTGTCGAGCACGACGCCGCCTCCGGCTTGCAAATGGAGGGTGCCGTCCTTGATCACCGCCGTGCGCAGGGCAATGCAAGTGTCCATATCGCCATTCCAGCCGAAATAGCCCACGGCGCCGCCATAGATCCCGCGGCGTTCGCTTTCGAGTTCGTCAATGATCTGCATGGCGCGAATTTTCGGTGCGCCTGAAACCGTTCCGGCTGGGAACCCGGCAAGCAGCGCGTCGACGGCTGAAACGCCATCACGCAAGTCACCTTCCACGTGGGAGACAATGTGCATCACATGGCTATACCGTTCGATGATGAAGCGCTCCGTCACTTCAACGCTGCCATAAGCCGCCACGCGTCCAACATCATTGCGGCCCAGGTCGAGCAGCATGAGATGTTCAGCCACTTCCTTCTGGTCAGCCAACAGGTCCGCAGCGCGCCTCGCGTCTTCAGCAGCATCGCCAGACCTCGGGCGGGTTCCGGCGATAGGCCGGATTGCGACGCGGCCACCGCGCACGCGCACTAGAATTTCCGGACTGGACCCGACCAACTGCACGTCGCCGAGGTTCATATGAAACATGAAGGCGGACGGATTGAGGCGCCGCAGCGCCCTGTAGAATGACACCGACCTCGCCGGTGAAGGCGTCGACAGGCGCTGACTCGGAACCACCTGGAAAATGTCACCGGCTCGCGTGTACGCGCGGGCGGCCTCGACAATCTCAAAGTATCGCGTCTTGGTCGTGTTGGACGTAACGGCGATATCCGATGGCGATCCATCCCATCTGGGCGGCATAGGCGAGGGCGCGTCCAGTCGGGCTTCGGCCTGGTCCAGATACGCCTCAGCCGCAGCGGTGTCGTCTTTCCCAAAACGCGCGACAAGCAGGATTTCCTGATGGAGATGGTCAAAGATGATGACCAGCCTGGGAATGACGAGCACTGCCTCTGGCACATCCAGAACGTCTTTGGATTGAATATCGACAGGTTCGACATAGCGGATGAAATCATATCCGACATAACCGAACGCGCCCGACGCCATGGGGGGCAGGTCACCCCAGTCTGTTTCGACATCCTGTGCTTGCGCCGCGTATGCACGAAGGGCGTCGACGGGGGAGCCGTCCATATCGCGCTTGTCGGTCGATGCACTTGTGAAGTCGCCCGAGGCGCTGGTCTCAGCTGTATCGTTTTTGACCTGAAGCCACTCAAGCGGATCGTGGCCAATGAAAGAGTAGCGGCCAAGCTTCTCGCCGCCGACAATCGACTCGAACAGAAACGTACCCGGATTGTCCGGTCCGAGTTTCAGAAGTGCGCTGACAGGCGTTTCCACATCGCCAATGCGTCGGCGCACATACAACCGGTTGGCGGCCATTGCTACTGGTCCAGAATCTGTCGTTTGAACGCCTCGAGTGCGGCACCATCGGCTTGAACGTCGAGCGTCTCGCGGAATTCGTTTTCCATCGCCGTCAGCAAGTCATTGCGCAGGGATTGCTCAAGCTCCACGCCGACGAGACCGCTGAGGACTTCGATTTCAACCGGTTCGGGGGGTGTGATTTCGGTGACTTCAGCAACAAGCATTTGTCCTGGGCCCGGGCCAGGGAGCGTGAACACGTCACCTGCGCTCGCGTTGAAAACCGGCACAAGAAGTTGCTGTGGCACAACGCCTTCATAATTCGCGCGCGAAATGGGACGGACCGACGAATTGAGCGGAATATCCAAACCCTCGCTGACGTCTGACAGCGTTCGGCTACCGGCCTGGATGTCGTCAACAAGTGAATTAGCGAACCGGGACAAAGCCTCGCTTTCCTGGCTGGTCACATAGGCCGCTTCGACGCGGTCGCGAATGTCCGCAAGTTCAGGCGTGTAGGGCGCGAGGATTTCCTGCACCTCTACGAGATGGATCACGTTCTCGCCCTCAATGGGGTCCGTGACTTGGTCAACACGCCCTTCGAACGCCGCTCCCATCAGGTCTGGATTGCCGCCGAGGCCAGGAATGACCGTTCCGTCTGCGAGTCGTCCTGTCTGAGACACCGGGACGTAGGTGATGACCGGCGCGCCGAGCTCGGCCGCCATTTCCCGCAAGGTCAGGCCGCGGCCGATATAGTCAAAAAGATCCGCTTCGATCTGAAGGAACCTGTTTTCGGCTTCTCTGACGGAAAACTCTTCCTCAATAAGTTCGCTGACCACTTCGAAAGGCGTTGGCGTGCCCGGGACGATCTCGTCAAGGCGTGCCACGAGCCATAGATCGCCTGACGGGTAGGGGCCAACGACCCCGCCTGCACGTGTGTTCTGGTTGAAGAGAGCTTCGGCAAGTTCCGTGTTGGCCAGTTCATTCTGCAATGTCGTGCGAGACTGTACTGCAGCGATTTCGGGCATCGTAAATGTCTCAGCTGGAGCCCCTCCGGCCAGTCGGCCAAATGCTTCGGTTGCAGCCGCTTCTGTGGTTGCAAAAACCTCGAGGAAACGGCGCTGTTCGGGGCCTGAAAACCGTTGAGTTTTCTGCGACTCATAGATCGCCCGAAGATCTTCCTGGGCAACTTCGACCGTGTGAATGAAATCCAATGGCGAGATGCTCAAAACCGAGAGAACTCGGCGTTCTGGCACCGCAAACCGAGCCGCCTGTTCGTCATAGAATGCTGAAAGGTCTTCTTCGGTGGGTATCTGGGCTGCCCCCACATCGTCGCTACCAACCACCAACCAATTCACAGACCGGCTTTCTGCCAGATAAGTAGCCTGTAGCTGTGAGAAGGATGGCGGCACGGATATCGCCGCCTCGATGCCGGACACGAGCGTGTTCAGCGTGCGCGCATCGCGCAAATTCTGCTCGTAGAGCTCCGGTGTGAGCTGATTTGTGTTCAGCACCCGGCGATAGCGGTCAGCGTTGAAGGTGCCTGAAACGGGGTCAATAAAGCTCTCATCTTCCAGAACGCGCGCTGTTGAGTAGTCATCCGTCGCAGCGGCGCCGATACGCGCACCATAGCCAAGATTGGCCATCCTCGACGTTTCAACTGCGAACAGCTGATCAACCAGGCCTTCTTCCACCGCTTCGCGCCGGGTGACGACGCCGCCTTGTTGGCGCTGCAGGCGCAACACCTGTTCAAGGCGTTCATCGAACTCTTGCAGCGTGAAACCGCGTTCACCGGCCTTCACAGCCTGATTTCCCAGGCCACCTGAGAGACCGGGCAAGTCGATCCATAGAGCCATGGACACAATGACCAGACCAAAAACCAGACCGCCGATCCATTTGGATCTGAGGAGTTCTCGCAGCGATGTCAGCATTCAGGCGCTCTCTTGGCTCTATTGATGGCACGGAGCCTGCTTGCTAGGCGAGGCGTAGCGCCAAGACAAGAGAGGGACGTCGGTCCATGGTTCGTAAACTCATCGCTGGAAACTGGAAGATGAACGGGCTGCAGGCCGACCTTGCACAGGTTGACCGCGTGGTAGAGGGCCTCGAAGGCGCCCATGCGGAGGCGGATATCGCCTTGTGTGCGCCAGCCACTTTGTTGTCTGAGATGGCCAAACGGGCTGCTGGGTCACGTCTTTTGTTGGGCGGGCAAAGCTGCCACCCGGCCGGAAGCGGCGCGTATACGGGCGATATCTCCGCCCCAATGCTGAAGGATGCCGGGGCATCCTATGTAATCGTTGGGCATTCGGAACGCCGCGAAGCCCATGCCGAGCGAAGCACCTATGTGCAGGAGCAGGCCTACGCCGCGCTCGATGCCGGTCTTGTTCCGATCATTTGCATTGGCGAGAACTACAATGAGCGCCAGCGTGGCGAGACAAACCGCGTTAATGAGCGCGTACTGCTAAAATCCATGCCGTATCCGAATAACCAGCACGAATCGGTCAACTTCGTGGTCGCCTACGAACCAAAATGGGCGATTGGAACCGGCGAAACACCGACACTGGACGAAATCAAGAGCGCTCATGGCCACCTCCGCGAGATCTTGATCGAACACCAGGGAACTGTCGGTGAAAGCATCCAGCTTCTCTATGGTGGGTCTCTCAAGCCGGCAAACGCAGTCGATATTCTCAGCGTAGACAATGTGAATGGCGGGCTGATCGGCGGTGCAAGCTTGAAGGCCGATGACTTCCTCGCCATCTACGGGGCGACGGCAAGCTGACCTGATTGACAAAACAGGGTTGGCGCGCGCGCCTATCCGGCCTATTGCCCGCCTTTGGTTTTCAGTCAGCGGCTCTTTTCGCATGCAGAACGTTATTCTTGTTGTCCACATCCTGGCGTGTATCGCCCTCACGGCGGTCGTCCTTCTCCAGCGTTCCGAGGGCGGTGCGCTTGGCATTGGCGGCGGTGGCCCAGGAGGCGGGATCATGTCTGGTCGCGGTGCAGCTGGCGCTCTCGTGCGCACCACGATGATTTTTGCTGGCGTGTTTTTCGTCACCAGCCTGACACTCACGACGATGGCCGCGCGCGACGATGATAGCCGCACTGCAGCCGAACGTGCGGGCGAAACCACCACTGACGATGGCGCAGGTGGGTTGATTGATCAGAACGTCCTCAATCCCGAGACCGAATTGCTGCCGTCCGCACCTGTAGAAACGCCTCTCGATCTGGACGCTGACCCCGCACCAGCGTTGGATACGCTCGGCGAGACCCCGCTTGATCTGAGAGAGGCCTCTGCAGACGACAGCGGCGAAACTCCGGATGAAACGACCGATGAGACGCCGCAATAGGCGTTCTTCGAAGGTGTCTCACCCTTAAGCGCGAATCAGATCAGGCTGGGCTCCCATGATCCGCTACATTTTTATCACTGGCGGCGTGGTGTCTTCCCTCGGCAAAGGCATAGCGTCAGCTGCACTGGGTGCGCTGTTGCAGGCGCGCGGCTATGGCGTGCGACTTCGCAAGCTTGACCCCTACCTCAACGTCGACCCCGGGACGATGAGTCCGCGCCAGCATGGCGAAGTCTTCGTCACCGATGACGGCGCTGAAACCGACCTCGACCTAGGCCACTATGAGCGCTTTACAGGTGTAAACGCCCGCAAGAGCGACAATATCACTACGGGGCAGATCTATCGCGAGATCCTCGATAAGGAGCGGCGGGGCGATTATCTCGGCGCCACAATTCAGGTGATCCCCCATGTCACCGACGCCATCAAGGAATTCGTTCTGGCCGACCCTGGCGAGGGCGTCGATTTCGTTCTCTGTGAAATTGGCGGGACGGTTGGCGACATTGAAGGCTTGCCATTCTTCGAAGCCATCCGTCAGCTTGGCCAGGAACTCGGGCCAGAGCGGGCGGTCTTTCTTCACCTGACTCTGCTGCCATACATTCCGGCGGCTGGTGAAATGAAGACAAAGCCCACCCAACACTCCGTGAAAGAACTCCGCTCCATCGGTATCCAGCCGGATATTCTGCTGTGCCGGTGCGATCGCGCCATACCGGAAACAGAGAAGCGCAAGATTGCGAACTTCTGTAATGTCCGGCCCTCAAGCGTCATTGAGGCGCGCGACCTGGGCCATATTTACGATGTTCCGGTGGCCTACCACACCGAGGGCTTGGACGATGAAGTGTTGTACCACTTCCGCATTGATGGCGCGCCAAAGCCCGACCTGACGCGCTGGGACGGAATTGCCCGAACGATCCACAATCCAGATGGGGATGTCTGCATTGGCCTTGTCGGCAAGTATACCGACGTGCCTGATGCTTATAAATCGGTCATGGAGGCACTCGACCATGGCGGGCTCGCGAACAAGGTCGGCGTAGATATCAAGCTCATCGATTCCGAGCAGTTTGACGATGAACACCGCCCGCTAGAGATTCTCGAAGGCGTGCACGGGATTATCCTGCCGGGCGGCTTTGGCGAACGCGGCGCGCGGGGGAAGATGCGTGCAGCCCGCTTTGCCCGCGAACGGAACGTGCCATGTTTCGGCATCTGCTACGGCATGCAGCTCTCGGTCATCGAAGCTGCGCGGCATATGGCCGGAATCGAAGAGGCGACCACCACCGAGTTTGAAGGTGAGGGCGAACCGCTTGTGGCCCTCATGGAGGAGTGGACGCGGGGCAATGAGAAAGAGGTGCGCACGGCAAGCACCGACAAAGGCGGGACCATGCGGCTCGGCGCGTATCCGGCCCAACTCAGTGAAGGCTCCCTTGTGCGGGAGATCTATGGCGAGGGATTGGTCCATGAGCGCCACCGCCACCGCTATGAAGTCAACGTGAACTATGTAGAGAAACTCCAGGACGCCGGGGTGCTGTTTTCAGGACTTTCACCGGATGGACAGTTACCTGAAATCTTCGAAATTCCCGGCCATCCCTGGTTCATTGGTGTGCAGTTCCACCCGGAACTGAAATCACGTCCTTTCGAGCCCCACCCGCTGTTTGCCAGCTTTATCAAGGCGGCAGTAACTCAAAGTCGATTGGTTTAAGCGTTTGGCGGGTTGCGCGGCGAAGCCTCTGCCTGTATTAGCCGCGTTTTGGATTTTCCGGGGCCGTGCCCCGCATCAACAGATACGGACCTGACCCATGGCTGTCCCCAAGAGTAAAATCTCGACGTCGCGCCGCGGCATGCGCCGCGCCCATGATCGCCTGACCGCAAAACCCTATGTCGAAGACAAGGAAACCGGTGAGCTTCATCGCCCGCACCACATTGACCTGAAAACGGGTATGTATCGTGGTCGCCAGGTCATCGAGCCCAAGGAATAGAGCTTTCCCTGAATGGATACATAAAAACCCCGGGCCAAGTGCCTGGGGTTTTTCGTTTTTAGCGCTGCGCATAGACAGACGGCTGCCGGGCGGGCACGCTGAAGCAATGGCAGAGAACAAGACCAAACCAACGAGCGTTGATCCAACGGCTTTTGTGGCTGGTGTGGAGCATAAAACCCGCAGGGCAGATGCCGAGCGCTTGCTTGAGATCTTCCACGATGTCACGGGCCTCGAGCCGAAGATGTGGGGCCCGTCCCTGATCGGCTATGGCCGTTATCACTACAAGTATGACAGTGGGCGCGAAGGCGACATGCTGATGACGGGGTTCTCTCCGCGCAAAGCCAATCTCGTTATGTACATCATGCCCGGCTATCAGGGTGAAGCGATGCAGGACATGCTTTCGCGCCTTGGCAAACACAAATTGGGCAAGGCATGCCTTTACATCAACAAGCTCGCCGATGTGGACGAAAGCGTGCTGCGAGAAATCATCGCCTACGGCCTTGCAGATGTACGCAAGCGCTACGAAACCTTCGACAGTTGATGTCACGGGGAGCATGACGCCATGAGAACGATCAAGGTGACGCGGGGGCGTGGGTATTTTGGCGCGACCCGGGCGATGGGCATCTATGTAGATGGCCAGAAGGTTGGCAATCTAATGCAAACGAAGTCGCTTGAGATTCAGGTGCCGGACGACGCCATTGAAGTCTACGGGAAAATGGACTGGTCCAAGACGGAGCCTTTTGAGCTCGTCTCCCTGGAGGATGGGGCGCACATCGTGGTCGCGACCTACTTCACGCTGAACCCGCTGCGCAATTTGGGCCTTATGGCGATGCCGGCGCGCTGGACGGTGGAACGCTACCAAGGCGCTGCGGCCTGATGTCCCGAATTGCCAAAGCGTTTGGCGTAATCCTGTTTCTTGCCGTTGCCGCTTACGGCCTCTCCCAGTTTCTTAAAGCGCAGACAGCGCGCGGCGTGCTTGCCGATGCAGAAGCGTTCTGTGCCGACCGAGGCCGCGTTGATCAGATCGCGGCTGAGGGCGGGGTCGTCTATTCAGTTTCGTGTGGCAATGGAGACATCTTTACGCCGGGTGTCGGTTTAGCCACGCCGCCTTTGTGATTTCCCAGACGCAAGAGCGGCGCTGAGTGCCGTCAACGCGGGTGCTTTCCACTTCGCCCATTCTGGAAAACCCCAGCCCATCTAGCAGTTTTGCCGTTCGAACATTGTCGGTTGCAGCGGTGGCGCAGATCAACTCCAGCCCCAAAGTTTCGAACATCCAACCAAACGTCATTGAGGCGCCCCGCGCACCGGCGCCCTGGCTCTGCAAGTTCGGATGCAGTGCCCCGCCCAGTTCTCCAGCCCCCCAGTCTGGCCATACCTGGACGTCGGAATATCCAACGATTTTCCCTTCACCATCTTCACGGATGAACAACAGGCCTTCGCCTGCTTCCGCCTCGCGGACATGGTCAGTGATGAAGCCGAGGACCGTGTCGGAGTTGAGGGGAATGGGCAGAGTATAGATCGGGGCATGCACGGCGGGGTCCGACAGGAACTCCAAGAGCTTTGGAGCGTCATTGGGCAGTGCTCGTCTCGACTGTCCATCTGTCGCCGGCAGGCGTGTGGCCATTCGGACTGACTCGCGAATTGCGCTCGCTTTTTGAGTGCTTATCAGTGTTCGCGTGATGGGAATTGAGCCCATCGCAGACTATCCCAGCTTTTCGGCCGCGCGGTCTGCGAAATAGGTGATGATTCCGCTGGCGCCGGCGCGCTTGAAACTAAGCAGAGTTTCCATCATGACCCGCTCACCGTCGATCCAGCCCCGCTCGCTGGCAGCGATGATCTGGGCGTATTCGCCGGAGACCTGGAAGGCGATGGTCGGGATGGCGAAGGTTTCAGACACGCGCCGCACGATATCAAGATAGGGCAGGCCGGGTTTCACCATGACCATGTCAGCGCCTTCTTCGATATCCATGGCCACTTCGCGCAACGCTTCTTCGGTGTTGGCCGGATCCTGTTGATAGGTTTTTTTATCGCCCTTGAGCGCCGTCGCGGAGCCGATAGCATCCCGATAGGGGCCGTAAAAGCCCGAGGCGTATTTTGCGGCATAGGAGAGGATGAGCGTGTTGACGAAGCCCTCATCTTCAAGCGCGGCGCGAATGGCGCCGATGCGTCCATCCATCATATCCGAAGGCGCCACTACATCGGCGCCTGCGCGGGCCTGCACGATCGCCTGGGCGACCAGCAATTCTGTCGTGGCGTCGTTCAGCACATAGCCGTCGTCGTCGATCACCCCGTCATGACCATGGCTGGTGAACGGATCGAGCGCCACGTCGCAGATAATGCCAACTTCGGGGGCGGCCGCTTTCATCGCCTGGATAGCGCGTGGCACAAGGCCGTCTGGGTTGAGCGCTTCTGTGCCGCCTTCGTCTTTCACATCGGGTTTTATGTTTGGGAACATGGCGATCGCTGGGATTCCCAGCTCGCGCGCGCGGACGGCGGCCTTCGCAGCTTCGTCGACACTCAGCCGATCATTGCCTGGCATCGACTCGACTGGAATACGCGGCTTAGCCCCATCGTGGACGACAATTGACCAGATCAGATCGGCAGGCGTGAGGGTGTGCTCAGCCGTGAGCTGTCTGATCCAGGGCGCCTGTCTCAGGCGGCGCAAGCGAGTGGCAGGGAAGGCTTGTGGATAGGCTGTCATCGCCAAACTGTGCCCTGATCGCATCGCCGTGTCACCCTGCAAGTGAATAGGCGATCTGGGCTCTGGTGTTTGTTCATGACGTCTGTTTAATGGGGCGGGAGTGAGGTATTCTACGATGGCGTATGATGTATTCCTGAGTTATCGGCGCACTGACCAGGCGCTGGCGAGCAGCGTTGTCGACGCGCTGACCGCCCAGGGATTGGACGTTTGGTGGGATCAACGGATTGAGGGCGGCGAAGACTGGCGTGAGGCGATTGTTGAGGGCCTGACAAACTCGAACGCGCTGGTGATTTTGTTTTCCAATGAGTGCAATGACTCCAAGCAGCTCAAGAAAGAGCTCGCCATCGCCGACACCCTCGACAAGGAAGTCATTCCGATCCTGATAGAGGACACAAAACCACGGGGTCACTATTTGTATGAGCTCGCCGCGCGAAACTGGCTGCAGCTCCACCCCAATCCCGAGTCAAAAGTCGGCGACCTTGCCCGGCGGCTTGCGACGGAATTGGCGACCGAAAGTCCGTCGCAATCTGCGGCCAGGGCGCCAGTTACCGAAACGCTGTCTGAAGCGCCACAACCGGCTGACGCCCGTTCTCAACCCGTATATGCGCCCCCGCAGCAAGGCCATGAGCCGGCGCCGTTGCCCGCCGAGACCGTTGAGAAAGTTGTCTCCGCCACTCGAGAGAAAGCGCGTGCGACCAAAAACAGGCGCGATTTCATGCCTTTCAAATGGTATGAATTAATCCCACTGATCGGCTTTGGCGGTTTAATCGGTGCTGCTCAGGAAGACACCGGTCTCCGGGTCTACGATGCGGTCATGTTCACCGCGCTGCTGCTCTTGTTTTACGCTGCCATTGTGTTCCCGATTCGGTACTATTTCCGGCGTCGGCGGGTTTGGCATGCCGTGAAATTCTATTTCCTGAGCACGGTCCCGCTGGCGGTGCTCACTGGCGTCTGCGCGACGTTCCACCCAGAGTTCGCGACGGGACAGAACATTGAGGACCTTGGCGTGAACATCGCTGTTGGGTTGTTCCTACTGTTTATTTTCACAATCGTTTCGTTCGCGATTTACGGGCTGCTGCATTTCCAGAGGGCAATGCGCAGCTTCAACAAAAACGTGGAAGCCATCTAGAGCGACTGCGCCAGAGGGAGGTCTGTGATGGCCTACGACATATTCATCAGTTACCGGCGCACGGATCAGCCGGTCGCTCGGGCGTTGGTTGAGCAATTGGAAGCCCGCGGGCTGAAGGTTTGGTGGGACCAAAAGATCGAAGGCGGGGAAGACTGGCGCGACGCTATCGTGGCTGGGCTCGAGGCGTCAGCATCCCTCGTCATTTTGTTCAGTGACGAGTGTAACGAGTCAAAACAGCTTAAAAAGGAAATGGCGATCGCCGACACGCTGGACAAGCTAGTGATCCCAGTGCTGATCGAAGACACAAAGCCCAAGGGACATTTCCTCTACGAACTGGCGGCGCGCAACTGGATCCAGGTGTTTCCAGATCCCGCATCCCGTGCATCGGACCTCGCTGACAGGCTCGCGCGGGAATTGGACCATGTCGCACCAGCTTCTGTCGACACTGCGCCCGCCGCCGAATCGTTTTCCGGAGAAGCAACCGCGCAAGCGCCGGGAAGCACGATGCCCGCGCCAGCGCCCGCTGCTCCGGCTGCGTCCACGTCTCGACAGTCGCAACGTGACGAACAGGAAATAGCGGAGATTGTGCGCCGGAAGGTTGAGGCAAAACGGGACCGCGAGGAAAAGCGGAAGACGATGCGGGATTTCATGCCGTTCCGCTTCCTCGACCTGGTCGGGCTCATTCCCTTGGGGTTTCTCATGTTTATCTTCGTCACTGACGAATGGTACACTGGCAACCTTGCAGAGAATATTGGTGTCGCACTGCTCACGCTCGGGTTTACCCTTGGGCTCTATGGCGCCTTCGTATTTCCCTTCCGCTACTATTTGCGCAAGCGCCGGGTTTGGCGAGTGCTCTACATGGGTGTCCTCAACGCGATCGTTCCATTGCTCCTGATTATCGTAGGCCTCTACTCCTGGTGGGAAGGAGATGGCGCCGCGACCCTGGATGAAGGCATCTTTTATGTTTTCCTGGCGGCGATCCTTGTGGTCCTGATCTCCATCATCATCGGCGCGTTCACGGTGGCAGTGGCCGGTGGACGCCGGGCAATGAATGCCTTCAACAAAAACGTCGAAGTGCTCTAGAGCCAGCGCAGGCGCTTTCGCATGAAGCAGCGTTTGGAGATGTCCAGGTTTTCAGCCTGGGCAGCTTCAAGGTCGCGCATCCAGTCTGTAAGTTTCTCAGAAGCGATCTCGCGGAATCCGAGAGAGCGATAGAAGGGGCCGTTCCACGGCACATCCTTGAACGTCGACAGGGTGAGTGTCTTGAAGCCGCGCTCGCGCCCATCTTCCAGCAAGCGATGCATAAGTGCTCGTCCCAGACCCTTTTGGCCATGGTCCGGGTGCACACTGATCTGATCCAGATAGAGAGTTCCACCTCTCACTGATGTCAGTGTAAAACCCACAACGGTTCCCACTTCGCCCCAGCGCATGACAAAAACATCTCGTGCGTGGATGGCATCCAGAAGCACACTTTCTGGAACATGGTCACCCAAGTCTTCAGGCTTGATCAGGCCGGTGTCTGCAAACAGGGTGTCACTCGCAATATTCACCGCAATGAGCGCCGGCACATCCGTCGCATCTGCCCGGGTGATGGTGTAGCCTTGGGGCACGCGCCGCATTGACCCTGCCTCCTCATGTGGCATCTGGACGGTCTGTGTACGCGAATCCGGGATGCAATCCAATGACAGCCCCCATGTCCGATGAACAAGTCATGATCCGAGAGATGGCGGGCCGCTTCGCCATGGAGCAACTCCGGCCCTATTCGTCGCGTTGGGATGAGGACAGCCACTTCCCTGTCGATGTGATAAAATCCGCCGCCGAACTTGGCTTTGCCGGGATCTATCTGAATGAGCAAAACGGTGGTTCTGGGCTGACGCGCCTGGATGCTGTGCTGATCTTTGAACAGCTTTCCTACGGGGACGTGTCCACGGCGGCGTTCATCTCCATCCACAATATGGCAAGCTGGATGATCGAGACCTTCGGCAGTGATGAGCAGAGGACCCAGTGGCTGCCAAAGCTGACCTCCATGGAGCTGATTGCGAGCTATTGCCTGACGGAGCCGTCGTCCGGGTCCAACGCTGCAGCGATGAAAACCCGAGCCGTATGTGAAGGTGACCACTACGTCCTGAATGGTTCCAAACAGTTCATATCCGGGGCGGGAACGTCAGATGTTTATGTCGTCATGGCGCGTACCTCTGACGAGGGTGCGCGCGGGGTCTCGGCTTTCATTGTTCCAAAAGATACGCCCGGTCTCTCTTTTGGGGCGAATGAAAAGAAAATGGGCTGGAAGTCGCAGCCAACCCGGCAGGTCCTTTTCGATAATGCGCGCATCCCCGTTGCCAATCGTATGGGCGAGGAAGGCCATGGCTTTCGATTTGCCATGGCGGGCCTTGATGGCGGGCGCTTGAACATCGCGGCCTGTAGCCTCGGTGGAGCGCAACTCGCGCTTGATAAGGCCATTGAGTACGCAAAGGAGCGTGAGCAGTTCGGCCAGCCATTGGCGAAGTTCCAGTCTGTCCAGTTCAAGCTCGCTGACATGGAAACCGAGCTTCAGGCCGCGCGGGTCATGCTGTATGAAGCTGCGGCGAGACTGGATGGAAAAAGCCCAGACGCGACGCGGTGGTGTGCGATGGCAAAGCGCTTTGTGACCGATACGGGGTTCAAGGTTGCCAATGAGGCGCTGCAAATTCATGGGGGCTATGGTTATCTGGCCGACTATGGCGTTGAGCAAATTGTGCGCGATTTGCGGGTGCACCAGATCCTTGAAGGCACGAACGAGATCATGCGCGTCATCATTTCCCGCGATATGCTTCAGGCCTAGCGTCTCATAGGGTTTTGACCCGGCCTGATACTTGCGCCATGTTTCCTTCAGACCCTTTCAGCAGGGCAGCCTTTGAAAATGGCGCGGGAGGAAAATAATATGGACATCAAAGAACTTGAAGGTGTCGGCGCAGAGATCACCGGCGTGGATCTGAAACAGGCGGGCGAGGCGGAGCTCGTTGCCATTAGAAAAGCGCTCGCTGACCATGGCGTGATCTTTTTTCGCGACCAGTCGCTGAGTGAGGACGATCACATCGCCTTTGCCAGTGCCTTTGGGCCAATCAATATCAACCGCTTTTTCGCCGCACACCCTGAGCATCCCGAGATCGCCATGGTCGCGAAAGAGCCTGATCAGCGCGACAATATCGGGGGCGGCTGGCACACGGACCACTCCTATGATCTGGAGCCGGCCCTCGGATCAGTGCTCGTGGCGCGCGAGCTGCCGGAAAGCGGTGGCGACACAATGTTCGCCTCAATGTATTCAGCTTACGACACTCTGGACGCCGAAACGAAAGCGGAGATCGAGGGACTGAACGCGGTTCACTCGGGCAAACACATATTCGGGGCAGGTGCTGACACGCTTTACAAGCAAACCGATGCAGGCGGCGATCGGATCCAAAATGCAGATGTTGCAGATACGCTTGATGACGTCGTGCATCCGGTGGTCATCACCCATCCCGACAGTGGCAAGAAGGCCTTGTATGTGAACCCTGCATTCACGGTGAGATTCGAGGGCATGACACGTGAACAGTCCATGCCGCTTCTGGCAAAACTGTTTGCCCACTGCTTCCAGGGGGACTTTCACCACAGATTCGTTTGGAAGGACGGGTCCGTGGCCATGTGGGACAACCGCTCGACATGGCACTGGGCGATGAATGACTATCACGGCCAGCGCCGAATCATGCATCGGATCACGATTGAAGGGTGCGCACTCAGCGCGGCCTGACGGCTTAGTCCTACAAAGGGTCCTGCTTGTGTCACAGCCCGTACTTTTAGCCCAGGAGGGCGCCGTTGGGCGCATCACGCTCAATCGTTCGGAAGCGTTGCACGCGCTCAATCTGCCGATGTGTGAGCGCATTCTGGCTACCTTGAAGATCTGGCGCGACGACTCGTCCGTTGGATTGGTCATGATCGACCATGCAGAGGGCACTCGGGGCTTCTGCGCGGGCGGCGACATCCGCATGTTGGCGACCAGCGGGGCCGGGGACGCAAATGAGGCGCGCGCTTTCTTCGCTGCCGAATACGCGATGAATGTTGCCATCAAGCGATTTCCGAAGCCCGTTCTTGCCCTGATGGATGGGATCACGATGGGCGGCGGGGTCGGCCTCTCGGTCCACGGCACACACCGTGTCGCAACAGAGCGAACAACCTTCGCTATGCCAGAAACCGGTATCGGCCTGTTTCCGGATGTGGGGGGAGGGTGGTTGCTGCCGCGCTTGAGGGGGCACTTGGGAACCTGGCTCGCGCTGACCGGTGCCCGATTGAAGGGGCTTGATGTTGCTGCTGCCAAGATTGCGACGCACTTCCTGCCATCTGAAATACTGCCGAACCTGAAGCGTCAGATTCTGACGGCAGACTACTCCGGCGGCGCGGCTGAGATGGTCGGCGAAATTCTCTCACGAGCCTGCCATGCCGTGCCCGCGGGAAGTTTCGAACCACACATGGAGAGAATCCAGGCGTGCTTCGGCCATGACACGGTTGAGGAAATTGTGGCAGCGCTAAAATCGGATGGGTCAGATTGGGGGGTTAAACAATTGGAGACGCTTTCCACGAAGTCCCCTGAAACCGTGAAGGTGGCTTTGCGTCAGCTGCGTGAAGGCGCGCGTATGGAGTCTTTTGAAGCCAACATGGCAATGGAGTACCGGATTGGCTGGCGGAAAGTCCAAAGCCCCGATTTTCTGGAAGGCGTGCGCGCTGTGATTATTGAGAAAGACAATTCGCCCAACTGGACACCCTCAAAAATCGAAGATGTGGGCGAGGATGATGTTGCAAGATACTTTGCGTCCCTTGGAGACAACGAATTGACGTTCGACTGACCTGCGAAGGGCTAGCTTTGCTTGAAATTTGTGAGTGAAGTTAAAGAATAACCGAATATATTAACGTTGACGACTTCCCACCCGGCTACGGTTATCAATATCTTAGGGCTCTCGGCGTATATCCACTCAAACTACAACAAAAGTTGAGTGGTGATGGACATGACAATCGAAACGGGCGTGGCGCAGGAAACTGCGAACACGGTTGCACAATCTTTCCTTAAATCCCTGTCTCTCCTTGAGCAGGCCCATCGTCGTCTGCACGATGTCGTCAAGGACGACCTCGAGCGTGGTGGCGAACGGTCGCTGACCGGAGTTCAGGCGCTTCTGCTCTACGAAATCGGCGAGACCGAAACCCCGGCATCGGCCCTGCGTGCACGCGGTGCGTTTGCAGGCACGAGCCTCTCCTACAACATCAAGAAACTTCAAGAGGGCGGGTATCTCGAGCAACGCCGCTCCAATTCGGACAAGCGTGCAGTACACCTGAAACTGACAGAGCGCGGCAAAAAGGTTCGTCTGCGTGTTTCGGCGATGTTCGACAAGCAGGCAGCGGCCCTTGAGCCAACAGCCAGCGTTCGCCCCACGGATCTGTCCCAGCTCAACAAGGCATTGTCGCGTCTTGAGCGCTTTTGGTCCGACCAGATCCGCTACCGCCTCTAGGTTAGCCCTCAAGTTCAAGTCCAACGCCCCTGCCACTCCGCGTGGTGGGGGCGTTTGCGTTCCAGGCGTGTGATGAGATTGATTTCTCGCCCTGCGTGAGCATAGATGAGCACATGCGGGGACTATGGTTGGGGAGTTTTGCGGCAACTATCGCGGCTGATATGGCCGAGGCCGGGCCGTGGCTTCGCGATCCAGGCGAGTTCTACGGGCGTGTATCTTTGGCAGCGGAGACCGTGGAAGGCCTCGATGCGCGCCGTATGGATGTCTATGGTGAGTATGGGCTGACAGATCGCTGGACACTCACTGCGAAGGCTGAACGGGTTGATTTTGTGGATGCTCGGGATTTCAGCCGGGATGGCTATCGGGCGACCTTACGCAGGGATCTTTGGCGGCGTGAAACTGCGCTTGTGTCAGTTGAAGTGGGCGCGGTTTATGGCGCCGCTATCGGCGGCGTTCGAGGATGCGATCAGGTTGGTGGTGAAGCGCGCTTGACCGGTGGTGCCAGCGGCCGTTTGGATGGCGCGCGATGGTATGGATTTGCGGATGTGGCCACGCGGGTCCACGGGGAAGGGTGCTGGCGCGACCGACTTGAAATCGGAGCGGGCCGAGAAATCTACCGCGATCTCTACGTCACCAACCAGATTTGGATTGAGCGGGGCAGCGAGTCGTCCCGCTCTGACAAATATGAAGCCGGACTTCTCTTTCGCCACACGCTTGCGGATTTTGGGATCGCTTACCGGGAAGAATTCAGCGGTCGCTTCGAAGAAAGCAGTGTCGTGATCTCCGTTGCCAGGCCTTTTTGACAGCGCTTCTGCTTGCCAGCGTGTGCCTGCGCTACTACCCAGCGCCCATGGTGAAACTGCGCAAGAAAAAACGCCCGCATGTGGCCGCCAACCTTTCGACACTTGAGGGGCGCCGGCGCGCACGCAATGAACTGATGTGGGGAGACCATGGCTTCCTGCGCCTCCGGTTTCAGAACCTGCATCAGATCTCGCCGGAGATGTGGCGCTCCAATCAGCCCTCTCCGGAACACATCGAGGCCCATGTCCGCGAACGGGGCATCAAAACGATCATTAACCTGCGGGGCGTCAGTACGCGGGGGTACTATCTGCTCGAGAAGGAAGCGTGCGCGGCCCACGGCGTTGACCTCGTCGATTTCCAGGTCTTCTCGCGAGACACGCCAACCGTTGACGCCATCTTCGGAGCGAAGGACCTGTTCGAGACCATCAAGTATCCTGCCTTGATGCACTGCAAGTCTGGCGCGGACCGGGCCGGGATCATGAGTGTCTTCTATATGCTGTTTCGGCAAGGTGCCGATTTCGATACGGCGACCGGGCAGCTCTCACTGAAATATCTTCATGTGAAACAAGGCAAGACGGGGATGCTTGACTTCTTTTTCGACGCCTATCGCCGCTTTAATGCGCAGACACCAAAACCCTTTCTCGATTGGGTGCGCGAAGACTATGACCGCCTGGACGTAAAGGCCGCCTTTCTTGAGACCTTTGAGTCACGCCTCAACATTGATCGTCTGTTGCGCCGGGAGTAGCGGTCTTTTCTGCTGGTCACATCATTGAATTCATGGGAAACGATGCTGCACGGGGAGATTTTGGAAGGTCGTCCATGACACTTCGAAGCAGTTTATTGGCCGCTGCGGCTATCCTTGGATTGTGCGCATGCGGTGATGGCGGAGATCGCCAGGCAATGTTGTCAGCCTTTCAGGAAGCCGGCATCGATGCGAACACCAGTGAATGCATGGCTGATAAGGCAAAGGCCGACATGGAGCCTCAGCTCTATGACGCGATGGTTGAGGCCGCCAAGTCCAACGATGACTCGCTGGAGCAGCTTTCTGTACAACAACAAGGCGAACTAGGTGCCTTCATGCTCGAAGCTGCCCTAGAGTGTTCCCCACTCAATCTTGAATAGTTCAGAAGAGCCTGAATGAGGTAGTACAATGAAGTTCTTCATCATCAACAGCTTCCGGACCATGGTCTATGTCGCTTACGTGGCTGTGATTGTGGGTGGTATTGGCTTGGGTATCTACAATGCTGGAGCCTGGAGCGGAGAAGTGCTGGGTCTGTCCGGCGCCCTGGCCCAGATCATCGACTTTCTCGTATTTTCTTTCGCCGGCTGGATCGCCGCGAGTCTGATCTGCGGTCTGATCGTTACGCTTCTGGATATTCGTGATGACATTAATGACCGCCTTCCCGACGCGCGTATGGACAATTAAAGGCGCGTTTGGATCGACACCATGACGGCACTTGAGGCGGCAGGGCTCTATACTGGCCTGAACATACTGATCCTGATCGTACTTGCCTTTCGGGTTGTGGGGCAGCGGCGCAAAACGAAGACGTCTATCGGAGACGGCGGTCATCCCGAATTGGCATTGGCCATTCGTGTCCACGCCAACGCGTCAGAGTATGTGCCGGTTGCCGTCGCAGCTTTGGTTGCCCTTGCACTGCTGGGAGCTCCGCTCTGGGCGCTTCATGCCGCTGGTGGTGCATTCACGTTCGCGCGGCTTGCCCATGCTTGGGGGTTTGGCGGCGGTGTGATCATCGGTCGGCAGATCGGGACGGCACTCACCTGGGTGTGCCTGCTGGGTATGGCGGGTGGTTTGATCTACCTAGCCGTTACCTGAGCTTGCGCCTGGCCCATGGCTGGTCCAAGTCTTGAAGCATGTGTGATTTTCAAACCGACCCCGCAGACCTCCTGCAAACTGTTTTGACCGCATGCACCCAGGCCGGTGCCAGCGATGCTGATGTCAGGCTTGCTACCTCTGAGGGCGTGAGCATTGCCGTGCATGACAGCAAGCTGGAGACAATCGAGCGTGCTGAGTCCCAAGGACTGTCCCTGCGCTGCTTTTTCGGCCAGCGCATGGCCCACGTATCAGGCTCGGACCTTTCGCCAGATGGGCTAACAGCTCTGACAGAGCGATGCGTTGCCATGGCGCGAGTCGCTCCGGAAGACCCCCATTGTGGACTCGCCCCTGCTGAGGATTTGGAAGGGGCGTTTCGTGAGCTTGATCTGGACGGTGATGTAGACGTTGACGACGCTGCTCTGGAAGAGGCGGCTCTGGAAGCGGAAGCGGCCGCTTTGTCTGTGGATGGCGTCAAACAGGTCGCCAGTTGCGGCAATGGATGGTCGCGTACGCGCCGTTGGCTGGCGGCAACAAATGGATTTGCTTCGCACAAAGTGTCGTCCAGCACCGGGCTTGGGCTTGCCGCCGTTGCGGAAGCTGATGGCAAGATGGAGCGCGATTATGAGAGCCGAAGCGCGCGCTATCTGGAAGATATGCCATCGCCCGAGGAAATCGGCCGTATCGCGGGGGAACGCACCGTCGCACGGTTGTCTCCCCAGAAAGTGGCCACCCAAAAAGCGGCTGTCATCTATGACCGTCGGCTTTCATCAAGCGTCCTCGGCACTCTGATCGGGGCGATCGCGGGTCCTTCGATCGCGCGGGGGGTGTCCTTCCTGAAGGACAGTTTGGGTAAGCAGGTTTTCGCCAAGGGAATAAATATCACCGACGAGCCGTATCGTTTGCGCGGTATGGGATCGCGGACCCATGACGGTGAGGGACGTCCGGTCCGGGAGCGGGCCATTATCGAAGATGGCGTCCTGACAGAGTGGTTGCTCAATGGGCCTTCTGCACGACAGCTTGGCTTGGCGCCGAACGGCTATGCCTCAATGGGTTTTGGAGACCCGCCGGGTGTGACGACCTCAAACCTCGTTCTACAACCGGGCGAAGAAACACCGGAAGCGCTCATGCGCCGGATCCAGAAGGGGCTACTTGTGACGGATATGTTTGGCCCGTCCATCAATCCCAATACCGGTGACTATTCCGTGGGCGTATCCGGTTTCTGGTTTGAGCATGGCGATATCGCTTACCCGGTGTCTGAGGTCACAATTGCGGACGATTTGCCATCGATGTTTCGCAGGCTCGTGCCGGCTTCAGATCTGGAGATTCGTGGATCGCGAGACGCGCCGAGTGTACTGATAGAAGATATGTCCATTGCCGGTGATTGATGAAGGTATCGCCGAGGATATGGCGACACTGCGTTCGGTGGCCCGGGAAGCGGGTCATCTCGCACGAGAATTAAGGCCGACGGCGTCAAAAAGCGTCTGGGACAAGTCCCCCGGACACCCGGTGACCCAGGCCGACCTTGCGGTGAATACCCTGATTGCACGGCGCCTTGGCGCTGCACGGCCCAATTACGGGTGGTTGTCGGAAGAGACCGTCGACGACCATAGCAACCGCAGCCAGCCGCGAATCTGGGTCGTAGATCCGATTGACGGGACACGCGCTTATGTTCGCGATGGTGACCCTCACTGGTGCATCGGGTTGGCGGTCGTGGAAGCGGGCGTTCCGCTGGCAGGAGTGATTTACGCACCTGACTTCGATCATCTCTACGAAGCTAGAAGAGGCGGCGGTGCCTTTCGAAACGGCCGGCCAATCTTCGCCAGTTCGTGCGCTGGGGAAGGTGGGTGCCGGATGATTTCGACGCAGGAAGTGATCCGGCATAAGGACTGGCGCGAACCCTGGCCGGAGATGACGCTCGCGGACCCTAAGCCAAACGCAACCCTGTTGCGCCTCGCTTTGGTCGCCAGTGGAGAGTGGGACGCGACCCTGACGCTCTGGCGCAAGTCCGATTGGGATATCGCGCCGGGGGCTGTGCTGGTTGAGGAGGCTGGCGGCATCGCGACGACCCATTTGGGCGAAGCCTTTGCTTTCAATCGCAGTGAACCGGCGCAGCCAAGTCTCATCGCGGCTGGAAAGCAATTGCATCCTTTGTTAAGGCGGCGCACGGAAAGGGTTTCGCTGAAATCGTCGGTTGATTCCGCGACTCCCTTGGACACTCACATAAAGACCGGACCTTCTCCCATGTCAGACACTGCAAAGCCCACCAAACAATTGCTCCACCTCGTGCTTGGTGGAGAGCTCAAAGACGTGACGGACGTTGAATTCGAAGATCTGGCCAAGATCGATTTTGTTGGCGCTTTTCCAAACTATGCGGCCGCCTACGATGCTTGGAAGTCTGCTGCCCAACGCACCGTAGACAATGCGGAAATGCGCTACTTCATTTTGCACGCCCACAAGCTGCTAGATCCGGAGACGGGCAATCAGCACGACGTCTGATACCCCTGAGGCGAGCCCGAGGCAGCGCGGTGCGCTGACCCGGCTGTTTCGTTTACACTTCTGGCCCCATCGCAACTGGTTCATCGCCGGAACGGTTTTCGCCTTGCTGACGGCGGCAAGCGGTGTGGGCTATGCGGGGATGCTGTCCTATGTCGGCAGTTCACTGCAATGCCAGATCGAGGGCGCGGGCGCAGACTCTTGCGCTTCAGTTGCGAGCATCCTCGACAGATTTGGTCTGACCTCATCTACAGGATGGATCTGGCTCGGCATCATCGGCATCGTCCTTCTGACAGCTTTGAGGTCAGCGTCGATGTACGCGATGACATTGCTCAACAATACAGGTGTTCAACGCGGGTTGGTTTCAATCCAGTCTGTTCAGTTTGATGCCCTCACCGACGGTGACTTTGCTCGAATCGCATCGGATACGTCCGGCAGCTTCGTTTCCCGCTTCATCAATGATGTGAATGCCATTCGCGATGCGGCCCTGAGGTTCGCTAACAATTTTACCAAGAGCCTGGCCACGGTGATTGGCGTGCTGGTGGCCTTGTTTCTCATCGACTGGCAACTCGCCGTGATCATTGTTGTCGTCTATCCGCTTGCGCTGGGGCCCGTGATCGCGCTTGGCAACTCAATTCGGGCGCGTTCAAAAAAGGCACAAAAGCAGATTGGCGAAGTCACAGCTCTTTTGTCCGAGGGGCTACAATCAGCGCGCATCGTTAAGGCCTATGGTCTGGAGTCCTACCAGAAAGATAAAGCCCGTGCCGGCTTTGCGGAGCGCTCAAGACTGTTCTTGAAAGTGCTTAGTCAGAGGGCAGGGGTCGACCCCGTGCTCGAAGTCGTCGGGGGGATGGCGATCGCGGCATTGTTGGGCTTTGTCTCATGGCGGATAGCGGACGGCACAAATACGCTTGGTGACTTGCTTGCGGTCATCGGCCTCATCGGTGTGGCCGCACCGGAAGTGCGCGCACTCGGGTCGATCAACGCCGTGGCCCAGGAAGGCGGCGCGGCGGCCGACAGAGTGCTGGAAATCACTGAGGTTACAAACACAGTACAGCGACCTGACAACCATGTTGCATTGCAAGTACCTGCGGGATTGGTTGCTTTCGAAGATGTACATTTCGCCTACCCCGATGGAACGTCGGCACTATCGGGTTTGAGCTTCACCGCCGCGCCGGGCGAAACCGTTGCGCTGGTGGGGCCAAGTGGTGCGGGCAAGTCAACGGTCTTCAACTTGCTTCTACGCCTCTATGATGCGCGTTCCGGCAGCGCGAACGTAGACGGGCATGATGTGCGTACCCTCGATCCGGCAGAATTGAGAGCCAGCATTGCGTTGGTTTCGCAGGACGCCGTGTTGTTTGATGATACGGTACGCGCAAATATAGCACTTGGCCGTTTCGGGGCGCATGATGATGAAATCGAAGCGGCAGCGCGCGCCGCGAATGCGCATGAGTTCATTGCAGACTTGCCCGATGGCTACGATTCGCCCGTTGGAGAAGGCGGGCGCAATCTTTCGGGCGGCCAACGCCAGCGAATAGCGTTGGCGCGGGCGTTTCTGAGGGACGCTCCCATTCTACTGCTCGACGAGGCGACCAGTGCGCTGGATGCAGAAAGCGAATCCAGGGTGCAGGCCGCTTTGGCCGAATTCTCAGAAGGGCGCACCGTGATTGTCATTGCGCACAGGCTGTCGACGGTGCGTCAGTCAGACCGGATCGTAGTGATCGAAGATGGAAAAGCCACCGAAATCGGGACCCATGATATGCTCATGGCCCAGGAGGGCGCTTATGCGCGTTTGGCTCAACTCCAATTGAGCTAACCTGCCGCAAGTGGCCGTTCAACGGGCGTCTGCGCTGCAAGGGTTTTGATGAATCTGGCGAGCTTTTCCGCGCTTTCCGCGCCTTGAACAGCGATTGAGCGATTGCCGATATAGGTGGGTACCCCGCGCACGCCCATTTGCTGAAACAGCGCCTCCTCTTGCCGCACTGTGTTCACATCTGCATCGCTTGCCAGCAGTTTTGCGACAATGTCCCTGTCCAGTCCGATCTCCTCAGAGATGTCTGTCAGGATGCCTGTGTCTCCAATGTCCTTGTGATCTGAGAAGTAGGCTTTGAAGAGCGCCTCTTTGGCTTCAGCGCCTTTCCCTTGGCCCTGCGCCCAGTGCACCAGCCGGTGTGCATTTAACGTGTTGGGGCGCCACACCATGCCAGCGAAGTCGAACGGGATGTCTTCCTCGCGGCCGTATTGCTCCAGAGCCTCGCGCATGGCCTTAAAGCGGCTCGACCGGCCATCGTCTTCGGCATCACCTGTGCCGCCCATTCGGGCTTTCATATAGGCTTTGTAATCAACCCCTTCAGGGGGGATCGTAGGGTCCAGTTCGTAGGGGCGAAAGAGGATCTGTACCTCAATACTCGGTTCCATCTCGTGAGCGGCCAGAAGGCGGCGCAGCCCCAGCCAACACCAGGGACACGCCAGGTCGGAAACCATTTCGATGGTGATGGACATGGGCGCTCCTAGAGTTGCGGGTTGGGGTTAGTCATGATGTGCGTGAGCTTTGAGGTCTTCCAGGGAAACGGAAGAGAGAGCTTTTTCGTGGGTCGCTTCCAGTATCACTGGCGGTGCTGTCCCGGCATCGAGAGCTTGCGCCCAACGGGACACGCAAAGGCACCATCGGTCTCCTTCCTTGAGACCCGGAAACCCCCATTCGGGGCGCGCCGTGATCAAATCGTTCCCCAAGGATTTGGAGTAGGCGAGAAAGGCGTCCGTGATGACGGCGCAGACCACATGTGAACCGACATCTTGGGGCCCGGTCTTACAGCATCCATCCCGGAAAAACCCTGTCATCGGGCGCGTGCCGCAGGTTTGCAGGTCTGTGCCAAGAACGTTGAGGGCGGACATATTGGCGTCGATTACCCCGCCGCCATGGCTGAAGCCGGTTTGGCAGATGCGGCACTCAGGATCGTGGCGTAATTGGGTTGGATTTCCATCTGGTCGCCAAATCCCTTTTCAATCAGCAGAGCATGGGCTTCTGCGAGACGGTAGCATGGCAAATGCATGAACATGTGATGCTCGCAGTGATAGTTCACCCAGTAAGGCGCGATGATCAGACGTTCCCACCAGTTGGCATATGTCGTTCGCGCGTGTCTCATCGGATCTTCATTGTCGGGAACAACGGCGTGTTCTGCGATGTTTCGAAGCCGTGTGATCATTTGGTTCCAGGTTGCCATGGGGAGTAACCAGAGAACGAAATACGCCCACCAGTGTCCCGCCACGGCGAGACCCGCCAGCAACGCTGCATTGGTGACCAGAAACGGAACAACGGCTTCTCGTGCGCTTTGTACCCGGTTTTCTGCGCCTTTCCCTGGTCGGATCCCATAGCCCAGCGCATTTGCGAATTGGTTGACGCGTTGCTTGAAGAACGTCTGTCCGGTCAGGTCCCGGATAATTTTTCGGCGCAAGGATGCCCGCGTAATGGGAAAAGGCGCTGATAGTATCAGGTCCGGGTCGTCCGGCTGCTGAGCGAATTTGTGATGTGTTAGGTGGTAGTCACGGTAGGCTTTGAGATGTGCGCCGACGGGCGCGGCGCAAAGCCATTGTCCGACCAGATCATTGAGCTTGGTATTGCGCGAAAGACCGCCATGCGCGCCCTCATGCATCAATATGGCCAGACCTAACTGGCGCGCACCGATCACCGGAATTGCGAGGGGGATAAGCCAAGGCTGCCAGATCGACAGCCCCATCGCCAAGGCAATTATGCCCCAACAATGGGCGACCATTCCAAGTCCAATCAGATCGGACCGGCGCGAGACCCGGTTCCACTCTTCCGCAGTGAAGAGATCCAGAGGGCGGATGCGAAGAGCGCGTGCCATACAAGAAGACTACACCCAGCGACGCGCGCCTTCAAACATGACGCAGCGTCACAAAATCATGGCAATTGAGAAGCCCGCGACCAGAATAACACCAGCCCAGATGTTGGACTTGAACACAGCGAGCGCTGTTGTCGGGCGTTTGTCTCTTTGCCGGAAAGCTTGCCAAGCGCCATGGGCGATGAATGCGATCACAGTGATTGCGCCCATTTGCTCTGCGCCCACGATTAGGACGGCCAAGGCGATGAAGCCACCGGCGGCCAAGTGAAACGCAAATGCGCCAAGAGTGGACTGGTCTCCAAAAAGGCGCGCAGTGGACCGTATGCCAATCAGGGCGTCATCCTCGATATCCTGGGTCGCATAGATCGTGTCGTAGGCAATCGTCCAGCACACCAGCCCGAGCCAAAGCAAGATCGTCTCGAACCGGACCTGATCCAGCGTCGCGGCCGCAATCAGCACACCCACATTGAACACGACGCCGAGAAAGGCCTGAGGCCACCAGGTGACCCGTTTCATGTGCGGATAGGCGATGACGAGTGGCATGGCGAGTAACGCGATAATCTTTGCGTCCAGCGGCAGGAAGATCCAGACGAAGAATCCGGCCAAGAGCTGCACTGCAAACCAGATATAGGCGTTCTGCACGCTCACCTGACCGCTTGGGATTGGCCGACCTGCCGTTCGGGCGACCTGCGCATCAAGGTCGCGGTCCTGAATATCGTTCCAGGTGCAGCCTGCGCCCCGCATGGGGATGGCACCAATGAAAAAGAGCCAGGCCCAGATAATGATCATGGGCGTGAAGCCGGAACTTATCGCCGTGAAGACCAGCCCTATCCAGCAGGGGAGCGCCAGGAGCCAAATGCCAATCGGCCGGTCAAAACGTGAAAGTGCTGCGTAGGGACGCGCCCATACAGGAAGTCCGGCAAGCCATTCCGGAAATGCACTGTCGGCAGGCGCAAATTGGGCCCCTGGCGATTCGAGAGTTGGGTCCGGCGGCGTCGGTTCGGATTGAGAGTCATCAGCCATGCCTGGCGTATAGATGAGTCCGCGCGATACGTCATCACAGCCTTGTATCTCTTATAGTCCTCTCACCCACGCTCGCCTTCAAAACGCGTCTGGCTTTGCGCGAGGCCAACAGGCGGCTATGGAAAACATATGAGCAGTATTCCGCGCCTCTTCGTCGAGTCCGACCTCGTATTGAACGGCTATGCCGCGCTCGACGACGCCCAGGCGAAGTATCTCACGCGTGTCATGCGGTTGGGGCAGGGTGACCACGTCCGGATTTTCAATGGCCGCGACGGTGAGTGGGATGCCGTCATCGACACGGTCGAGGGGCGATCCGTTTTGTTGAAAGCAACGGGCGAGCTCAAAAGCCAATCGGCGACCCCGGACCTGGTTTTGCTTTTTGCGCCGCTTAAGAAAACCCGAACAGATTTCGTCGTCGAGAAGGCCACGGAACTTGGCGCCTGTCTTATCCAGCCTGTGATGACCGAGCGGACCCAGGCGTCGCGCGTGCGGTCGGATCGTTTGCAGAAAATCGCCCTTGAGGCGGCAGAACAGACGGAACGGCTGGATGTGCCGGTGGTGCAGGACGCTCAGCCCCTGGCGCACGCATTGGACGCTCTGGCACCCGACCGCCCCGTCTATTTCTGTGATGAAGCCGGCGATGATGAGAGCCAGCCTTGGGGGGGCGAGTCAGGGCGTGCGAAGCCTATGCTGGAAGCTCTCAGGGCGTGTGATGTGAAATCGGGTGCGCTGTTGATTGGGCCGGAAGGCGGTTTTTCGCCTGCGGAGCGGGAAATGCTGCGCAACCGAGACCATGTTGTGCCGGTTTCCCTGGGACCGCGCATCCTGCGCGCGGAGACTGCGGCCATCGCCGCCTTGGCACTTTGGGAAGCAGTGCTTGGCGATTGGGGCGAGTAATCCTATGTGCCCGGCAGACCCGATGTCGGCTGGAGGCGCACGACCATGACAACCCCCACCCAGGACATCGCTGAAGATGCCCCCCGCATCGGGTCCAAGGCTGAATTGGTCGATTGGATTGCAGCGGGGTGCAAACCCAAAACCGATTGGCGGATCGGCACAGAGCATGAAAAATTCGGGTTCGTAAAAGAGGGTTTGCGCCCTCTCCATTATGACGGTGACGCCGGAGTTCGCGCCGTTCTGGAAGGGCTGCGAGACCGGTTCGGGTGGGAGGGCCTTTATGAGGGCGACTGGCTGATTGGCCTGAAGCGCAATGGCGCGAGTGTCAGCCTGGAGCCCGGTGGACAGTTTGAATTGTCCGGCGCGCCGTTGGAGCATATTCACCAGACCTGCAATGAAGTCGGCGAGCATTTGCGCGAGGTGCGCGAAGTGGCAGACCCCCTCGGCATTGGGTTTCTGGGCGTGGGCACGAGCCCGATCTGGAGCCTTGAGGAAACCCCCATGATGCCCAAGGGGCGTTACAAGATCATGCGGGACTACATGCCAAAAGTGGGCCGTCTCGGGCATCAAATGATGTTCAGAAGCTGCACCGTGCAAACCAATCTCGATTTTTCGAGCGAAGCCGACATGGTCAAGAAGCTTCGGGTGTCACTGGCGCTGCAGCCTCTCGGGACGGCGTTGTTTGCCAATTCGCCTTTCATGGATGGACGCCCGAACGGCTATCTGTCCTATCGCTCACACATCTGGACCGATACTGACCCCGATCGCACCGGCATGTTGCCTTTTGCATTCGATGGGGGTTTCGGCTTCGAGCAATATGTCGACTACGCGCTTGATGTGCCGATGTACTTTGTCCGGCGCCGTGGGACGTATCTGGACGCGACAGGCAAATCTTTCCGTGACTTCATGGCCGGTAAACTGGATGTCGTGCCGGGGGATACGCCGGCGATTGATGACTGGGCAGATCATCTTTCCACCATTTTCCCGGAAGTGCGCCTGAAGCGTTTTCTGGAGATGAGGGGCTCGGATTCCGGGCCCTGGAGTCGGTTGTGCGCCTTTTCCGCCTTTTGGACGGGCGTTCTTTACGATGAAAGTGCACTGGATGCGGCTTGGGATCTGGTGAAACCTTGGACCGCGCAGCAGCGGGAAGCCATGCGCCAATCGGCCGGCACACTTGGTCTCAAGACCCCAACGCCAGACGGACGCGACTTTCAGGCCCTCGGGCGCGATGTGCTGGCCATTGCCCGCGCAGGGTTGCGGGCCCGGGGCATGCTCTCCACCAGCGGCGATGATGAGACCGGGTTCCTGTCTGAACTCGATCAGATCGTCGCCACCGGCCAGACGCCTGCAGAACACTTGCTTGAGCGCTACAAAGGCGCCTGGGGCGGAAACATCGAACCGGTG
The DNA here is from genome assembly GCA_039818165.1 of Pseudomonadota bacterium. Taxonomy (GTDB): domain Bacteria; phylum Pseudomonadota; class Alphaproteobacteria; order Caulobacterales; family Hyphomonadaceae; genus UBA5336. The sequence continues at coordinate 53,239 of JBCBUL010000004.1, read as the reverse complement.
TTCGAAGAGATGGCGTATTAGCGCAACAGGTTTGCGCCCGATCTCAGTCAATTGAAAACTGTAGCCTTGAGCGAGCCCGGGGAGCGTGGTCAAAGTGTCATAAATGTGGCGCCGGGACCGGCGCGCCAGCCACGGAACCTGCTCCCATGATGATTATCCTGATCACCCTGTTGGTCGCCTTGCCGCCCGTTGTTTTCACAATGTGGCAACTGCGCGAGCACCCAAAAGGCCTCTACGTTCTGTTCTTCGCAGAGATGTGGGAACGCTTTTCCTATTACGGGATGCGCGGAATTCTCATCTTCTATTTGACGTGGCACTTCCTCTTCGAGAGCGACTTTTCACTGACGCTCTACGGCGCCTATGTGGCGCTGGTTTATCTCGGCCCGCTCCTCGGCGGCTGGTTGGCGGACCGCTATATTGGTTTCAGGAAGGCGGTTACCTTTGGGGCCATCCTTCTGGTTGCCGGGCACGGCCTGATGGGCTTCCACGGGGAGCCCGCCCAGGAATCCCTGATCGTCGACGGGACGAGCTACGCCCTTGAACGGCCTGAGTATAGCGAAGAGCGCCAGCGCTTCATCGTAATTGACGGGAATGAAGTGCCAGTTGTTCGGTTCGAGCAGCCGGAAATCGGATCGGCGCAGCGCACAGTCGCTTACGACCTTAATGGCGAGACCGTAACGCTTGTTGGAACCTTGGAGCGCGTTCGCAGTCCATTGCATGAAACCATCCTATTCGCGGCGCTCGCGCTCATTGTCGCCGGGGTTGGCTTCCTCAAGCCGAATATTTCCACATGTGTTGGCGCCCTCTATGAACAGGGCGACCGGCGCAGGGATTCTGGCTTCACCCTCTACTATGTCGGCATCAATCTGGGCTCATTCCTGGCAGGCAGCTTTTGCGCGCTCGCCGCCGCGTATCTGGGATGGTGGGCCGGCTTCGGGCTTGCCGCGGTAGGCATGTTAGCGGGGCTGATAGTGTTCGTTCTTGGACAAGGCTGGCTGGAAGGAACCGCTGAACCGCCGGCCGACGTTGATTTGAAGACACCCGTGTTTGCAGGCTTGAACCGGGAGTGGTTGGTTTACTTGTCCGGTGTGGCGTTTGCTGTTGTGGCGTTCTTCCTGCTTCAGTTTGCAAGCTTCACGTCTGCCGCCATGTATCCGGTGTTCGGCCTAGTGACGCTGGGCATCATCATCTACATGTTCACGAAGCTCGAAGAGGACTCGCGCAATGCGATGATCGGGCTCCTGATCCTGTCCGTTTCGTCTGTGCTGTTCTGGACCCTGTTCGATCAGGGGCCGACGTCGCTTAACCTCTTTGCGGCGGCCCATGTGAACAATGAAGTTGGCGGCTCGCCGTTCCCGGCCGCCGTGCTGCAGTCGGTTAACCCGGGCACAATCATGTACGTGGCGCCTCTGATTGCCCTTGTCTGGGCGTGGCTTGGCCAGCGCGGCATGGAGCCGAATGCGTTTGTGAAGTTCGGGCTCGGCATGGTTCAGATCGGCCTCGGATTTTACTTGCTGAATCTTGGCATCCAAACAGCAACTCCGGACGCGGAAGGTGCGCTGCGGATCTCGGTGCTGTTTATCTTCTTCATGTATGTCCTGCACACGACGGGAGAAATCTTCCTCAGCCCCGTTGGCTTGTCAGCGGTCACGAAGTTGTCGGCCAAACAAGTGGTCGGCTTCATGATGGGATACTGGTTCCTGGCATCATCCTTTGCGAACGTCGTGGCGGCTGAAGTCGCCAAACGCACACAAGTGCCGGAAGGTGCCCCGCCTGCAGAGAGCCTCGCTGCATACAATGTGGTGTACCTGCAGCTCGGTTCAGCGGCTGTAGCGCTCGGTGGGCTGCTCATCATCGCGAGTCCCTTCCTGCGAAAGCTGACCAAAGGCGTGGAAGATCATACGCGCGCCATGGAAGTGGACGCTGCTGGCGTGGCAATGGACCGCTCGCAAGCCATCAAGCCCGGCGAGTAATCAAGCGCATTTCCGCCGTCGGTGGCGCGGTCTAGCCCGCTCCGCCGACGGTGAGGCCACCGACTTTCAGGCTGGGCTGGCCAACGCCGACGGGGACGGTCTGGCCAGCTTTTCCGCACGTGCCGACACCGTCATCCATGGCGAAGTCGTTGCCGATCATCTCCACCTTGGAGAGCGCGGTGGGGCCGTGGCCGATCAGCGTGGCGTTTTTCACTGGCGCGATGACCTTTCCGTCTTCGACCAGGTACGCCTCTGTACACTGGAATACGAAATTGCCGGAGGTGATGTCGACCTGACCCCCGCCAAAGTCGACCGCCCAGATGCCCTTCTTGATCGACTTGACCATCTCGGCTGGATCGTGATCGCCCGCCTCCATGATCGTATTCGTCATGCGGGGCATGATGCCCGCATCATAGCTCTCCCGGCGGCCATTCCCGGTGGGCGCAACGCCCATGAGCCGCGCGTTCTGGCGGTCCTGCATGTATCCCTTCAGGACACCATCTTCGATGAGAACATTGCGCTGGGTTGGTGTGCCTTCATCGTCGAATGAGAGTGAGCCGCGGCGGTCTTCAATCGTACCGTCATCGACGACTGTCACGCCTTTCGCCGCCACCTGCTCGCCGATGCGTCCGTTATAGACGCTCGTGCCTTTGCGATTGAAGTCACCTTCCAGGCCATGGCCGACGGCTTCGTGGAGCAGGACAGCGGGCCAACCCGGGCCAAGCACGACTTCCATTTCACCTGCAGGGGCGGGAACGGAGTCTAGATTGGTGGATGCCTTGGCCAGGGCGCGTTCAACAAGGCCCTTCCAGCGATCTGGCGCAATCCACTCATCATAGGCCGCGCGTCCACCTGCACCCGCGCTGGCGCTTTCCCGCCTGCCATCTCTTTCCAGGGTCACAGACACATTCAGGCGAACCAAAGGCCGAATCTCGTGCATCGCCTCACCGCCTGGGCGAATGATGTCGATGGCGCGGGTTGAGCCCGCCAGTGAGACTGAAACCTGAACCACGCGGGGGTCTTTTGCGCGTGCCCAGGCATCGATTTCCGCCAGAAGGGTTGTTTTAGCGCCAAAGTCTGGCGTTTCGGTCGGGTCGATCTGGGCATAAAGGCGCCGGTTGGCGGGTGTGGGTCCATCGCTCAGCGTTCCGGAATATCCCCGTTTGGCGCTGGCTGCGGTTTCAGCGGCGCGTTTGATTGCCGCCTCGGTCAATTCCGAAGCGTGGGCGTTGCCGGTGGCCTCTCCCGCCACAACGCGCAGACCAAAGCCCTGGGCCGTGTCATATGCTGCGGACTTCAGCCGTCCATCATCGAAGACAAAGCTCTCAGAGCGAGTCCGCTCGATGAAGAGGTCACCGTCATCTGCACCAGTGGCAGCATCGGCGAGGATATCGGCCGCGCGGGCCACGTCGAAGGGGAGGGCTGTTTGTGTCATGGGGGGAATGTGATGGGCCTTTGTCTTGCTGACAAGTGACAGCCGTGGGGAATGGGACTAGCCCGGCCAGAGTTTTGCCATGATGGCGCGCCAGAGAAGGGCTATGAGCTTGCGTCCCAGAGCCAGGATCCACTTATCAAACATTGCTGCGAACTGGCGCCGAATGGATATCCTGTCGGGCGAAGGCGGGGCAGGGGCCGTCGTCAAGGCGGATGCCTATGGCCATGGCATCGGGCCCGTGTCGACTGCACTTGCTGATGCCGGATGTCGCACGTTTTTCGTGGCCTATGGCTTTGAAGGTGTGCGTGTTCGTGAGGCCGTTGGCCCCGACGCAGAGATATACGTTTTCAATGGATTGGCGGCTCTTGACCGCGAAGAGGCGATTTCATGCACGCTTAGGCCTGTCCTCAACAGCACGGCGGAGATAGCTGAGTGGCGCCAACTCGATTGGGGCACACCCTTCGCCTTGCACGTCGATACGGGAATGAACCGTCTGGGGATTCGGCCCGGCGATGTGAGGGCGGCTGCGGAACGGTTGAATGGCAAAAAGCCAAGCCTTCTCATGACCCACTTCGCCTGTGCAGATGACCCGTCCAGTCCAATGACAATGGCGCAGCTTGAGTCGCTCTCGCCTGCATTGAAAGCGTTTCCGGGTGTGCCGCTGTCGCTTTCGAACTCCGCGGGTCAGTGGTTGGGGCCGGAGTTTCGACAGGGACTGACCCGGCCTGGCATTGCGCTTTACGGGGGGGGGAACTCAGTTCGGCGTCCGAGGGACTTATTGCCTGGCATGACGCTGGAGGCTCCCATTCTCCAGGTCAGCCGGATCAATACCGGCGAACCGGTCGGATATGGCGCCACATATCGCGCCGCACGCCCCACGGACGTGGCGACCGTGGCGATTGGGTATGGCGATGGGGTCCCGCGGGCGGCAAGTAATTCGGGCTTTGGATACCTTGGCGGGGTGCGCTGTCCGATGATTGGACGAGTCTCGATGGATTTGATCACTTTCGACGTCAGTGCAGTTGGCCCCCTTGCCAAACCCGGCGCATGGGTTGAATTGCTCGGCGCGCAGGCCGACTTGGAAGAACAAGCCGCAGCGGCCGGTACTCTGGGCTATGAGTTGACCACAGGAATGGGGCCACGTGTCGAACGCATCTACGAATACTGACAGCGCTTTTCCAAATCCGTTCCAGGTGATCGGGGCAGGCGTTTTGGCCATGTGCCGGGAACTGGGCCGGGTGGCTCTGTTTGCTGCGAGCGTGAAGGCAGCGGCCGTCACGCCGCGCTGGTATGGTGCCGAAATATGGCGGCAGATTATCCGGATCGGCTTCTACTCTCTCCCGGTGGTCGGTCTGTCAGCCGTTTTCATCGGCGCTGCGCTTGCGCTGAACATTTACACGGGCGGGTCGCGCTATGGCGCAGAACAGTTCGTTCCAAACATTGTCGTGTTGGGCATTACGCGCGAGCTTGGCGCGGTGATCACTGGATTGATGCTTGCGGGGCGTGTTTCGGCAGGTATTGCCGCCGAAATCGGCGCCATGCGCGTGACCGAACAAATCGACGCGCTGACGACTCTTTCGGCTGACGCCAAACGCTATCTTTATGCGCCTCGTTTCATCGCGGCGATTATCACTTTGCCGATCCTCGTCTTGATCGCCGACATCATTGGCGTGATGGGCGGGTGGCTCGTTTCTGTGCAAGGGCTTGGGTTCGACTCAACCACATATCTCCGCAACACGATCGATTTCCTCACCATCGAAGACGTCACGGCCGGCCTGATCAAGGCAGTCGTTTTTGGCGGTGTGATCGCAATCATGGGGTGCTATTTTGGCGACAGTTCAAAGGCTGGCGCCACTGGCGTCGGCCGAGCGGCGACATTGTCCATGGTCGCTGCAGCCGTTCTGGTGCTCGCGCTGAATTATGTAATGTCGACCCTGTTTGAGGGGATTGGGCTATGAGTGGCGCCCTTTTGCAGCTCGTCGACGTTCAGAAGTCGTTCGGACCCAACCATGTCCTCAAAGGCGTTGATCTGGATGTAGCACCGGGCAAATCGCTCGTAGTGCTTGGTGGGTCGGGGTCCGGCAAGTCGGTCATGCTCAAGAACGCGCTTGGGTTGATGAGCCCGGATGCAGGGCAGGTGATCTTCGATGGCAAGGACGTCACCCACGAGACAGGCCGAGAGCGTGAGGCGATGCGCGCGCGTATTGGCATGTTGTTTCAATCGGCGGCACTGTTCGATTCGCTCACCGTCTGGGAGAACGTTGCTTTCCGCTTGATCCATGCGGATGGAATAGGGCGGCGCGAAGCGAAAGAACGCGCCATCGCCGCGCTGAAGAAAGTGCGGTTGGGGGCGAGCGCCGCCGATTTGCGGCCCGCTGAGATCTCAGGCGGTATGCAAAAGCGTGTCGGGTTGGCGCGGGCGATTATCTCCGAACCGGACCTGATCTTTTTTGATGAGCCAACCACTGGCCTCGATCCGATCACGGCAGACGCGATCAATGACCTGATTATCGAACAGGTGAAAGCTCTTGGCGCCGCTGCCGTATCAATCACCCATGACATGGCGTCTGCTCGAAAGATTGCAGACGAGATCGCCTTTCTGTTTGAGGGCAAAATTATCTGGAGAGGTCCGGCGAGCGCGATCGATTCTCCAGGGAACGAATATGTCGATCAATTCGTTTCAGGGCGCGCCGACGGGCCGATCCAGCCTGCGCTTTAAGCACCGGCGTTCAGGTAGAACACATTCTGCTGATTGGGGTTTTCTTGCTCCCCAGCTCGCCTTGTTCCCTAAGCCGCTTGCGTCTGACGGCTCAATTCATGCAGTTCATGGTTGAATATTCCTCGTAGTGATCATATACTCACTCTAACGAGACTGTTGCGCTCTTGAACAACTTGAGCGAGAAAGGTGCATGATGTCCGCTCTACCTGACCCATCCCGCCGCCCGCGTGCGAGGAATGCCCGTCCGAAGATCGAGCGTGCAGCGCTGAAGCTGTTTGTGTCCAAAAGCGTCGAAGGTGCCACGACCCGAGAGATTGCTGAGGAGGCCGGCGTTTCGGAAGGCGCACTCTACCGCCACTATCCCGGCAAGGATGAATTGGCGCTCTCGCTTTTCATGGAAACCCACAACCGTTTGGGCCGTATCATGCTCGAGGGGTGGCAAGCAGGCGATACATTTGAAGATCGCGTCCGCCGCGTCGTCACAGCCTATTGCGAATTGGCCGACGAAGACTGGCTGCTCTTCTCATTCCACCTACTGTCGCTCAACAAATTCTTGCCCCACGATGTGCGCCGGGATGATGATCCTGTGTCGATCACTGAACAATTGATACGTGGATTGATCGAGTCGGGCGAAATTCCCGAAGGTGATCCGGCAGTTCTGGCCGCTATGAGCCTGGGCGTCATGATGCAGTCAGGCCAGAACAAGGCCTACAACCGGCTTCCCGGACCTATGAGCCAGCACATAGACGCTTTCACGCGAGCGATCACTGCAATCTTGAAGCAGAAATAGGTTTCGCCATGAGGTCGTTTCTGTTTGCAGCCAGCTACTGGCTGTTATCGATCCTGTATGTCCTGATTTCGCTGCCATTTTTAGCGTTGCCGGGCCGCGGCGCGGTCACGTCTGTCATCAGGAGCTATACGCGCGCAATGAATGGGGCGCTCGCCCTCTTTGCCGGGATACGAAAGGATGTGCGCGGCCGTGAGCATTTGCCGGACGGGGCGTTCATCATCGCTGCGAAACACCAGAGCTGGGGCGACGGCTTCCTGATATATCCTGAAGTAAAGAACCTCGCATTCGTAACTGGAGATCACCTCGAAAAGCTCCCGCTCGTTGGCGGGATTCTCCGCAAGCTCGGCGCCATCGTAATCGACACCTGTGGAGGTGGTGAGCGAAAGGCAGCCTCGCTTGCAGAAGGCATGGCCCTAGCCAAGGCAGAAGGGCGACGTGTTCTGATCTATCCAGAAGGGCATCTTGCGCCCGTGGACAGCCATTTCCGATATAAGGCAGGTGTTTGGCATATGGCCCGCGCCATGGATGTGCCGGTCATACCCGTGGCCACCAATCTCGGCGTCTTCTGGGCTCGGGAAGACCACAAAAAGCGCCCGGGTACCGCGGTCATTGAGTTTCTGGAGCCTTTGACCGCGGGTGAGGACAAGGCCGCTTTTCTTGAGCGGCTAACCGATCGAATCGAATCTCAAACGGCGCAATTGGTGGCCGAAGCTCGAGGCGGAGATCCTGTTCCTGCTCAGCTCATACCAGATCCCAAGAAGGGTGAACTCGCCGAGCTGCCGGTGCGCACAGCTTGAAATTGAACATATTGAACACCCCTACTTGATGGGGAGTCGCGGCGTATTTAAGTTAACCGAAGTGGTGAGGGAGGGAATCTTGTTCGACGCAATCGCGCCTTGGGCGAGCGCTTTCACAATCGGTATTTCGCAAGTCGTCGCGGGTTGGTTGGTTGCAGACTTTTTAAGCGGAGTCATTCACTGGTCCGAAGACCGCTACGGCTCTCCAAAGTGGCCTGTATTCGGCGGTGCCATTCGCGATACGATTCGTCATCATCGAAAGCCGCGCGGATTCCTGGGCAAGCCTGTCTGGGCGCGCAGTTGGCGCGTGTTCGTGATTGGTGGATTGGGGTTTGTCGTTTTCCTCGCATTCGGCATCTTGAACCCGTTCACCATTACCCTTTGCATCGCCGCCGCAATTTCAAATGAGATTCACGCAGCGGCCCATGCTTCACCAAGGGAAAACGGTCCCGTTCTCACTTGGCTTCAGCGTATGGGCATTATCCAGTCACATGCACATCACGCCGCGCATCATCGCGATCTGAAGAACATCAATTACTGCACCATCACAAATTGGGTGAACCCCCTGCTTGAGCGGGTTCGCTTCTGGCGCCGCGTGGAAGTGTTGGTGCGGCTGTGGGCGCGCCAGCGGCCCCGCCCGGATCCCGTCGTCCGGCGACGTCAGAGGAGAAGGTGGCATCTGGCACGGCACCAGGCGACGTCGCGAAGCTAGCGGTCTGCGAATGCAAAGACGTCGCGCAGGATTCCCTCGCTGATAGACTTGGATGAGCGAGAAAGCTCGAATGGGCCTTTCCCGTCTCGCGGGTTTGCAAAACTCCATTGGCCGCGTACGGTAATGAAGTCCTCGTCGGCGCGGCCCTCATATATGATGGGTTTTTCATGTGCGCCCTGGCCAGCGGCATAGGTTTTTGAAAAATGTATCTGTTGTTCGAGACGGGTGCCGGCGAGTTCGGCTTGAAGATCATCAATATCCATTGCCGAAAATGTATTGGGCTCGAGGATCGATCCGGTAAGTAGCCCCGCAGAATCGTCAATCCAGGCGGTGAAGGGGACGGGTTCGCTGAGTGTGGAATAGGTGTACCACCCAGACCAAAGACCATTCATATCCCGAACCGATGCCACTGTGAGTGCGTCCTTGTCATTTCCCCCGCCCCTTGATCGCAGAGCCGGTCCGACGCATCAAGCGCGCCATGAACATTCTCATACTTGGCGGCGGCGGGCGTGAACATGCCCTGGCCTGGAAGATCAGCCAGTCTCCTCTGGTGGATCAGGTGATGTGCGCGCCGGGAAATCCCGGCATGGACGAGATAGGCGTCTGCTTTGATATGTCGCCTGACTCTATCGAAGATGTTGTGAAGCTTGTGCTTCAAGTCGAGCCGGACCTGATTGTTATCGGTCCAGAAGCGCCCCTGGCTATTGGCGTCAGTGACGTATTGAGAGCGCGCGGGTTTGACGTGTTTGGTCCCAGCCAGGCCGCTGCCCAACTCGAGACCTCAAAGGCGTTCTCGAAAGAAGCGATGCTGCGGTATGGGGTGCCAACCGCGGCGTACAAGGACTTTGAAAGCGGCGATGAGGGCGCCATTGATGCGTTCCTCGAAACGCTCTCGCCGCCCTATGTGCTCAAGGCTGACGGCCTGGCGGCTGGCAAGGGCGTTGCCATTATCGAGTCGCTAGATGAGGCCAAAGCTGAAGCGCGTGCCATGTTGGCGGGCAAGTTTGGCGACGCGTCGTCACGATTGGTGATTGAAGAGTTTCTGGACGGGGAGGAGGCCAGTCTGTTCGTTCTCACGGACGGAGAAGGCGCGGTATATTTGCCAGCCTGTCAGGATCACAAGCGCCTTGGTGATGGTGACACGGGTCCCAACACAGGCGGCATGGGCGCGTATGCACCCGCGCCTGTCATGACCCCGGAATTGCTCCAGCGCGCAAAGACTGAGATTGTCGAACCGATGTTGAAGGGTATGGCGAGCGACGGCACGCCGTATCAGGGCGTGTTGTATGTTGGTCTGATGGTCACCAACACCGGTCCTAAAGTCGTTGAATTCAATGTCCGCTTCGGTGATCCCGAATGCCAGGTCCTTATGGCCGGGCTGAGCGGAGACATTGTGCCGGGCCTGTTGGCGGCGGCCACGGGCGGACTTGCGGGAAATGGCGAGGCCTTCGCGGCGCTTATGGACCTCGAGAATTTCCGGCCCTCTGCGACGGTGATCCTCGCGAGCCGGGGCTATCCGGGCCCTTATGAGAAGGGCCAGGTCATCGGCAATGTGGATGCGGCCGGTGCAATTGATGGGGTGGAGGTCTTTCAGGCCGGGACAGACCGGAATGGTAGCGGAGACTTAGTCTCAAAAGGCGGGCGCGTTCTTGCGGTCACATCCATTGGGGCAACACTCGAAGCAGCGTTGGATACTGCGTATCGAGGCGTCGACATGATTGACTGGCCTGGCGGCATACATCGCCGGGATATCGGCTGGCGAGCACGTAAGTGATGAGCGCCGGAGAGCGCGACCTGGCGAAGCTCTTGGGTGGTCTCGTTGTCACCCATCGCCCCGGGAGATGGGTGTTTGAAACACGAGTGGATGCGCCAAATCTTTCGTCCGTCGCGATGGCGTTTGCCGAAGTGGAAGGATGGACCGTGATCCGCCAGGCAGGCCCCGACGATGGGGCCGCTTTTGCCTGGTTGGAACTATCCGTCCACTCGTCCCTCGAGGCGGTTGGCTTTCTAGCTGCCATATCGACCGCTCTGGCCACAGTCGGCGTGCCTTGTAACGCCGTCGCAGCTTATCATCACGATCACATTTTTGTCCCGGAGGGGCTTGTGGAGACCGCCATTTCCGCGATTGAGGCCCTTCGCCAAACCGCTTGACCCCGGGTTCGCCATTTACCGATGGGCCGATAACGTTACTAATCGCAAAAAACTTCGCAATGCGGGAGGCAGCGCCATGGTCCATAGCGGCAATGCACAGGAACTCTTCACCGGCACTCAGGATGTTGCCGAAAGCCATCGCTTCAACGAGGACAACCTTGCGGCGTGGATGACAGAATACGTGGAGGGCTACGAGGGGCCACTTACTGTTCGCCAGTTCAAAGGCGGCCAGTCCAATCCGACCTACAAGTTGATTACGCCCGGCAAAGCCTACGTCATGCGCCGTAAACCGCCGGGGAAACTGCTCCCTAGTGCCCATGCGGTGGACCGTGAGTTCCGCGTTATCAGCGCCTTGCATCCGCTCGGCTACCCCGTAGCGAAGCCGTATGCGCTTTGTGAGGACGAAGCAGTCGTTGGAACCATGTTCTATGTGATGGACAATGTGGAAGGGCGCATTCTTTGGGATGGAACGCTTCCAGATTACGAACCTGCCGAGCGTCGCGCGATTTACGAGGCCAAGGTCAAGACGTTTGCTGACCTGCATAATGTGGACTGGAAGGCTGCGGGCCTTGAGGGGTTCGGCAAGGAAGGCGACTATGTTGCCCGGCAGGTCCATCGTTGGTCGAAGCAGTACAGGGCGTCTGAAACCGACACGATCGAGGACATGAACCAGTTGATGGACTGGTTGCCGGAGAACATTCCACCGGGCGAGACGACCACAATTGTCCATGGCGACTATCGCCTCGACAATATGATCCTCCACCCAACCGAGCCTCGCGTGATCGCCGTGCTGGATTGGGAGCTTTGTACGCTTGGCGATCCGATGGCGGATTTCAGCTATCATCTGATGAACTGGGTTATGCCTAGCAGTGATCCCGCCCGGGGCGCGATTGTAGATATCGACGATCTCGAAGCCTACGGCATTCCCAGCATGGACGAGTATGCCGCGATGTATTGTGCCCATACAGGGCGTGATGGCCTTCCAGACCTGAACTATTACTTCGCCTATAACGCCTTCCGTCTCGCGGCGATCTGCCAGGGCATCGTTGGCCGTGTCCGCGACGGGACGGCAAATTCAGCGCATGCAGCCAGCATGGCTGAACGTGTGAAGCCACTGGCACAATTTGCAGCGTCCCAGGCACGGCTCGCCGGGATGTCCGGGTGACCCTCGAAAGTATCAAATCACATGCGCTATCGCATGTGGGGGCGAGCCATGTGGTCCAGTGGAAGGGCAGTCAGGTCTATAAGGTTGGTGGAAAGATGTTCGCCGTCCATGCGCCTGAAGCTGGCCACCTGACCGTGAAGTGCGACAGTGAAGAAACCGCAAGGATGCTGATTGAGTTTGGCGCTGCCAAACGTGCGCCGCATCTGCCGCGGGGTGGTTGGGTTGCTTTCGATGTAGCGACCACCGACCCGGAAGAACTAAGTGCCAGGATGACCCGGAGCTATGAAGTGGTGCGTTCCACGCTGCCCAAAGCCATCTAGAAAGAGCTGGGAGACCAATAAGATGATTTCGAAAACACTCTGCGCAACCATATTGGCGCTCTCTGCCATTGGCTTTGTCGGCTCCGCGTCCGCGCAAGACGCGATCATCCATGCCGGACACGTCTTGGCGGTGCCGGGCGAGAGCTATGAACGGCGCCAGACAATCATGATCGAAGACGGCAAGATCACGTCCATAGTGCCTGGCTATCAGCTTCCTGCCGAGCGCGGGCGTGTGATTGATTTGAAAGATGCCTACGTGCTGCCCGGCCTGATCGATGCGCACGTGCACCTACTGACGGAAAACGGACCTGGCCGTCGCTTGCAAGCGCTCGAATTCTCGGAAGCGGACTACGCGCTCCAGGGCGCTCGCCACGCCCGCCTCACTATTGAAGCCGGTTTCACGACTGTCCAGGACGTTGGCGGTGTCGATGAGGCTATCTTTTCGCTTCGTGATGCCATCGCCCGCGGGGATGTGATCGGGCCTCGCGTGCGCGCATCGGGCCGGGCCGTCACGCCCACAGGGGGGCATGGAGACAGCAATGGCTTCTCACCCGCCTTGTCGGCTATTTTTACGGGCAACACATGCAATGGCGCGGACGATTGCCGGAGGGCGACCCGCCAGGTGATCAAGAATGGCGCGGACCTTATCAAGATCACGGCCACGGGCGGTGTCTTGTCCAACACGGCCGCCGGCCTTGAACAGCAATTGTTCGATGACGAGATCGCCGCCATTGTTCAGACCGCCGCAACAATGGGCCGAAAAGTAACGGCTCATGCCCACGGGAAGGGCGGGATTGAGGCTGCACTGCGCAACGGTGTGCAGTCCATCGAACACGGCACATATCTCGACGACGAAACTGTAGCCTTGTTCAACGAAACCGGCGCGACGCTGGTGCCAACGGTTCTGGCGGGCGCAACTGTCACCGGTTGGACCAATGAGCCGTGGTTGCCTGAACCGTCCCGCGCAAAAGCCGCCATCGTCGGGCCACTCATGCTGGACATGCTGCGAACCGCGCGCACCGGCGGAGTGCGTGTCGCGTTTGGCACCGATACGGGGGTGTCTGTGCACGGCGGAAATGCTGAGGAGTTCTTGCTGATGGTAGAAGCTGGATACACGCCGGAAGAAGCGATTTACACCGCGACTGTCATCGCGTCTCAGCACCTGGAAATGGACAGCCAGATCGGGACACTGGAAGTTGGAAAACTAGCTGATCTCGTCGCATTCGATGGTGACCCACTCGAAGATATTGAGGAAGTGATGAGTGTCGACTTCGTGATGAAGGGCGGTGACGTGGTGAAATCTGGTCTCTAGATCACCCCGTATAGGGCTTTAGAAGTTGTGATCCGGAGCCCACCCCATGAAAAACCTCATTGCGTCTGCCGTGGTTGCCATGCTGCCCGCGACAGCATCGGCCTATGAAGAGCCAGCTCATACTGTGGAGCGGGCCGAAGGGCGGTTCGAAGTCCGTACCTATGATCCCGTGATCGTGGCGAGTGTGATTGTGAATGCTTCCGGCCGCGAGGCCGCCAATCTCGGGTTTCGCCCGCTCGCGGATTACATTTTTGGGAACAATCAGGCGCGCGGAAACATCGAAATGACTGCGCCGGTGTCCCAGCGCTCCGTGGCTCAGAAAATAGATATGACAGTGCCCGTCACTCAAACCGAGGCGTCTGCGAACCAGACCGTAATCAGCTTCGTCATGCCATCGGAATGGACGATGGACGCGCTTCCAATCCCAAATAATTCTGATGTGATCCTGGCCGAGCTTCCGGTCCGGCGGGTTGCATCCTATCGCTTTTCCGGGGGCGGTTCTGACCGCCAACAAGAAGAGGCTGCGAATGCGCTTGCAGCGTGGATGGAGGAAAACGGTCTTGAGCCGCTCGGCGCTCCGACCTTCAATTTCTACAGCGGTCCCTGGGTTCCGGCTCCATTCCGAAAAAATGAAGTACACTTCGAGGTGGCGCCGCTCCCAAAATGACCCTCGCGCCGTAAGCGAAGGGTTTTGACACCGTAAGCCGAACCGTTGCAGATTTGCGTGGCTAACAGGGTTTTGCGCGTGATTTCGCGCGGGTTTAAGAGGTTCAGTATGGTGTTGACCGGGATACGCATCACATTCGGCGCGGCGCTGGTAGCCGTCGCAACGGCTTGCGCCCCCCAGGCGACGGCGCCTGCGGGAGGGAATGGCGCAACCACAGCGCAGGCCTCTGTCGAATGCGTACCGATTGAAGAAGGGGCGCTCTATCAGGTAGTGAATGGCCGCCTTGCGGCTGCGCAAGCGCCAGACCCAGTGATCATTGAACGTGTTGTAGAGCCCGAATTGACCTGGACAGAGCGCGTTGAAGGAACGTTCCCTGACCTCGGTTTTCCATGGCTGCAACTCAACGCCAGAAACGCTGAGGAGGGGGTCATTACGCTCACTGGGCTCGCACCGACGCGCGACGTCGCCGATCGAGCCTACAGCGCCGCGGAGCGTGCGATCAAGGATGTGCCTCAGGGAAGGGACATTCTGATTGTTGATGGCATTTCCGTCGAAGGCGAAGAGGAAGCGGTTGGCGCCGCGCTTGAGGGGCTTACGGCGGCTTCCTCCGTTGGCGAATGCCAGGCGGCCTTCGTGCGTGTGATGGAAGGGCGCAACGTTTCATTCGCGGTGGGACGTTCGGATATCAATGAAGAGAGCGCCCGATTGCTGGACGCCGCGGCAGGTGTCGCGACCCTTTGTTCTCGGTTTGAGATTGAGGTTGGCGGACACACCGACAAGCGCGGTGATGCGGTTCTGAACCAGAACATCTCTGTCCAGCGCGCGCGTGCCGTTCGCCAATACCTGATCAACAAAGGCGTCTCATCCACCATCCTCACAGCGCGTGGGTATGGTGAAACCTTCCCTCTGATTAATGCTGAAACTCCCGAAGCGAACGCCGCAAATCGGCGAACTGAATTCACGGTTCGAGACCGTTAGGACGTCTATGGGCGCGCAGACTCAGTGAGCGCCCAAGTTGACCATCAGTTTGGAAATCGCGTGGACAAAATTGTTCGGCGCGATTTCCTGCTCGCCCGTCCACGTGATGTTCGGAAAGCGCGTCAGAATTTGACTGTAGGCCGCTTCAAGCTGCATGTTTGCAACACGCTGACCCAGGCAGACATGGGGGCCGATGCCAAAGGCGATATGGTCCTTCGCATTTCCACGTGACACGTCGAACTGGTCCGGGTTTGAAAACACGGAAGGATCGCGGTTTGCAGCGCCATAATACATCACGACTTTTTCGCCCTCGGCGATGGTCTGTCCGCGCAGGACCGTATCGCGGGTCGCCGTGCGCCGCATATACATCACCGGGCTGACCATTCGGATGGCCTCATGCACCATGTTTCCAAGAAGGTCCGGGGAGTCGATCAAGCGGGCCTTTTGATCCGGGAACTCGGTCAAAAGTCGCATAGTGCCCGATAGCGAGTTGCGCGTGGTGTCATTGCCGGCGAACACAATAAGAAGCCAGGATCCGTCGAGGAATTCATCGGACAGCAATTCGCCGTCAATTTTGGCATTTGCGATGGATGAAAGCAGGTCGTTTCTGGGCTCTGCCCGGCGCGCTAGCAGTTCGCGTTTTCCGAACTCGAACATCTCAAGCACGTTCTGAACGAAGTCTCCGAAGAAAGTGGGATCGATGTCGTCGCCCTGTGCCATCGTGTGTCCGGCGACTTCCAGATAATGCATCCATTTTACAAGCTTGGGCCTGTCAGCGGGCGCGACACCGAGGATTTCACACAGCGTGAACAGGGGCAGCTCCGCTGAGAACATCTCAACCATATCCACAACTGGGCCAGCTTGTTCCATTCCGTCCAGCAGCAGTGAGACATGCTCGTCTACGCGCTTGCGAAGCTCAGAGATGTATGTGGGCGTGAAGAATGGCATATGCTCCCGGCGCAAGGGCATATGGTAGGGCTGATCGAGACAAATCATGGTGTCGAGAGAGGCCCGATGGAGCAGGGGGTAGCGCCCCTCGGGCATCCCGTAATTCATCAGGATGCCACCCCGCTGGGAGCTGAAAGTGGCGGTATCTAGCTCAACCTGGCGGATGTCGTCATAGCGCGTCAACGCCCAGAAACCCGAACCGAGGCCTTCTTCTTCAGGATGCCAGTAGACTGGCGCATGTTCGCGCAAGTCCGCAAAGGCACTGAACGGTTGGCCTTTTAGGAAAGGTTCCCAATGGCCGAGATTGACGGCGCTTTTGTGGTCGAACACCGGAGCATTGGCGGGGCCGCGTGGTTGGTCTCGTTCTTCCTGTGCCGTTTCGGAGACGTTGGTAAAGGCCATTGGGGCTCCTCCGGATCTTCTTTTGACCCTAGGATGCACCTTTGCGTGGCTTTCTTCCAGTCCGCTTGTTTCGAGTTGGTTTGCGGGGGGCACCTCGTCCGTCTTCTCGCGCTGGCGCGAGAAACGAGGAGAGCTCGGTTTGCAACTGAGCCGCTGACACTTCTTCGACGGCGCCGGGTTTCAGGCTGCCCAGCTCAAGTGGGCCATACGCGACGCGAATAAGCCGGTTTACCTGCAAGCCAACGGCCTCCAGCGCGCGACGCACCTCTCGCTTTTTACCTTCCTGAAGAGACACATTCAGCCAGGCATTTGCGCCCGTTTCCTGATCAAGCACGGCTTCGATTGCGCCGAAACGTTCACCGTCGACCGTTATACCACTCGCGAGACGCGCGAGTTTTTCAGGGGCGACTTTACCATATGCCCGGGCTCGATAGCGACGCACCATGCCGTTGCCCGGCTTTTCGAGTTTGCGGGCCAACTCGCCATCATTGGTGAGCAGAAGGAGGCCTTCCGTGTTCAGGTCCAGGCGTCCGATGGTGACCGTTCGGGGCAGCGTTTTCGGTAGCTCGTCAAATATGGTTCGCCGTCCACCCGGGTCTGAATTGGTCGTAATCAAGCCTGCGGGTTTGTGATAGCGCCAAAGACGGGTGGCCTCTGGTGCCTCAATGACAAGCCCGTGGACGCGAATGTCCTCGCTACCGGTGACCTTTTCGGCCGGCGTTTTTACTTTTCGGCCATTGATGCTGACCTTGCCTTCGGCAATGAGCACTTCACAGGCCCGGCGGGAGGCTACGCCAGCTCTCGCGAGGTATTTTGCGATCCGCTCACCTGGCGCTGTTTCCCCTAACTGAGGGGCGCTGGGTTTCGTTTTCGGGCGAGACGGACGTGCAGCGCGATGAGGGCGCGCTGTCCGGCGGCCCGTCTCTCGACGCTCCGTCATGGAAAAGGTTCCTAGTTGCTGGCGACGTAGTGGATCAAGGGTGCGGAGATCGCAAGCCCAAGGACCAGTTCTGTGACAATCCAGGTGGGATTCATGGCGGGCGCACGCAGTTTTTCCATGTCGAACAGCAGAGACGCTGTCCGTCCGATAGCGGCACCGAACCATCCTGCGGCCAGGGGCAGGGCAATCAGGGCGCCGCTCAGGCTCTCGCCCATCACGAAAAGGGCGAGCGCCACGCCATGGGTCATTAGGAGCAAGCCCCCATAGGTCGCTCGGAACTCTGAGTAGCCTCCGGGCTTGTCGGGGTCTTCGACCAATCGAACGACACCTGCCGCCCATGCCGGACTAACCAGACTTCCGAATCCGATAAGCGCGCCAAAAGCGAGCCCAATGATGGCGATGACGTCAAAAATCATGGGTGAACGCCCTTTCCATTGAAACAGTTGATTGCGCGCAGCCATAACAGGCTGCGCGCTTTCATGGGATACGTTTCAGGCGTGGGCTCTGGATCAGCGGTGATAGGACATTGCCAGGCGGACGGCATTTCCTTCCGCAGGAACCGATACTGCAACGTCGTCAAATGTGGGCGGACCTGTCAGGGCGTTGCCCGACATTGCCCATCCGTCCAGCGGCATTCCGGTCTCTTCGGTGTCAAAGACGCCATTACCGTTTTCGTCGTGCCAGATGCTCACGGCATAGCGTCCCGCTGGAACGTCATAGGATTTCGAGAATGTGCCGGCTTCAATGTTCGAGATCACATCGCCAGCCGTGCCCTTCTGCTTCATGAATTCCGCTTCGGATTGAATGGAGATGTAAAAAGTGCCGCCGCGGTCTTCCACCCCGTCAATACTGACCGTGAGGGCGCCAGCATGAGCTGCTGTGGCGCAAGCGAGAACTGTAGCGATCGAAGCGATTGAGCGAATAGGCATTGCGGAGTCTCCTTATGGGTTGCAATGCACTTTGTATCGCAAAGCCTATTAGTGGAGTCAACAAATAACTTTGAAAACGAAAGTGTATGGTGGGGTTAAGCTCAACACTCGGGACTGCTAGGGCGTTTAGAATGAACGAGTTTGACCGTATCGCCGCTTATTTTGCGCCGTTGGCTTCGTCGCCAGGCGCGGCAGGATTGAAAGACGATGTGGCTGAACTGAGTGAAGCGCCTGCGCACTCGACCTTGGTGGCGACGGTGGATGCTTTGGTCGAACACATCCATTTTTTACCCAGCGATCCGATTGATAGCGTTGCGCGAAAGCTGGTGCGCGTGAACGTCTCCGATATCCTGTCAAAGGGCGCAAAGCCCACTGAAGTCTTACTCACCCTTGGCTGGCCGGAGGCGCGCCCGGAGGATGACCTTGCAACGTTTGCCGACGCCTTGGGAAACGAGCTGAAAACGTGGGGCATTCATCTGATAGGGGGAGATACGGTGAATGTGCCGAAGTCGCTTTTCCTATCGCTTACGCTCATGGGGCATAGTGTTGGGATATCCCCCATTCGGCGCTCTGGCGCACGCGCGGGTGACATTATCTGGGTAACGGGTGAGATTGGCTGGGGTGCGATTGGGCTGGAAGCTGCGCTTGAGGATGGCGCCGTCGATGCCATAGAGCGGTATCGCGTGCCGGAAGTGCCACCGCTCGGAATGGCAGAAATCGTAAGTGCCCACGCCACAGGCTCGATGGACATTAGTGATGGCCTTCTAGCCGACTTAGGCAAGCTGGCCGAAGCGTCTGAAGTCGCCGCGCACATTGAGGCATCTACCGTACCACTCGCCCGATCTGCCGGCGACTTTGATACGGCAATCAGCCAACTGACCGGCGGTGACGACTATCAGTTTCTGTTCACCACGGCGCCCGAAGCGCGCGGCATGATTCGCCAGGCCTGTGCAGAGATCGGCGTATCAGCAACTGAGATCGGTCATGTCACCGATGGCCACGGCGTGCACGTTACATGGCGCGGTATCCAGCAATCATTGCCGCATCGGTTGGGCTTCGCGCATAGCGAAGCGAACGGCTAATCGCCCCCAAAGCGAGAAAACTTGCGTGAATTGGCGGCTTTTGGCAGCGTCTGTCCATCGTTTGAGAGCTTGATCGGACCCCCGGTCAAAAAAAGGCTCCAGGGAGGGCACTTTATGAATATCTGGTTCTATGCAGCCTTGGTGGCAGGGCTGCTGTCGGTCGGCTACGGAATGTGGCAGATCAGTTCGATCAACTCGGCTTCTGCCGGGAACGCACGAATGCAGGAAATTGCAAAGGCGATCCAGGAAGGCGCGAACGCTTACCTGTCCCGGCAATACCGCATGATCACCTATGTCGGCATCGTTGTCGTGATCGCGCTGGCGATTGCCTTCCAAAATTGGGAAGTCCCGCTTGGCTTCATCGTCGGTGCGGTGCTGTCGGGCGCGGCTGGCTTCATCGGCATGAAAGTGTCCGTTCAGGCCAATGTGCGCACCACGGAAGCGTCTCGCGAAAGTCTCGGAGCGGGCCTGAACATCGCTTTCAAATCCGGCGCAGTGACGGGCATGTTGGTTGTGGGCCTCGCCCTGCTTGGGATCGTTGCTTACTATGGTCTTCTGGTAGGCGCGATGGGCGCTGAGCCGCAAAGTCGCCGGGTCATCGATGCGCTGGTTGCGCTCGGATTTGGCGCTTCGCTTATCTCGATCTTTGCGCGCCTTGGTGGTGGTATTTTCACCAAGGGCGCCGATGTGGGCGGTGACATGGTCGGCAAGGTTGAGGCGGGAATTCCCGAAGATGACCCGCGCAACGCGGCCACCATCGCAGACAATGTGGGCGACAATGTCGGCGACTGTGCCGGCATGGCGGCAGACCTGTTCGAAACCTATGCCGTGACAATTGTTGCCACGATGGTGCTCGGCGCGATCTACTTTGCAGATACGCCGTATTTGCGCGAAATCATGATCTTGCCTCTGGCGATCTGTGCGGTCTGCATCGTGGGATCGATAGCGGGAACGTTCTTTGTTCGCCTTGCTGATGGATCGACCAGCGTGATGGGAGCGCTTTACAAAGGGCTGATCGCAACCGGCGTAATTTCTGCGTTGTTGATGCTCGTCACGTTTCCGAACGTCCTGCCCAATGGCTGGGGTGTATTGGAAGGCGCAGGACAGACCCTTGGTCTGGTAGACCGTGTAACCGGCGCACCTGCAGAGATTACGGGTCTGAGCCTTTATCTCTGCGCCTTGACCGGTCTTGCTGTGACCGGGCTTATCGTGTGGATCACGGAATACTATACATCGACGTCCTTCCGTCCCGTGCGGTCCGTGGCGCAGGCCTCGGCTTCAGGTCACGGTACGAATGTTATTCAAGGCCTCGCCGTCTCACTCGAGTCCACGGCGCTTCCGGCTTTGACCATCATCGGCGGCATCTTGCTGACGTACAATTTGGCAGGTCTGTTCGGCATTGCCATCGCCACGACGGCGATGCTGGCCCTGGCTGGCATGATTGTCGCGCTCGACGCCTTTGGCCCCGTGACGGACAATGCGGGCGGCATCGCCGAGATGGCGGAGCTTCCCAGCAATGTGCGCGACACAACGGATACGTTGGATGCCGTGGGTAACACGACAAAAGCCGTGACCAAGGGCTATGCGATCGGGTCGGCTGGCCTTGGCGCGTTGGTTCTGTTTGCAGCGTACACTGCCGACATCGACTATTTCGCAGGGGTTGAAGGCTCACGCCTCGAGGGAGTGATCGTGAACTTCTCCCTGTCCAACCCCTACGTGGTGATCGGTCTTCTATTCGGCGGACTGTTGCCGAACCTCTTCGGGGGCATGTCAATGATGGCCGTGGGCCGCGCTGCCCAGGCCGTTGTGGTCGAAGTGCGCCGTCAATTCCGCGAAATCCCCGGCATCATGGAAGGCGAGAACAAGCCGGACTATGGCAAGGCGGTGGACATCCTCACCCAGGCCGCCATCAAGGAAATGGTGGTGCCGTCGCTGCTGCCGGTACTGTCTCCGATCGTCCTGTTCTTCGTCATCCTAGGCATTGGCGGCCTGTCGGCAGCCCTGTCTGCGGTGGGCGCCATGTTGCTCGGTGTGATCGTCACGGGCCTGTTCATCGCGATTTCGATGACATCCGGCGGCGGCGCCTGGGACAATGCGAAGAAGTACATTGAAGATGGTCACCATGGCGGCAAGGGGTCGGAAGCCCATAAGGCCGCGGTTACAGGCGACACCGTAGGCGATCCCTACAAGGACACGTCCGGTCCAGCCGTGAACCCGATGATCAAGATCACGAACATTGTGGCCTTGCTGATGCTGGCTGTGATCTCCGGCGGTCACTAGGCGGGTACGCTGAACACCAAATATATAAGCCCCGGGGTCACCACTCCGGGGCTTTTTGCTAGTATCCAACCTGCATGCTTGGAGCTGAAGATGATTTCGACCGATTATGTGATGACCATGGCGCGCTATAATCGCTGGCAAAATGGATCGCTGATTGCAGCCGCCGAAACGCTACCGCCCCAAACCCTCACAGAAGAACGAGGCGCGTTCTGGGGCTCCATTCAAAAGACGCTGTCGCACATATTGTGGGCTGACCGCATTTGGATGGCGCGGTTTGAGAGGACCGAGCGCCCGGCCCAGTCCATGGCCGAAGGCGCTACGGCGCATGCATCGCTAGCGGCGTACATATCGGACCGGGAATCTTATGATGCGCACATCCTGACGTGGGCTGACACGGTTGAGAGCAAGTGGCTGGCATCGGACCTGACATGGTTTTCGGGAGCCGCAGGTCTGCAGCTCTCAATGCCCGCTGGTCTGGCAGTGACCCACTTTTTCAATCACCAGACCCATCATCGTGGCCAGGCACACGCTATGATCACGTCAGCCGGTGCGAAGCCTGAAGATACGGATCTGTTTTTGATGCCTGGAGCGGCGGCGACCTAACGTCCAGTGGGATTGCCCGGCGTGGCTTCATTGGTCTGTGGTAGGGCGACCGTTCCGATGGAGCCAAGCAACTGCTCAAGGAAGGTGAGTTGGCGTCCGAGCGTTGGCGTTTCCCGGGAAGCGTAGGCGAGGACCTGACCATCGGTCACGTCGTACTCAAGCACTTCTTCCACCACGTCATCTTCGTTGAATCGAACACCGGTAATCGTTCGCGATGCGATCTTAGGTTTGTAAAACGCCAGGCTCTCGCTGCTGGTCGTCATGTAGTACCATGTGTTATCGTCGAAGACGGATTTTGTGGAGGGGCTACCAAGGCGCGCCAACACACTGGTGCGGGTATCAATGCCGGGTTCCATGGCATTCGGAATGGCGTCATCGGCGATGTAGCCGTTGTAGCTCGTTATTGGTGAGATGCACCCCGTCGTGAGCGTGCAAATTACCAGTGCCGATGCCGCAAGGACGCGTTTGCCCATGGAAACTCTCCCGTAGAATAGCGATATCGGTAGGGCGCTCGCCCAGATTTGACAAGCCGTTGGAGACACCTCCCATGTCCCTTTTCAGAAGACTGTTCGCAAAGCCTGACCCACAGCGTGATGCCGCTGCGCGACTGGTGGCGGCCGTCATGACCGGCGCGCGCCAACCGGGGCTGTATCTCAAGGGATTTGCACAGGATGACTTTGATGGGCGATTCCAGATGGCTGCCCTGCATGGCGGAATCGTGATGCGCCGATTGAAACATCTCGGCGGCGATGCGTTGGTCGTGTCTGAGAAGTTTGGCGAAGCTTTGTTTGATCGGTTTGACTATGCCTATCGCGAGGAAGGCGTGGGAGACGCCTCAATTGCTCGGAAAGTCCGCAAGCTCGGAGAGCGGTATTTCGGTCTTGCCCGTGCGCTGGATGATGCGTTCGATGGCGGAGATGAGGTGGCGGATGTCTTGGCGCGTAACGGACTGGGCGGCGAGGCAACGGCCGGGTTGGCGCAATATGCCCGCGCGGTCGATGCGCATTTGGCGACACTGCCCCAGGAGACCGTCTTTCAGGGAAAGATAGAGTGGCCTCGGCCATAACCGCTGCCGTCACGACACGAGCGTTGCAATGCGCGCAGCACACCACTAGGTTTCGCGCCAGATGACAGGCTGGCATTTTGCCTTGCCCGCAGGAGACCATGTCCATGGCTGATCGCCTTGTGTTGTCCATTGACGCCATGGGCGGCGATGCAGCGCCAAATGTGGTGATCGAAGGGCTAAGCCGGTTTCTTCCGTCCCGCTCAAACATTTCTGTCCTGCTCCACGGCGATGAAGACGCGCTGACACCGCTGCTTGAAGCCGAAAGCGACGTTGCTGCGGTCACTGAGGTCGTTCACACCGATGACGCGATCTCCATGGAAGACAAGCCATCTCAGGCGCTGCGGAAAAAATCCTCAAGCATGTGGCGTGCAATTGAATCGGTAAAATCCGGCGCGGCTCAGGCATCTGTTTCAGCTGGGAACACCGGCGCATTGATGGCGATTTCGATGATGGCGTTGCGCCGAATGGACGGCGTGCATCGGCCGGCCATGGCCGCACTCTGGCCGACCTTGAGGGGCCGGATTGTCGTTCTGGATGTCGGTGCGAACCTTGAAGCTGATGCCAACCAGCTTCTTACCTTTGCAATCATGGGCGAGGCTTACGCCCGTGCCATTCGCGGTGTCGAGCGGCCGACGATCGGGATCCTCAATGTCGGCTCAGAAGAGCAAAAGGGACATGAGGAAGTCCGCCGGGCAGCGGAGCTGTTGAAAAGCAGCGGTCTGGACCTCGACTATCGCGGTTTCGTAGAAGGCAATGATATTTCCGAAGGCACCGTCGATGTGGTCGTGACCGATGGTTTCTCCGGCAACATCGCCCTTAAAACGGCGGAGGGAACCGCCCGGCTTGTGGCGAGTTTTGTGCGCGAAGCATTGACCTCGTCTCCGCTGGCCAAGGCGGGGGCGGCACTCGCCTCGGGCGGTCTGAGACAACTGAAAGAACGCATGGACCCCTCCAACGTGAATGGCGGCGTGCTTCTGGGATTGAACGGTGTCTCCGTGAAAAGCCATGGCGGGACAGATGCCAAGGGATTTGCCACGGCCCTCGGCCTCGCCGCAGACCTGGCGCTGAGCAATTACAAGGATGAAGTGGCGGCCAGTCTGGCGCGCGTTCAATCCCGCAATACATCGGAGACGGCGGCGTGAGTACTCGAACCGTAAGAATTCTTGGCACCGGTGGATACCTGCCAGATCGCGTGCTGACGAATGAAGATCTGTCTCGCATGGTCGAAACGACGGATGAGTGGATCCGGGAACGTACGGGGATTGGTCAACGCCATATCGCCGCTGATGATGAAGTCACCAGCGATCTGGCGACCGCAGCGGCAAAGCGCGCTCTTGATGCAGCGGGACTCTCCGCCAGTGATGTCGATCTGATCGTTCTGGCTACGACCACGCCCGATCAAACCTTTCCGGCGACGGCCACAGCGGTCCAGGCGAAGCTCGGCATGGGGGCAGGGGCAGCTTTTGATGTCCAAGCTGTCTGTTCTGGCTTTCTTTTCGCGCTTGCCAATGCTGACAGCCTGCTCAAACAAGGCCTTTTCAACACGGCGTTGGTCATTGGCGCTGAAACGTTCTCCCGAATTCTGGATTGGTCAGACAGGGGAACGTGCGTGCTTTTTGGCGATGGCGCTGGCGCGGCGGTGCTTCAGGCTGGGCCTGTTGAGGACGGTCAGGGGATCATAACCCATCGTATTTGTACCGACGGTACGAAAAGCGACTTGCTTTACGTGGATGGTGGTGTCTCCAGCACAGGCGACATCGGGCACGTTCGGATGCAGGGAAACCGCGTTTTCAAACATGCCGTTGCGAATATTTCTTCGGCGATTCGCGATGTGCTCGACGCCACCAAGCTCACGTCTGACGATATTAACTGGTTTGTGCCGCACCAGGCCAATCAGCGCATTTTGAACGGTGTTGCCTCGAAGATGAATATCGACGAAGCCAAGGTTGTCTCCACGATTGCTAAGCACGGCAACACCTCGGCCGCGTCAATCCCGTTGGCCCTCGACACCGCCGTGCGTGATGGACGCATCAAGCCTGGGCATCTGGTCCTGTCAGAAGCGATGGGTGGCGGTTTCTCGTGGGGCGCGAGCCTTTTCCGGATGTAAATCAACCGCTTCGCGCGGATTTGTTTTGCAATACCTCGCCTGCAGCGTAAAACCTTTCCTTAATACTCGCGCCGTATTTGTTAACCCATGGATGGAGAGCCTCCCATGACTGGCAAAACTATCACGCGTGCAGAGGTGACCGATTCAATCGTTCGCCAAGTTGGATGTACGCGCCAGGAATCTTCTGACCTCCTCGATGATGCCCTCGAAATGATCGGCAAGGCGTTGGAGACTGAAGGGGTTGTGAAGCTCTCCCGATTTGGAAACTTCGTCGTGCGCGAGAAAAGCGCGCGGGAAGGGCGCAACCCAAAGACTGGCCAGGAGGCGCTGATCTCAGCGCGTAAGGTCGTCACCTTCCGCCCCTCTCCGCTGCTGAAATCCCGTGTCGATGAGGGGCAAGCATAGGAAGGATACCCCATGGGCGCAGCCGTAGCCGAGAAGCCAAGACTGGAGAAAACCGCAGATGCCTATCGTTCGATCGGCGAAGCAGCCAAGGAACTTGGGCTTCCGACGCATGTGCTGCGCTATTGGGAAACCAAGTTTCCGCGTCACGTGAAGCCTGTGAAGCGGCCGGATGGTCGCCGCATGTTTCGCCCCCAGGATATTGACGGGCTCCGTGCGATCCAAACTCTGGTCCACAAGCGAGGCATGACGTTGAAGGGCGCCAAAGCTCTGCTGACGGAGCAGGGCATTGACGCCGTGCTTGCGGGCGCGGCCATGATCGTGCCGACCGAAGCCGTTGCAGAGCGCCCGGTTGTCCATGACCTCCAGGACAAGGTGGCCGAGGCGTTTGGCGCAGAGGCCGCCCCGCGTCTTTCCGCCGCCCGCCGGGAGCGTTTGGAGACCGTTTTGACCGATCTAGTTGACCTGAAAGCCAGGCTGGATGCCCTGCGCCTGAAAAAGGCGGCGTAGCCCCGCTTTCTGAAATTTGCCAATTGCAATCTCCGCCGCGCTGGATTAGCTAGCGCGTTACGTCGGAGCGTGGCGCAGCCCGGTTAGCGCACCGGTCTGGGGGACCGGGGGTCGGAGGTTCGAATCCTCTCGCTCCGACCATTTTTATCACCGCTAATCGCGAAAGTTAAAGCGTTCATCCGGGCCCGCTTGGCCGGGAGAGGATAAACGCCGCCGACGCTGACAATACCAAAATCTGAACGCCAATCGCCCAGAGCGGCGCGCCAAGCACGACGCTGAGCACCGGCATGGCCGCCATGACGCTGACGCTGACCCATTTTGTTTTTTGGCTGATGGCGCCATGCTCATTCCAGTTCCGGATTAGCGGGCCAAAGCGCTTGTGGCCGAGTAACCAGGCATGGAGCCGCGGACTTGACCGAGCAAAGGCAAAGGCCGCCAGCAAGAGGAATGGCGTCGTCGGCACCAGCGGCAGGGCGACCCCGACCAGACCGGCGCCGACACAGGTCAGCCCGAACGCGATCCAGAGCCAGCGAACCGGCGCAGAAGGCCGGTGTTTATTCATTGCGCAGCCAGAGCAGGAACAAAGGGATCCAGATCAGGCTCAGCGTGATCACGCCCTTGATCGATTGGTAGGCGATCCACCACCAGAACAGGCGCGCACGATTGGCATTCAGATAAGCGATGCCGGAGCGGATACGAGCAATGGGAGACATTGCGCCTGCATCTAGGCCAAGAGTTACGGTGACACCAGCGCTTGCGACCGCGCAGGGCGTCGCCCGGGCGGTAAACGAATTGGCAGACTCAGAGCGCCCCTCGCCCGGCGTGCGGGAGAGGGGTCGGCCCAAGGGGCGGGCCGGTTCCTTTGTGTTTGGGCGCGTCCAATTCAGGCGCGATCACCAAGAATGCAGGCACCCGATTGTCATCGGTTTCAGGGAAAAGAAGTAAGTCTTGGGGGCTCAGCAGGGCATCCACCCGCGCCGCCGCGCTGTCCAGCACGTTCCAGCCATCGTCGCGGGCAACGCCCATCATATGGCGGCGGAAATCCTTGCCCGCCTCGGACAGGTCAATCGCCTCGACATGGATCCAGCCATACCAGGTGACCTCGATGCGCAGCCCGGCAAAAGCGTGGCCCTCGTCCATCATGCGACCGGTCCAGCGCACAAATGCACGCAGGCTCAGCCACAGGACCGGCCAGAAAAACGGGTGAGCCCGGGAGAAGGGGTCGCGCAGGGCTTCCATGGGGCAGAGTATACGCCCGGTAGCAAAGGGGTTGGATAAGGTGTCGGAAAATGCGGCTGTCGCGGTTAGGCTGTCATCTCCATGGGAGGCTTGAGTGAACGCGATTGAACCCCGGCGTATCCTGGTGCTCGGAGCAGGCGGCATGATTGGGAATGCGGCCGTGCGTGAGCTGACGCGTGCCGGACACCAGGTCGTCAGCGTTTCCAGAACCGCGCAGCCGGGCGCGCCCCCAGATGTGCGGCATATCCTGGCGGACAGGACAGACACACAGTCCATACGCGCCCTGGTGGAAAGCGAAGCCATCGATTGCGTCATCGATGTGCTGGCCTATGCGCTGGAAACCACGGCGCCGCTTCTGGAAGCGCTGGAGGGGCGCATCGAGCGATATGTGCTTGTCAGTTCGTCGGACGTTTATGCCGCCTATGGCGCGATACATGGGCGGGAGCCCCAGCCGGTTTGGAACGGGCCGATCACAGAGCGCGCGCCCCTGCGGACAAGCAGGTTCCCCTATCGCGGGGCCCAGCCGCGCGCTGTCGATGCGGATGACGCCTGGATGGACACATATGACAAGATCCCCATCGAGACTGTCGTGCGCGCGATGCAGACGCCGTGGACGATTCTGCGATTGCCCATGGTATTTGGCCCGAATGACCGCCAAAGGCGTTTTGAATGGATGGCCGCACCGATGCGCGCGGGCGCAGATGCGATAGAGGCGCCGGCGGCTTGGCTCGATTGGGTCACGACATACGGATTCGAGGAGAATGTGGGGGCGGCTATCGCGCTGGCAGCCGCGCATCCTGCGGCGGCGCGAGAGGTCTTCAACGTTGTGGATTTCGCGCCGGTCTCCCATCGCGACTGGATCGCGCGTTTGGCAGACCATTTTCGTTGGTCCGGTGAGGTGCGCACCTCGCAGGGCGAGGATGGGGCGCTGGCAAAGGCGGTCTCACGGCTGAAATTGGCGGTTGCGCTCGATATGTCCGGGGAGCGGCTGGGCGAGCGGCTCGGCTTTGTGCCGCCTGTATCGATTGGCGAGGCCATCGCGCGGACGTTTGCGTGACCTTGCAGGCTGGGCTTAGTCTGGCGCAGAGGGGAAAAGGAGACACCTGATGGCCCTGAAGGACACGCCGATTTGCGAATTTGGCTGGAAAGCGCCGGACTTCACGCTGGCAGACCCTGCGGGGGTCTCGGTCACAATGTCGGAGCATTTGGGCTCGAAGGGCCTTCTCGTCGCCTTCATCTGCAACCATTGCCCCTATGTGAAGGCGATTGCGGACCGGCTGGCGCGCGATGCGGCGGAGCTGATGGGGGAGGGCATCGGCGTGCTCGCCGTGATGCCGAATGATTATCGCGCCTATCCCGCCGATGCGCCGGACAAGATGGCGGAGTTTGCCGCCGCCCATGGTTTTACGTTTCCCTATTTGGTGGATGAGGGCGGGGCGGTGGCGCGCGCCTGGGGCGCGGTCTGCACGCCGGACTTCTTTGGCCTGAACGCTTCGGGTGAGCTGCAATACCGCGGCCGGCTGGACGATGCCCGCATGGGCGACCCTTCAGGCTGCACGCGGGAACTGGTGGACGCCATGGGTCTGATTGCCGAAACGGGCGAAGGCCCACGCGACCAAACGCCGAGCATGGGGTGTTCGATTAAGTGGTGAGGCGCCGCAACAAACGTTGCGACGCCCCGACGGTCTAGTAACGATCCTTGATATAATCGTTGTAGAATTGGCCTTTCGAAGGGGACGCTAAGAAAGCGCTGTAAACACTCTGAGGCACTCCTTCGTAGTCATATCGACCACTTGGTATGAACCAGATCGAGAGCGTCCCACCGGACCATTCGATGCGCGAAATTGCACTAGAAGAGACCAGAGGCATCCAAATCTCCGTCGTGTGGTTTAGTGAGATGCGGAAAGCGATGGCCATGAATGACTTCGCTTACGCGACCAGGGTTTACGTCAAACTTTGCCGCGATGCGGTTTTGAAACCAGCCTAGTCGGTGAAGCCGTAGAATCTCTTTGGCATCTTCTTCACTAAGTGAGCTGCTAGGCTTTTTTGGGTCGTCGGACATTGTGTCCTCCTATGTGGCGACCCGGCTTGACTTTTGCTCCGTTCCTCCTGACCACAGGAGTGGATGTGGGGAGCCACCTACCACCGGGTCTGACGGCGTAGGGCGCGAACCATCCGGGTCGTCGGGGCTCCAATCCCCGGCGACCTTTTTGATTCGGTGTCGCAAACACAAACAATGTAGTTCGAGAAAGATGCCAACCGCTCCGGCCAACATTTTAGTGGAAAACTTGTGAGTCTGTGTGGAAGAAAGAGGAACTCGCAAAAATCATGTGAAAAAGTCAAAAAAACCTGTGGGGTAATAGGTTCTGGTCTGTGGAATTCCTGTGTGCATCTAAGCCGCTACCAGAAACGTCGAAATCACTTTCTTGCTGCCCGTCTGGAACTTCACCGTCAGCTTCGTGCCGTCTGCCTTCTCCACGTGGCCGTAGCCGAATTTGTCGTGGAAGACTCGTTGGCCGATCTGGAAGCCGGATTGGCCAACCGAGGTCGCGATGAGGGTGGCGTTGCCGTCCAGGGTGCGTGGGGCTTCGCTGACGCCGGATTTCGAGTTTTCCTTCAAGCGCTTCCAGCCGGGCGAGGTGTAGCTTGAGCGCTCGCCGAGGTCTTCGACGCTTCCCGTAAAGCCTTGGTCGGCGCCGGGCTGGGTAGAGTAGCCGGTCTCCGCGCTCGCCTCCACATGCTCATGGGGCAGTTCGTCGACAAAGCGCGACGGCAGAACGGCCTGCCAGCGGCCATAGATGACGCGGTTGGCCACGAAGGAGATGCGGCAGACCTCCCGCGCGCGCGTGATGCCGACATAGGCGAGGCGCCGCTCTTCCTCCAGGCCCTTCATCCCGCTCTCATCGATGGAGCGCTTGGACGGGAACACTTCCTCCTCCCAGCCCGGCAGGAAAACCAGCGGCCATTCCAGGCCCTTGGCGCCGTGCAGGGTGAGGATCTGGACCTCGTCGCCATTTGCCGCCCCGCCCGCATCCATGACGAGCTCCACATGCTCCAGAAAGGCGGGCAGGGTGTCGAATTCGCTGACGGCGCGGATCAGCTCCTTGAGGTTGTCCAGGCGCGTCTGGCTCTGGGGGCTGCGGTCCTTCTGCAGCATGTCGGTGTAGCCGGACTCTTCCAGGACCACTTCGAGCAGCTCCGGCGCAGGCATACCGTTCGTCAGGCGATCGCGCCACATGTTCACCTGGTCGATGAAGGTGGTGAGGCCGCGCTTGGCCGTGCCTTTGATCTCATCGGTTTGCAGCACCATGGGCGTCAGGGTGAAGAGGGAGCGGCCATCCTCGCGGGCATAGAGCTGTAGCTTTTGCAGGGAGGCATTGCCGACCCCGCGCTTGGGCTGGTTCACCACGCGCTCGAAGGCGAGGTCGTCATCGGTGGAACGGATCAGGCGGAGATAGGCGAGCGCGTCGCGAATTTCGGCGCGTTCGAAGAAGCGCGGCCCGCCGATCACGCGGTAGGGGATACCGAGCATGATGAAGCGCTCTTCGAACGCCCGCATCTGCCAGGAGGCGCGCACCAGCACGGCGCAGTCTTCATTCTTACCGCCCTTGGCGACCCAGGCCTCCACCTCGTCGCCGACCATGCGGGCCTCGGCCTCGCCATCCCAGAGCCCGCGCACCTGCACCTTCTTGGCGTCCGGGTCGGCAGCAGTGTCATCGCCCACATAGAGCGTCTTGCCGAGCCGGCCCTTATTGTTGCCGATGACGGCGCTGGCCGCGGCGAGGATATGCTGGGTAGAGCGGTAGTTGCGCTCCAGGCGGATGACTGTCGCGCCGGGGAAGTCGGTCTCGAAGCGCAGGATGTTGTCGACCTCCGCCCCGCGCCAGCCATAGATCGACTGGTCGTCGTCGCCGACGCAGCAGATATTGCTGTTGCCCTGGGCAAGCAGCCGCAGCCAGAGATACTGGGCCACGTTCGTATCCTGGTACTCGTCGACCAGAATGTATCGAAACTTTGCGTGATATTCCGAAAGAAGATCGGGGTTTTTCTGGAAGATGGTGATGTTGTGGATGAGCAGATCGCCAAAGTCGCAGGCATTGAGCACGCGCAGGCGCGCTTGATAGGTCTCGTAACACTTGATGCCCTTGCCATCGGCAAACTGGTAGGCCTCCTCGTCGGGCACATTGCCAGGCACGAGCGCGCGGTTCTTCCACCCATCAATCAGGGCGGACAGATAGCGGGGTGTCCAGCGCTTCGGGTCGATGTTTTCGGCCTCGATGATCTGCTTGCAGAGACGCACCTGGTCGTCGGTGTCCAGAATGGTGAAGCTGGATTTCAGGCCTGCGAGCTCGGCATGTTTGCGCAAGATCTGCGCACTGATCGAGTGGAACGTCCCCAGCCAGCGCAACCCTTCGCCAGCATCGCCGATCAGCCTCAATGCTCGCTCGCGCATTTCCCGCGCGGCCTTATTGGTGAAAGTCACGGTCAGGGTCTGGCTGGGCCACGCCTTCTGCGTCGCGATGATGTGGGCGAGCCGCGTGGTCAGCACGCGGGTTTTGCCTGTGCCAGCGCCAGCCAGCACCAGCAAGGGGCCTTCCGTGGTCAGCACGGCTTCGCGCTGTTCGGGGTTCAGGCCGTCCAGATATTCAGCGTCGTCCGACGCGAGCGGGGGACGGGCGGTGGCCATCTGCGAGATGGAGGGGCGATTCTCTGCGCTCATGGGCCAGAATATAGCAGGAACGCGGGCGGGTGTTAGGGGATGGCGGCACAACAGAAGATGTTCCTCACACCGGGCTGACAAATTCGTGTCTTTATCGTTCGCAAAGAACGCTCTAACTCGGGGTGTATGACAACGACGCTTATACAACCATCGGTAAAGTTTGCCGATCCGGATACCACTGTGAAGGGCGAGGCCCGGGCGAAGGTGGCCTATAACGGCACCAAAACGCTGTGGCTGAACACCGGTACGCTCTGCAACATCGAGTGCGCCAATTGCTACATTGAGAGTTCGCCCAGCAATGACCGTCTGGTCTACCTGACGCTTGCCGATGTGGAGCCGTATCTCGATGAACTCGAGGCAGCCGGCGAGCATGGCGTCGAAATCGGCATAACTGGCGGTGAGCCTTTCATGGCGCCGGAAATCATTGAGATCATGGAGTCCGCGCTGGCGCGGGGGCACAGCCTACTCGTACTCACCAACGCGATGCAGCCTATGATGCGTCCGCGCATCCAGGCGGGTCTACTGGATCTGAAGGACCGTTTCGGGGATCGAATGACCCTTCGGTTAAGCCTCGATCACTACACAGCAAAACTGCATGACGAAGAACGCGGAGACGGCGCATTTGCCGTTACGCAGAAGGGGCTTCACTGGCTGGCCGACCATGGCTTTCGGGTCGATCTGGCCGGGCGGACCGTTTGGGGCGAAATGGAATATGAGGCGCGCGAGGGATATGGTGCTCTGATCCGCCAAATCGGGCTGGACACCCGCGCAGACGACCCAACCTCGCTCGTGCTGTTTCCTGAAATGGAAGCCGATGGCGACCCGCCGGAAATCACGACAGCTTGCTGGGGCATATTGGATAAACACCCCGACACTCTGATGTGCGCCAGCCAGCGAATGGTGGTGCGTCGCAAGGGCGATGGCCGCGCGAGCGTGCAGGCCTGTACGCTTATTCCCTATGACCAGCGATTCAATTTGGGAGAGACGCTGGCGGAAGCGCGCGGCGAGGTCTCCCTGAACCATCCCTATTGCGCGAGCTTCTGCGTCCTGGGCGGCGGCAGCTGCTCAGCCTGAACCGGCAGACTTTATCACGAACGGATCCGATCCCCATGCTGCATGACTCTGTGAAAGACTATTATGGCGCCGAGCTGACCGGTACGTCGGACCTGAAAACCGATGCGTGCAGCACGCTGGATGCGCCCGCACCCTGGCTGAGACAGGCAATTGGCAAAGTGCATGATGACGTGGCGGCGCGGTATTATGGCTGCGGGCTCGCCATTCCGGCCCACCTGAAGGGGCTGAAAATACTCGACCTTGGCAGCGGTGCCGGTCGGGACGTGTTTACCCTTGCTAGCCTTGTGGGGCGCGACGGGCACGTAACCGGGGTGGACATGACGCCCGAGCAACTGGCCGTGGCCCGCGATCATGAAGCCTGGCATGCTGAGCAATTCGGCTATGACGCGCCGAATACGCGCTTTGTCGAAGGCTATCTGGAACAACTTGGTGAGTTAGATCTCGAGCCCGGCAGTTTCGACGTCATCATCTCCAATTGCGTGTTCAACCTCTGCACGGACAAGCCCGCCGTTTTCAAAGCCGCATACGATTTGCTGAAACCGGGCGGTGAACTCTATTTTGCAGATGTCTATGCGGATCGGCGCATTCCGGCGGAGTTGGCAGCCGATCCCGTGCTGTATGGCGAATGTCTCTCTGGCGCCTTGTACTGGGGCGACTACCAGCAGATTGCAAAAGATGCTGGATTTGTAGATCCGCGCGTTTTTTCCCACCGGCCGCTCTCCATCATCGATCCGCGTTTGAAAGCGAAGGTCGAGCCCATCCGGTTTGCATCCGTGACCGCGCGTTTGATGAAGCTGGAAGGGCTGGATGCCGCCTGCGAAGACTACGGTCAGGCGGTGGTCTATCGTGGCGGCGTGCCGGGTATGGAAACCGTTTTCAAACTGGATGCCGAACACGAGATTGAAGTGGGCCGTGTTTTCCCCGTGTGTGGCAATACGCTTGCCATGCTGACCCAGACCCGGTTTGCGGAGTTCTTTGACATCATCGGCGACGGGAAAACCCATTACGGGCTTTTCCTGGGCTGCGCGGCGCCGGATGTGTTCGCTGAGGTCGCAGAGCTCGCAGGGCCAGCCCCGGTAGGTGGGTGCTGCTAGGGCCGATTACTCTGGTTTCTGGAAGGCGATGGTGACCTGGCCGATTTCGATGCCGTAGCGGGTGACGTAAGCTCGGTTCATCAGGACGCCATCTTCCAAAAGGTACATCCAGTCGTCAAACCCCACATTCCAGGTGCTGTCGCCAACTTTCAGGTCGACCTTGTATTTCCAGTTGAAGGCATTGCCGACGACCTTGCCGGTGGCGTAGCCGGGAACGTCACCGGCGGTGCCGCGATATTCGCCGCCGCCGAGGATATCGATGGACCATACGCGGGTGTCGCGTTCCCCATCATCGTAGATGAACCGTTCATCCAGCGTCAGCACGCCGTCTTCAACCGTGCCTGTGATATTGACCTTGAAGGTGCGCCGGACCTTGCCGAACCGGTCTTCGAAGATGCCATAGGCCGTTGTCTCGCCCGCGAAGTATTCTTCCAGAACAAGCGTGCGTGGCGCGTCCGAAAACTCGGCAAGCGTTTGCGTAGCGCATCCTGTTGTGGAAAGGGCTGCAGCCGTGGCCACGGCCAGCTTGGGGGCGAAAAGGGCAGACAGGCGCATGCGAGGCTCGCTGGGTTGCTTACCTCTTCTTACGATGCCCAATGGCGATTGGTTCAGCGCGCTAGAAAAGAGTCGCGAGCGCCTTGGCGTCGTAGCTGCCCAATTCGTCGTAGCGACCTTCCTTGATCTTCTGGGCCCAGAACGGATCCTGAAGCAGGGCACGGCCGACGGCGACCATGTCAAATTCGCCTTTAGCCAGGCGCTCAATGACGTCGGCGATGGGCCGGGTCTTGCTGTCTTCGCCGCGGAATGCGCCGATGAAGTCAC
Source organism: Pseudomonadota bacterium (assembly GCA_039818165.1). Taxonomy (GTDB): domain Bacteria; phylum Pseudomonadota; class Alphaproteobacteria; order Caulobacterales; family Hyphomonadaceae; genus UBA5336. The sequence continues at coordinate 18,002 of JBCBUL010000004.1, read as the reverse complement.
TGGATAGGCCCACGGAGCCGACCGTTATGGAAGGCAGTCCTGTAAGCTTTTTGCACCAGCCCGCGAGATTCAGGCCGTTCTCCCCGTCAATCTCCGGGAATTCCGCCTCCCAATAGCGGCGCTGGGATGCATGGAGAATGTCGACGCCGGCGTCCACGAAGACGCCCAGGAACGCTTCCATCTCCTGGGGTGTCTCTGCCAGCCGGGCGGCATAGTCCTGTTGTTTCCATTGGCTCCAGCGCAGGATGATGGGCATGTCCTCGCCGACAGCTTTGCGGCATTCGGAGATGACTTCGCCGGCAAAGCGAGCGCGGCCCACAAGGTCTCCGCCATACTTGTCGTCGCGCGTATTCATCACGCCCCAGAAGAACTCATCGATCAGGTATCCGTGGGCGCCGTGGATCTCGATACAGTCAAAGCCGAGCGCCTTGGCGTCAGCCGCGCCCTTGGCGTAGGCCGCAACCATATCGGCGACCTCTTCCTCGCTGGGTTCGGGCTGGACCTGCTTTCCCTTGTGGGTCTTGCCGGAGGGGCTATCGGAAATCGCTTCAGGATCGGGCCCGGTGCCGGGCTTGCGCATCATGCCCACATGCCAAAGTTGCGGCGCGATCTTGCCGCCTTCCTGGTGAACATGGTCGACCACGTTCTTCCAGCCTTCGAGCGCCTCACCCTGGTGAATATTCGGCACTTTGGGGTCGTTTGAAGCCCCGCCGCGATCCACTGTCGTCCCCTCAGTGATCAGGAGGCCGACATCGGCCTTTGCCCGGCGGGCGTAGTATTCCGCAACCTCATTTGTCGGCACGCCGCCTGGCGAAAAGCTCCGCGTCATCGGTGCCATGGCGATTCGATTGGGCAGGGTCATCCCGCGGCACGTGAAGGGTTCAAACAGGGGGGCAGTATCGGTCATGGGGGCTCGCTCATGGATCGGTGTGACCCCAGACTTGGCGAGCCGAGTACTGAACGCAATGGGCGACGCAGCGGAAGGTCTGTTTAGTCCTTCTCAAGCTTACGGCCATCAAGGCGCTGAACCTCGGCAGACCGGCTCTTTTCTTTGGCTTTTCGCGCATGGCCAGTCTGGCCGAACTTTGCGCGGTTCTCCTGCGCTGTGTTTTTGGCCGCCGCCCGCGCCCGCGCCTTGCGTGCCTTGTTCAGGTTGATGGGATCGTCAGCCATGTTTTTTGTCACGCCACTGTTCCATGGCCAGGGAAATGGCGAATGTCTCGCGATATTTCGGGCTGTCGGAAGGGCGGGGCGGGCGCGGCGCGGTCATGTTCATGATTTCCGCCAGTTTGTTGTGTGCCGCGCCAGACTGGCCCGCGCCGATATAGGCATGCAGTTCAAGCACCGCGCTGGACAGCGGGTCGTCAGCCCGGATCACGAAATAGGGCTCATCTTCGGAAAGATCGGGATAGCAATCGAACTGGGACGGATTGGCCTTGGAGCCTTTCGGGGCATCGGACATGGGACGGGCCTTTCTGGTCTTTGGGCTTGTCAGAACCCTGTCATGAGTCGGTCAAGTGCGCGCGATATCTCAACACTATACCCTTTCAAATCGCCGCGGCTATTGCCAAGGGCGGTTGTCGGGATGGTTCCGATCCGTTCAGTGAGCAGCACATGTGCGTGGCCTTCGAATTCCAATATGGGATTGATCAATTCATCCAAATGGCTGCTGGACCGCGGGCGGAGAGGAATAACGACGCGCGTATCGATGAAGTCATAGAAGTCTGATTGAATCACAACGACCAAATCGAACTCAACATCGCCAGTAAGCTGGTGGACCGGGTAGTTGCCCACCTCATAACATCCCAAAACGTTGGGACAGGGTGCCGTGCTCGCGAACCGATGCGTTAATCTCGTCGATCGCCTCCTTGTGGCGCTCGATATAGGCGGCTTTGAAGGCTTCGCGCAGGCGCGGGACGCCGCCCTCGGCAATGAGCGCTTCTACATCGAGCCCATACTTCCGAGCCATCTCCGCCAGGTCATTCGGCACGGCGACTTTAACCGGCGCGGTCTCAAAGGGCTGACCAGTTTCGTTGAGACCGGTTCGTTTTAGACCTAACAATCCGGCGGCGGATACCGCACCGCCTGTCGCGGCTTCAATTCGTTCAGCAAGGTCTGGACTTGGTCTGCGAAGACCGGACTCGATCTGGGAAATATACCCTCTGGAAGAGCCAACCTGACGGGCGACTTCTTCCAAAGTCAGAGACTGAGACCGGCGCCATGTTCGCAAAATCATCCTTGATGTTTACATTTTGCAAACATGGATTGCAATCACCCCGGTGAGATCATCTTCTCCGGTCGAACAATGGCGTCGAAGTCTTCCGCGGGAATGCCGTCGGCGATGGCTTCTTCGCGTAGGGTCGTGCCGTTCTTGTGCGCTGTCTTGGCAATCTTTGCGGCGCGGTCGTAGCCGTATTTTTCCTTGAGCGGTGTGACCAGCATAAGCGAGTTTTCCAGTCCGCGCTGGATATTGTCGAGCCGTGGCTCGATGCCGACGACGCAGTTTTCAGTAAACGACACTGCCGCATCGGCCAGCAAGCGCACTGACTGCAGGAAGTTGTACGCCATCATCGGGTTGTAGACGTTGAGCTCGAAATGGCCCTGGCTGCCAGCGAAGCTCATCGCGGCATTGTTGCCGTGAATGTGGGCGGCAACCTGGGTCATGGCTTCACACTGTGTCGGGTTCACCTTGCCCGGCATGATGGACGAGCCTGGCTCGTTCTCTGGCAGGGCCAGCTCGCCGAGACCCGAGCGGGGACCAGAGCCAAGGAACCGGATATCATTGGCGATCTTGAAACAGCTCATGGCTGCTGTCGTGATCGCGCCATGGGCGAATACCATGGCGTCATGGGCCGATAGCGCTTCGAACTTGTTTGGCGCTGTCTTGAAATTCAGGCCCGTGATCTGGGCAATCTTGTCAGCCACCATCTCGTCAAAGCCGACCGGAGAAGCGAGCCCGGTACCGACCGCTGTGCCGCCTTGGGCGAGTTCCAGTAGCCGGTATAGGGATTGATCCAACCGCTCGATCCCCATTTCGATCATCTTGGCGTAGCCAGAAAATTCCTGACCGAGCGTCACCGGCGTCGCGTCCTGGGTGTGGGTCCGGCCGATCTTGATGATGTCCTTCCAACGCTCTGCCTTGTCGTTCAGCGCATTGTGCAGCACTTGCAGCGCAGGCAGCAGGCGGTGCGTCACTTCCTCCACGCAGGCGATGTGCATGGCGGTCGGGAAGGTGTCGTTCGACGACTGGGACATGTTCACGTGGTCGTTCGGGTGAACAGGCGATTTTGACCCGATTTCACCGCCGAGGATCTCAATGGCGCGGTTCGCGATGACCTCGTTGGAATTCATGTTTGACTGGGTGCCCGAGCCAGTTTGCCAGACGACCAGCGGAAAGTGCCCATTCAGTTTGCCTTCGATCACTTCATTGGCGGCCTGGACGATGGCTTTGCCCAGGTCTTCCGGCATCTTTCCGAGGGCCATATTGGTCTCGGCGGCCGCGCGCTTCACGATGCCAAGGGCGCGCACCAGGGGCAGGGGTTGCGTTTCCCAGCCAATCTTGAAGTTTCCGAGGCTGCGCTGGGCCTGGGCGCCCCAATATTTGTCGGCTGGCACCTCGACCGGGCCCATCGTGTCGGTTTCAGTGCGCATATCGGCCATCGGTCTGTTATCCTTGATCTGGAAGTGTCTTCCGGCGCGTTTATCATGGCCCTATGTGTCTTCAAGTGCGCTCATGGTCTGGTGTTCGCAAGCAGCCTGGGGGCGAGGATCACGATCAACACCCCGCCGAGTATCAAGCTCGTTGCAACCACAGTCTGGGACGCCATGGCTTCGGCCAGTACGAGCCACCCCAGAATGGCAGCCAGGTGTGGCACCAGAAGCTGGCTGACACCGGATGCGGCGGTGGAGAGCCTTGGCAGCACGCCGTACCAAATGGCATAGCCACATCCCGACGTCATAGCGCCAGACAAGGCAGCATAGGTGGCCCCGCGAAGGGAAATCTCCGGCGCCAGCGCAAAGCCGATGAAAAGGGGAATCGAAAGCAGGCTCGCGCGCAGGAAGTTTTCCGCTGTCAGCGCTAAAGGCGACTGCGCGCCGCGGCCCAGAAGCGTGTAGGCGCCCCAACCAATGCCCGACAGGACCATTGCAGCCAGACCGAAAACGCCCGGCGTGCCGAGGTTCGGCCATACGAGGTAGACAAACCCGGCAAAGGCAAGCGCCGCCCCAACCGCCTCGCTTGCTTGGAGCCGCCCATTGTATGCCGCGACGCCCAGAATGGTGAGTTGGACCGTTGCGAACAGAGCGAGCGCACCTGTCCCAGTGTCGAGGCTGACATAGGCCAGCGAGAACATGAGCGCGTAGAGCAATAGCATGCCTGCGCCGGCCCAATTGCGGGACGTCCCGATGGATTTCAGCTGGCCGGTTACCGCGAGCAAGGCGTAGAGCGCCGCCGCACCAGTCCACAGACGAATAAGTGTGAAGGCGATTGGGCCTGTATCACCTGGCAAAAGGGCTGCGCGCGCCAACAGGGAATTCGCGGCGAAGGCGATCAGGGCCAGGGCGGTGAGAAAGAGTGTACGCATGGACGTCCCTCGCTTATGGGAAGGGTATGCGCGCGGAAAGTCACGTTTGAATGAGTGGGGACGATTGGACCCGGCACGGCAAAGTCGCCGCGCGAATAAGCGAGGACGGCGCGCTGGAAGTGCGCTGCACGGGCCTCACGACCCAGGCCAAGTACTACAAGACCCTTTTGCGCGAGTTCTTCCGCAAACACTTCCCGAGGATTCGTCCGGGATATGGCGACTATGCGGTTCACATCATCATGGAATATACCGGCGATGCGCCATGGATGGACCTTGATAATCTGGCAAAGGCATTGCTCGACAGCGTGACCGGCAATGCGTTTGAAGATGACCATCAGGTTGCGCGGCTTCTGGTAGAGCGGCGCGTGGGCGACCGTGAGGGGATCTGGATGCGGGTGGAGGCGCTGGCCGACTGATGCGCCCTCTCGGAGGACTCAGCCTAGCCGTTTGAAGGGCATCGGTATGGCGCTGGCCGTCGCCCGCGCGACGAGTTTGCCCTCCGGATCCAGGCAATCGGCTTCCATGAACGCCGCAGACCGGCCGCGCTTGACGATTCGTGCATCCACGAAGGCTTTCCCGGGCATCAGGCGAGAGAAATAGGACGTTTTCATTTCGAGCGTCGGTGCGGTCATGGTGACATTGCTGTCGATGATCACGCATGTGCTCATCGCTTCGTCCAGCATTGCAGAAATGAACCCGCCCTGGACGGCGCCCGTCGGGTTCGCAAAACTTGGAGAGACGTCGAATTCCATGCGGATACGCCGCGCCGCCTGTTCGACTTCCACAAGACGCATGCCGAGTGTGTCGGAGCAGGGCGGACGCTTTTTGGAATTCTGGAACCGGGCCAGCATGTCGGCATCGCTAACGCGAGCGGGCTCGTCGGCGCGGTCTTTCGGCTCGCTCATTTGCGGCGGAATGCGTCCAGGTTCACCACGGTGTTGGCGGCCTCGCCCTCGGGGGCCTCGAACGCGGTTTCTGTCGCCGTGACGGTGGTTGGATCCAGCACATCTGTGTCGGAATTCGCGGCGCTTGCCTCATCAAACGTGAGACCAAAATTCACCGACGGATCGACAAAGCGCGTAATGGCTGTGAATGGGATCTTCAGATGCTGTGGGATGCCTGAGAATTTCAGGATGATCTCAAAGTGACCGTCATGGACTTCAAGGTCCCAGAACTGGTGCTGGATCACAATGGTCATGTCTTCCGGAAACTGCTCAACCAGATAGTCTGCGATTTGCACGCCGGGCGCGCGGGTGCGGAATGTGACGTAGAAATGGTGGTCGCCCGGCGTCGAGCAGTTCGACTGGGCGCTGCGAATGGCTTCACGAACCACGCCGCGCATCGCCGCCTGGGTCAGCGCGTCATATCCAATATAATCAGTCACTTCGCCCTCTCCATCCACCTCTCGACGGCACAATATTCAGTGCCTCTAAACCCCGCAATCGGCTTCTCTGGCTGAGCGAGCCGCAAGGCCACTCGCACCTACCAGCCCGTGAACACCAATCGAGCGAGTCGGTCGTATATTGGAAATTCGTTGCGATGTAACATCAATTTACAGCCAGATCTGAGGAAGACCGAGGCCTGTTGCAGGGAAGTCGCGGCTCATCTCCTGTGGAATGTTGAGACCGGTTTCGAGGCAGGGGAGACTTTTGCGCAGAGTTCCCGTTGCGGGCGAACACAGTGATGCAATTGATCCCCGCTCCATGTAGGGTACAGGTAAATTCATGTTTCAGGTTTGGGAGTCGACCGTGAAATCCAGAACCCTTGCGTCGCTGACACTGTCCATGGTTGCGGCATTTGCATTCTTACCGCTTGCTGCAACCGCCAAGGAAGGGATGTTCACACCAGACCAGTTGCCGGAGATCGCTGACGACCTCGCCGCAACCGGGCTCAACATTGACCCGGAGACGCTGACGGATCTGACGGCGTTCCCAATGGGCGCGGTTATTTCCCTGGGCGGTTGTACGGCCTCATTCGTGTCGACGTCGGGCCTGGCGGTCACGAACCACCATTGCGCTCGCGGCTCTGTCCAGTTCAACTCGACTGCGGACCAGAACTATCTGGAAACCGGGTTTCTCGCCAATCGGTTTGTCGAAGAACTGCCCGCAGCGCCGGGAACACGCATCTATGTGACCGTTGACGTTCAGGATGTGACAGAGCGGGTGCGCGATGGCCTCGAAGAAATGGACCGCGGACGCGATATCTTCGCGGAGATCGAAGTCCGTCGCAAAGCGATCATCGCCGAATGCGAAACCCAGGAAGGCCACCGTTGCCAGGTGGCTTCATTTTATGGCGGTGCTCAGTTCAAACTGATTGATCGATTGGAAATCCGCGATGTGCGGCTTGTTTATGCGCCTGGCGATTCGATCGGTAAATATGGCGGCGATATCGACAACTGGATGTGGCCGCGCCACACGGGCGATTTCGCATTCTACCGGGCTTATGTGTCCCGTGACGGCGCGCCGGCTGACTATGATCAGAATAATGTACCGTACCAGCCCGAGCACACGCTTGATGTGTCTGCATCCGGTCTCGGCGCTGGCGACTTCGTTATGGTGCTGGGGTATCCGGGGCGCACATCGCGTTATGCAAGGCAGGCGGAAGTCGAGAATACGTTCTCGTGGCAGTATCCTGTGTGGATTGATCTGCTGGAAGGGTGGATTGACGCCATTGAGACCGCGGCGCCCGAGGGCAGTGATGCGCGGATCAAGTATGAGTCCCGCCTGGCGGGGTTGAACAATTTCCTGAAGAATCTTGGCGGTCAGATCGACGGCGCCGAACGTGTTGGGCTGCTGGAACGCCGCGCGGACCGGGAACTCGCACTGGAAGTCTGGGCGTCGCAAAAGCCCGATGGCAGCGCCTACCTCGATGCGATTGAGCAACTCGACCGCCTTAGCGAGCAGATCGCGGCGGCCGACCGCCGGGGCTACTGGTATGATCAGGTGCGGCGCCCGCAACTGCTGAGCACAGCCCGGCGCCTCTATCGTCTGGCAAAGGAACGTGAGAAGCCGGATGCCGAGCGTGAGCTCGGTTATCAGGAACGTGACATGGCGTTCTTCAAACAATCGCTTGAGGCGCTCGACCGGCGATTCGATCCCGTCGTGGATAAGGCCGAGTGGCTTCTCTTCCTTGAAGGGTATCAGGCTCAACCGCTTGCTGCGCGCATTCAGGCCTATGACCGCGCCCTGGGGCTCGGCGATGCTTTCAATGGGGCTGTTCTGTCAACCACTCTGGATAGTCTCTATGAAAACAGCACACTTGGCGATCTGGAGACACGGCTCGCCCTTATGGACGCGGATGTCGAAACGCTTGAGGCGAGCGAAGACCCGTTTATCCGGATCGCCGTTGCACTCTACGAAACGGACCGCGCGCTTGAGGAGGCGGACGAAGAGCTCGCTGGCCGAATGGCGAAGCTTCGCCCGTCCTACATGAACGCCATCCGGGACTGGCAGTCCGATCTTGGATCGACGGCGTACCCGGACGCGAATTCGACGCTGCGGGTGAGCTACGGCACCGTCATGGGGCCGCCTGAAGGCGGTGCGGCCTTCACGACACTGGAAGAAATCGTCGAGAAGGACACTGGGGAAGCACCGTTCAATTCGCCCCAATCCCAGCTAGATGCCATTGCAGCTCGCGATCATGGCCCATACGCGATGGACGCGATTGAAACCGTTCCCGTGAATTTCATGTCCGACCTTGATGTCACGGGCGGCAATTCCGGCTCAGCAACGCTGAATGCAGATGGGGAGCTGGTCGGCCTGTTGTTCGACGGCACACTGGAGAGCGTGAATTCCGACTGGGATTTCGACGTGGCCACGACGCGGGCGATCCATGTCGATTCGCGCTACATGCTCTGGGTGATGGACAAGATTGATGGGGCCCAGCGCCTGATCAGCGAAATGAACATTGTAGGTCTTCCTGAAGGCGCGGCAGAGGTAGAGGTCGAAGAGGCCTCCGGGGCCGAAGCTGGCGAAATGGAAGCGGCCCCGACGCCGTAACCGAACCCAGCAGCCCTGAGCGCGTTCCATGTGAGCGCAGCGATACGGGAACATACAAGAAAGGTGGAGGCTTCTGTTGCCAGGCGCCTCCGGGCCCCGCCTAGGGCGCTGATGCCCTAGGAGTTAAGTACGGTAATCCACGCACAGCTTACGCTGCGAGCAGTTCACCTTCAGCAAAGTTGTCGTTGGCAACTAAGTGAAATTGAGCTTCTAAGGGGGCTCAAGCCGGCGAAGGCCACGTCTTTACACGTCCGTCGATCCTGTTTCGGCCCCGTCCTGCCGGCCAACGACCGGGATGAATGGTGGAGCCGCCGGGTACCGCCCCCGGGTCCGAACCGCTTATTACACGTACGTTTATCGCCATAGTTCCGAGGAACGCTGATAATATAGCGAGTCTCGGCCTGCATTAGAAGAGGGAAGGGCGGCAACGCCGTTCCGCGCTGCCGCCCTGCTCGGGTTTGGATTTTCCAGAGCGCCTAGTAAGAAAGGCGCAGATCGGAAATCCGGTTGGCGATTGCCGTGTACGCGTCAAGGATCTCCTGACCGTTGTTCACCTCGAACGAGTAGTCCGTTCCGGAAGAACAATAGTCGAGAGCCGCCTGGGCATCGGTGGGAGCGTCAAAGGAGATCGTGTAGATGATCACCCCTTGTGCTTTGGCCTGATCGCAGTGGTTCTTTGCCTGGTCAAAAGAAGAACCCAGTCCGCCATGGTAAGTCCGGTTGAACTGTCCATCGGTCATCATGATGACGATCTTACGGCCGTCGGGCTCATTGTAGTTGATGGGCGCGCTGGTAACGGGCCAGACCGGTGACCATTCCGGAGCAATCAGGTAACGGCCCCATGCGACACCGAGGTGACCAGCCGTGCCACCGCCTGTGGGAAGCGCGTCGACATAGGCATCCAGGGCGGCCTTGTCGTTCGTCAAAGGCAATGGCGTTGCGGAGCTGCAACCACCAGGGATCGTCCAGGTCTGGCTGTCCTCGTCATAACTCGCTTCGTCAGCGGTGAGGAAGTTGCCAACGCCCGGGGTGACCGTTGCGTTCCAATCTGTCGTATTCCGCTCATACGTGCAGCTGTCTTCAATCGTGATCGACGGGGCATCCTCTTCGGCCTCAATGTCAATCCTGATATCGAACGTCTTGTTCAGGATGCGGCCGCCTTTGGCATTGTCCTTTTTGTAGGCGCGCATTCTTACAGCGATCCATTCATCGGTTGGAATAAAGCCGGTGTAGAAATCGCCGCTTGTGTCACCATAGAGGGCATAGGGGGCCGCGTTTTCTAACCGCGTCTGTTCCCAGCCATCGTCCGTCTTCGCACGAATTTCCATGCTCTCGTCTTTGCCGGATTTGTTCGACGTGCTCTTTATCTTTGCGGCCAGTGCCAGGTGATCGGCATAGCTTTCAGGAATTGTGACGACCGTGCCATCATTGAGTGTGGCTAACAATGAATTGTCGCGTGTATCGTAGAGACCAAGGAAAGCATGTTTGTGGCTGCTTCCTGCATCAACGATCTCAACGTCGCCCCCGTCGCTCGCGCCTTCTCCATACAAATAAGTCCGACGAACGGACAGACCGGTCACGTCCTCAAAATAGACCCCGGCATTCACAGCCTGATTATAGCTGACCATTGCAATGCGGACATCGTCGCGGTCTGTGCCGTTGACCTTCAGAAGCTGCTCGACGCCTGCTTTCGCTGCACGTTGCAAGGCGTCCATACGGCTTTCGCCTTGAACATCTTCGCAGTTGCTACCGCTGTTGTCGCAGACTGTGACAAGCCCGGTATCGGACACGGGGTCGTTCATGGAGCCCGAAACGTCATAAACGAACGCCACGTCGATCTTACCGATACCGAAATTGACCTCGGCTTCGACTTCATACTCAATTTTTTCCTTGCCGATCAGGCCCGCCATGAGGGTCTCTGAGTAACAGGACACGTCGGCGCTGACAGCGCCGCCGGTCATGTTCGGATCGATATCCGGCGCCTGACATGTGACCTTGCCACCATTGGCGGTGACCAAGGCGGAGAAGTAGTTCGACAGTTCCGCTTCCATCTCCGCTTCAGTTGCGCCGCCTTCAATGCCCCAGCGGGCAGCGGCAAGCAGGGCTGAGTCGAGCGATGCCTGAACAGTGTGTCGGTGGTTGGACGCGTAGTTCACATCCACGGCGAGGGCGAGCATCGTCATGAACGGCAGCGCAATCACGCCCGACATCATGGCAATGTTGCCTTCAGTGTTTCTGACGAAGCCAGCAGCGCGCTGGAGCAAACGTGCCTTCAGTGAAGAGTTCATGGATTACCCCTATTGATTAGGCGCAACCTATCTCCACGAAATTACAATTTCATATGTATAAACAATGCACTTTGAGCCATAGGGCTTGTGGATTATTAACCATGGCGCGCGCGATTTACGTCTCGCCACCCGCGCCGTCTTCCGTATCAATCTGCGACGTATAATCGAGCATCTGCTCCGGCTGTATCAAGCGCACTTCACGAAAGGCGCCGCCAATTTGGTCAAACGCTTCTGCGAGCTGGATGGAGTTTGCCGCCAGATAGTAATGCTCATCCGCAGACGTCGCACAGTCCTCCAGAAGCTTCTCTGTGTCTTCATCCTGAACGTCGAACGCGATTGTGAAGAGTTCAATGCCTGCGGCTTTGATCGCGTTACAAGCCGTCAGCGTGTTGGCGTCTGCAAAGTCAGGATCGTTCTTCTGCCAGTGTCCACGATAGACATCCTGGTTCTGGGTCGAGCGACCTGGGGACCGTGTGTTCTCACCGTCGGACATGAGAACAATCGCCTTGCGGCCATTATTGGCCCGGAAGGTCTCGAAGTCAGCGGCTGAGTTGAAGGGTTCGCCGGGCGACAACACGCGCAGGCCCCAGACAAGGCCCGGCGCCATATACGTGTCCCCGGAATTGCTGAGCTGGGAAATGGTGGTCGTCAGCGTTGTGACATCTGATGTCAGGTCGACGATGGGACGGCTGGCGCAATTTCCTCCGCCCGTGCTGAGTTGTCCGCGGACAGGGTAGGTCTCATAGTCATCGTGGTTGAAACGGTAGTCTTGTGGGCGGCTATCCACGCATCCATGGAAGTCATAGTACCGGGACCGGGGGCGGCATGTTTGCTCAACCACGGCGCCTTCGGGACACACCCATTGATTGCAGTTTTGATCCTGCCCATCTCTCGAGCACGTCTTTTGTTCGCGGATACAGCCAGCAGCCTGATATTGCGCTCTGCTGGAAGAGCAGCGCTGATCAACAACAGAGTAGTTTTCTGCAACCGACATCCAGGAAGCGTTTCGGTTCGATTCACCGACATTCACGTGGTGTGTGAATGGGACGATCCCCATGCGGGATGTATCGTTTCCATCGGTCACGACGTTTGAAATCATATTGTTGGCGGAAACGCGAAGCGCATCCATCCGTGAGCCTGTCATGGAGCGGGACGTGTCGAGGACGAGGACTAGTTCGGAAGCCGATGAGGCCATGGTGGCAACGCACTGGTATTCAAACTCCACTTGTTCACGGGACAGGAAGCCTCCTAACAGCGTGTCGTACTGCCCGGTTATTGTGCCGGTCACCGTGGATCCCGCAGAGGTTGTGTTGGAATTCCAGACGACCATCCGACGAAGTGGGAACAGATTGGCGTTGAGGATGTCTTCAAACGCCTGGTCCGTGTCGGACGCGTCGATCCGATCATTCGAAAGATCTGAGGCGACCGACAATACCGCGGCATCACATGACCGCTGGAGTACGTTGCTGGCGGTGCTGATGGCGTTTGCATCAATCGCAAGGGCAAATACCGCCATGAACGGCAGCGCGACGAGGCCCGACATCATGGCAATATTGCCGGCTGTGTTTTTCAGAAAGGCTTTGGGCCGCGAGATGATGTTCAAATAGGGAGTATGCACCGCAATATCCTCGGTCTTCGATCTCTAAATACTACTAGAAATTGTATACCAAGGCGTTTACCAAGAAGGTGAAGCTTCAAGGCGAATGCAAAGGACGGTTTACCACACTGGATTGCGGTGCCATTTCGCATCATTCACACGTTCGACAGTTCTGGAGTCGATTCGATGCGTCAATATCTGCACTTGCTTGAAGAGGTCTACTCAAACGGCGTGGACCGACCGGACCGTACCGGGACCGGCACGCGCGCCCTGTTTGGACGTCAGCTCCACTTTGACCTGTCAGACACATTCCCCCTGCTCACGACGAAAAAGCTGCACTTGCGCTCGATCATTATCGAGCTCCTCTGGTTTCTGCGCGGGGAGACCAATATCGCCTGGCTAAAGGAGAATGGCGTTTCCATTTGGGATGAGTGGGCCGATGCGCAGGGTGAGCTTGGTCCCGTCTATGGCAAGCAGTGGCGCAGCTGGGCGGCGCCCGATGGCCGGGTGATTGATCAGATCACCCAGGTGCGAGACCAGATCATCTCCAATCCCAACTCCCGCCGCCTGGTCGTGTCGGCGTGGAACCCGGCTGATGTTGAGGACATGGCCCTGCCGCCGTGCCACTGCCTGTTTCAATTCAATGTCCTGAACGGAAAACTGAACTGCCAGCTTTACCAGCGCTCGGCCGACATCTTCCTCGGCGTGCCCTTCAACATTGCTTCCTATGCCCTGCTGACCATGATGATGGCGCGCGCCACGGGGCTGAAACCTGGGGAATTCGTCCACACGTTTGGAGACGTTCACCTCTATTCTAACCATTTCGAGCAAGCTGAATTGCAGCTCAGCCGAACGCCGCGCACGCCGCCGCGCATGGTGATGACGCCGGAAAAGACGGACCTTTTCGGATGGGTCTATGAAGACTTCACCCTGGAAGGGTATGAGCCCCACCCGCACATCAAAGCGCCCGTGGCGGTCTAATCGGGCGAAAGCCGCACCTAGAGGGAGTGGGCTTCGATCAGACCCTGATCTTCCCGGCGGCGTATCATGTATGACACGATCACGGCGCCGACCATCTTGCCGATCACGAAGACGATCCAGTTGGCGACATGGAAAGTGTTCCCGTCGGCCATGGGCAGTCCGAACAGTCCATAGGAAAAGTCCTTGCCATCATTGAGTTGTAAGGCCAGGTCGGCGCCGTAGAGAAAGACCGTTGTGTCCACGGGCGAGGCGAGCGCGCTCGACAACAAGATTCGGGTAGAAAGCCTGTACTTTGTGAATGTGAAGAGTAGCCAGTCGACGGTTTCCGATATTGCGAAAGCAAGACCGGACGCAAGGGCGATCACAGGCCACGCATAATAGAACGACCAGGCAATCGCCAGCGCCATGACTGCGAGAACCCACTGGCCCATTTTGCGTTGCACGAAGTCTCGGAAGACGAAAACCAATCCCGTCACAAGGGTTAGCGGATGTAATTCGACCCCTTTTTCGAACAAATCACCCGCAGGAAATATCTGAATACTCTCAACGACGCCAAAAGACCAATTCAGAAAGGGAATGGTAAGAAAGTAAATAAAGGCCCATAGCCGTCCGCCGAGAACGTATATCCCGCCCAGCGTTACGCTTAATCCTATGACAACCCATAGTAGATCGTCCGGTCGCCCACCCGTCAACAACCCGACAACTTGTTGAATAACGAATTCCACTGTGTTGACTTTCCCCGAAAACACGATCACGCCGGTCATTGTCGGGTCTTACGGCACCACCCATACTTGTTTGCTGACGCTTTGTGTTGCGCCGCAAGATAGGGAGATCGTTGGAGGCACGTTTAAGTCAAGGCCGCTACATGCAACATGAACCGAAACTTTGCTTGATCGTCGCCCGGGGCCTGAATGGTGTCATCGGTCGCGAGGGCGATTTGCCATGGCGGCTTCGCGATGACCTGGCCTTGTTCAAGAAAACGACGGGCAAAGCTCCGATTCTGATGGGGCGGAAAACCTGGGAAAGCCTTCCAAAACAACCACTCCCCGGTCGGCAGAACCTCGTGCTAAGCCGCAACTCGACGTTTCAGGCAAAAGGCGCGCGTGTCTATTCGAATCTGGCGGCCGCAACGGCTGTCGCCCGAGCGATGGCAAACCGGGCTGGGCTCGAGGAGTTTTTCGTAATCGGAGGCGCCGGTCTTTACCGTGATGCATTGCCCCTCGCAGACCGGCTCTACATCACAGAGGTGGATGCAGCCCCCGACGGTGATGTGTCCTTTCCCGACTTTGAGGCGGCGGACTGGCAAGAAACGGAGCGTCAAGCTTTCGAACAAAACGATGCCAACGATCACGCATTTGTGTTCCGCAAACTGGATCGCATCGGACGCTGATTTTTCGGGTTCGATTCCGCCACAAACCTGATCATACTCGTCCCGGTGATATGGCGGTTTCTCATCATGCCCCTATTGGCGGTCCTTGCCTTGTCCGGCTTCGCCGTCGAGGGCCCAAGGGTGCGCGCAGGATCTGCCATCGAACACCTCGAACAAGCGCCGCGCTGGGCTGCCGGAGACAACTCCTTTGTGGACTCCGGTGAGCGCGGTCTGGGCGGCGGCCTAGAATACAGCATCGACGCCAGCGTGTGCGAGATGCGTTTTCTCGATGGGGCAAGTTGTCAGGCCGTTCACTCCGCGATCGCTCAGTCGTTGGCGGAGTGGGGCTCTGGCCATCCCTCACTCTGGTTCGTGGATGTGTCTGACAGTGTCTCACCCGCCTTTCCCCTCGCAGCGGTCAGCCAGTCGGGGCAGGGCGCAGAGATAGACTTCTTCGGGTCGAGTGCAGAGGCGTTCCCGCCATTTCGGTCCCCGCTGCTCACGGGCTACACCATTTTTTATGAGCGCCAGTCTGGGCCCTATCGCCTGACCAATGGACAGATTTCACGTTCGCATGCGCGGATCGAGAGCTCCGATGTGCGGTTCAACGCGTCCCGCTGCTATTACATCGACGCGTCACTAGCCCAGGCGAACTGCATTCACTTTCCATCCCTCGTGCTCCATGAGGTGGCGCATGCGATCGGAATAGGACATCCGGAAGACCGCATCGCGATGAATTTGGACACCGACAACGATCCGTCCAACGAGATTGCAATTAACTGCAATGCCCCGAGCGAAGGGCTTCGCCCCTCAATCCGCTATGACGGCGCAGCAGTCTCATTGGGGCGCGATGTCCAGGGGCCAGGGCGGTGGCAGCGCGGCTTGAGCTGGGATGATGTGGCGGCCCGCGACGCGCTTTATCCCGATTGCGGAATCGAAAGGCTTGAGCGGTTTTCGGGGGCGTGGGGGGCGTTTTCAGTATCACCGTCAGGCCGAGTTGGTATCTCGGGCAACCAAACCTCGGCTCTCGAGGCCGAAACCGTTTCCTTGTCCGACTGTGAAGCGGCGGGCGGCCAGCAGTGTAGGCTAGTCACCTCGTTCAACGGGTGTTTTGCCTATGCAGAAGGCGCAAAAGGCGGCGCCGGACATGCGCGGTCGCCGCGGTCTGACCATGCCCGGGTCGAAGCCGTTTTGGCCTGCGCCGAGAATGGCGGTTCAGACTGCCGCGTCTCCCACACGCTTTGTGCGTTTGACTAGAGCGACAGCGTCACCAGTCCAGCCAGGCTTCCCGTAACCGTATCGTCGGCGTCAGCCGTGCCTTCCAAGACGGGCTTCAGGCGGCCCGCCATCGTTTTCCCGCGCTCAACGCCCCATTGGTCAAACGTGTTCACGCCCCACAGCACGCCGGCCAGATAAGTCCGGTGCTCATACAGCGCGATGATCGCCCCGAGCGCTTCGGGACCGAAATCGGTGTGTACAAAGAAGCTGCTCGGTCTGTCGCCGCCATGGACTTTCTGCCGGGCAACGGCAGGGGACAGATCTGGCTCATCGGCCATTACGTCTTCAAGGCTACGCCCATTCGCCAGAACTTCGGCCTGGGCGAGCGCATGGGCTGTGAGGGCGCGTTTGCCTTCAAGGTCGCCACCCTCAGACAGCGGCAGAATAAACTCCGTGGGAACGATCTGCGTGCCCTGGTGCAGCCATTGGTGATAGGAGTGCTGTCCGATCGAGCCTTCCCCGCCCCAAAGCGCGGGTGCCGTGGCGCCATCGACACTTTCACCGTCCGGTGTGACGGACTTACCGTTCGACTCCATTTCGAGCTGCTGAAGGTAGGTCGGCAATATCCGCAGGCGCCGGGAATAGGCGAGGACGACCCGCTGGCTGTGGCCGACAATGCTGGTGTTCCAATAGTCCAGGAGGGCGAGCCGGGCTGCGAGATTTTTAGCCAGGCCTGTGGTTCTGACGTGGGTGTCCATGTCGCGTGCGCCGGACCGAAACGCCTTGATCGCATCTGTGCCCATCGCGCAGGCAACCGAGAGGCTGGCGGCCGACCAGAGCGAGAATCGGCCACCGACGCTCAGGGGCATATCGAACAAGTGGGCATCCCCGCCGCCGAGCCAGGTCTTTGCCCTGTCGGGTTTCGCGGTGACAAGTGCCATATGGCGGGTCCAGCCATCCCCGAGGCTGGATTGAAGCCAGGTCCTTGCGCGCCCGAGATTATAGAGCGTTTCTTCCGTCCCGAACGATTTTGATACGCCAACCACAAGCGTGGAGGCCGGGTCGAGCCCGTCCATGGCGGTATCCAGATCGAACGGATCTAGATTGGCGCAGAAGCGCAGGTCGAGCCGCGCGCCACCAATCGTTTCCAGAGCATCCGCAATGAGGCGGGGGCCAAAATCGGACCCTCCGATGCCTATATGCAAAATGGTTTTGAACGGTGCTCCGGTGCTGCCATGCTCTTCGCCGGCGAAGACGCGCGCGGCAAAGGTGTCGGCGGGGTCCAGCGAGGCACGTACGCGTTCTGATTCGCCGCTGCCGTCGCCCGAATTGAGGCGCAGCGCCCAATGGAGGGCGGGGCGATCCTCGGACGGATTTACAATGGCGCCAGCGAACAGCCGGTCCAGGGCGCCGGTCAGGTCCGCAGCGTCCCCATGGGCAAGAAGCGCTTGCAGCGCAGCGTCATCCAGGCGCTGGCGGGACATATCCACCGTCCAGCCTGCACCGGAAACCCGGGCGTCTCCGGCATGGGTTGCTGCATCTGCCAGGTCACGGATTGGAGATGGCGTTAAACGCTCGACATGGGACCAGAGGGACATGGACATGGGCAGGGCCTCTCACGCGATAATCAGGACCGGAAAACACTTGGCGGGTATCGCCACGAAACGCCGGGCAAAGTCAACGCGCAGCAGGTTTCATAAGAGTGCTTGAAAGCGTTGGGTTTGGGTTGTATGTCGCCGGGTCATTGGAGAGCCGGGCGGTCCGGCTTTCTTGAGTGTTTCAGTGAGGCCCGTCGCCTGCGGCGGCCCGCTCCTGCCGAATAAAGGAGAGGCCCAGATGGCCAAGGAGAAGTTTGAGCGTAACAAGCCGCATGTGAACATCGGCACGATTGGTCATGTTGACCATGGCAAGACGACGCTGACGGCGGCGATCACGATGGTGCTGGCCGAGGCTGGCGGCGGTGAGAAG
>JBCBUL010000003.1:0-198534 GCA_039818165.1 Pseudomonadota bacterium | reverse complement strand
TCATCGTCACCATTGCGATGCTCCACATCGTCAACAACCTGTCGATGCCGGGGGACTGGTTCGGAACCCGCTCCTACTCGGTCTTCTCCGGCGTCCAGGATGCGCTCACCCAATGGTGGTATGGCCACAACGCGGTGGGTTTCTTCCTGACCACCGGCTTCCTGGCCATCATGTACTATTTCATCCCGAAGCGAGTGAACCGGCCGGTCTACTCCTACCGCCTGTCGATCGTGCACTTCTGGTCGCTGATCTTCATCTACATCTGGGCCGGTCCGCACCACCTGCACTACACGGCCTTGCCACAATGGGCGCAGACCCTGGGCATGACCTTCTCCATCATGCTGTGGATGCCCAGCTGGGGCGGCATGATCAACGGCGTGATGACCCTGTCAGGCGCCTGGGACAAGCTGCGCACTGACGCGGTGGTGCGTATGATGATCGTCTCGCTGGCCTTCTATGGCATGTCGACTTTCGAAGGCCCGCTCATGTCCGTGCGCGCCGTGAACGCTCTGTCTCATTACACAGAATGGGGCATTGGCCACGTGCACTCCGGCGCGCTTGGCTGGGTCGGCTTCATCAGCTTCGGGGCCCTCTACTGCCTCACGCCATGGCTCTGGAAGCGTACAAGCCTCTATTCGATGAAACTGGTGGAGTGGCACTTCTGGATCGCGACCATCGGCATCCTCTTCTACATGATTTCCATGTGGTTTGCCGGGATCATGGAAGGTCTCATGTGGCGCGCCTACAATGAGTATGGCTTCCTCGAATACAGCTTCGTGGAAACCGTCGAGGCCAAGCATATCAGCTACATCATCCGCACTGTGGGTGGCCTGATGTACTTCGCTGGCGCCGGGATCATGGCTTACAATCTGGTGCGCACCGCCCTTGGCCACACTGCGCCGGACCAGGCCGCCATCAACGCACAAACTGACGCCGAGACCGCCACGCGCGGTGGCCTCCAGCCTGCCGAATAGGGAGAGATCTGATGGGTATCATGAACAATCACGGCGTCCTTGAGCGCCACTCCCTATTGCTGACGGTGGCCATCCTCGTGGTGGTCTCCATTGGCGGGATCATCCAGATGGCGCCGCTCTTCTACATGGAAAACACCATTGAGAAGGTGGACGGAATGCGCCCCTACACGCCGCTCGAACTGGCGGGCCGGGACATCTACATCCGTGAGGGCTGCTATGTCTGCCACAGCCAGATGGTACGCCCCCTGCGCGACGAGGTGGAACGCTATGGCCACTACAGTCTTGCGGCTGAGAGCATGTACGACCACCCCTTCCAATGGGGCTCGAAACGGACCGGGCCGGACCTGGCACGGGTCGGCGGCAAATACTCCGTTGAGTGGCAAGTCGACCATCTGATCGAACCGCGTTCCGTGGTGCCTGAATCGGTCATGCCGCCCTACGCCTTCCTGATGGACAACAAGCTCCACTACGACAACATCGACGACAAGCTTCGCGCCCAGTCGATGGTTGGCGTGCCCTACACCGCCGAAATGATCGAGAACGCGAAGGCTGACCTGGAGGCCCAGGTCAACCCGAATGCGGACTATGATGCCCAGGACGCCATGGTGGCGCGATACACCGAGGCGTCTGGCCGCGAGGGTACCATTCTGGTGCGCGACTATGACGGCGACCCGGATGAGATCACCGAAATGGATGCCCTTGTGGCGTATCTGCAAATGACCGGAACGCTGGTCGATTTCTCGGTCTACGAGGCCGATGACCTGCGCAACCGGCGATAGGAGGCGAGCAAATGTACGAGATCCTTTCGAGCTTCGCCCAGACCGGCGGCCTTGTGTACTTCGTCGCCTGCTTCGCCGGCGCCCTGGCGTACGCCCTGTGGCCTCGCAACCAGTCGACCTTCGATGCGGCTGCCCACCTTCCATTGACCGACAAGGAGCCCGGCGATGAGTGATCATGAAAAAGACATCGACGCCCATTCGGGCATCGAGACCACGGGCCATGAGTGGGACGGCATCAAGGAGCTCAGCAATCCCTTGCCGCGCTGGTGGCTGATTACCTGGTATGTCACCATTGGCTGGGCCCTGGTTTACATGGTGTTCATGCCAGCAATCCCCGCACTTCCGGGGCTCGGCAGCAACACGCCGGGGCTGCGGAACCATTCTGACCGCGCGCTTGTGGCCGAAGCCGTCGGTGAGCTTCAGGCCGCCCGTCAGGCCCAGGGTGCGCAACTCCTGACCGCCTCGCTGGAGGAGATCGAGACCAATCGCGACCTCCAACAGTTCGCTCTGGCCATGGGCGAGTCCGCCTTTGGTGACAATTGCGCGACCTGCCATGGGGCAGGTGGGCGCGGTTTCATCGGTTACCCTGCGCTGGCAGACGATGTCTGGCTCTGGGACGGCACGCTGGACGGCATCGAGTATACGCTGCGCCACGGGATTCGCCACGAGGGCGACCCGGAGACGCGGTTTTCGGCCATGCCGGCCTTCGGTGCGATGGGGATGCTGGACCATGCCCAGATCAACGACCTGGTGGAGCATGTGGTCTCGCTTTCAAGCGATGAGTTCGATGCGAGTGCGGCGGCGCGGGGCTCAGAGCTCTTCGCCATGCAATGCGCCAGTTGCCATGGGGCAGAAGGGCTCGGCATGCGCGAATTCGGTGCCCCGAACCTGACCGATGCGGAGTGGCTCTATGGCGGATCCCGCGATGCCATCGAGGCAACGATCTACAATGCCCGCAATTCGCACATGCCCGCCTGGGAAGACCGGCTCGACGACGCCACGATCAAGGCGCTTGCTGTCTATGTCCATTCCCTTGGTGGTGGCGAATAGGAGCGTTTGACCCCCATGGGCAAAGTCACCCTCGATCTGGAACGACGTGCACCGGGCAAACCGGTGCCCCCGCCGCCAAAGGATCTCTACGCCAAGCGTGCGCAGATCTATCCGAAGCTGGCCCATGGCAAGTTCCGGATGGTGAAATGGATCGTGATGGCGGCGACGCTCGGCGTCTACTATCTCGTACCGTGGATCCGCTGGGACCGGGGCGCAGGAGCGCCGGACCAGGCCGTGCTGGCTGACTTTGCCGGCGAGCGCTTCTATTTCTTCTTCATCGAGATCTGGCCCCAGGAGATCTACTACCTGACCGGGTTGCTGATCCTGGCGGCCCTTGGCCTGTTTCTGGTGACGTCTCTCTTTGGCCGGGTCTGGTGTGGCTATACTTGCCCGCAAACCGTCTGGACCGACCTCTTCATCTGGGTCGAGCGTGCCTTCGAAGGCGACCGCGCGGCCCGTATGCGCCTGGACAAGGCAAAACTGAGCTTCAACAAGCTGTGGCGGAAGACGGGCAAACACCTGGTCTGGATTCTGATCAGCTTCCTCACCGGCGGGGCGTTTATTCTCTACTGGCACGATGCGCCGACCATTGCGGAGACCTTCTTCATCGGCCAGGCGCCGCTTTCGGCCTACTGGTTTGCCGCCATTCTGACGGGCACGACCTATTTCCTGGCCGGTGCCATGCGCGAACAGGTCTGCACCTATATGTGCCCTTGGCCGCGCATACAGGGTGCGCTGACCGACGAGCACGCCCTGAACGTGACGTATCGCTATACACGGGGCGAGCCACGCGCCCCCATGCGCAAGGACACCGATTGGTCGACCCGCGGGGACTGCATCGACTGTGACCAGTGCGTCCAGGTCTGCCCCATGGGGATCAACATTCGCGACGGCGCCCAGCTTGAATGTATCCATTGCGCGCTCTGTATCGATGCGTGCGACCAGATGATGGACAAGATTGGCCGTCCGCGCGGTCTGATCGCCTATGACACCGACCATGCGGTGGACGCGGTCGCGCGCGGCGAAGCACCGAAGTACACATTCTTCCGCGCCCGCACGATCCTCTATTCCAGTCTTATGCTGTTCATTGCGGGCTTGATGAGTTTCGGCCTCAGCACGCGGGCGAGCTTCGAAATCAATACGTTGAAGGACCGCAGCCCACCCTTCGTGCAACTCGCCGATGGCAGCTTGCGCAATGGCTACACGCTGAAACTGGTCAACAAGACGCCGGATGTGCGCACCATGCGTATCGAGACGTCAGGTTTGGCCGACGCGGAGATCGAAATTATCGGGCTGGAGGCCGATGGCAGCGAGGCTGTGCTTCCGGTGGCGGCCAATGGCGTGGACCGGTTCCGCATCCTCGTGACCGTGCCGCCAGGCGCTATTGAGCGCCGTGGCCAGATTATCTTTACCGTGACCGACACCGAGACAGGCGAGAGTTACACCAATCGCGTGTCGTTCCGCGGGCCCTAGAGGGAGACAGACCATGAGCTATGCAGACCCCACACCTGCCAAGGGCAAGGAACTGAAGGGCTGGCACGTCCTGTTGATCATGCTCGGCTTTTTCGGCGTGATCTTCGCGGTGAACGGTGTGTTCCTTTACCATGCGATCACGTCTCACCCGGGCGAGATTGTCGAGAAATCCTACCTTCAGGGGTTGAACTACAATGACCGGCTGGAGACCCGCGCCCTGCAGGCCGAACGCGGCTGGACAGCGGCGATGGGTATTGAGGCAGACACACTCGTCGTTGTCGTCGCTGACGGAGACGGGCGTGCGCTAAGCCGGCTCGGCATGGCTGCCCAGTTTCTGCCCACGGCCAGCAATGGGGCGGCGATCGATGTGCCGCTGACCGCTTCCGGGGCGGGAACGTACGCCGCTGACCTGAGCGGAGTGCCCTCCGGCACCTACGAGGTCGACCTGCGCGGCTATGAAGGCGACGCGCAGACCCCGGTTCTGGAAGCGCGCAAGCGGCTCTATGTGCCCGAATGACAGACCTGAGCGCCACTGACGCCGGCTGTCCCAGCGGTCTTGCGCCGCCCACGCCGGCGGGTGTTGCGGGTGATCCGTCGCCCTTTGTGGTGCGCAAGGGCAACGTGAACCAGATTGACCTAAGCATCCGTGGCGCAAAGTGCGGCGGGTGCTTGTCAAAGATTGAAAAGTCCGTGCGGCGCTTGCCGGGCATCACAGAAGCGCGGCTGAACCTTTCCAATGGTCAAATGGGATCGCCTGGACAGGCAATCTGCGGGCGGACGCGGTTGTTCAGACGATCACTGACCTGGGCTACGGCGCTGCGCCCTTGGACCCTGAGCGGGATGAAGACGATGCCAAGCGCGAGGAACGCCGCCTGCTGACGGCCATGGGCGTGGCGGGGTTTGCCGCCGCCAACATCATGCTGCTGTCCATTTCGGTCTGGGCGGGCCATGGCGAGATGGGCGAAGCCACCCGTCAGATGCTGCATGTCGTTTCAGGCGCCATCGCCAGTCCGGTGGTCCTGTTCGCCGGGAGACCCTTCTTTGCATCGGCCTGGGGCGTTCTTTCAAAGGGACGCGCGAATATGGACGTGCCGATATCCCTCGCCGTTCTTTTAGCCCTTGGCGTTTCCATCTGGGAGACCGCGCTCGGCGGGCACCACGCCTATTTCGACGCCTGCGTAATGCTTTTATTCTTCCTGCTGATCGGTCGGTTTCTCGATGCCCGGCTCAGGCGGCGAGCCCATGCGGCGGCCAATGACCTTGCGGCCCTGCAAGCGCGCTCGGTCAGCCGGATCGGTGCCGACGGAACGCTTCAATCCGTTCGCGCACGAGATATCGCGCCAGGCGACCATGTGTTGGTGGCGCCGGGCGAACGCGTGGTGGTCGACCTGGATGTCACCGAGGGGATATCTGACGTCGATGAAAGCCTTGTGACCGGCGAGAGCGCACCCATCGTAGCCGCGCCTGGCCATCGGCTTTATGCTGGCACGGTTGTGCTTGGACAGGCCCTGAAGGGGCGGGCGGTGGCCGCCGCTGCTGACTCTCTCATGGCGGACATTTCTCGCATGCTCGAAGCGGGGGAACAGCGCCGGTCCACCTATCGCAAGATCGCGGAACGCGCCGTCTCGCTTTATGTGCCACTCGTACATTCGGTGGCCGCATTGACCTTTGTTGGCTGGCTGCTGGCCGGGGCAGGGGTGCGCGAGGCAATCTTCGTGGCGTGTTCGACGCTGATTATCACATGCCCTTGCGCCCTCGCCCTTGCGGCGCCGGTGGCCCAGGTCGTCGCCTCGGGTCGGCTTTTCAGGAACGGCGTGTTCCTGAAATCCGGAGATGCACTGGAGCGATTGGCAGGCGTTGACCATGTGGTGTTCGACAAGACCGGAACGCTAACCCTTGGGTCGCCGCGCCTGCGCCGTGACGGGGTGAGCGATAATACGCTCGGCGCGGCGGCGCAGCTTGCCCGCGCCAGCCGCCATCCGCTGTCCCGGGCGGTTGTCGCGGCTGCTGGGGCAGGCCCTGTTGCAACGCGTGTGACCGAACATGTGGGCCTGGGGCTTGAGGGAGAGGTCCACGGCCTTCCCGCACGCCTTGGTTCGGCGGAATGGGTTGGGGCAAGCACGGCGACCCAAACGGGCCCATCCATATGGTTCAGTCTCGGGGACGGCGACCCCGTCTGCCTGACCTTTGAGGACCATGTCCGCGAAGATGCGCGCGAGGTGTTGGACGGCCTGCGCACGCGCGGGCTTACCTTCGAAATTGTCTCCGGCGATGAGGAAGACAGCGTGGCCGCCGCCGCACGTCATCTGGGAATCGAGACATGGGTGTCCCGGGCGACACCCGCCGGGAAAGTCGAGCGACTGGAAGCACTGCGCCGCGATGGACGCAGAGCACTTATGGTCGGCGACGGTCTGAATGATGCGGGCGCGCTCTCGCTTGCCCACGCCTCTCTCGCCCCAGGCGGCGCCATGAACGTCAGCCAATCCGCTAGCGATGCCGTTTACAGTGGTGAAGGCCTTGGCGGTGTTCTCACCGTTCTGGATGTCGCCCGGCGCGCCAAGGCGACGATGCTACAGAATTTCGGTCTCGCCGCGCTCTACAACCTCATTGCCGTTCCGATTGCCGTACTTGGATTTGCCTCTCCGCTTGTGGCCGCCATTGCCATGTCGGCGAGTTCGCTGGTCGTGACGCTCAATGCCTTGAGGCAAAACCTCTGAGGACATAGGAAAGACTGCATGGCCGGACTTTTTTTCCTCATTCCCATCGCGCTTTTCATGGGGCTGATCGGCTTGGCCGCCTTCCTCTGGGCCCAGCGCAGCGGCCAGTTTGATGATCCCGACGGCGCCGCCTATCGCATCCTCAATGATGACGAGGACAAACCGCTTTAGTCGCGCACGATTTCTTTCGGCGGCAGGACGATATGGGCGATGTCTACGTTATCAGATTTCAGAATGTCGAATTGCATGACCAACCACAAAAAATGCTCGTAGCTTCTGAGCGTCCCCTGAAGCCGTCCGTGTGCGAACGGGCAGGGCCTTGCGCCTGTGTCAGCCTTGATAAGCTCTGCATACCTGCATGCATATCGCACATATGTGCTCCGGATCACCATGTTGAGTGTTTGATAATCTAACTGCCCGGATCTCACGCCATACGCCATCTGGTTGAGATGATTCAGGGCGTCTCTGGCTATGCGGCGTAGGTCTTGCTCAGGATCTTCACGGAAAAAGCTGACATCGCCTGTGTGTTTGATCCTTACTTTGAAGGCTTCAAGCGGCAGCGGATCATATGACTGCAGTTTATCCCGCTGGACCAGAAAACCGGTCGTTCTGACGAGCATATAAATGGTAGCTTTGATTCGGTCTGAATACCTGTGCTCGCGGATCCGCTTGCATTGTATTGGCGATCCGAGCCGCTTTCTGGTTCTGGAACGTTGTGAAAGCCCAACCAACAGATGCGAGAAAAACACCGCTCAAAAGGACAAATGGCGCCAATTCAGAGGTGCGACTTGCCCAGGTTCCAGATCAATCTCTGTAAGAGCCAATCCTGCAGACGCGATTCCGATCAAACTGGTCGTTAGAAGAGCGACAAGTCTGAAAAACCGCAGCTCAAGCAATAGCGGTCGTTCATACTGGCCGAGTAGTAAATAAATCTCCCGGCGCGGTAGCTGAACGTCAAGCGCGTACCACCCAACCATACATGAGAACACAAAGGTGTTGAGCGCCCCCAATGAGGTGAGTTCGAGTTTCAATGTGTTACAGATATAAAGCACAAACGTTACAGCAGCAGCCGACAACGCCAATGACAATAGTAAAGCTAATCCCCGCCCCATCGGGCAAGACTAGACTTCTTCGAAGTTTTCTATCGATCTCATGCTCCCCATATAAGAAATCGCGCGGGAGATCGCAACAGATAAAGACGCAGCGATCTCTTTCGCACCTGCGCAAAGCGCGCTAGCACCCGCGGCATGGCAGAGATTTCCTCCATCGAAGCGGCGCAATTCACCGCCCAGACCTTGTCAGAGGCGCTGCCCTACATCCAGCGCTATGCGGGCCAGACGCTGGTCATCAAGTTTGGTGGCCATGCCATGGTGGATGAAGACCTGTCGAAGTCCTTTGCCAAGGATGTGGTCCTGCTGAAGCATCTCGGGATCAATCCGGTTGTGGTGCATGGCGGCGGGCCACAGATTGCCCGGCTGCTGGACCGGCTGGACATCAAGTCCGAGTTCAAGGACGGCCTTCGCGTCACGGATGATGCCACGATGGATGTGGTGGAAATGGTCCTGTCGGGCACGATCAACAAGTCCATCGTCCGCGCAATTAACGCCGCCGGCGGGCGCGCCGTGGGGCTATCTGGCTCTGATGCGAACCTGATTCGCGCCCAGAAGGTGTCTCGCACCGTGAAAACACCTGACAGCGCCTTGGAAGAGGTGGTTGACCTTGGCTATGTGGGGGAACCCATCGCCGTGGACCCGGCTTCGCTGAATGCGCTGAGTTCCGCATCGGAACAGATCATTCCCGTTGTTGCGCCGGTCGGGTTTGGCGACGGCGGCGCGCGCTACAACATCAATGCCGACACCGCTGCAGGGGCAGTGGCCAAGGCGCTGAAGGCGGCGCGGCTGATGCTGCTTACGGATGTGGCAGGGGTTCTCGATGCGGATAAATCCCTGATCAAGGACATCCCTGCCGACAAGGTGGATGCATTGATTGCCGACGGCGTCGCTGCAGGTGGCATGATCCCGAAACTTGAAACCGCCGCCAAGGCGGTCAATGGTGGCGTTGGGGCGGCGGTTATTCTGGATGGACGTGCCCCCCATGCCCTTCTCATGGAGCTTTTTACCGAACATGGCTTTGGAACGCTGGTGTCTTAGGGCGCTTTTCGGCGCACTTTGTTTGGCTCTGCTGGGCCTTGTGTCTGCCTCCTCCGCAACGGCGCAGGAGGCTGCAGGATGGCGGCTTTGCAACAAGACAAGCTTCATTATCAACGCCGCCGTAGCGCGCCCTGAAGGCCAATCGGTTGTGGTGGAAGGGTGGAAAAAGCTGCGGCCAGGCACCTGCGAAGTCGCATTGGATGCGCCGCTGACGCCGGGCGTGCACTTCCTCTATGGCCGTTCGTCCGATGCCCATCGCGGCGGCGCGCGGGACTGGGGCGGCGACCGTGCATTGTGCGTGGATCCTACGGGGTCCTTTTCCGTCGAGAGCCCGCCAGAGTGCAGCGATTTTGGCCTGGACGAGCGCAAATTCCGGCCGGTGTTGATTGAGCGTCGCGGCGGCTGGCAAACAACATTTACAGAAACCAACCAGTACACGTTCGAACAAGCCGAAGCAGCGGGTGTGCAGCGTCTGTTGGAGGATGCGGGCGTCTTTTCTGGGCGTGTGGACGGCCTGTTGGGCCGCGAAACACGTGCGGCGATCCGCGAGTTCATGAGTTCCGAGGGCCTGGCCGCAGATACAAGCGATGCCGACCTGATTGACTTCCTGGAACAGTCCGCCGTGGCCAGGTCGCGCGATGTGGGCTTCACGCTGTGCAACCGAACTGAACGGCCGATCTGGGGCGCAATCGCCCGGATGCGCGGCGACGAGTGGGAGAGCCGGGGCTGGTGGCGCCTTGAGGCGGCTGGCTGCGCCCGCGTGATCGACCGGGCGCTGAACCAGCGCGACTACTTTGTCTATGGCGAGATGGAGCAAACCGATGGCCGGGTGCGCACACTGAAACGCGCAAGCGACCCTTTCTGTGTGGCGCGCGCGAAGTTTGCCATTATGGGGCGCGAGAGCTGTGAAACATCGGCATACCGTACCGCCCTGTTTGCGAAGGCAGCAGCGCCGGAAGACCAGAAACTCGTGTTTGAATTCTTCGAGCGAGATTTCGACCGCGCACAAGCCGTGCCGGAAGGCTGAGGCCGGGGCAGGGCGAGGGCATGGAGCGCAACGTCACTCCCGGCGCGCTGGCGCATGTCCGCGATTGGGTCTTTGACCTCGACAATACGCTCTATCCAGCCCATTGCGATCTCTTCGCCGAGATTGATGCGCGCATGACGGATTTCGTTGCCCGGTTCCTTCGCACGTCCGCCGTGGAAGCCCGTGCCCTGCAGAAGCAATACTACGCCGAACATGGCACGACGCTGAAAGGCATGATGACGCTGCACGGCATGGCGCCGGCGGAGTTCCTGGCCCATGTCCACGAAGTGGATTTGAGTCCGCTGCCGGTGTGCGCGGACCTTCGCGCAGCCATTGCGAGCCTGCCTGGCCGAAAGCTCGTCTATACCAATGGATCTCGCCGCCATGCGGAACGCGTCACCACTTACATGCAGATCGATGATTTGTTCGATGGCATGTCCGGGATTGAGGATGCCGACTACCATCCCAAGCCTGACCGGCGCTCCTATGACGCGTTTTGCGACCAGCATGGCGTCGACCCGTCCCGATCGATCTTTTTCGAAGATATGGACCGCAACCTGAAGCCTGCCCATGCGCTCGGATTTACAACGGTTCTGGTGCGCTCCGACGTCGATTGGGCGGAAAAAGAACCCGACGGCGCGCGCCCAGCCGGCCCGGGTGATGAACTGGGTGAACATATTCACTATGTCACCGACAATCTGACAGACTTTCTGCGCGCCGCGGCCACGGCGCCCGCCTGAGGACCTTCCCATGCCTAATGCCCTTGCCCGCGTCATCAATGCTGCCTGGGAGGAGCGCGATGGCTTCTCCACCGAAACCCAGGGCGAGGTCCGCGAGGCTGTCGATGCGGCCATTGATTTGCTCGACAGTGGCGAGTTCCGCGTCGCCGAGCGGTGCGGTGAGCAGAATGACTGGACGGTCAACCAATGGCTGAAGAAAGCCGTGCTGCTCAGTTTTCGCTTGAATGCGAATGGCGTGATGGATGGCGGGCCGGGCCGCCGCGGCGCCTGGTGGGACAAGGTGCCGTCCAAGTTCGAAGGCTGGGGAGAGGCCGAGTTTCAGGCGGCAGGCTTTCGCGCCGTGCCACCGTGCGCCGTGCGCCGGGGCGCGCATATCGCCAGAAACGCGGTGTTGATGCCGTCCTATGTGAACATCGGCGCGTATGTGGACGAAGGCACCATGGTGGATACCTGGGCCACGGTCGGCTCCTGCGCCCAGATTGGCAAAAACGTACATATCTCAGGCGGCGTGGGCATTGGCGGCGTGCTGGAACCGCTGCAGGCCAACCCGGTGATTATCGAGGACAATTGCTTCATTGGCGCGCGCTCTGAGGTGGCCGAAGGTGTGATCGTGCGCGAAGGGGCGGTGATTTCCATGGGCGTGTTCCTCGGCCAGTCGACCAAGATCGTCGACCGCGCCACGGGCGAGATTACACGCGGCGGGGTGCCGGCCTATTCCGTTGTCGTGCCAGGCACACTGCCCGACCCCAAAGGCGGGCCAAGCCTCGCCTGCGCCGTGATCGTGAAAACCGTAGACGCCCAAACCCGCTCCAAAACCGGCGTGAACGAACTCCTGCGGGAGGCGTGATGGATGTTCCGCGCCCTTTGCGGTTGCGCCCGCATTGAATTGGCTTAACCTCCAGCGAGAAACGTTGGAGGGCCAGACGATATGCGGACACTTGCCGGACTGATCGCAGCGCTGGCGCTTGACGCCGGACACAGCGCAATCGCGCAGACGAGCTATCAGCTCCCGCCCGACGAAATAACAGATATCGTTCTACGCGCGCCTGCGCCTTCAGTTACATTATCGCCCAATGGCGAGACCATGCTGCTGCTGGAGCGCGAAAGCCTTCCCCCCGTTTCCGAACTGGGCAAACCCATGGAACGGCTTGCGGGGCTGCGTCTCGATCCGCTTACGAATGACCGGTTCAACCCGCGAAACGTGGTCGGCCTCTCCGTCCAGTCGGTCGAGACGGGCGCTGTGCGCGCCGTATCTTTACCGGATAATCCCGACCTCTCAGATTTTCAATGGTCCATGAATGGTCGGTACGCGGCTTTCTCCCACACGACCAATGACGGCATGGCGCTCTACGTGCTCGATGTGGAACGTGACACGGCTGTGGAGGTTGTAAGCGAAGGGCTGAACCTGATCTTCCAGGAGCCGCGCTGGCTAGACAACCGCAGTATCCTGTATCTCAGTACGCCTGAGGATCGTGGGCCCAAGCCGGTCGAGCCGCTCACTCCCATCGGCCCGGCCATCCAGGATGCCGCCGGCGGAGAAGAGGCCCAGACGCGTACCTACCAGGACCTCCTCGAAGACGCCCATGATGAGGCTACGTTCCGATGGCTTGCAACGAGCCAACCCTTTATCGTGGACAATAATGGTGAGCGCACGCGTGTGGGCGAGCCGCGCATCTACACATCAATCGTTCCATCGCCTGATGGCGAGTACCTGCTCATGGAGTGGATTAGCGAGCCATTCTCCTATCAGGTACCATGGTGGCGCTTTCCGCTCACGAGCGCGGTGGCCGACATGGAGGGCAACATCCTTCAGATGATCGCCGAGCAGCCGCTGGCCGATAATCTGCCCGTTCAGGGCGTGGTCACTGGTCGTCGGTCCATCGAATGGCATCCCACGGAAGACGCTACTCTGATCTGGGCCGAAGCGCAGGATGGCGGGGATCCCAGGGTGGAGACCGGTGTTCGCGATGCGTTGATGGCGCTCGAAGCCCCATTCGAGAGGGAGCCCACAAAGCTGGTTGACCTTGAAGACCGTTATTCGGGATTCCAGGGTCTGCAAGGTACCGATAATATCATTGTGTACGACTATGACCGCGACACGCGCGAAATTCGCGCCAGCCTTGTGGACGTTGATGGGACTGACCCGGTCAAGATTGTCCAATTCCGCGATGTGCAGGACGCCTACAATAATCCGGGTTCCCCGCTCACCACCCTGACAGATGCAGGGTTCAATGTGGCCATCGTTAATGATGGTGCACTCTTGATGTCGGGGCAGGGAGCAACGCCGGACGGGAACCGACCTTTCCTTAATCGGTTCGACCTGGAGACTCTGGAGACCGAGGAAATCTGGCGCAACCGCGGCGAGACCTATGAATATGTCATCGACGTGCTCGAGGCCGATGGCAGCCGGTTCGTCACTTACTATGAAGACCCCGCAACGCCCGGAAACTACCGGCTGCACGCAGGCAGCACGGCCACTTTCCTGACGGATTTTCCCGATCCACATCCCGAGCTGACCGGTATCAAGCGGGAGCTGATAACCTATGAGCGCGAGGACGGCACGCCGCTTTCTGCCACGCTCTACCTGCCGCCGGATTATGAGGAAGGACAGACCCTCCCAATCGTCTTCTGGGCATATCCGCGCGAGTTCAACTCCGCTGACACGGCAGGCCAGGTGCGCGACTCCAAGTATCGCTTCACACGCATTGGCGGCTATTCTCACCTCTTCTTCCTAACCCAGGGCTACGCGGTGATGGACCGCACCGCGATGCCGGTCGTGGGCTCCGACCCAGAGACTGTGAACGACACCTTTATCGAACAAATTGTATCCTCTGCCGAGGCCGCCGTGGACGAGACCGTGCGTCGAGGCTTTGGAGATGGCGAGCGCGTAGGCATTGGCGGGCATAGCTACGGGGCCTTTATGACCGCGCATCTCCTGGCCCAGAGCGACCTTTTCCGCGCCGGCATTGCCCGCTCGGGTGCCTATAACCGGACGTTGACGCCCTTCGGCTTCCAAGCAGAGCGGCGCATCTTCTGGGATGCCGAAGACGTCTATTACACGCTCTCGCCTTTCATGGCCGCTGACCAGATCAAGGAACCCATGCTGCTAATCCATGGTATGCGGGACAATAATTCAGGCACCTTTCCGCAACAGTCCGAGCGGATGTTCTCGGCTGTAAGAGGTACGGGCGGAACGGCGAGACTTGTTATGTTGCCCTATGAGAGCCACGGCTATCGCGGCCGCGAATCCGTTCTCCACACACTGGCTGAGATGACCGCCTGGTTTGATACTTACGTTAAGCCCGAAAGCGAGTGACGTTCGAAAAATCAAAGGCACGTTAACGCCTCGCTAACCGTCTGGCATGGGCCTTGCGATGGGCGGGCCTATGAGTGGCGAAGATGAGAAGTTGGCGCGCAGGCGCCGGTGGGCCGGGGCAGCGATTGCGTCCGTTGTGGTCTATGTGGTGGGCCAGGCCTTCGCCTACAGCCCGATCAAGGTCTATTCCGATGAGGAATTGATGTCTGTGATCATGCCCGGGCTGGCGCCGGCCTCAGGCGGCACTGTTCCCACCGCCCGCTGATATCGCTTTCATATTCCGCATCATGAAAAGCGGCACCGAGCCGGCTTCGGTCATCGCCCAGTCGAGCGGCTGGTCGTGGGGCTCGCTTGGCACCGCATCGATCATCTGCCCATGAAAAGCCAGGGCGCAGGCAAACGCCCGCCCGTCTTTTCGCAGGCGCTCCAGGGCGCGGTCATAGTGGCCTTTGCCGTAGCCCAGCCGGTTGCCCATACCGTCGAAGGCCAGCACGGGGGTGAGGATGAGCGTGGGGGAGACGACCGGGGCGCTCTCGCACGGTTCACTGAGGCCAAAGGCGGCCGCTTCCAGCGGCTCGCCCGGAGACCAGCGCCGGTAGGTCATGGATCCGTCTTCCTCCACGCGCGGCAGGGACAACTCCGCCCCGGCTTTCTCCAGGCGGGTCATTAGTGGCATCGCGTCAATCTCGGCGCCAATCGCCACGTAGCCCGCCACTTCCGGGCCATAGCGCTCCAGGAGCTTCATCGGAAAGGCCGCTGCCAGGGTCTCGCCTGCGTCGGGATCGCGAGCGTTGAGCTCTTCGCGTAGGGCTTTCATGTCTGCGCGCAGCACTGCCTTGTCGGTCATGGCCAGGCCTTTCCTTCAGAGGCGATGGGTAAAACACGCAAAGGACCGCGCGCGCCGGTGGGCATGGTTTTCACTCCCGTAGACCCTAGCAAGCTAGGTGGGCGCCAGATGAGCCGGGACCACGGTCCCGGCCAGCGTGCCAGCTCCCTTACGGAATGTAAGGTCCCCGGAGTTGAAGAGCCCTGCCGAACGCCGCAGCCCTCGCAGAGGTCGAACGTAGTGTGCCCCGTCGGGTTTGGTAAGCCCCCGGGTGGTGACGATCAGGTGAGATCGAACGCCATCAGCAGTGTGCGCTGGCTGTCTGAGAAATTATCGTCGGACACGATCCAGACGCGGCGCACGCCATCGCCCAAATCCTGCACGGCAATGCCCTCGAAATTGTCCACGGGCACGCTTGGGTCCAGCCGGACTTTGTCGAACAGGCCATAGCGGGGGGTGGCCGTGCCATCGACATAGGCGATGATGTTGCGGTTGCCGTCTTCGGGCGTGTAGTGCCGGAAAAGGGCGTAGGGATAGTAGCTTGGGGCATCCAGTCCGGTGAGCGCAAATTCGCGGGGCGCGTCCAGGTTGACCTGACGCGTAATTGTGCCCGCGCTGTCCACGCGCATGAGGGGTTGCCCTTGCTCGCTGGTGGTTTCGATGCCCACAAACGTCGTGTCCTGCTGGGCCGAATAGGCAATGGCTTCAGCGCCGCCATTGGCCCGCATCGGCTCAGGGATCCCCAGCGGGTGACCGGGTAAATCCAGGGCGAGCGCCGCACGCGCGGCCGCGCCGCAGCCTTCCAGGTCGAAGGCTTCGATACGGTGTTCGCGTTCAAAGCTGACAAGGGCGAGGCCGTCGATCAGTGTTACGCCTTCGGCGTCGGCGCGGGATTTGTCGGCGATTTCAGCCCCGGCAATATTCAGCATGGGCGACAGATGGGCCTGTGTGGGCGCGTCGTCTTCGACGGTAATCCAGATGAAGCTGCCCTGGTCGCCGACCGCCAGCAGATTACCGAAGGGGTAGACGGCGAGGCCAGACAATCCGCCAAAGCGCGCATCGTCGCTTGTCAGTTCCCAGCCGCCGACAACCGTCGTTCGGCCGAACAGGTGTTCGCCCGCTTTCAGACCGGACATATCCAGCGGGGTGACTGTCAGGTCTATTTCCGGCGCACGTTCGAAACTCACTCCATCCGGGCAAGAGGCGGTCCGTAGAGCGTCCAGAGCTTCGCTCGCGCGCCAAGTCTCGCCGCTTGGTTCAATGCCGCGATCGCCGCTGCCTCCGCAGGCCGCCAGAGCGGCTAGGCCAATCAAGCATATGAACTATCTCATGGTGTGCCCCCATAACCCGTTTGGCTTTGTGCATACCGGATTAGAGGAGGGTGGCAATCTCTGCCCGGAGTTCGGCGAGCCCGTGACCCTTTTCTGAGCTTGTCACCCGCACCATGGGATGGGCCGCGGCGTGCTTCTTCAGCGTGGTTTCAAGCTCGTCTTTCAAGAAAGCCGCGCGCGTGGGCTTCACCTTGTCGGCCTTTGTCAGCACGATCTGGTAGTTCACCGCGGACACGTCCAAAAGCTCCATGACCTCAGTGTCGGCAGGCATCAGGCCGCGGCGAATATCGATGAGCAGGAAGACCCGGCGCAAGGCCGCGCGGCCGCGCAGATAATCCTTGGTCAGCGCGATCCAGTGGGCCGCCTGGGTCTTTGAAACCTTGGCATAGCCAAAGCCGGGCAGGTCCACGAGCCATGCCCGGCCTTCGCCAAGATCGAAATAGTTGATTTCGCGGGTTTTCCCGGGCTCGGCGGACGTGCGCGCGAGGCCCTTCCGATTTGTGATTGCGTTGATCAGCGACGACTTGCCGACATTTGATCGCCCGGCAAACGCCACTTCGTTGCGGTCCCCCGGCGGCAGATGCGCGAGATCAACGACGCCTTTGACGAAGGTGATCGGCCCGGCAAACAGCTTGCGCCCTGTTTCGAGGGCATCGGCATCGAATTCGGGTGTTTCGTCGCTCATTCCGCCGGTTTTTCGCCGCCGCCGCGCAGACGCATGATCAGCTTGTCGAGCTGCGTCTCGACCCCGTTCCGGCGCATGATGAAGTATTGTTGGATGAGCGACAGGATGTTGTTCCAGACCCAGTAGAGCACAAGGCCTGCTGCGAAGCCGCCGAACACAAACGTCAGGATGAAGGGCAGGAACATCATGATCTGGCGCTGCATCTTGTCTGTGGGCGGCGGGTTCAGCGACTGGATCGCCCACATGGTCAGGCCGTAGAGAATGGGCAGAATGCCGATGCCCAGAACGATGCCGAGGATGAAGATGCTGCGTACATCCGTCGCCGGGATATCCAGAATGCCGAACAGATTGCCCAGCACGAGCGGGTCAGGCGCCGACAGGTCAGAGATGTAGCCGAAGCTCTCATGGCGCATCTCAAGCGTCACAAATAGGGTTTTGTAGAGCGCGTAGAAGATCGGGATCGTGGCAAGGATCGGCAGGCAGCCCGCGAGCGGATTTGCCTTTTCGCGCTGGTAGAGCGCCATGACTTGTTTCTGCCGTTCTTGCGGATTGTCCTTATACTTCTCCTGAATTTCCTTCATCGGCTCGGCCAGAAGCTTCATCTTGGCCATGGCCTTGTAGCTCTGATTGTAGAGCGGGATGAGCGGGATCTTCACCAGCACTGTGAAGGCCAGGATCGCCCAGCCGAACGAGCCGATCATCCCCTTCAGCCAGAGTAGGATGTTGAAGAAGGGTTTGGTCAGGAAGTACAGAAAGCCCCAGTCTATGGCGTCATCAAACCGTGGAAGATCCAGTTCGTCTTCATAGGCGCGCAGGACGGCGAGTTCCTTCGCACCCGCAAAGACGTGGTGTTCGATAGTGATCTCTCCACCGGCCGGAACGGTGACGGGCGTGCCCTCGGTGCGGATTTGATAGGTTGGGTCTTCGCCGCTGAGCTCCTGCAGCTCGAAGGTGGCTGTGAACGCTTCGCCCTGACGGGGTATCAGGGCCGCCATCCAGTACTTGTCGGTCAGGCCGATCCAGCCCGCAGACTCTGCGTCTGAATCGCCCTTGATGCCTTTGCCTTGGGACAGGTTCTTGTAGCTGCGCAGCTTCAGGTCATTGTCGATGACGCCGATCAGGCCTTGGTGGACGATCTGGCTGGCACCGGCGGAACCGGGATCCGTCGCTTCAAGGAACTCCTTATAATCGCCCTGGCGCTGGATCAGGCCATATGGGCGAAGCGTGACGGACGCTGATGCCGTGTTCACCACACGGTCTGTATAGGTGAACATGTAATTTTCGTCGACGGAAATGGTCCGCTCGAACGTCAGCGGGCCACGCACCCGGCGCAGGGTGATGGGTGAGCTTTCGGTCAGCTCATTGCCGCGCACGAGTTCCCAGGAGGAATTGATGCCGATGGCTCGGCCGATCACAGCGCCTTCTGCCGGTTCATATTGGTCCCAGCCATAGGTGGCGAAATAGCCGTTCGCAGCATTCGCCGGGCGCAGGAGGCGCAGCTCGGCTTCCTGCTCGACCGTCAGGAAGTGGCGTTTGAGATTGAGGTCGTCGATCCGCGCGCCCGTGAGATTGATGGAGCCGTCCACGCCGGCGGCATCGAAGGGGATGCGAATGTCGGCCTCGAGGGCTTCTTCGACCGTCTCGGCGATGACTGGCGTTTCGATGCCAAGTTCTTCCCGCTGGGCCTGGATTTCCGCTTCACGTGCAGCGGCCGCTTCCTGGGCGGCCCTTCGAGCTTCTTGCTGGGGGCCCAAGTAGAAAGTCTGGTAGAGAAAAAGGACGCCGAGCATCAGCACCATGGCGAGGATCAGGTTGCGGGTCTGATCGGGATCATTCGGCGCTTGGGGCTGCATGGGTCAGGTCTTCTTGTTTGCGATTTTTTGGGTCGCGTCGGGCAGGGCAGACTCGCCCCCTAAAACAGGCGCGAGGCTTATCAGGGCGCTTTTCATATCGTCAAGCAACCGGGGCCAGTCAACGCGGCCTGTGATGCCGCGGGCGATAAACACATAATCAGCGCCCGGCACGCCGTGGATCGGTAGCAAGGTCCTGGCCGCTTCGCGCAGTCGGCGCTTGGCGCGCGCTCGTGCCGGGGCATGGCCGACTTTTTTCGTTGCGGTGTAGCCTTCGCCGATGGAGCAATCATCGTCTTTACGCCCACGGGCTTGTACCACCAATGATTTGCGCCGCTCTGATGTGCCGTTCCTGGCGGCCAGGAACTCAGAGCGGCGTTTCAGTCTTCGCAAAGGAGGAGAGGCGGCCAAGGGCGCCTCCTTCAAGCCTGCGAAACTAGGCGGACAGGCGCTTGCGGCCTTTGATGCGGCGGCGTGCAAGCACTTTGCGGCCATTCTTCGTGGACATGCGTTCACGGAAGCCGTGGGTGCGGGCGCGTTTCAGGCGGCTCGGCTGGAATGTGCGTTTCATCGGGCGTCTCGCCTCTCGTCAAACTTTTAGACCGGTGTCGGAAAGCGCGGTAGCTACAGAAAAGGCGGGTTGTTTGTCAAGCTTCCAATCGCCGCTCACGACACCTCACGGGCGTTTGAGCAGACGCGACGGGTCGTGATATGACCTGTAGGACGCCTCCCCATACATAGGCTGCGTGACAGACACACCCTATCGGGGGAAAGGACACCTAATGACGAACACATTCCGCAATTTAGTCTCCAGCCTCGCCCTTGGCACCGTGGCCCTGTTCGGCGCGCCGGCGTTCGGGCAAGAGGTACTCCAGGTGAGCGCTATAGAAGCCACCGCGGAAGCGCCCGAGCGCCACGCGGCCTGGACGGCGCTGCTCAGTCAGTATGTCCAACCCGGCGAGGACGGCCTGAACCGCTTTGACTATGGCGCCCTGGCCGCCAGTGAAGCCGACCGCGCAGCCCTGACCGAGTATCTGGCGAGCTTCGAAACCCTCGATTTTGACTCCCTGACCCGCGACGAGGCGTTTGCCGCCTGGGCCAACCTCTACAATGCGCTGACCATTGACCACATGATCGGACGCTATCCGGTCAAATCGATCCGGTCTGGCTACATTGTTGGCCCGTGGAAGCGCGTAAAAACGGTCGCAGATGGCCGCGAAGTGTCTCTCGACGATATCGAGCACAAGATCTTGCGCGTCGAATGGAGTGATCCGCGCGTGCACTACGCTGTGAACTGCGCTTCGATTGGCTGCCCGAACCTGCAGACAAAAGCCTGGGAAGGCGCGACCCTGGATGCCGAGCTTGACCGCGCGGCGCGCGCTTTCATCAACACCGAGCGCGGTGTGACCATCCGCCAGCGCGGCGGGCTCCAGATCTCGACAATCTACAAATGGTTTGAAGAGGATTTCGGTGGCAATGAAGCCGGCGTGATCGACCACCTTGTCCAATACGCCGATGCGGAACTGGCCGAAGACATTCGTGCCAACGCCGACATCAAACGCCACGCTTACAATTGGGATTTGAACGATGTCCAGTAATGCAGTTGATGCGGCGGCGATCGACGCCGCGGCCCCTTCGCAGAGTGCGCCGAAGCGCTCTATCTTCATTCGTCTTTGGCCGGTCTATCTGATCGCGGCGGGCATATTCGGAGCCTGGCAGTTCGGGCTGTTCGAATATCTCTCTCTCGAGACCCTGCGCGACAATTACGCGGTTTGGGCGACCTTCGTGGAGAACAACCTGCTCCTCGCGGTTGCGATCTTCATCGGCATCTATGCGTTGGCGACGACCTTCATGATGCCGGGCGCGCTGTGGATCACCATCGCGGGTGGCTTGCTCTTTGGCCTCGTCGGCGGTGCGCTGGCGACCATTGCCGGTGCCACGCTGGGGGCTTCCATCCTCTACTTCGCAGCCAAGACGGCCGTGGGCAAAGCCCTGCGCGAACGCGCCGGACCCTTCGTGCGCAAGATGGAAAAGGGCTTCCAGGAAGATGAGGTCAGCTACATGTTCTTCATGCGCCTGTTCCCCGCCGTGCCGTTCCCGGTGGCGAACATTGCACCGGCGATCCTCGGCGCGAAGTACCGCAACTTCCTACTGACAACCGCCCTCGGCATCGTGCCCGGCGTGGTGGCTTACACCTGGATCGGCTTCTCGCTCCAGGCCAGCCTCGACCAGGATACGGACAACCTGTTCGCCCTCGTCGGCAACTTTGTCCCCGCCTTTATCGCCCTGGGCGTCGTGGCCCTGATGCCGGTCGTCTACAAGAAGTTCTTTGCCAAGAAAAAAGCTGACCAGCTGGAAGGCGCAGTCCAATGACAACCGCAAACCCAACTGCAAATGCCAGGGTGTCGGCGTCCGGCACCCAGGACGCGGCCCGCACAGCCACCGACGCTGCCCCCGCCAATGCTGGCGCAGCAGCCCCCCGCACCCTTAAGGCTGATCTGGTCGTCATTGGTGCGGGCTCTGCCGGCCTCTCTGCTGCCGCAGGTGCCGCCATGCTCGGCCTCAATGTCGTGCTCTACGAAAAAGGCGAGATGGGCGGGGACTGCCTGAACTATGGCTGTGTGCCGTCCAAGGCCCTGCTGAGCGCGGCCAAGGTCGCCCAGACCGTTCGCGAAGCAGGCAAGTTCGGGATCGGTGCGGCTGAGCCCACCACTGACTGGCAGGCCGTTAAGGCCCATGTCCATGGCGCCATCGCCACAATCGCCCCGGTCGACAGCCAGGAACGGTTTGAAGGCCTCGGCGTCACCGTGATCCGTGAGCATGCGAAGTTTGCGGACAAGAAGACGATTGTGTCGGCCACCACACGCACCACAGCGCGGCGGATCATCATCGCCACGGGCTCTCGG
Organism: Pseudomonadota bacterium; assembly: GCA_039818165.1. Classification (GTDB taxonomy): domain Bacteria; phylum Pseudomonadota; class Alphaproteobacteria; order Caulobacterales; family Hyphomonadaceae; genus UBA5336. The sequence continues at coordinate 176,710 of JBCBUL010000003.1, read as the reverse complement.
GCGTTCATCCCACCCATCGAAGGGCTCCATGACGTCGACTACCTCACCAATGAGGACATCTTCTCGATCCCGGAACAGCCCGAACACCTACTGATCCTCGGCGGCGGACCCATCGGTATGGAAATGGCCCAAGCCTTCAACCGTCTGGGGTCCAAAGTCACTCTGGTGGAGATGGGCAAGGTGCTCGGCCGGTCTGATCCAGACCACGCAAAGATCGCCGCAGATACACTGCGCGAAGAGGGCGTTGCCATTCTGGAAGGCCACACTGCGGCCAAAGTCGAGAAGACCGAGACGGGTATCCGCCTGACAACGGACAGCGACGAGGGCGACCAAACGATTGATGGCTCCCACATTTTAGTCGCCCTGGGGCGCCGTGCCGTGCTCGACGAGATAGATCTCGAGAAAGGCGGCGTTGACCATAATGGCCGCACCGTGACGGTCAAGGACACGTTGCGCTCGCCCTCCAACCCTCGCGTCTGGGCGCTGGGCGACGTGGCCGGCGAGGGCCAGTTCACCCACCTGGCTGGGTGGCACGCCTCCGTGTTTGTGCGCCGCGCCCTGTTCAAGTCGCCGACGTCAAAAGCCTCGACATTGCCGCTTCCTGCTGTGACCTACACGGCGCCTGAAGTGGCCCAGATCGGGCTCACGGAAGCGGAAGCCCGCGCCCAGTATGGGGATGAGATCAAGGCGACTGCTTTCCCGTTCCATGAAAACGACCGTGCGATCGCCGAACGTCATACCAAGGGCGAGGCCAAGCTGATCATTCGCAAGGGCAAGATTCTCGGCGCATCGATTGTCGGTGACGGGGCAGGGGACATTCTCCAGCTTGTCAGCGTGGCGATGTCGAATGGATTGAAGGTGAAAGATCTTACGAATTTCATCTCGCCTTATCCGACCCGCGCGGAAGTTGTGAAGCGGGCGGCCTCAGCCTACTTTACCGAGACTGTGTTCGGATCCGGCGCGAAGCGACTTGTCGGCTTGCTCCAGCGAATTCCCTAGCGTAACGCTAGGCCGTAATGGCGGCTGACGCATCACAATCACCTCCCCCTGTAGGGGCAGATGGTCCGGCAGGCTGGCAACACAGCCTGTCGGTTCGCCTGTTCTGGCTGACGATTTGCGTTGTTTTGCTGGTGGAACTGATCGTGTTCATTCCCAGCGCGGCTGGATATCGCACAGCTTGGCTGGAAGACCGAGCCCAGGCAGCGCGGATCGCGTCCCTGGCCGTCGAGGCGGCCCCATCGCGTGATGTCTCCATGGAGCTGTCAGACAGCTTGCAGGAAACAGCCGAAATTCTAGGGCTGGCCGAGATCGATGATGGCATGCGTATTCAGATCCTGCCGCCTGCTGGCCCGATTCCCCAGCCGGTCATTCCGGTGGACCTTCGCCAGGGCGGCATGTTTTCCGACATGTTCGACACAATCGCCGTGCTCTTTGCCAAGGAAGGGCGCACCCTGCTGATCATTGATGTCGGCGTTGAAGACGACAGGGTGATCGAGGTCTTGGTGCCGGAGAAGCCCTTACAGGACGGGCTCTGGGCCTTTGGCTGGCGTATCCTGCTCATCTCGCTTCTCATCTCGCTGGCGGCAGGCGGGCTTGTCTTTGCTGTTCTCTTCTTCTTCCTGGTGCGACCGATGCGGCGCGTCACCCGGTCTGTGGAACAGTTCCGCGATGATCCGGGCGCCTGGACACGCAGACTGCCACCCACCGCGCGGCGCGATGAGATCGGCCGGGCCCAGAACGCGCTCTCGGACATGGAAACGGCGGTTTCCGAAAGTTTTCGCCAGCGAGAGCGCCTCGCGGAACTGGGCGAGGCCGTCGCGCGCATCAATCATGACCTGCGTGGCTCGCTGGCCTCGGCGCAGCTTGTTTCAGACACGCTGCAGCGCTCCGATGATCCACGGGTGAAGCGGGCGGCACCACGCCTTGAGCGGGCTCTGGAGCGGGGTATCCAGCTGGCGACCCAGACCCTGCAATATGGCAAGGCGAGTACGCCCCAGGCTGAGCTCCAGCCCTGCGCGCTGGCCATGACCCTGGAAGAAGCGGCTGAGGAAGCCCTTGCAAAACAGGCCGATACGGCCTGGTCGAACGAGGTCGATGCGCGACTGACGGCCATGGCGGATCCGGACCATCTGCACCGTATTGCAGCGAACCTGATCCGCAACGCCGCCGAAGCCATGGGCCCCGGCGGAAAAGTCTGCGTTCGTCTTGAGGGACAACAGCTCCAGTTCATCGACACGGGGCCCGGCCTGCCTGAGGAGATTGCCGAAAGCCTGTTCAAGCCGTTCGGAAGTGCGGGCAAGCGCGGCGGTACAGGGCTTGGCCTCGCCATCGCGCGCGACCTTGCCCGGGCAATGGGTGGTGATCTGAGGCTGGGCAAGACCGGCCCGGATGGTACGTGTTTCGAGCTGGTTTTCCCAGAGGCTCCCGAATACGGCACAGCCGAAGCGGCGCAGTAGGACTGACGAGTGGTCACGCCTTACAATCCGCCCATCGGGCCGTTGAATCTTATCGAAGTGACTGCGGATTGGGTGCTCGTAGACAAACCGTCTGGTCTGTTGTCCGTTCCCGGACGCGGCACTGAAAAGGCAGATTGCCTGCAAGCGCGCCTCAAGCAAGAGTTCGGTGAAGCTTTGACCGTGCACCGGCTGGATATGGAAACGTCGGGTGTGATGGTGTTCGCGCGCACGCCAAAGGCGCAGTCGATCCTGTCTTCGGCGTTCGAGAATCGCCAGGTTCAAAAGTCCTATGAGGCGGTTGTATGGGGCGAGGTGTCCGAGGTTGCCGGTGAGATCAACTTGCCCCTGATTGCCGACTGGCCGAACCGGCCGCGCCAGAAAGTTTGCCACGAAACAGGAAAGGCCAGCGTGACCCAGTGGCATGTGCGCGAACACCTTGGCGGGCGAACGCGCTTGAGCCTGACTCCCATCACCGGCCGTAGCCACCAATTGCGCGTCCACTTGCTGGCCATCGGACATCCTATCCTCGGCGACAGTCTGTATGGGAAGGACGAAGTGCGCGATGCTGCGCCCCGGCTCCTGCTGCACGCGACGCAGCTTCGATTTGCGCCCCGGGCCGACATGGTCATGCCGATTGGGGTCTCTGCAGCGCCGTTCTGACCGGCTCTGGCCTTTGGCCGGAGGTGGTGGCAAGCTCCGCGTGTGAGGGACATGCCATGGCGAAGATTTTCCTATCCTACCGGCGTAGCGACAGCCATTGGGCTGCCCATGAGATTTTCGAACGGCTGAAGCGGGTCGCGCGAAAGTCGAAAGACAAGATCTTCATCGACCTTGAGAGCATCAAGCCCGGCGAAGACTTCGTGAAATCGATCGAGCGCAACGTCAAAGGCTGCGACGTCCTCATCGCGGTGATCGGGCCCAACTGGATTCATGCTGCCCATGATGGCGGTGGACGGCGCCTGGAAGACCCCAAGGACATCGTGCGTGCGGAGATCGCCTCGGCCCTCAAGAACGATATCACCGTCGTGCCGGTGCTTCTGGATGGTGCCCGCATGCCGAGCGAGGGTGAGTTGCCCAAGGATTTGCGCGCATTGGCCACGCGGAATGCCGTGGAAGTGCGGCGTGCCCACTTCGATGAGGACAGCGCGCGTCTCGCCCTGGCCGTGGGCCTGGATGCGCGCCGCGTCAAGGCTGTCGCCAGCGCCAATGCGGCGCGTAAGCCTCGCCAGTTCTGGCATTCACGCTTCCCGTTCTTTCTGACCTGGCACAAGACCTTGCTTGTGGCGCTCTTGCCGCTTTTGATCTTCATCATGGCACGCGGCGTTTTCGGAGAGCAGGAAGAGGCCAGAGATGAGCTTGTTGGACAGCTCTTTTTAGGCTCGCTGTGGGTGCTTGCGTTTTTTGCGGGCACGCGTCTGCTGGCGTCGATCGCGCATTTGTTCGCTTATATTTTCAAAGTCATCACCAAGCCACGGGTGTCGGCCTGATCTGTATCAGCGCGTTATTCCAGTTCGAGGAGCTCTGCCACGCCCTCGCGGCGCGGATCAGCGGCGCCCTCGAGGCCGTCTTCGCGCACAACAATCACGTGCAGGCCTGAATTTTCGCCGGATCGCTCGCGAACCTGATAGCCGAGATCGCGCAAATATGTGCCCCAAGCCTCGCCGCCTTCAGCGCTTGTCTCAACGCCCACCGCCTGGCCGCGCGCGATTACGTTCGGCAGGTTCACGGCCTCTTGCGCGCTCAGCCCCCAATCGAGAACCCCGACCAGCGTTTTTGAAACATAGGCAACGATGGAGTTCCCGCCGGGCGATCCCGTGACCATGACCAGGTCGCCATCATCATCAAACACGATGGTCGGCGACATGGAGCTGCGCGGACGCTTGCCACCGGCAGGCGCGTTGGCAACGGGTACGCCGTTCTTTTCCGGGGCGCGGGCGAAATCTGTCAGCTCATTGTTGAGCAGGAAACCATCCACCATGACGCTGTTGCCGAACGCGCTTTCGACCGTTGCCGTCATCGAGACAGCATTGCCGTCGAGATCAATGATGGAAACATGCGTCGTGCCGGGCGTCTCATCGGTGGTGTCGCGGCCCCACATATCAATCATGGGGCCCCGTTGCAGGGCGACGCCGGGATCGCCGGGTTGGGGCATTGCGCCGGGCGCATCAACTTCTCCTGCCCGCACGTCCAGGTAAATCGGGTTGATCAGATCAGACCCGGGCACAGGCACGAAGGCGGGGTCGGCGACATAATGGTCGCGATCAGCATAAGCCAGACGCTGGGCATCGACCCAGGCGCGCAACTTGTCATCTGAGGAAGGTGAGTCCTGGTCCGCAATCAGCCGCTGATACAGGCCAAGAATTGCGTTCTGGGCGACACCGCCGGAGCTTGGCGGCGGTGCGGAGCAGACAGTGTACGTCGCGCCTGACTCAAACTCCCCACAAATCGGGGCTCGGACGTCCACACGATACCCATCAAGGTCCTCAATGGTCATCGCGCCCGGCTCAGCGTCCGATGTAACTGCTGCAACGATACGCTCTGCCCGCGGGCCGGTGTAGAAGGCTGACGGTCCGACGAGCGAGACCTCTCGCAACATGTCCGCATAGGCTGGGTTGTCCCGTAAAGCGCCGACCTCTAGCGGAGCGCCATCAGGATAAAAGTACGCTGCCGCCGCTGTTCCTTCATCGTCCAGGCGAACCGCGCCGCGCAGCCTTGGGTTGGCGAGCAGCTGCGCCAGGCGTGGCGATACCTCAAATCCGGTTTCGGCAAGGGTGATCGCGTCATCGAACAGGCGTGACCAGTCGGCCTGGCCGTGGGCATCATGGGCAGTCTTGTAGAGCGCGACCTGGCCCGGCACGCCAACAGACCGCCCGGATTGCCAGGCGGCGATATAGCCCATGACCTCACCATCCTTGATGAAGAGGTCGGGTCGAGCCGCCGCCGGCGCGGTTTCGCGCCCATCATAGACAATCGTTTCACCCGTTTCGCGCTCATGGACCACCATGAAGGCGCCGCCTCCGATGCCTGAGCTTTGGGGCTCGACAAGGCCGAGCACGGCGTGGACGGCTATGGCCGCATCCACCGCGTGTCCTCCTTCCGCGATCACGGCGAGGCCGGCTTCGACAGCGCGCGGGTCGGCGGCCGCCACCATGGCTCCGTGGGGCCAGCCCTCATCCACGACCGGCGCAGCAATCGGCTCTGGTTCGGGCTCTGCGGGCGTGGTGAAAAGGACGTCACAGGCGCCCAGCATCATCAGGGGCGTAAGGAGAGAGGCAAAACGGGAAGGGAACTTCACGGGCAGGGCTCCTGGGACGGCTTTGCAAGTCACCCGCTAAGCCTTTAGGGAAAAATCCAGACAAGTGAAAGGTGAACGCGCCATGGCTGGTCCCGGACCCCGCAACGCCCTGACAGATGTATCCGGGGTAACCGTCGGCCATGCCGAACGCGCCGACATCAAGACAGGGACCACGGTCATCCTCGCCGAAACGCCTGTCACGGCAGCGGTAAGTGTGGCCGGAGGTGGGCCGGGCACGCGCGAAACCGATCTGCTGAAGGCGGGTATGCTGGTCCAGAAAGTGGATGCCGTTGTGCTGTCTGGCGGCAGCGCGTTCGGCCTCGCGGCGGCAGACGGCGTGGCTGCAGAACTGTGCGGGATCGGGCGCGGCTTTGGGCTGATTGACCTGCCAGGCGTGCCCAAAACGCCGATCGTCCCTGCCGCCATCCTTTATGACCTGGCCAATGGCGGCAAAAAAGACTGGGGCAACCAACCGCCCTATGGTGACCTTGGCCGGGAAGCCTTCCACGCCGCATCGGCTGACGTCCCGCTCGGAACCGTGGGCGCCGGATATGGTGCACGGGCAGGTCAGCATACCGGTGGCCTCGGCTCAGCCAGTTGGAAAACCGATGATGGATATACCGTCGCGGCGCTAGTGGCGGTGAATTGCTTTGGATCGGTCTACATGCCCGGAACCGAGTGTTTCTGGGCTTGGCCATTTGAAGTCGAGGGTGAGTTTGGCGGCGTTCGCCCGCCCGCTGACTACTCCGTGGCGCCCGAGGATTGGGGCGCTGCAAAGGTGAACCCGCAGCCAGGGCAGAATACAACGATTGCCTGTGTGGCGACGGATGTGCCTCTTTCCCCCAGTGAGACCCAGAGAATGGCGGACATGGCCGTAGCCGGTCTCGCCCGGTCCATCCGCCCGGTGTTTGCACCTGTCGATGGAGACACGGTCTTTGCGCTTTCGACGGGGGCGTCAACTGAGGGCGGCTTGGATGCGGTCACGCTCTCGAGGCTGGGAGAATTGGCGGCGGGATGCCTTGCGAGAGCCGTGGCGCGCGGCGTATGGGCGGCTGCGCAAACCGGGGCTTGAGCGATAAACACAGAAAAAGCCGCATCCCTTGCTTGCATCCCCTGAGGGCCTTCGTTATGTGTCCGCCCTCACTGGTTAGGTCCGATAGCTCAGCTGGATAGAGTACTTGACTACGAATCAAGGGGTCGGGGGTTCGAATCCTCCTCGGACCGCCAGTGTTTCCTCACAATTTGATGGTGAAACGGTGGGTCCAGCCCACTCGAGCCGTCAAGGATTTGGTAAATTCTTCTCCAGCGAAAATTAACGACCTTCGGGCATCTCCGGCGCAGCTGCACCCATGTGCAGCGCTTTGTACGGAGATTTTCATGGCGCAGTCACTCACAGGTTTGCCGGCCCCACGCCCGATTCAACAGGCCCGGGAGATTGCGAGCCAACTGTCTGACACGCTGGATGCGAATTCTGTTCTGGCGCTTGGCCGCGACGCCAAAGACATCGAAACCGCCTGGTCCGGCACTGGGAGCGCCAAGGTCACGACTGTTGTGGGAGACGATGTTGATGACCTGTTCAAGGGGCAGGGCCGAGCCGATATCATCCATTGCGGCGGCGTTGCGGGCCACATCCCTGAAAGCTCTGCATGTGTCCTGGTCCATGCTTTGGCGATGCGAACCGATTATGTCGTGTTTTCGCTGACTGGACTTGGCGATGCTGATACCAAAGCCTCTCCGCGCGAGATTGACCGGTGGCGCGATATTTTTGCGGCCCATGGCTATGACGCATTTGATTGCTTTCGCCCAAAACTAAAAGCCGATCTGCGCGGCGATGTGCTGTTGTTTGCAAATCTGGAAGCGCAGATGGGGATGGCCCCGGACCTGCGCGGCACAGCGCTTAACAAAAGTCGCCGGGTGCCACATCGCGGGCGCGTTGGCGCACGGATCCGCCATTACATTTCGGGTTTTGCCGCGCCGAAGCAGCGGCGCAAACGGGCAGCCTGACCACGCTTAGCCAATTCTAGCCGGCTTGCTGGACCGCGGTGCCTGGTGTTGGTGCGGCGTTCTGATTTGGATGGCCGAAGACGCGCAGGTGAAGTGCGGCCAGCGCTGGCAGGACAAAAATCAGCATGGTCGTGCCAATCAGAATGCCAAAGCCGAGTGAAACGGCAGTGGGCACAAGGAACTGGGCCTGCACGCTCGTCTCCAGAATGATTGGCGTCACGCCGAGGAATGTCGTGAGTGTCGTCAACAGGATCGCGCGAAACCGGTCCAGTATACCTTCCATGATGGCACTCTCGCCGTCTTCGCCCTCCGCGAGGCGCTCATTGATAAAGTCGATGGCGATCAGCGCATTGTTGATGATCACGCCCGACAAGCCGATGATGCCGAAGAATGAGAGCAGGGTGAGGTTCATCCCAAGGGCCGCATGGCCGAGCAGGGCGCCCATGAAGCCGAAGGGAATGGCAAGCATCACAATGATCGGCTGGCTGTAGGAGCGGAACGACAGCGCGAGCAGCGAGAACACCACCATCATGGCGAAGCTGAAATTGCGGGCGATTGCAGGGGCGGCGCGGGCTTGTTCTTCCTGCTCGCCGCCGAGACCGATTTCCAGGCCCTCATAGTCTGCCTTGAGGTCCGGCAAGAGGTCGTCCAGCACCCAATTGGTCTCCACGCCTGCGGTTGTGACGGACTCGTCCACATCGCCGGACACGACATAGATCCGCCGGCCGTCAATCCGTGTGATGGTGGCCGGGGCCGGACCAATCGAGATGTCGGCGAGACTGTCGAGCGGGACATATCCACCCGCAACGGGCAAGCGCAGATTGCGCAGTGTTTCCAGTGAATTGCGCTGATCCTCGGGCAGGCGCACGCGCACTTCAATTTCTTCCCGGTCTCTCTGGATACGCACCGCTTCTGCGCCGAAAAAGGCCGCTCGTACTTCGCTGGCCAGTTGCGCCTGGGTGATGCCGTAGCTGCGCGCGAGGTCCTTCACCTGGACGCGGATTTCATCGGTGGTGCGGAAGCGGTCATCGCGAACGTCGAGAACACCATCGCGCTCTGACAGTCTGCGCCGGATATCAGCCACGGCGGCGCGCGTGTCTTCTTCGGAGCGGGCGCTAATCTGAAACTGCAGGGCCTGGCCCTGACCCACCAGATCCGACGAGAAAGTGAGTTTCTGGGCGCCGGGGATTTCACCCGCCGCTTCGCGCCAGGCCATTTCGAAGTCGGTGGCGTTGAAGCGCCGCTCAGAAGCGGTGAGCAGTTTGGCAACGACAAAGACCTTGTTCGCTGCCGCGCCGCCCTGGGGAGTCGCAACGGGTTGATCCTGGGCCGATGCCGCCCCGAGCGTCCACAATGTGCCTTCGACAACATCCTCGCCGGGCATTTCCTCGCTTGCGGCATAGGCTGCCTGTGTCAGGGCTTCGGCAAACCGAATGGTTTGCAGTTCGGACGCGCTCTCGGCGAGCTCCAGCTCAGCCGTGACGTAGTCACCCTCGATTTGTGGGAAAAAGATGAACTTCACATGGCCGCTGGTGATCGTTGCGAGGGACGCGAAGAACAGGCCAAACGCCACGAGCACGGTCATCGCAGGCCGCAGTGTGCAGAATGTGATGGCGCTGCGTAGGGGGCCCTCACGGAATGCGCGCAGGCGGGCGGCGACAAAATCCCGGATCGGGTCGGCAACGCGCCGAGGGTCGTACCATTTGGGCGGCACATCCTCGAGATGGGACAAGTGTCGCGGCAGAACCAGAAAGCTTTCGATCAGCGACAGGATCAACACGATGATCACGACGGCCGCAATTGGCCCGAGGAACTGACCAAACGTGCCTGGCACAAAGAGCAGCGGGACGAATACCACGATGGTGGTTGTGACCGAAAAGAGGACCGGATTGATCACGCGGAGGACACCCGTGCGTGCGGCGCCATAGGGATCGCCCGGTGACTTTCGCCAGGCGGAGTGAATGTTCTCCCCGACAACAATGGCGTCGTCGACCACGATACCGATGGCGAGAATGAACCCGAACAGTGAGAGCTGATTGATGGTGACGCCAAACACAGCCATCAGCAGGAAGGCGCCGATGAATGAAACGCCGACGCCAAAGGCGGTCCAGAAGGCAATCCTGAGATCGAGGAAGGCCATCAGCAACAGGCCGACCAGGAGCAAGCCGACGGCGGCGTTCCGGGCAAGCAGATTGATCCGGTCGGTCAGTGTCACCGAGTCGTCTCTCCAAAGCACGGCGTCCACATTGGACGGCAAAACGCCTTGGAGGTCGTTTTCGAAGTAGTCGCGAACGGCGGTGGCGAGGCCGGGGACCTTTTCGTCCCCCACCCGCAAAATGTTCACATAGGCGGCCGGTTGTCCGTCATAAATCGCGCGTACAGGCGTTTCGGCCAGGCCGTCATTGATATTGGCCACGTCGCCGAGAAGAACTGGCGTTCCCGTTGAACCGGCGCTGACCACGATGTCTTCGAATTCGGCGCCGGTTCGGCGCTCGCCCGTGGCCCGAATGAGAAGCCGCTGGCGGTCGCTTTCAATTTCACCGCCAGAGAGGTCGAGACTCTGGTTCGCGATTGCCGAGGCAATACCGGTCAGGGACAGGCCATAGGCTTGCAGTGTCGACTCCTCGACGGCCACATCAATCAGGTATTCAGGCACGCCGCCGATTTCGACGCGGGAAACGCCTTCCAGGCTGGCAATATCACCGCGTACCCGATCCGCGAGGGATTTGAGCCGCTCCAGGTCCGCGTCCCCGTAGAGGACAATCTGCAGCACCAGTTCCGGCGCTTCGGCCTGAACAATTTGCGGCTCTTCGGTGTCTTGCGGGAATACTGTGATCCGGTCGATCTCGGACTTTATGTCGTCCAGCATCTCGGAGATGTCTTCGCCTTCGGTCAGGTCAACAACGACGCTACCGACATTCTGGGAGGCGAGTCCGGTGACGCGGCGCACACCTTCCAGCCCTTCCAATCGTTCTTCGATGGGCTTGATGACCGAGGTTTCAACCTCGTTCGGCGTGGCGCCGGGGTAGGGCACCGTGATCGAGATTGAATTCAAGACGATCTTCGGAAAGATCCGGACATTCAGAATCTGAAGCGCGACCAGTCCTGCAATGATCAGAAATACGGCCAGGAGGTTTGCCGCGACCCGGTTCGAAAGGGCCCCAAGGACAAGCGAGCGCATTATTCGCCATCCACGGCGAAGGCGCTACGCGGTCGCACGGTCATGCCGTCCGTTTCTTCTGCCAGTGGTGTTGTGAGAACGCGTTGGCCGGATAGATCACTTGGCGAAGTGACAAGGGTTTCCGCGCCGCGCGTTTCCAGCGGCGCCACCTCGACTGCACGCAACTCATTATCCGATGTAATCAACCAGGCTTCATGTTCGCGCCGGAGCGCCGCTGTCGGCAGGCTGTAGATCGGTTGGTCGGACTGGGCTGCGATCTCGAGCGTCATGAAATCGCCCGTGAACGTGCGGCCCTGGTTCGCCTGTGAAAACGCGTCAGGGAAAACAGCCCGGACCGAAACGGTGCGCGATGTTGGGTCTATGGTTGGCGCGAAGCTCGCCAAAGTGCCAGTGAGCGTAAGGTTCCCGATCGAAGCGTCATTGGGGACCGCTCGCACCGTGATGTCACCGCCATTCGCGGCCTCCTGGGCGCGGCGCACAGACGCTACATCCCGCGGCGAAAGTCCCGCGCGGATTTCACCGGCACTGGCGTCGATGAGGTTGGCGAGGGGCGCCCCCGGCGCAACATATGTGTCAGGTGACAGCGTTTCAGAGACCACGATGGCGTCGAATGGCGCGCGCACGGAGGTTTTGGCGAGGTTTCGACGGGCGAGGGTCACTTGAGCGCGGGCCTGGGCCACATTTGCTTCAGCATTCGCGAAAGATGCGACAGCGGCTTCCTCCTGGGCGGCCGGAACGGCGCCAATTTCAGCCAACTCGACCTGCCTGTCGCGATTGGCCTGGGCTTGATCGAGGCTCGCTAGCGCCGTGGACAATTGTGCCTCGGCGCGGTTCAGGTCAGCGCGGTAGTCTCCCTGATCGATCCGGAACAGGATTTCACCTTCACGAATTCGCCCGCCTAACTCGAGATTCGGATGGATTTCACTGATCTTGCCGGGAACCTCGCCCACCACACTCAGTGTTTGTCGCGCTTCCAACCGGCCTGGCGCGGTGACCATGAACGTGCGCTCGGTTGGCTCAATCAGGGCGAATTCGACAACTGGCGCCAGAACGGATGTTGCCGCACTTCCGTCCGATGTGGACACCGTGCTGGCTGCTCCGGCGGCAGAGTATACCAGAATGCCTAATCCTAAGGCACCAGCGCCGACGGCAATCCAAAGCCAGGATGGTCTGCTTTCTGTGGTCCGTTCGGTCATCTGACGCCCTCAATACCAACTCGGTATATAGGCGAGATCAGCTTAATTTGCAGTTCAAATCGAACTATGTGGATGAAACTCAAATGACGAAACTAATACGATTACGGGAATTCTATTCTAGAATTTCCCCAATCAGGAGAGTGCAACAAAACAACACAATTCGCCCAAAATTTGAATGTTATGGTTATTAATTGATTAAACTTTGGATATACGCGATACCTCTTTCCTAGTAATCCGCACTATAGCGGGGAGTGGCTTGGCCGAATGGGACAGAATGCGGCGCATTCTCGGCAAGATTTGGAAAAGGGGCGAAGAAAATGACGTTCGCCAAATATACAGTGTTTGAATTGATCCGAGCGCTAAGGCGCCTCGGAACCGTGGGCCTGTTCATTATGGGCCTGTTGGTGGGCAGCACTCTGATTGCCGTTTTGACAGATCACTCTGAGCAGTCTGGCCAGGGACGCTTTTCTGCCGACGCGTCCGAGCGCAGCCCCCTGTCTCCTCTGGCGTTGCCAAGCCAGCCCTGGTCACGTGTTATGGGAGATGGCGGGTTTGAAAAGATTACGGATGTCGCCGTTACTCCGCGAAACGAGCTCGTCTTCGCAGGCCTTACCTTGGGTGTAGAGCAGGACGAAGCGTCACGTGCAGTCATCGTGCGCACCGGCCCCCACGGCTTTGTGCACTCGCAGTTCACCGTGGAGCATCCGGAGATCGGCAGCGTATCTCGCGCCGTGCTCGACGATTACGGTGCTGCACGCCTTGTCCACTGGGTCGGAATGCGTCCAGCGTTTGCGCGCACCGATGCCTTGGGAAATGTCGTCTGGTCGCGCGCATTCGATGTTCAGAGCGATCAGGTCTGGGCAGACATCCAGGATGCGCAGTATGGGCATTCGCTCATCGCGCTCGCCGGCAGTGACCGTTTTGACGGCAGTCTCCGTATCGTTCGTCTCGATGATGCGGGAAAGCAGCTTTGGCGGGGCGATCTCGCCCAGGATGGCGAAGTCGAAACGATCCATCTTTTCGATAGCGGTGATGGCGGCGCACTTATTGCCTTGCAGGCACGCACCGATGATGACGTCAGGGCGATTTCGCTCGCACGCCTTGATCGGCGCGGTCGCTTGGCCTGGCAGCGCGAACTTCTCAGCAGCCGCGATGCCCGCCTGGCCGATGCAGCGCTCGACTCCGATGGCAGCATCGTTCTTCTGGCCGGGGCACCGTCCGCCCTCATCCGCTTTGATGGCTTGGGCCAGCTCAGCTGGATGCGAGATGTGCCCGCGCTCTCCATGTCGGGTCGCCATGTCATCGCTTACATGGAAGATGGCGGCGTTCAGGTCATGGCCGAACCCGTGACCAGTGGGCTCGGACGACGCCATTGGGTTGCGCGGTTCAACCCGGACGGACGCGAGTTGTGGTCACGTACACGGGCAAATCGCTCCAATGCGACGCTTGAGGCGGCCAAGATTGCCTCGAACGGGGTCATTGTGGCGGGTGGGTCCATGGTTGGGTCCGCCGACGGCGATACAGACATGTTGATGATGGCCGTGGCCGATAATGGGGTTTTCCCACAAGGCTTCGGATCGGTGCCCACCTTTGATACACCGCAAGCGGCAGTGATGGCGGATGTCGAGGCCTCCGAGCCGACGATGCTTGCGGCCTCCATGGTGGTTGATGGATCACTTGCCCTAGAGGCGGCCTACGCAGCCGACACCGCCGCGCTCCAGGCAACGGTACGACCCGCTCCAATTCGTTTGCCGCCAACGAATGGTGGCTTGATACCCGAACCCGATCGCTCGGCGGTTGCCGCGCTGGAAGCTGAAGTCCGCGCGGATGAGACGCTGCGCCCGGAAATGCGCCAGATCTCTGCCCCGCTTGATGTGGCAGCCTTGGCCGCAGCGGACCCAGACCTCGCGGATATCCGGCAGTCCGAGCCGGAAGTCGCAGAAATTGAGCCCGTAGGATCCGAGGCCACGGTCGAGACAATTGTGCGCGCAGCTTTGGCGGAGGCTGACCAGGTCCGCGCAACTACTGAAAGCGCCCGCACGGAAGCCGCAGCGTGGTCACCGCGCGATGAGCGTCCGGCCTACGCTTACCAGTGCACATTCACCTGCCTGGCAGACTCCGAGGACGTTGTGAAATACCCTGTTACGCGGATGATCGCGAATGTCGCGGAAGAGAATTCGAACCTCGTGTCACTGGACGTGATGGCGATGGATAACGGAATTTGTCTCGCCACGGGTGGCCGCGTGTTTGACACGCCTCGCTTGCCACCAGTCTGTGACCGGGTGAACTAAGCCGCTCGTCAGGTTCACTCTCACTCGTCCTGAAAGGACGAGACCACTTTCGCGCCTTAGCTCGGTGGCGGCGTCATGCTGGAGCGAGAAGCCACGCGCGCCGTGGCGCGAACCGCAAGCATGTCCAGCAAGTCCGCCTTGCCCCGAGAGCGCACGTCGATTGCAGACGCCAAATTGTGCTCCTTCAGCAGGGCGCGCAAAGCCACCACGTCCAGGGACTCAAAGGCGGCACGCACACTGTTTGCCCCGCCCTCGGCGGCCACTTCAAGCGGGTTCAGCACCACGGCCTTTTCGGTCTCGGCAAACGTAATCTGGGCCCCAGCGGCTTTCGCCAGCCGTGCCGCAAAAGCGGGGTTGGCACGAGCTTCATCGCGGATCACGTCAAACAGCCTGTCGAGGAAATCGGTGGGTGTCATTCGCGTACCATTTTCCAGGACGTGCCCGTCCGCATTTGCATGAAATCGGCATAGCGCTGGGCCAGACGGCGCACATCGCCTGTGACAGACCCGTACTTACCCCGAAACGTGTTGTAGCTATCCAGAGATGGTCGATCCATTGCCTTCAGGACACTGACAGAGTCCGGGATCACGGCGCCGAAGTACCGGTCCTTGAGGTAGACATCCTGGATGTCGGCGCGGATTTGCCGGGCCATTGCCGTGTTGCGAAAACGGGTCACCACAATGAAACTTTGCGCGGCAAGGTCGGCCGTGACGTGTTCGGTGACCCAATCGGAGAATTGCTTCGTGCCCCAGGTGGAGATCGGGTCGGCCAGCGTCGGCAGGACGAATGTATCTGACGCAGAGAGCGCCGCCCGCGACAGCGGTGAGAGATGGGGCGGGCAGTCAATCAGGATCACATCATAGAGCGACAACAGGGGCTCTATGGAGGCTTTGAAGTGCGCCGTAAGGGCGGCGGCCAGCGTCGAGGGCGTGCCCGGACCGGAGTACCAGTCTTCTTCAAGGGACATCTCTGCCAGGCGCAGCTTGGGATGGGACGGCAGGACGGAGACCCACCCCAGCCTGTCGTCGCGCTCCTCGGCCCGTCGCAACTCTTCGAGGGAAACGGCATTTGGCACGATAAACGGCCCGGCCACGGGCGGTTCGCTGCGCACAAACTGACGTAGCATTTCGTGGGCGCCTTTGCCCTGATCCGCCGCCGCATCCAGCCCCACTTCTGTCAGCAGGACCTGGCTGGAGTTGGCCTGGCTATCCAGGTCCACAACCAGCACGTCCAGACCAAAGAAATAGGCAAGGCCATCTGCAAGCATGACCGTGGTTGTCGACTTGCCGACGCCGCCTTTGAGGTTCGCAATCGACGCGATATTCGCTGACATGAAAGCAGGCCCCCTAAGCCCATTCTTGTGCGGCGTTGCCCCTACTTGTGACCCACACAAAGGCAAGCCACAAGCCATTGCAGGCGCCTTTCTCCACCCGGTTGAGTGAACTCGTTTTCCGCGCTTCTTTTGGCGAACTATTTGCATGATGTGTCTGGAGTTTCGTGGGCGCCTTTGCCCAATTGTCATCTGGAGGATGCGCCCTTGGCTTCTCTCGTCGTTTGCATCCCCACATTCCAGCGAAATGAGTCCTTGGCTGAATTGTTGACGGCGCTTCAACTCCAGAGCCATCCGGCGCCGGGCAAATTGCACGTTCGTATCCTCGTCATCGACAACAACCCCGATGGCCGCGCAAACGCAGTTGTGGATGGCCTCACCCCCGATGGACTGGTCTATCCGGTTGGGTACGCTCACGAAACACGGCCGGGCGTGGCCCATGTGCGCAATCGCGCCTTGGCAGAATGTCGAGATGACGACTTCCTGGCTTTCATAGACGATGACGAGCTTCCCGCGGATGGGTGGCTGGCCGCATTGTGGCTCCAGAAAGAGCGTTCAGGTGCGGCGGCGGTGTTCGGCTCTGTGGAGGCCCGCTTCGAAGGCGCCCCCCCGGCCTGGATGGTGGAGGGAGATTTCCACTCCAAACGCGTGGACGCCGATGGCCCGCGCGCCAAGCCGGGTGGAACCGACAATTGTCTCATCGACCTTTCCGTTGTCCGCCGCCATGGGCTTACCTTCGATACAGCGTTGTCGCTGGTGGGCGGGGAAGACACACTGTTCTTTGATAGCTTGCTGCGCCGGGGTGAATCACTGGCGGATGCCGCAGGTGCTGTGACTTATGAACGGGTACCACCGGGGCGCGATACGCTGGTCTGGCTCAACAAGCGTTGGCGCCGTACGGGGATGACGGATGCGCTTATGATCGCAGGGCGCCGCGGAAATGGCGCGCTGGCGAGGGCGCGGGCGGGGCTCGATGGTGCTATTCGCGTTGTGGCCGGTGCAGGTCTCGTTTCGGCTGCCTGGTTGGGGTCTGGCGCGC
This sequence comes from Pseudomonadota bacterium, assembly GCA_039818165.1. Classification (GTDB taxonomy): domain Bacteria; phylum Pseudomonadota; class Alphaproteobacteria; order Caulobacterales; family Hyphomonadaceae; genus UBA5336. Next base: position 159,918 of record JBCBUL010000003.1, on the reverse strand, counting down.
GCATGAGCGCTGCCGTCGCGAAACGGCTTTATACCTTCCAACGCGGGCTCGGTATGGTGGACTATGCGCGTGGGCGTCTTGTGCTCGAATATGAGCGCAGCGATACCGAAGCAAAGGCTTGACGGCGCTTAGCCAATGCAGCAGTAAGCGCGCTTTCGCAGTCGGGCCTCCCGGTTGTGGAAAACTCCCGTGTGGGAGGTGGCGGGCTGCCTAAGACCATGGCTCGTGCCGCACCACGCAACCCTCAATGCTATAGCCAAATGAGGATATCATGGCGAAGAAACTGCTGGGGCAGCTCAAGCTCCAGATTCCGGCCGGACAGGCCAATCCCTCCCCGCCCGTGGGCCCGGCCCTCGGTCAGCGCGGCATCAACATCATGGAATTCTGTAAGGCCTTCAATGCGAAGACCCAGCAGATGGAACAGGGCCTGCCGCTCCCAGTGGTCATCGACTACTATCAGGACAAGTCTTTCACCTTTGTTGTGAAGACGGCGCCAGCTTCGGTGCTGCTCAAGAAGGCTGCCAAGCTTAAGAAGGGCTCGCAGGAGCCTGGTCGCAGCATTGCTGGCAGTGTGACCATGGCCCAGTGCCGTGAGATCGCCGAGCAAAAGATGGCGGACCTGAACGCAAACGATCTGGACCAGGCCCAGAAAATCATCGCCGGCTCTGCCCGGTCGATGGGCCTTGATGTGGTGGAGTAGGGCAATGGCAACTGGAAAACGCTACCGCGCTGCCGCTGAGAAGCGCGATGTCGAAACGGTTTACGGCATTGATGAAGCCGTGAAGATCGTGAAAGCGAACGCCACCGCAAAGTTTGACGAGACGGTCGAGATTGCCGTGAATCTGGGTGTCGACCCGAAATACGCCGACCAGATGGTGCGCGGCATGGTCACCCTGCCGGCTGGCACGGGCAAGGCCGTTCGCGTTGCCGTGTTCGCCAAGGACGCCAAGGCTGAAGAAGCCAAGGAAGCGGGTGCAGACATTGTCGGCGCTGAAGACCTTATGGAGAAGGTCCAAGGCGGCTTCATGGATTTCGACCGTGTGATCGCTTCGCCGGACATGATGAGCGTTGTGGGCCGGCTCGGTAAGGTGCTTGGCCCGCGCGGTCTGATGCCAAACCCGAAAGTGGGCACGGTTACGCCAAACGTCGGGCAAGCCGTAAAAGACGCCAAGGGCGGTTCGGTTGAGTTCCGCGTTGAAAAGCTGGGCATCATCCACGCCGGCATCGGCAAGGCCAGTTTCTCCGAAGATGACCTGAAAACCAACCTCAAGGCGTTTATTGGCGCCCTGATGAAGGCAAAGCCATCAGGCGCCAAAGGCACCTATGTGAAGAAGATCGCACTTAGCTCGACCATGGGCCCTGGCGTGACGGTCGACGCGGCAGAAGCCATCGCTGAAGCCTAGCTCCAGCGACCTGAAATCCGTTTGGGCAAGGCGCGTCCGGCTGGGCGCGCCTTTTCTGTTTTTAGGACATTACGGATGGATCAGCGCCCTTCGCGGCGCCAGGCCACCAGAAGGAAGAGCATCAGGGATAGGGCGGCCGCAATGCCCGGGAGGAGGGGCCGGCTCGTGGAGTTCCGCACCACATAAGCGCCGCGTTCGCGAAACCCGATCCAGTTGCTCCCCGTTGCCGAACCTGAGCGACCGACCCGGCGCAAGTCCGGCAGCCGCGTTCCATCGGAACCGATCCTGAAAACCCCGCCCCGCGTGGCGTTCGCAAGGGGCTGCAACACCTCCGTCGTCGATTGCAGATCGGCATATTCCTTCGGGTTCGCGGGCCCGTTCAGCGCTACCGCTTCAAGCCCGCCCGCCTGTGCGCGATACAGGCCGAGTTGCGAAATCGGAGCCTCGGCTTCAAACAGGCCCGGAGCCTCGGCTGTCCAGTTCAGGGCGACGATTTCACCTTCTGGCGTCTCCAGTGTCAGGTCAGGTGCGCCGTCCGACAGGGTTCTCAGACGAACTTTCGCGGTTTCCCCGCTCGCGATCAGGGAGAGTTGGCGTTCCTCCAACTCGGGTTCCTTCATCATCCAGTGAACCATGCGCCGGATCAGCTCTGAAAATGGGCCGCCGCCCTCATGGCCGCGCGCCCACAACCAGATCTGGTCCGACAACATCAGGCCGACCCGGCCATCACCGACCCTGTCCAACACCAAAAGCGGCGCGTCATCCGGGCCCGTCATCAGAACATCCCCGACCTCAGCGCGCGCTCCGATCGTGCGCATCCAACCGCCCCAGTCGCGCCCATCCAGACTGGCGGTCACCGTGTGGCGTTTGCCCTCATCGGTGAGTTCGGGAACAAACCTGTCGGTTATGATCTCGCCGGTGGGAACGGCTGGTAGCACTGCAGCCAACGGCGTGCGCGCAAGACTTCCGCCCCCTGCAAAGGGCTCTCCGGCCACGATGATCAACGCTCCGCCGTCTTCGACATAGCGCGCCATGTTCGCCAGATAGGATTGGGTGACCACACCCCGCCGCTCATACTGATCGAATATGATCAGGTTGAATTCGCCGAGCTTTTCCTCAAACAGCTCCTCGGTGGGGAAGGTGATCAGCGCCAATTCCTCAATCGGCGTCGGATCGGTGTTCTTCAGTGGCGGGCGCAGAATGGTGAAATGAACCAGATCGACCTGGGGGTCCGATTTCAGCAAATCTCTCCACACTCGCCCGGCTGCATTTGGTCGCCCCGTGATCAGCAAGACGCGCAGCCGGTCGCGCACGCCAGAGAGCTTTGCGGCCGTTCGGTTGTTGGCAAGTGTCAGCTCCTCGCGCCCGGGCGGGGTTTCGAGAACGATGACGTTTTCGCCCCGTCGCTCAATTTCCAACGTCAGAGGGGTGTCCTGGCCCGATTGCAGGAAGACGGTTCGCACGTCCCCACCATTCACGGATACGTCTACGGGAATGTTGCCGCCGGACGGGTCGTCTGCGCGGATAATGAACTCGGCGGTTTCTCCGACAATGCCAAAGCTGGGACCCTCAACGATTTCGATACGCCGGTCTCCGCGATCCGGATCCCCGGCCACAAGGGCGTGTATGGGGCCAAGATCCGTCGCCTCGCGAATGGTGTCAGGAAGATCGTGAACTTGTCCGTCCGTGACAAACACCGCGCCGGCGATCCGGTCCCTCGACACGTCGGCCATCAAGGCTTGCAGGTCTCCGTAGAGATTCGATCCGTCGGATTTGGGGTCGGTCTCAAGCACGCGCAGTTCGAGACTCTCATCTGACCCGAGCCGGGCTGTGATCGCGTCATAGGCCGATCTTGCCGCGTCCGCACGCGTGCCGAAGGCCATGCTTTCAGAGCGATCGAGGATAACTGCGGCAACCGAGGGGAGCTGGTCGCGTTCCTCTTCGACGATGGAAGGATTTGAAAGTGCTACCAGACCCAGCAAGATTCCCAGCAGGCGCGACAGCGGCGCTTGACCGCGCGAGAAAAGGTACACCAGCCAGACGACAGCCAGCGTGGCTGCGACAGCATAGAACGCCGTCCATCCGAGGAAGGGATCAAACCCGAGCCGGGTGACGTTAATCGCCGTGTCCATCAGCGTGGCCCTCCATCCTGGAAGGCGGGTAGCTCATCAAGATCGATTTCATCCGAAGGGGCGTCGCCTTCGCCGAGACGTTCGAGCAGGGCCGGGATGTGGACCTGATCTGCCTTGTAGTTGCCTGTCAGGACGTACATCGCCAGGTTGATCCCGAAGCGAAAGGCGTATTCGCGCTGTTCATTTCCGCCATCGACGCTGAACATGGGCCTGCGGCGCTCATCGATGGCCCAGGCGCCGACCCAGTCTGCGTCACCTATGAAGAGGCGCGAGACGCCATCGCCGATCACGCCGCCATCTTCGCCGGCGGTTTCGATCCACAGGCGACGGCGTTCATAACGCCCGGGAAACCGGTCGATCAGATAGAAGCTTTTGGTCAACACATGATCATTTGGAACCGGGGCCAGGGGCGGCGCATCCAGTCCGACCAACATGTCCGATAGCCCTTCCAGCCCTCCATCGCCAGCACCGCCGCGCATTGTGTCGATCATCAGGGCGCCGCCGCCGCGCATATAGCGGTTCAGGGCGGCGATTGACGCATCGCTCAGCGGCGCTGCATCCGGCGCGACCGCCATGTATATCAGGGGATACAGCTCCAGTGCGTCGGTCTCCGGATCCAGCGCATGCGGGCGGACGGGTTCGACCGATGTGCGCCGGTAGAGCATGTCAGAAAGCCCCAGCAGGCCTGCATCAACGCGGCGATCGAGGGCTTCGTCTCCAGTCTGAATGTAGCCGAAGCGCATATTGATCGCTGCGGCCTCAGCCTTGGTCAGGCCGTCTTCACCAACGGCGCGGCGCAGTTGTGCATCCGCCATAGGCGGCGCGGCGAGTGCGAGTGCCAATAGTGGGAGCGCAGCAGCGATTATGCGCCGGCGCAGCAGTCTGCCTGAGAGCAATAGGGCGACGAGTAAATCCAGTGCGATGAGGCCCAGTGCACCGGCGATGAGCATGCCCGTCAGATCGAGCCGGCGCGCTTCGGCGTCGCCGAGTAATCGCGTGCCGCCGGGCCATGCCTCAATCGGTTGGTACCGCGTGCCTGCTGCGGCATTGATGGCGCGCGTACCCGAAGGCCCGCGATACAGGCCGGGTGGATGTGCGGGTTCCGGCTGAACTGTGGCAAAATCGGCGGACATCAGGGGCGCAACCGTGCTGTCTGGAGACTGGAGACGGCCATATCCGTCCAGCACCAGTTGGGGAACGAATGCACCGTCGCCCTCAGCGGTCGCCTCGCCGCGCCCGGCGGCGATCGATCGGCGCAGCATTTGAGCAAACGTCGCCGAAAAGGGCAGGTCAGACCATTCGGGGCCGGCCGTAACGTGAAACAGGATCAACGTGCCCGCGCCGCGCCGTGCAGCGGTTACAACGGGTGAGCCGTCGGTGAGGCGAGCCCAGGTTTTGGCCTGCAGGTCTGCAGCTGGTTGGGCGAGCACCTGTTGGCGCACCAGGGCATCGTCCGGCACGGGGAGACCGGCAAAGGGCGAATTCTCAGTGAACCCATCAAGGCCTTGGGGCTGGTCCCATGCCAAGGCACCGCCAAGGGCGCGAGACGTTCTGCGCAGGGGCACGGGCAAGAGAGTGTCGTCCTGCGCAGCGAGACGTGGGCCGGCAAACCGGATGAGGGCTCCGCCAGCCTCAATCCAATCGGTTAGCGGCGTGAGGTCCGTGGCGGGTATCGTGCCGACGTCGGTCAAGATTATCGCGTCGGGCTTCTGCAGGATGATGTCCGATAGTTCGCCTTCGATCAAAGTTGCGAAGGGCTCCAGGGCGCGACGTACATAGTGCACATCGGACAGGAGAGGCTGGGCCGACTCGCCGATAGAGACGAGGCCAACGCGGCGCGTGCGATCCGCATTGTCCCACAGCCAGGTCGTGCCTGCCCCCTGTGCGCCAGCCACAGTGAAGCGAGAGACGCGTGAGAGGGCTGCGCCGGGAAGGTCAAACCGCGCAAGGGTTTCGCTCTCCCCGGCCGCAAACATGGCCCGGGCCGTTGAAAGGGCCGCGCCGTCCAGGGTGAGCGCTGAGACCGGTATGTCCTGCTCCGTCGCGGTTTGCGTGCGAGCCAGGGTTACGCTCACGCCATTGCCATCGGAACTCAGCGACGTAATCGCCAGCGCACCGCGCGGGGCCGTCACATAAACATCAAGCGTGCCGAGGCTTGCGAGACCGGCCAGGAAATCGCCGTCTGTGCCTTCGGTCAGGCCATGGCTGGCGTACAGAATACGCGAAGGCCGAATGTTGGCCGCTTGCAGGCGCTCCAGCGCGGCAGCCCGGTCCACCGGCCAACTTACCGGCGCAGCGGCTTCTAGTATGCGTTGGGCGTCCTGACGCGAATAGCGTTCACTCGGCGCGAGTGGGCGATCCTTCGGCGCTGTAAAGAGCAGGTGTACGGGCGTGTCGCGCCCGGCTGCATCAATGGCGGCATCGGCGGCGTTTTGCAGGTCGCTCCAACGCGCGGCCGAGGCCCAGCCATCATCGACGACGACCAGCAAGGGGCCGCTTTCTGCCGCGTCCGGCGGACCTGCCGGGGCATAGACCGGTTGTGCCAGGCCCAGCACGGCGGCCACGACGGCGAGAATGCGCAGAAGCAGGACCCACCAGGGCGTGCGGTCCGGCGTTTCCTCGCGCGGCTCGACCCCATCCAGCAGGCGCAGGCTCGGCAGCTCCACATTCTTCGGCGCAGGTGGTGTGGCGCGCAGGATGAACCACAGGATCGGCAAAGCCACGAGCGCGGCCAGCGCCAGCGGCGCGCCGAGCACGAAAGGGCCGACACTCATCGGGTTCATCAGCGATGAAAGAAGGCTCAAACCTTGCCTCCGAAGCTTTCCATGGCGGCCTTCAGCTTGGCGGCGCCCTGCAAGCGCACCGTCCCGGATGTGTGTTGCACGAGCCGCCAGCCGAGCCGGTCAGCGAGTGCCTGCAGGCCCTCGCGATTTTCGCGGAATTTGCGTTTGTATTCTGACTTTAGCGTTTCCGCCCGGCCAAGAATGCGCCGCAACGCCTCTCCGGGGCGTCCCAATCGCACGCGACCTTCGAATGGGAATTCGATTTCCACGGGGTCTGCCACGGCCAGCAACACGCCCTCCTTGCAGGTATAGGCGAGGGGAGTGAGGCGGGCTTCCCAATCGGCCACGGGATCATAGAAGTCGCTGGCGATCACAGCGAAGGCAGCCCCGCGCGGCGGGCTGGGGAAGCCGCCGGACTGGTCCGTGGCGAGGTCCTCGGCGAGGCGGTCGACGGCCTTTTTGCCGAAGGAGGGCGTGCGGCCGGAGCCGAGCACGCCGATGCGGTCGCCATCGCGCGAGAGAAGGGTGCCGAGCGCCATCATGATGATGCGCGCTTCGTCGGCCTTGGTGCGCCGGTCCTCGCCGCCGCGCCAGTCAAAGCCGGGATGGGGGTCGCACCAAAAAAGCGCCGTGCGAGCGGTCTCCAGCTCGGTTTCCTTGACGTAGAGATCTTCGCCTTTGGCAGAGCGGCGCCAGTCCACGCGTGAGGAGTCATCTTCCTTGGCATAGCGGCGGTGCTGCCAATAATGCTCGCCCGTGCCGGCCTTGCGCCGCCCGGCCGAGCCCACATGGGGCGCCTGGCTTTCGGTCGACTTGAAACCAAGTCCCGGCAGGGACGAGGCGATGATCTCAGCCTCGGAACGAAGGGCGGCGAGGTCAGTCATGATCTCGATGCCTCTATACAATCCCTGAAGTCTATCATTACTTGCTCAGCGGAACATCCGTTTTCAACACAAGACGCTTCGAGCGAGTTAAAGTCCGGAACACGCCCATAATCTCCGATACGCCGAGCAACTGCCAACTCGATATCGTCCAAATTGCTTTCGTACTCAGCTCGGTACTTGACCAGCTCTGAGAGTTCCTGAGATGCGGGTGCCAGTCTTTGGAGCATTTCGTAAGCTGACCCATGCCCAGCCATCGAGTGTCTAGATTGAACTTCTAGCTCCATCGTAAACGCCAAAGCCCATTGCGCTTTGCACTGCGCCCAAGACTCTTCCGCCGGGCTCTTCGAGCAGGCAGATACTCCTAACGCCAAAGTCAGCAGTGAGAGCCTGATCAGCACGTCTTAAGCCGCCTTCCTCGCCAGGTCTTCGATCAGGGCGGACAGGCTCGGCGCCTCGCCGGTCGGGTCGTAGCGCATGGCCATGCGGTGGCCGAGGGCGGGCTCGGCGAGGGCTTCCACGTCTTCCAGGCTGGGCGCGAGACGGCCGCGCAGCAGGGCGCGGGCGCGGGCCGCGAGCATCAGCGCCTGTCCCGCCCGTGGGCTCGGGCCCCAGTCAACGAGGGAGCGCACGCGGTCATCGCTGGTCTGCTCGGGCCGGGCTTCGCGCACCAGTTTCAGGATCACGTCGAGCACTTTCTCGCCCACGGGCATCTTGCGCACCAGCGCCTGCAACGCGATGAGCCGGCCCGCATCAAGGGCGGGTTGAAGCTGGGCTTCAGCCCCGCCCGTCGTGCTGACGAGGATCTGACGTTCCACATCAAGATCTGGATAGGTCACGTCGATCTTGAGCAAGAACCGGTCCAACTGCGCTTCGGGCAGGGGATAGGTGCCTTCCTGCTCGATCGGGTTCTGCGTGGCCAGCACGTGGAAGGGCGCGGGCAGGTCATGGCGCACACCCGCGACGGTTACATGGCGCTCCTGCATGGCCTGGAGCAGGGCAGACTGGGTGCGCGGGCTGGCGCGGTTGATCTCATCGGCCATCAACAGCTGGGTAAAGATCGGGCCCTTGAGGAAGCGGAAACTGCGCTCGCCGCTCGCGCTCTCGTCCAACACTTCCGAGCCGAGAATGTCCGACGGCATCAGGTCCGGTGTGAACTGGATGCGCGCGCCATGGAGGCCAAGCGCAGTGCTCATGGCCACCACAAGCCGTGTCTTGGCCAGGCCCGGCGCGCCGATGAGCAAGGCGTGTCCACCCGCCAGCACTGCGCACAGGGCGAGCTCCACCACGCGCTCTTGCCCAAAGACGGATTTTCCGATCTCTGCTTTTACTTGGGCGAGGGCAGCGACGGCGGCTTCGGCTTCGGCGACAATCTCGGGGCTTTGGTCAGTCATGGAGCGGGAGGGTCCTTCATGCGCGGGTCTGGCGCGCTGTGCAGGCGCCGTGCCGGGACTATGTTTGTTTTCTGCAGGTTAGCGCCTGCCTTGTGTTGAGACTATGGCGGAGCTGCCCGTGAAATCCAGTGACAATTCCATCCCCGGTCTGGAGCAGGTGTTACGCGAGATTGTGCCGGACCCGAAAGACGCCTCGAAACTCCCGCCAGTGCATCTCTGGAACCCTGACAATTGCGGCGATATCGGCATGGAGATCCGCGCCGATGGCAGCTGGTGGCATGAGGGCACGCGCATCGGGCGGGAAAAGCTGGTGCGGCTGTTTTCCACCATTCTGCGCAAGGATGAAGACGGCTCAACCTGGCTGGTCACGCCCTATGAGAAGGTGGTCGTGCATGTGGAAGATGCGCCCTTCCTGGCGATTCGTGTGGATGTGGTGCGCCCTGGCGAGGCAGATCAAGCGCTGGTTTTTACCACAAATGTGGGCGATGGCTCGGTCGCGGGGCCCGAACATCCCTTGCGCGTGGAGACTGACGCTGAAACGCTTGAGCCCAGCCCCTATGTGCATGTGCGCGGGCGGCTGGAGGCGAAGCTCACCCGGCCCGCATTTTACGAATTGGCCGGCCATGCGGTGGCCAATCCCGATGGTTCAGACACGATGGGTGTATGGAGCCGCGGCGAGTTCTTCGTGATCGGTCCAGGTGCCTGATCTGGCATCAAAATCCTGAGAACAGGAAATCCAGCGCGGCGAGGATGTCGTCGCCATGGCGCGCTTCGATGTTCTCGACGAGTGGTCCCAAATCCCGCACGGGCACGACCGACAGATCCGTTGTGATGAGCGTAAAAGCTTCACCATTGATCATGAGCGTTGGTTTCAGTCTAGGGAACTGTTCCCTTGTCGCCAGTGGTGCAGGCACAAGTGGAACCACCACACGGCTCGTCAGGCTGGATAACAAACTCGCCTGAGCGTCCAACACCAGTGGAACACCGCTAGCGCGAAACTGGAAGACATCGAATCGAGCCACTAGTCCCTAGCCCAGAGCGGTTTCAACATCGGCCCGTCGCGTTCAATCCGTTCGTTGTGGGCTCTGATCGCATCGGCATTGTCGCGGAGCCAGGCGGTCTCCTTGGCTTTCTTCAGGGCATCGACCAGCGCAGCTTCTGCTGTTTCGGATATGTTGAGGCCGTGGGCCTTTGCTTCCTCGATGATGTCCTCGCGGACCGTTATGTTGAGGCGTTTGCGGCGAACCGTTTCGGGCATGTCGAACTCCGATAGTATATACGTACGAGGTATGCGTACAATTTTGCGTATACAAGTGCGCAAAGCCAAACGCTCTTGCTTTCCTTGCTGCGCGCGCGACATTGCGCGCCATGACAGACCGAGTCGCTGGCCCCGAAATTCTCCGCATGATCGAGCTGATCGCCAAGCTGCCAGGGCTTGGCCCCCGCTCGGCGCGGCGCGTGGCGCTGCATCTGCTCAAGCGCAATGAGACCTTGCTGGTGCCCCTGGCAGAGGCGCTAGGGGAGGCGGCGGGCAAGATCGAGGCGTGCCACATCTGCGGCAACTTCGACACGGTTCAGCCCTGCGCCGTGTGCCGAGCGCCCAACCGCGATGAGAGCACGCTCTGCGTCGTTGAAGATGTGCCGGACCTTTGGGCTCTTGAACGCGCTGGCGCCTTCCGCGGCCGCTACCATGTGCTTGGCGGCGTGCTTTCTGCGCTTGATGGCGTCGGGCCGGAAGATCTCTCGATTGCGAAACTGGTGGACCGCGTGAAGACAGGATCGTTCAGCGAAGTGATCCTGGCGCTGAACGCCACCGTCGATGGCCAAACGACCGTGCACTATATCGCTGAGCAGCTGGAGCCGACCGGCGTGACCGTCACGCGTCTCGCCCATGGCGTGCCGGTCGGTGGTGAGCTTGACCATCTCGATGACGGCACGCTCGCGACGGCGTTGCGCGCCCGGCGATAGGCGCTTACCGTTTCTGCAAAGCGCCTTGAGAGCGCAGGAGCGGGAGGCATCAATCTTGAAGAAGCTGGGATATGGGCTCGCAGCCCTCGTGGCCGCCGGTGCGTTAGGATGGTGGGCAATCGGACCCGATTGGCGAGGGCTCATTTCCAATATGCCGTCGGACAATAACGTCCTGTTCTGGACAACCGACCAACGCGATGCGGGTTTCCGCATGCTCGACCGTGTGTCTTTCCTGATTGAAGCCCGGGACATCCCCGCTGGGGAGCAAATTCGTCCACTGCCAGAAGGCGAGCCGCTCGATCTAGGTTTCAATCTGGACGTTCTTATGGAAAGCCAGCGCATTGCGGGTCTTGTTGTCCTGCAAGGCGGTGAAATTCGCCTTGAGCGCTATGGGTTGGACTTCGATAGAGAGGGACGCTGGACGAGCTTCTCTGTGGCCAAGTCGGTGACGTCGACACTGGTTGGCGCGGCGGTAAAGGATGGCTTCATCAACAGCCTTGACGATTCCGTATCGACATATGTGAAAGGCCTTGCCGGTTCGGCCTATGACGATGTCACGATCCGAGAACTCCTCACGATGACATCAGGTGTTGCCTGGAACGAGGATTATGAAGACCCCGGCTCCGACGTGGCCCTTTTCTCCCAGCATGTTTCGGATGATCCCGACGTAGCCAACCTCGTCAGCTACATGCGCACCTTGCCCCGTGCCCATCCGCCTGGCCAGCAATGGAATTACTCAACCGGTGAGACCAACCTCATCGGCATCTTGGTTGCTGAGGCAACCGGTAAGACTGTGTCCGATTACCTATCGGAGAAAATCTGGGCTCCCTATGGCATGGAGCAGAAGGCCACCTGGCTGATCGGGCCAGACGGACGCGAAATCAGCGGGTGCTGCATCCAGGCCGCAACACGCGACTTCGCCCGCTTCGGCCAGTTCATTCTGGATGGCGCGGTGGTCGGCGGTGAGCGCGTGGTGCCCGATGATTGGCTGGCGGCCGCCACGGCGTGGCAAGCCGACATTGGCAGTCCGGTCGATGGATATGGCTATCAATGGTGGACCTATGAGGGCGCCGCTTTCGGGGCGCGGGGTATCTTCGGCCAGGCGATCTTCATCGACCCAGAGCGCGACCTTGTCATAGCTTCAAACGGCAATTGGACCACGGCGATGGGCTTTCAGGATGGGGAGAACCCAGCCCGGACGGAGTTTCACCGCGCCGTCCAGCGCGCCCTAGATGCAGAAGCAGGGCGCGCCGGATAGGGCGCGTTACTCGGCGATATCGGCCCGGTAGATCTTCCCGTCGATGTCGATTGTCGCAAGGTAGAGCTTGCCATCCGCGCCGATTTCCACGTCGCGATAGCCCTCGCCCAAATCCGCAAGCAGGTCTTCGCGGCCGACAACCTGACCGGCTTCATCCAGTTCGACGCGCACCAGCTTGCGGCCCGCAGGGCCCTGCATGGCGCCAATCAGAAGGTCACCTTGCCAGCCGGGATAGGCCTCGCCTGTGTAGAACAGCATCCCCGAAGGCGCGATGGACGGCACCCAATATGTGGCAGGCTGGGCCATGCCTTCCATCTCGGTTTCGCTGGAGATGATCGAGCCGTCATAGTCCACGCCGTAGGTGATCTCAGGCCAGCCATAATTCGTCCCGGCTTCGATGATGTTCAGTTCATCGCCGCCCTTGGGGCCGTGCTCATGGGTGTAGAGCATGCCCGTTGCAGGATTGTAGGCCGCGCCCTGGACGTTGCGGTGACCATAGGTCCAGACGTATTGGGCCGGGCCGCCCTGGTCGAAGAACGGATTGTCGGGCAGCGGCTCGCCGGTGTCTGTCATGCGAAGCACTTTTCCGAAATGACTCGTCGGGTCCTGCGCCAGATCCATCCAGCGATAACCATCACCGGTGGTCACAATCATGGCGCCATCATTCATGAAGACGATGCGGGAGCCGAAATGTGCGCCGCCACGCTTTTCCGGCATATGGGCGCTGAACACCTGCTCAACATTTTCCAGCGCTGTGGCGCCGTCGTTCAGTGTCCCGCGGATGATTGTGGTCTGGTTTGAGTCAGAATCGCCCTGGCTATAGGAGAGGTAGACCATTCCATTCGTCTGGAAATCGGGGTGCAGCGCCACGTCCAACAGGCCACCCTGTCGGTTGACATAAATGTCGTCGGGCAAGCCTTCGAGCGGGGTAGGGTCGAGTGTGCCCGCGCGGAGAATTCGTAAGCGACCTTCACGCTCCGACACCAGCATGTCGCCGCTTGGAAGCGCGGCCATGCCCCAGGGAAACTCCAGTCCGGTGGCGATTTCCGTCAGTTCGAGGCTGAGATCGGAAGGCGCCTCAGGCGTGGCGGGAGGTGTGTCGGCAGCGCCGGCGCAAGCCGAAGCGAGCAACAGGCTGGATAGGGCGGCGGCGGTGCGAAGCATGTCGGATCTCCTGAAGACTATGGCCTGCAAATAGCGCACTGCAGGCCCGTCGCAATTCATATTCGAAATTGGCGCACGTCAGATGCATTGGCCAAGAGCCCATTTCGCGGTACATTTCGTGAAACATGACACGGGCGTCAGGAATTGCCCGCGCTGGCGGAGGACAACACATGGCTGAGACGTCGCACGTAGATGTGATGATTATCGGGGCGGGTCTGTCCGGGATTGGCGCGGCGGTACACCTGAAGCGCGATTGCCCTGACAAGCGGTTTGCACTGCTCGAAACGCGTGAGGCTATTGGCGGGACCTGGGACCTGTTCCGCTATCCAGGCATTCGCTCTGACAGCGATATGCATACGTTGGGCTACAATTTCAAACCTTGGACAGCGGCCAAATCGATCGCGGACGGCCCATCGATCCGCGACTATGTGAATGAGACCGCTGACGAGCATGACATTCGCCGCCACATCCATTTTGGCCATCGTTTGACGCGGGCGTCATGGAGCAGCGCAGCCGCCGCCTGGCAGCTTGAAGCGGAAAACACGAAGACTGGTGAGACCGTCGCCTTCACCTGTAATTTCCTCATGATGTGCGCGGGCTATTACAGCTATCGCCAGGGGCACACGCCAGACTTCCCCGGTCGCGACGCGTTCCAGGGACAGGTGGTGCATCCGCAATTCTGGCCGGAAGACCTGGATTATGCCGGAAAAAAAGTCGTTGTCATCGGATCCGGGGCGACGGCCATGACACTCGTTCCCTCCATGGCGGATACAGCCGGGCATGTGACGATGCTCCAGCGTTCACCGACCTATGTCGTGTCCCGGCCCGATGAGGACGCCGTTGCAAATACACTCCGCAAATTCCTGCCTGACAGTTGGGCCTATGGGCTCACCCGCGCAAAAAACGTGACGTGGCAGCAAATGGTGTACAACCAGACTCGAAAGAACCCCGCTAAGGTCAAGGAGCGCCTCTTAGGACTATTGCGCGAAGAACTTGGGCCTGAATTCGACATCGAAACTAATTTCACGCCAACGTATAACCCCTGGGACCAGCGCCTTTGTCTTGTGCCGAATTCAGACCTGTTTGAGGCCCTGCGGTCCCAGCGCGCCAGCGTGGTCACGGATCATATTGAGACGTTCGATGAGACGGGCATCAAACTGAAATCAGGCGAGCATCTCGAGGCCGATATCATCGTGACGGCGACGGGGCTGGAAATGGTGATCCTCGGCGAAGCGGAGTTTGAGGTCGACAGGGAGCCGGTCGTTTTCGGTGACACATGGACCTACAAAGGGCTGGCCTATGCGGGCGTGCCGAACCTGATTTCCACGTTTGGCTACATCAATGCGAGTTGGACGTTGCGCGCTGATCTGACCGCAGAATATGCCTGCCGCGTTCTCAATCGCATGGACGCGATGGGCGCGAACACGGTGGTCCCCCAATTGCGCCCGGGCGAAGAGACCATGGAAGCGCGGCCCTGGATCGATGATTTTTCAGCCGGATATATGCAGCGCGTGATGCATCTTTTCCCCAAACAGGGCGATCGTGAGCCCTGGCTCAACCCCCAGAGCTACGCCAAAGACAAGAAGATGTTCCGCAAAGCGCCGCTCGAAGATGGCGCATTGGTCTTCACTCGAAATGGACGTCGCCTGGATGCCGGTGCGCCTGCAGACGCGGTCGCTGCGGAATAGGGGCTATCGCCTCGATTTTCGCATATCGCCAATCGCCATCAACACCGCACGGCCTACCTGCCATGGGCTAGGGCGCTGGCCACGGGCCTGGCGCGTGTAGTCGATACAGTTCGCCCCCGTCAGGGTGTAGTCTTTCCCAAGATGTCTGTGGGCGCGGTCATGGGCGAGGTACCCACAGCTACCGTCCCGGTTTCCATGGTATTGCACCGATCGGCCATCGGCGAATTCCGCAACGGTCTGGGAAATCACGCCGCCGCGATAGCCATTATTGGAAAGGACGCGCCCGCCAAAAGTGACCACGCCATAGTGGCGTAGAACGCCGGCGAATCTGACGGAGATCACATCTCCAGGTTCATAACGATCATCGATTTTCATCGATTATCAATATGGGGCATGAAGAGGCCGAACGCAAGCTCTTTTTCGGGCTGCCAGACTCAGGTGAGCAGTTTGCGCAATTCTGACCGGACATGGTCATCAATCGATGCAGCGGCACCGGACGCGGGTGAAACCAGGTCCATCAGCGAGCGAGCCGCTTCAGCCCCGTGTTCGCGGAGATAGACCAGTGCTTGCCTGAAGGGCAGCCCGGTGGTGACCGTTTCTGCGCCGCGATAAATCCAGTGGGCGCCGCCTTCATCGGGCTTCAGAATGGCGTCACGCTTTTGCGGCGGCACATCTTCAGGCAGCCAGACCACCGCGCGGACATCATCAATCGCGCTCTTGGAATAGTCGCTATGGCCGAGGAAATCCTGCTCGGCGGCAGTGGTATCGATGGCGTCGACCCCGGCTCGGCCCACCAAGTCTGGCGATTGCCCGGCGCGCGGTGAACCCCACAGCAGTTTGGAGGCGGCAAGGGCCCGGTCTTCGCGCGAGCTGTATACGGTGATCCGCTTCGCCAGCCCGCGAATGTCTGGAACCGTGGCAACAAAGTCCTCGGCGTCCACATCCGGCGACGCAAAGATGATTTCGTCCGCGATCGGCTCGCCATTGCCCTGCAGGATGTCTGGGTGGATCAGAACTTTCTCTAGCGTATCGAGAAGGAACTGGCATCCCATGGAATGCCCAAGGATGTGGACCCGCTCCGCGCCGGTGTTGAGCGCGATTTCGACGATCAGGTCGCGAAGGTCATTCACAAACCGGGCGATGACCTGGTTTCGGTCAATCACGTAGCTCATGAAGCTGGCCTTGGAGGGCCAAGAATACATTAGTGTGGCGCCATCGATATCGAGATCGACTGAGAGTTGCCCGGCTCGCATGAGGGCGCCCGCGAAGGACGTGTTGTAGCCGTGGATGAAGACCAGCGCTTCCTTGCGCGCGGAGGCGCCCATATCAGCGCGGAACTCATCGAGAAAGGCTGCCTTGTCGCCGATCAGGTTCAGCGTATCGATGGTTATGAGCTTCGCCTTGTCGGCAGTTTTCCAGCTTGAGCGTTTGGCAACCTTGAAGTCACCGACCTCGCGATTTTTCGGGACTGTGACGCTCGCCTTGCCCAAGCTCAGGTCGGCGCGCTTGCCGCGGAAAAAGTCATACGGGTTCTTTTTGCCGGACCTGTTGCGGTGCGTCGCAAAGAACACAGGCACTTCGTGATACGGCAGGTCCGCGTCCGGCGCTGGGCTCGATGTCTCTTCGGCTCGCGAAACTGAACTGCGTCGGCGCGCCGTTGGCGTGGCACCACGCATGGTCTCTGGGGCAGGGGCAGCCGGTGCGGACACCGCTTCCGGAAAGCTCTCTGGAGCCGGGGCGGACATGGGGGGTGGTGGCGCGGCCGTTTCAAACCCGCCAGTGTCCATCATCTCGATGAACTCGTCTTCCGCACCGCTCTCGACGGCCCCAGCGAGTATTGGGGCGACCCCGGCGGCCTCCATTGCCTCGTGGGCTTCCTGAATGAAGTCTTCTCGCCCACACCGCTCAGCGGCGACGAGCATCAATTCGGCGCGGTCCGCGGCACTGTCATTCTGGTCCTCGCCAAAATCCTCAGCCAGGTCGCGGGCCAGTCTCGCCTTCAGAAACGCGGCGACGGGATTGCCCATGGCAAGGAGGAGCCCGGCTTGCCGATCCAGCAAGCGGACCATCATTTCTCGCGCTGTAATCGCGTCGTCGGAAGTCCAATGGTCGCGCTCGGCCAGGTCGAGTTCGGTCGCTTCAAGCGTCGCCAGCGCATGCCGCACCTGGTCTGGCGAAGCGAGGTTTTCTGGCTCGTGGCCAAGCTGTTCATCGGCGAGGGCCAGGCCGACGTCCACGCGCTCGATCATGGACAAAGTGCTGCCGGCAAGTTGCTCAGACAGGGTCAGAGCTTCGTGATAACTTACACCGGTTCTGAGCTGCTCAGGTTCGAGCCGCGCGAGTTCAGCTGAGTCCATGATATTCCCCAACGCGTTGAGTCTGCCTCGCTCCCGCTATGGCAGCCCACACTCCAGGACGCTACCCTTTTGTGGCTAGCGGCGTTGTTTCATGACCATGTCGAAAATGTCGTCGACAGCGGATCCATCATTGTCGCTGTCCAGCAGGTTACCGAGCATACCCATCATGCCGCCGCCCTGCTGGGCCTGGGCCGGTTGCTGCTTGTTTCCGCCACCCATAACCGCGCCGAGCAATCCGCCCAGAAGTCCGCCGCCAGAGCTGGAACTCTGGGGTGGTTGGGGCTGACCGCCGCCAAGCATTCCCATGAGTTGTCCCGCGATATTGGGGTCTTTTGTCTGTTTGGAGAGCGAGCCCATCACCATGGATGCCACCATCGGCAAAGCCATCTTCAGAACCTGATCACTGATGCCGGTTTTCTCCGATGCGCGGCTGGCCACGGCGCGGGACATGTCTTTCGATCCAAGAAGGTGGCCTAGGATGGCATTTCCGTCCTGAATGGTTTCCGGGCGGGACAGCACCTCTGGCTGGTCAAGATATTGCTCATGCTGGCCATTTTGCAGCGCACCGAGCAGAGCTTCGATTCCGCCGGGCTTGGCCGTGTTGGCCTTGAGGCCCGCAGACAGAGCCGGCAACAGCGCTTTCAGCGCGGCGCCGGTCTGGTCTTCATTCAGGCCAAGCTGTTGACCCAATTGCTGTTTTGTTGCGCCACCCTGCGCATTCATGATCATTTCGAGAAGGTTCACACCCGCCATAATTGCTCTCCCAATGCAACGTTAACGCTATCGTCGCGCGCCGGGCGGGGCGGTGTAAAGGCCCAATGTGGAATTCTCGCATGGAGGCATCTGTTAAGTGCTGGTTAACGCAATCGGCGCAATCGGTTAATTGGTATTAAGCGTAGGCGATCCGAAGATTCGCGGATCGCGACAGAAAAGGCGGTGCGGCGATGGCAATTTCTGGCGACCAGATCCCGTTCCTGATTGCAGCGGGCGCCTCGGCGATGGCGCTGGCGTCTCTGCTTTGGGCGCTTCGCGTGTCAGATGGTGCGCGCGGCGCAGCGAAGCGTTTCCGCGACCGCTCGTCCGATCTCGAGGCTGAGCTAGCCGAACAGCGCTCTATCTTGTCTGCCAATCCGGGGATTGTGCTCGTCTGGGATAGCGCCGCGCAGGACGCGAGCGATGTCGAAAGCCTCGGCACGCCGGAGCTGATGGGGTCTGAGGCGGCTTTTGCGACGCTGTTGCGCTACACCGATGACGGCATTTCCAACGACCCCGCATTGGCCATCCTCGAAGGGCTCGCTGATCTGGAGGCGCGTGACGCCTCGGGCCGCGACACGACCCTTCGCATCGCCCTGCGCGAATTGATGGAAGATGGCACGTCTTTCTCTCTGACCATCTCGACACAACAGCGTGGTTTCATTGAAGCCGACGGCCGAACCGGTGCAGGCGCTCGGGTCATCGTCTGGCTGACGGACTCCACGGCGCGCCACCTCGCCAGTTCAAGCACAATCATCAAGCATGAAGAAATGCGCCGCATCCTGGCGGCCAATCCGTTCGCATTCCTGGAAATGCTGGACCGGGCGCCATTCCCGGCCTGGCGGATGTCCGGTGCAGGCAAACTGCTGTGGGCAAACCCGGCTTATGTGGACGCCGTAGAGGCGGGCTCGCTCGAGAAAGTGCTGGAAAAGCAAACCTTCCTGGATGCCCAATCGGGCGAGCAGACCCGCAAGACAAACGATACCGGGACCGAAATCGACGATACGCGCCACATGGCGATTGCCGGTGAGCGCCGGGCCATGCGCGTGCTGACCTTCCCTCTCAATGGTGGGGCAGGGGCCATGGCGCTGGATGTGTCGGCCCAGGAAGCCGCGCGTGAAGAGTTGGCCCGCCTGGAAAAAGCCCATGCCGAGACGCTGAACCATGTGGCTGATGGTGTGGCGATCTTCGGCTCTGACCGGAAGCTGATCTTCCACAACCGGTCCTTTGCTGAAATGTGGGATTTGGACGAAGCCTTCCTGATCGACGGGCCTGGGCACGGTCAATTGCTCGACAGGCTCCGCGAGCAACGCAAGCTTCCGGCGCGGACGGACTATGCCGCCTGGCGGGCCGATGAGTTGGCCTACTATCTCGACATTGATGGGGTTGAGGAAGACACTTGGTCCTTGCCCGGCAAGAAGACGTTGAGCGTGACGCGCCAGCGCCACCCGATGGGCGGGCTGCTCCTGCTCTTCAAGGACATCACGACTGAGCTGGACCTGAAGACGCAGTTCAAGGCGATGGCCAAGACCCAGACCTCGACCCTGGACAGCCTCCATGAAGCCTGCGCCGTGTTTGGCAGCGATGGCCGCCTGAAGCTCTGGAACCATGCCCTCGCAGAGCTCTGGAAGCTGAATCCGGACGATCTGAAAAACGAGCCGGACTATTCCTCTGTTATCGAGTCGTGTCTGCCGCTGTTCCACGACACGGCGACATGGGACGAGATCAAGGGACACATTACCGATCCGAGCGCCAAGGCGCGCCAGGCCACGACCGGCGAGATGAAGCGCTCCGATGGCTCAATCCTGACCTACCTCACCCATCCGCTGCCGGATGGGAACACGCTGATCGCCATGGCAGATGTCACGGCCACGCGCCGGGTGGAAAGCGCCCTGCGCGAGCGGGCCGAGGCGTTTGAAGCGGCTGACCGGCTCAAGACCGAATTCGTTCAGAATGTCAGCTACCAGCTGCGCAGCCCGCTGACGACGATCCTCGGCTATGCGGAATTCCTCGAAAGCCAGCGCCATGGCGACCTGACAGACCGCCAGGCGGATTATGTTTCTGCCATTCTCCAGGCCTCTGACCATTTGTCCAAGCTGATCGAGAACATCCTCGACCTCGCCATGATCGAAGCGGGCCGGCTTGATCTGGACCTTTCAGACGTGCCGCTTGGCCAGCTTGTGAAAGACTCCGTGGAAATGGTCGTCACCAAGGCGTCCGACACGCAAGTTCACGTCCATGCGGAGCTGGGCGAGAATCTTGGCTTGATCCGCGCCGATGAACACCGCCTGCGTCAGGTTCTCTTCAATCTCGTCTCCAATGCCCTGCGCTTCACCGAAGCGGGCGGCGAGATCACGGTCTCAGCCCAGCGCGTGGGTGAGATGGCCACGATTACCGTCACCGATACGGGCAAGGGCATGGCGCCGGAGACCCGAGCGACAAGCTTTGACAGCTTCACCAGCGGCGACCAGCGCGGCGCCGGCCTTGGCCTCGCCTTGGTGCACCGCTTCATCGACCTGCACGGCGGAAATGTCGGCATCAAGGACAACCCCGAAGGCGGCACCATCGTCACTTGTTGGCTCCCCGTAGTGGCGAATGTAGAGGCGGTCAAACCGGCCCTAGAACTGGTCGAGGCTGGGGCGGCTTAGCGCCCAAGTTTGCTAAGGCTGGCAGAAAATCGCCGGTAGTGGACAGGCCCGCACTAAGCTTGAGTGACGTAGATGGGGCGAAAAAAGGACGCTTGCATAAAGTGCCCACCGCTCATGCTTTTCGGCAGAGGCGGATCACTGAAGAATGATTTAGGATAGTGGAAGCGGCGCCCCAACAGGGCTGACGCTTCATTTTGGCCGGAAAGTCATCGATATGGTAGACGACCTTAATCAGCCGAAAGATGCCGGAGGTTCATATGAGGTCGATAACGCGGCGAATGACACTCGGAGGCCTTGTTGGGGTGTTCGGGGTGGGCATTGCCTCCCGCAGTCATGCTGACGCGACTTGGCGAAAAACTGGGTTTTCTGCGCTGGCAGAGATTGCGAGGACCCGCGTTGATGAGGGTGATGCCGTCGGGCTAGCGGTCGGCATGAGCGCTCCCGGTTTTCGCAAGAGCGCCTATTACGGTCATGAACGCGTCGGCAGCGAAGCTCTCATCTCGACCTCCACTCAGTTTCGAATAGCCTCGGTCACCAAACCCATCACCGCGGCAGCCGTGCTTGACCTCGCCGAACGCGAGGAGCTGTCATTGGATGGAAGCATCGACCAATTTTTTCCGGAGTTTCCAAGGGCTGAAGAAATTTCTGTGCGGCAGCTTCTCGCCCACACATCGGGGCTGGCCAACTGGTGGGGCAGGTTGCCCGCGGACGTTCCAGCGGATTTCATGGACCGTTCCGAACCGCACCGCGCTCTTGCAAGCATGCGCGATGCCTTTCTCTTTGAACCGGGTACCATGCGTAGCTATTCGAATAGTGGATATGTGCTTCTCGGCGAAATCATCGAGAAAGTGGCAGGTACAAAGTACGAAGACTGGGTCAATGGAGCATTGCTAAGCCGTTGCGGTGCATCTGGAATGATCCTTGAGCGGACGGGCGACATGGGGTCGAACTGGGCAACAGGTTACTATCCCAGTGGTGAGCCTGTGACGGAAACACCCATGCCGTTCGCTGCAGGAGGGTACAGGTCCAACCTCCACGATATCCTCGCCTTCTCTGATGCGCTGTTCCATGGCCAACTCCTCAGCTCAAGCTCTCTGTCGGACATGGTCACTCAAGCTCGAGTTAATGACGGGCGGCTTGTGCAAGACGCAATGTATGATGCGTCAGACGCGCCAGCTGAGGCTTGGCCGCAGAATACGACCGAGTTTGGTTACGGTCTGGGGATCAACACTTGGGTTCAGTCGGGCGAACGGTTCTATTCGCATTCCGGGTTGATCGACGGATTCAGCGCATATCTGATCCACGCACCGCGAACACAGACAACCGTTGCCGTTTTGTCGAACTCTCAGAATGGAACCGCGGGGTTTGGACAGGCAATCCGTGATCTCCTCATCGCTGCCTAAGCGTCATCGCACATTTGTTTCGAATGAACGGAAAGCTGGCGCCAGCGAACGTGTTTCGTCCGGCCAGTCCCGAGATGAGCTTCGCCCCATAGCTGTAGGCATCTCCGGAGCACAAAACGTGCCCGCTTCTATGCTCAAGCAAGATTGGTGAGTGACCGACTTAGGGCGTCTTAAGCCAATCGTTACTCCGATGGTGACAGTCTGAGATGGGCCAAAAGCGGCTGTATCAACTAGAGCGCACGTCAAGCCAATACGCGCGGCAGCTTGAAGACGACGTCTTCGCGGGTCACCGTCACTTCCTCGACCGTCGCGTTGAAGCGTGCCTCGCAGGCCATGATCACCCCTTGCACAAGGTCTTCCGGGGCGCTGGCGCCGGCGGTGAGGCCGAGGGTTTCAACCCCATCAAACCATGTCCAGTGAATGTTTTCCGCATTCGCGATCAGGTGGGCCGCCCGCGCCCCGGCGCGCAGGGCGACGTCGACCAGCCGTTTGGAGTTGGATGAGGTTTCCGCGCCGATCACGAGCACAAGGTCGGCCTCGCCCGCCATGGCCTTAACCGCTTCCTGGCGGTTGGTGGTCGCGTAGCAAATGTCTTCCTTGTGGGGCGCGGCGATTTCAGGGAAGCGCTTCTGCAGCGTGGCAACGATTTCAGCGGTGTCGTCCACGGACAGGGTCGTCTGGGTGCAGAAGGCGATATTGGCTGCGTCGCGCGGCGCGAACGCTTCGGCGTCCTCCACCGTTTCAACCAGTGTCATTGCGCCGTCGGGCAACTGGCCCATCGTGCCGACGACTTCCGGGTGACCCGCATGGCCGATAAGCACAATTTCCTTGCCTGCGCGGTGGTGGCGCTCGGCTTCCACGTGGACTTTGGAAACGAGCGGGCAGGTGGCGTCGACATAGATCATCTCGCGCGCGGCGGCCTCGGCCGGTACCGATTTCGGCACGCCATGGGCGGAGAAGATCACCGGCCGGTCGTTTGGGCATTCGTCGAGTTCATCGACAAAGACAGCGCCGAGCGCTTCCAGCCGCGAGACCACATGGGCATTGTGTACGATTTCGTGGCGCACATAGACCGGCGCGCCCCATTTGCCGAGGGCTTCCTCTACGATCTGGATGGCGCGGTCCACGCCTGCGCAGAACCCGCGCGGAGCGGCGAGCAACAGCTTCAGAGGACGCTTTGCAGCTTGCATTCGGGGCTCTCCTGCACCGGGTGACTTTGCAGACTCACCCTATGGCATATAAGAGGCGGGGAGGGCCATGGATAGGCGCCCAGATGACACCCCGCAGACCGCTCACCCATGCGGCGCCGCAAGAGGATGCGTAGCTTTATGTCCAGAGTTTTCACCGGCTTGATGGCCCTTGCAGGCGTAGCAATGCTCGCCGGTTGCGACACCATCTTAAGAGATGCGCTTGATACCCGCCAGAATGCAGGGCCATGCCCATCGGCGGCCTCGCTTTATGAAAGCGCGCGGGTTGTGAAACTCGAAGATGGCGAGAACTTCGGAAACATCACCTATACCGGCGAGATTACCGATGTTCGCCTGTTCTGCCGGTATGTCAGCGACGCCCCGCTCGAAGCCCAGCTGGAACTGGACTTTGCCTTTGGCAAGGGGCCGAATGCCAGCGATAACCAGCACGTCTACACTTATTGGGTTGCCGTCACACGTCGGAATGGAAACGTGCTTGCCAAGGAACGCTTTGCCACCCAGGCCGACTTTTCCGATGGCAAGGTCGATGCGGTCACCGAGACGGTGTCTCGCATCACGATTCCGCGCGCGGACGAATCCATCTCAGGCGCCAACTTTGAAATTCTCGTCGGTTTTGAACTGACGGAAGAGCAGCTCCAGTTTAATCGGGATGGCAAACGCTTCCGTCTTGATGCCCAGGGCGGCTGAGGCGCGGGAGCGAAGCCATGGCAGATTTGATCCGCATCCTGACAGATGCGTGCGCGGTTGCATTTGAAGGCCTTGGCCTGGAACGCAAATGGGGGGCAGTGCGCCGGTCCGACCGCCCGGAGCTGGCCGATTTCCAGTGTAATGGCGCCATGGGGGCGGCGAAGGCCGCGGATCGTAAGCCGCGCGATATCGCAGAGGACGTTGCCGCGAAGGTTGTCGATCATCCGGCTGTTGAAAGCTGCGAGGTGGCTGGACCAGGATTTCTCAACATCCGTGTAACGGCGGGCATTCTGGCCGAACGCGCAGAGGACGTGCGCGCCAACGCCATGGCGGGCGCTGAGAAAGCAGGCGACCCCGAACGGGTACTGCTTGATTTTGGTGGGCCCAATGTGGCCAAGCCGATGCATGTGGGCCACCTTCGGTCAGCATTGATTGGCGACACGTTGCAGCGTGTCCTGAGATTTCTCGGCGATGATACTGTGTCCGATACCCATCTCGGTGATTGGGGCCTGCAGATGGGTCACCTCGTCACCGAGCTAGAGGCTGAGCAGCCGGATCTCGTCTACTTTGATGCAGAGTTCACAGGTCCGTACCCGGAGGACCCGCCTGTCACGATTGACGATCTTGGGCGCCTCTATCCCCAGGCCAGTGCCAAGGCCAAGGCCGATACGGCTCGCAACCAATTGAGCCAGGAAGCCGTCGCGGAGCTTCAGGCCGGTCGGCCGGGCTACCGCGCGCTGTTGAAGCATTTCATTGATGTATCAGTTGCCGCCCTCAAAAAGGACTACGCCTTTCTCAACGTCTCTTTCGATCTCTGGAAGGGCGAGAGCGACGTGGATCATCTGATCCCGGACCTTGTCGAGGAGTTCAAAGCCAAGGGCCTCGCCAAGGAAGATGATGGCGCCTGGATTATTGATGTGGCCCTGGAAGGCGAAAACGTTCCCGTTGAGGCCAAGGACGGCACCACGAAGCTGAAAAATGCCATGCCGCCGATCATGCTGGTCAATTCCCGTGGCGGCACCGGCTATCACACCACGGACCTCGCCACGATCCTGGACCGCACGCGCATGGAAACCCCGCCGGAGCGTATGCTTTACGTGGTCGACCAACGCCAGGCGCTGCATTTCGTGCAGGTCTATCGCGCGGCCGACAAAGCGGGATTGTTCGCGCAGGACCGTCTCGAACATATCGGCTTTGGCACCGTGAACGGGCCAGACGGCAAACCCTTCAAGACCCGCGAAGGCGGCGTGCTCCGGCTTGCAGACCTCAATGCCATGGCATTGGAAGAGGCAGAGCGGAAGATCAAGGCTGCAGACAAACTGCCCGAGGATATGGATGCCGATGAGCGCCAGTCTGTCGCGAAAGCGGTCGCGCTCGCGGCCCTGCGCTTTGCGGATTTGCAAAGTACGCGGACCACGAACTATGTCTTCGACCTGGATCGCTTCACCAGTTTCGAAGGGAAGACGGGTCCGTATCTGCTATATGCGGCTGTGCGGATCAAATCGCTTCTGCGGCGCGCCGAAGAAGATGGCCACGCGGCCGGCGCCATCCGTGTCGAGAGCGATGCCGAGCGCGGCCTTGTGCTGGCGCTGGACGGTTTCGGTCAGGCGCTGCTCGCAACCCGCGAGAAACGTATGCCGCATATCCTGTGCGAAAATATTTACGGTCTCGCCCAGGCCTTCAGCACCTTCTATGGCGCCCACCCGATCGCAGCTGAAAAAGACGACGCGGTCCGCGCCTCGCGCCTCGGACTTTGCGAAGCCGTGCTGAAACAGCTCGAAACGGGCCTCGATCTGCTCGGCATCAGGGTCCCGGAGCGGATGTAGGCGGCGTTGATGGGGGATAATCCTATGCCGCAGAGTTGGTCGGACATGTCGTTCGACTACAAAGCCATGTTGCTGCTGCACTGCAGCTTTATGGTCCTCTTAATGGCGCACGGTTTTTTGCCGCTGACGGCTTTAGTCTCGATTCTAAGTGTCTTGGCGATTGGCGCCATATCGGCATCGATCTGGAATAGACGAAGAGCAGGTTGGAAATGGCGGCGACCGAACCTGCGCGGCGTCATTGGTTTCGTCGGCACTTGGGCGCTGATGGCGATCTTCCTTTTCGTTTCGATTCAATTGGTGGGTGATAACCAAAACCTGAAAATCGTTTGGATCTTTGGAATCCTAAATTTCACAGTCGTGTTCTCACTGCAGAATTTGAACACTGTCAGAGTTTCGGCAGCACAATTTGCGAAGGATTGCGCCGATAATGAATCGCAAGTTCCAGATCCAAATGAGCGAAAAGGTCCATTCTGGAAACGGGTCCTGCACGCAGTCTACAGCTTTCTATTCCTAAGCATTTGGCTCGTTGGAATGTATTTCTTTTACAATCAATCGCAGATGTTGAGCAGTGCAGAAGATGCCCCTCCTGGTACTCCCATGACTGAGTATGTTGATAACGGTGAAGCCATATTGGTCACCGTCTCGGCCAAAGCTCTTCACGATCAACTCTCAGCCGTATTTTTTATCGGCATGCCTCTGATTATGGGTATCGGTGTGTTTCTGCAGTTCGTTCTGAAGGTGAATGTCTTAGGGTTTGGGCAACACAGAGAAGGAGGCTGACATCCGGTCACCTTGTTGCTCAAGAATCGGGTGGCGCGCCCGCCTCGCTTTGGCAGAGTGGGCCGTGAGAGAAGGAGCTCACCCATGCCGACCCAAGCTGAAAAAGCCGCCCTGTTTGCAAGCCTGCATGTGCCCGGGGATCCCATCGTCCTGGTCAATATCTGGGATGCCGGATCCGCGAAGACCGTTGCGGAGGCGGGCGCGAAAGCCCTTGCCACGGGCAGCCACCCGATGGCGGACATGTTTGGCGTCGAGGATGGCGAGCACATGCCGATGCCCGAGCTTCTCTTCATGGTGAAACAGATCGTCGGCGCGACCGAGTTGCCCGTCAGCCATGACATTGAAAGGGGATATGGCGCCGCGCCCGCCGATGTTGAGCGCACGTGCCAGGCGGTCGTCAGCGCCGGCGCGATTGGCGTGAACATGGAAGACAGCCTGCCCGAAGGCAGCTTGCGGGACATCTCCGAACAAGCAGACCGGTACGGTGCAGCGCGCTCGGGCATGGATGGAGCTTGCCCTGGAACATGGCTGAACGCGCGCACGGATGTGTTCGCCGCCATGGCCGACCCAGACCCGGCCGCCAAGCTCGATGCGGTGGCTGAACGCAGCGAAGCCTACGCCGCGGCTGGCGCTGACAGCTTGTTCGTGCCGTTCCTGCGCGATCTCGCCGTGATCGAAAAAGTGTGTGCGGCCAGTGTCTTGCCGGTGAATGTGATGAGAATCGTAGGCGGTGCGACCATCGCGGAGTATGCGGCCACCGGCGTTGCGCGGATCAGCCATGGGCCGACACCGCGGAATGCCGTTATGGAGGCGCTTGGACACCTCGCCCGGGATATCTACGGAACATAAGCTAGCTTTCTATCGCGAAGCGCTTGCCGCCGATGGGAATCGGACCTAGTTTCGCGATTGCTAGTCGGGAGAGTGTGGTCTCCACCACCGCCGAAGGCGCAACCGCCCCGGAAACGCTCAGGCAAATGGACCGTCTTGCAGGTAAACGCTGGAAAGCGGCGGGCTGGCTAGAAGACCAGCGGGCCGCGCCGAAGGAGCAAGTTGGCAATCACCGCGAGAGGGCGGGCCGACGGAATCTCTCAGGCACCAAGACAGCGGGGGCAAGTGTTCCGGCGGGCCAGCAGGCGCGCCAAACTTGCTCTGGATGGTGCCATGGCCGAAGCCGATACTCTCAAGCGTACACCGCTCTATGATCTTCACGTTGAGCACGGCGCCAAAATGGTGCCGTTCGCGGGCTATGAGATGCCGGTGCAATACGGCGAAGGCGTGAAGGCCGAGCATGTGTGGACACGCAACCATGCAGGTCTTTTTGACGTCTCCCATATGGGGCCGTGTTTTCTTTTTTTAAAAGATGGGCTTGGCGAACCCGGAGCCCATGAAAAGATCGCTGCCGCACTCGAAACCCTAGTCCCAAGCGACATTGCCGCGCTGGCGCCTGGCCAGGGGCGACTCACGACACTGCTGAACGAAGACGGCGGCATTCTGGATGACCTGATTGTCACCCGCATGCCCGACGAGAGCCTCCAAGGCATGCTCTACATCGTGGTCAACGGGGCGTGTAAGCAAAGTGACTGGGCGTTGTTGCGGGATCACCTCGGCGATACGGCTGCGTTGCAAACCGCTGACGACCGCATCCTGATCGCTGTGCAAGGCCCGGATGCCGAAGCAGTTGTCGCCGGGCTGTTTCCGGAAGCGGCCGAGCTGAAATTCATGCGGTGCGCGCATATCCAGCGCGATGGCGAGCGGTTCATGGTGACCCGCTCTGGATATACCGGCGAAGATGGCTTCGAATTGCTCCTGCCTTCCAATGACAAGGGGAAGGAGATTGTCGGGACTTTCCTTGCGGATGAACGCGTCAAACCCATCGGTCTGGCGGCGCGCGACTCGCTGCGGCTGGAAGCCGGGCTCTGCCTCTATGGACACGATATGGATGCGAAGCGCGACCCGGTGGAGGCTGGGCTTGCCTGGACGATCCAGAAATCGCGCCGGGCGCGGGCCGACTTTCCCGGCGCAGATCGTATTCTCACTGCCCTCGAAAACGGGCCGGCGGAAAAGCGGGTTGGCATTCGCCCGCTCGAGCGCGCGCCGGCCCGCGAAGGCACCGAAATCCATGTCGGCGGCGAGCGCGTGGGCACCGTGACGTCCGGCGGATTTGGCCCCAGCGTCGATGGTCCGATTGCCATGGGCTATATCCGCGCCGACCTGGCCGCACCGGATACTGAAATTGAGCTGATGGTGCGCGGCAAGGCGCGCCCGGCTGTCGTGGCAGACCTGCCTTTCATCAAACAGAATTACAAACGCTGAGGAGACCCTCCCCATGACCACGAAATACACCAAGGACCATGAATGGGTTAGCCTTGACGGCGACATCGCCACGGTGGGCATCACCAAATTTGCCGCCGAAGCCCTGGGCGATGTGGTGTTTGTCGAGCTGCCTGAAATGGGCGCGACCTATCTTAAGGGCTCCGAAGTCGCGGTCGTTGAGAGCGTGAAGGCGGCCAGTGACGTATACGCGCCGATTGGCGGCACAATCACCGAGGTCAATGACACCCTCACCGAGGCGCCGGAAACCGTGAACGAGGCGCCCGAGGCCGGTGGATGGTTTTGCAAGATGCGTGTGACCAATGCGAGCGAGATGGATGCCCTCATGGATAAGGCGGCTTACGACGCCCACTGCGCGGCGGAAGGATAAACGATGAGATACCTGCCCCTTTCTCCGGAAGACCGGATGGCGATGCTGAAACGCATTGGCGCGCCCTCGGTGGATGCGTTCTACGAGGACGTGCCCGAAGCTGCGCGCCTGCCGGGCAAGATTGACGGTTTGCCGGACCACCAGGGCGAGCTGGCGGTGGAGCGTCACCTTTCCAACCTGGCGGTGAAGAACCGCACGGCCAATGAAGGCAAGTTCTTCGTCGGCTGCGGCGCCTATAAGCACCATGTGCCGGCGACCGTGGATCACATCATCCAACGCTCGGAATTCCTCACGACCTATACGCCGTACCAGCCGGAAATCGCCCAGGGTACGCTGCAAACCCTGTTCGAATTCCAGACCCAGGTGGCCGAGCTGACCGCTATGGATGTGGCCAATGCCTCGATGTATGACGGCTCCACGGCCTGCGCTGAAGCGGCGCTGATGGCCTGCCGCGCTACACGGCGGCGCCGCGTGGTTCTGTCTGGCGGCGTGCATCCCCATTATGCCGCGGCCACCAAGACGCTTTGCGAAGCCCAGGGCATTGAAGTCGTTATCCTGCCGCCTGCCTTGGATGGCGAGGGTGAGCTGATCGGCGCACTGACCGATGACACCGCCTGCCTGATCGGCCAGTCGCCAAACGTGTTTGGCACCGTGTCGGACCTGTCGGACGTCTCCGCCGCGGCCCACGAAAAGGGCGCGCTGATGGTCTCGGTGTTCACCGAAGCCGTGGCGCTTGGCCTCGTGCCGCCGCCGGGCGAGATGGGCGCGGATATCGCCGTGGGCGAGGGCCAGTCCATCGGCAACCCGCTGAATTTTGGCGGGCCCTATGTCGGCCTGTTTGCCTGCACGCAAAAGCTGACGCGCCAGATGCCGGGCCGGCTCGCCGGAGAAACTGTAGATGCCGATGGGAAGCGCGGCTTTGTGCTGACGCTGTCGACCCGCGAGCAGCATATCCGCCGGGATAAGGCGACCTCCAACATTTGCACCAATTCCGGCCTCTGCGCGCTCGCCTTTACCGCGCATATGACTCTGCTGGGGGGCGTCGGTTTCAAGCAACTGGCGCAGCTCAATCATGAAGCCGCCTGCGCGCTGGCCGATGCGCTCGAGGCCATCGACGGTGTCGAGATCCTCACACCGCGCTTCTTCAATGAGTTTGCCTTTCGCACGCCCGTGAACGCCGAGGCCGTCCTCGCCATGCTGGACGAGCGCGGCGTCATTGGCGGCGTGCGCGCCTCCCGCCTGATGCGCGGCGCTGGTCTGGACGACGTGATCATCTGCGCAGCGACGGAATGCACGACCGATGGCGATATCGCGGCCTACGCCGATGCATTGCGGGAGGTGGTGTGACGATGCCACGCCACCCCGTCAAATGGCTTATCGCAACACTTCTCGGGGGCTACGTTCTGATCTGTCTGGGCGCTTGCGCGCTACAAGACAGCTTCGCGTTTTTTCCAGATGCAACTCCGGCAAGTCTCCCTGCGTCCTCCATAGCGCAGCGGGTTGAAATAGAGACATCGGATGGCGAACAGCTCGTCGCCTTCCATGCAGAAGCGAAGGATGAAACCTGTCCGACGACCGTGAACTTCCATGGCAATGCTCAGCATCTGGATGGTCTTGCCAGCGTAACCGACCTCTATGCCAGAAATGGCATGGGATTCTTGGCCGTGGCCTTTCGAGGGTACTCCGGCTCAACTGGAAGGCCCAGTGAAGCAGGCGTGCGCCGGGATGGACAATCTGCCTACGAATACCTGATTGATCGTGGAGTGAGCCCGGAGCGGATTGTTGTCAGGGGCTTCTCTCTTGGTAGCACCGTGGCGATCGGTGTCGCCGCTGACAACCCGTCCGCAGCGCTTATCCTCGGCGCCCCGTTTGAGTCCGGTACGCGGCTGGGCGGCGAGCAGATGCCGTTCCTGCCCGTTTCGCTATTGGCCAGCGGGGCATTTCGAAGCGACCGCCTCGCGCCTCGCGTCGATGAGCCGGTTCTGATTATCCATGGAGATAGCGACCGCATTATTCCAGCGGCCCACTCCGAAGACCTTGCGAAGGCGTTTCCGACCGAGCCAACCCGTATCGTGATCCACGGTCGCGGGCATAATGACCTTCAGGTTGCCGGCTACGAAAGTCTCATCACCAACTTCCTCGCCCCCAAGTTTCCAGATTGTGCGCCCCTACAGGAGCTGACCCAATGACCATGAATTCCACTGGCCGTCCGACGGCTCCCGCTGAGACCTTTGCTGCGCCCATGGCTGAGACGGTGTCTGGCTCGCGCGGGCTGCTTCAATACGAGCCGCTGATCTTCGAGACCGAGCGCTGGAATGGTACCGGCGTCGACTTGCCCGCGCCGAAAGGTACGTGCTCGCGACTTGGCGGGCTGGCCCGCAAACAAGATGCGGCGCTGCCCGGTCTTTCTGAGCCGGAGGCGATGCGCCACTATGTGCGCCTCAGCCAGCGCAACTATGCCATCGACCTTGGCTTTTTCCCGCTGGGGTCCTGCACCATGAAGCACAATCCGCGGCTGAATGAGCGTATGGCGCGGCTGCCTGGCTTTGCTGACATCCACCCCATGCAGCCCCAGGCCACGGTGCAGGGCGCGCTGGAGCTGATCGATGAACTCGCCACCTGGCTGAAGACGTTGACGGGCATGCCCGCTGTCGCCATGAGCCCGAAAGCCGGTGCCCATGGCGAGCTTTGCGGTATGCTGGCGATCCGCAAGGCGCTGGAGGCGCGCGGGGAGCTGGAGACTCGCAAGCGCGTGCTGGTGCCTGCCTCGGCCCATGGCACGAACCCGGCCACTGCCATCCAATGCGGCTTCGAGGTCGACGAGATCAAGGCCAACGCCCGCGGTCGGGTAGACATGGACGAGCTGCGCGAAAAGCTGGCCGAGCCAGACGACATTGCTGGCATCATGCTGACCAATCCGAACACGTGCGGTCTGTTCGAGACGGACATTCGCGAGATTGCCGACCTGATCCACGAAGCAGGCGGATACTTCTATTGCGACGGCGCGAACTTCAACGCCATCGTTGGGCGCGTGCGCCCGGGTGATCTCGGCATCGACGCGATGCACATCAATCTGCACAAGACCTTCTCCACGCCCCATGGCGGCGGCGGGCCGGGCTCTGGCCCCACGGTCCTGTCCGAAGCGTTGGCGCCTCATGCGCCGGTGCCCTTTGTGGTGTGTGATGAGGACGGGACGTTTCAGCTGATCGAGGAAGACCGCCGCGAAGCTGAAATGAGCTTTGGCCGCATGGTCGCCTTCCACGGCCAGATGGGCATGTTTGTCCGCGCCCTGGCCTATCTGCTCAGCCAC
Source organism: Pseudomonadota bacterium (assembly GCA_039818165.1). Lineage (GTDB taxonomy): Bacteria > Pseudomonadota > Alphaproteobacteria > Caulobacterales > Hyphomonadaceae > UBA5336. Next base: position 127,574 of record JBCBUL010000003.1, on the reverse strand, counting down.
GGCGCAGACGGACTGAAACAGGTCGCGGAAGATGCGGTGCTGAACGCCAACTATGTTCAGGCCCGGATGAAGTCCGTCATGACGCCGGCGTTTGACGGATATTGCATGCATGAGGCGCTTTTCTCCGATGCGTTCACGGCAGAAGGCATTGAGACCATCGACATCGCCAAGGCGATGATCGATGAGGGCTACCACCCTATGACCATGTACTTCCCGCTGGTGGTCCATGGCGCGATGCTGATCGAGCCGACGGAGACCGAAAGCCGGGCCGAGCTCGACAGGTTCTGCGACGCGCTGGACAGTATAGCCCGGCGCGCGGCAGAGGGGGATAACGCCCTGAAATCCGCACCCCATCACGCCCCGCTACGGCGTCTGGACGAAACCCGCGCAGCTCGCAAACCCGTCCTGAAGTGGACAGCGCCGCCCGAAGGCGCGGCCGTGGCGGCCGAGTAAACCGCTACCAGATCCGCGCGGCGATCGGCGCAGGACGGGGCACGTGCGTTCCGTCCTGAAAGGCGCTTTTTCTCCATCGGCTGAATGCGTTCATCAGGGGGCGCTCAACCAGCGTGTAGGTGAGCCCTGCGACGAGGAGGACAGCGGGCAGGGCGATGAGCGCGAAGAACGGGCTTGCCGCGATGGCCGGCAGGAGCCTGGCAATCGCCACCAAAACCAGAATGTGGCTGAGATACAGCGCATAAGACCAGTCTCCGACGACCGACAGGCTGCGCGAGATGGGCATCTTTCCGTCGGCATCCAGGCTGGCAAACGCGTACACCAGCAGGGCGCAAGGCGGACCAAAGGCGATGACGCGGCCCCATTCGAGCACGAAGGACGACCAGTTTTCCCCCGTCACAATGCTGAATTGGTGGCCTTGCAAAGCAATCAATCCACCCGAAAGGGGGCCTTGTTCTTCTGCGGGCAGGACAAAGACGAGCACCGCGACCAGCCAGACCACTGCCACAATGGAAAGCGTTGCTGGCGCAATCCGGCGCCCGGAACTCACGGCAAGCCCCGCAAAGGCCCCTGCGATGAACTCCAGTGTCATCGGGTGCACGACAAGCGAGGTCACTGAATCTGCCGAGGGACGCGAAAAGCCCGCCAGGGAAAAGCCGACGACAAGAGCCGCCCAACCCAGGAGGAACATCCAGAGCCAGCGCCGTGCAAACAGCAGCGTGATGGCGAACACGACGTAGAAGTACATTTCGTGGACCAGCGTCCAGCCGACCGCCAAAACCGGATATCGCTCCTGAGGGATAAGCGCAAAAGACTTGGCGAGGTATTCAGGAACGCTGGCGGTGTTGGCCAAGTCCGTCCAGCCGCCTGAGCCCGTGTTCACCGTTCCATAACTGATCAGCATGTATGCGGTCATCGCGCCGGCAAAAAGCCACCAGATGGGATAGATACGAACGCTGCGAGAAAGCAGAAAAATGCCCGAAGCGCCGGGGCCGCGTCCGCCGGAACCGGTCACCAACACCATGATGAATCCGGAGATGACGAAAAAGAGATCCACGCCCGCAAACCCGTTTTCGATAACTGGCCAGGCAGCGAAGTTCCGCGTCGTGCCGGTCAGGTCTGCAATGGCGCCTGCCTGCACGGCGCGAATATGAAACCCGACCACAAGGAGGGCGGCCACTGCGCGCAGCATCTGGACTGAATGCAGTTTCATTTCGGCGTCCTTCAAAGGCCCTGAACGGAATGTGTTGAATTTCAACAACTCCGCAGACGGAAAATTACCCATACCGCCATAGAGTTGCCAAATCCAAAGAACAGTTTTGTGGGGAGACTGGCCGCATGATGATGACTACCCATATTAGACCCATGGATGATTCCCGCGATCCCCTCGGCCAGGAAAGGCCTCAGCCCTTGGTTGGCCAACCTATCGCCGCGATGGGGCAGGGGATGCGCACGATCATTCGCCAGATCTTCGCTCTGCTTGGCCTGTTCTTTATCATCATCGGCACGCCGATCGCCATCATGACGCCCTTTCCATTCATTCCGATTGGCTTGCCGATTGTGATCCTTGGCGTCGTCTTGCTGGGACGAAATTCTCTCTGGGGACGGCGGTGGATGGAAAGCGTATTGGTCCGCTTTCCCTTCGTGGAGCGCTTTGCGCCAAACTGGCTGATGAAGCTTGTGTTCGGCCGGGACAAGTCTCCCACCGCTTAGCGATAAGAGCGTGCGCACGCAGCACCCGCGTCCGCAGACCCTTAGGGGCGCGGCGGTTTCAGCGAATTGCAGGATTGGGCCAGCGGCCCGCCACTTTAGCTCGTGTTGAGGTGCGCAGGCTCCGCGAAACAGCCCAATGCCAGTTCAAAGCGCAGCCTTTTCCCAGCGGAAGCGAGACCAAGGGCGTACGGCGTTGAGATCATGAGCGCTCTCAGCAAGGTCAGGGCATTCGCCTTGTCTGCCTGAAGGGCGAAGATGGCGCCGGATGAGAGATGAGGATCGCCCACATCGAGCGTGGCAACATGCACACGCCGCGCACAGCCCTCCAGCCCCACGTTCCATGACGGAGTGTCGGGATCGATGGTCCGCCAGACGCGGATGCCGCCCCACCATGTGATTTCGTACGAAATAAAGCCCTGGCCATCATTCTGTTCCAGCCGGCGCGAAAGTATCGCCGCAAACCGGCGCAGGTTCCAGAAGAAGACCGGCCAGAAGAACGGGTGCACGGTCTCGCGCCAACGCAGGATTTGGGAGCGGGTGTCCATGGGGCGCAGTATCGCCCCGGTCCGGGTGGGGAAGGATAAGTTTTTGTATTCCCCGGTGAAGCAGGCGCTAGCTGAGCGCCTTTTCAACTTCGCCCAGGGCGGCATCAAACTGGTCAGCCGGCGCCTTGGAAGAGAGAAGCGCACGGGCCGCTTTCGTTGCGGCATTTGCCGCTGCCTCACGCACTTCTGCGGCGGCGTCGGCCTCAGCCCGGGCAATCCTTGATTCTGCCTGCGCCTCCCGGCGTGCGATCCGGTCTTTGATATCAGCTTCGGCTTGGGTCAGCATGGCTTCAGCATCGGATTTCGCCTGGGCAACAATCCGGCTGGCTTCTTCCGTGGCTTGCTTTTGCTTGCGCTCGGCCTCGGCGAGCATCTTTGTTGCCTGATCGCGCAGATCCTTGGCCTCGTCCATGCGCGAGGCGATTTCCTTGCCGCGGGCATCAATCCCGTTGGCCATCAGGCCGAAGCCGCCAGCGCGCCACACAATGGCAAAGAAGATGATTAGCGCAAGAAGAGCGAGGCCCTTCGCAGGGTCGGTGTACCAGGGGCCGTCCGTAGCGGCGAGCGCGACCGGTGCGAAGGCAACTGCGGCGAGGGAAAGACCAATGACGCGTTTCACCATGGGGACTGTTCCTTCTAGGACTGCAGCGCGGCCTGAACCGCTTTCTTGGCGTCTGCCGCACTGACTTTGGCGCCCAAGCGACCTGTAAGCGCTTCTGCGGCCTCGGCAGCGATATCCTCGACCTTTGCCATGGCACTTTCGCGCAGCGCTGTGATTTTTTCTTCAGCCTCGTCGAGTTTTGCCTCAATTTCCGCGTCAGCGCGCTCTGTTTTTTCGCGCATGGAGGCGTCGATCTGGGCCTGGGTCTTGGCGGCAGTTTCGCGCGCTTCAGAGCGGGCTTTCGCCATGGCGAGGTCGAGCGCTTGCTGCGCCTCTGTCGCTTCGTCGTTCAGGCGGGCAGCTTCATCCAGATCCGAAGCGATGCGCGATGAGCGGCGCTCAATCGTGTTTGCAAAGCGCGGCAGGATAAAGCGGGACAGGATAAAGTAGAGCAGGCCAAAGCTGACCAGCAGCCAAAAGGCCTGGCTTTCCCAATAGTCCGGATTGAACGGCGGGAAGGGCTTGTCAGCGGCTTCGGCGTAGTCGTCTACGCCATCGGCGAGGAGCGCGATCAGGGACATGGGGCTCGTCTCTTATCCTGCGGGGAAGGCACGGCGCACATCACAGCGCGCCGCTGCCCATAAGAAGGGATCCGTAAGGCCTTAAGCGGCAAACAGGATCAGGAAGCCCAGCACGATGGAGAACAGGCCGAGGGCTTCTGCGAGGGCGGCGCCCACGAAGAGGTTACCGGTCTGGGCAGGGGCAGCAGACGGGTTGCGCAGCGCGCCGTCCAGGAAGCTACCGAAAATGTTGCCCACACCGATGGCAGCGCCGATGGCACCAATGGTGGCCAGGCCAGCGCCGATGTATTTCATGCCGAGTGCGATATCACCTTCCATGGGGACGATCTCCTGTTTGGGAAGCTTGATCTTGAAGTCTGTGCGCCCGTGAAGCGCGTTCTTTGGATTGGGTCAAGCGCTGGCTGCGGCCTTTATCGCCGCACGCAGCGCCTGGGGGTTAGTGTCCGGGGTGAAGCGCGTCAGAGAGATAGACGCAGGTAAGGATGGCAAAGACGTAGGCCTGCAAGCCGGCCACGAGGAATTCGAGCGCGGTAATCGCAACGGCCAACAGCACTGTCGCCGCGGATCCAATAATGCCGAGCGCGCCTGCGCCAGCCATCATGGCGGCGAAGCTGACGAGCAATTTCAGCATGATGTGACCGGCCAGCATGTTGGCGAACAAGCGGAAAGCGAGGGTCAGCGGGCGAGCGAAATAGGAAATGATCTCGATCGGGATCAGGAGCGGCATAACGAAAAGAGGAACGCCGGAGGGGGCAAAGAGCTTCAGCCAGCCCAGCCCGTTCTTGACGATGCCGAGAATGGTCACGAGGGCAAAAACGATCAGGGCGAGAAGGCCGGTCACCACAATGTGGCTCGTGGTCGTGAAGGCGTAGGGCCACATGCCGATCAGGTTGGCGGCGAGGATGAAGAAGAAGAGGGAGAAGACGAATGGGAAGTATTTCAGGCCATCTTCGCCTGCCGTGGAGCGGATCATGTCAGCGATGAATTCATAACTCATCTCGCCAAGGGACTGGACCCGTCCGGGCACAAGCTCCGCCTTGCGCGAGGCCATGAAGAAGAAGCCGACAACCAGCACCGTCGCGAGCAGCATGAACAGCGCCGCATTGGTGATGGAAATATCCCAGCCGCCCAAGGAAAGCTCCCGGAAGGTTTTCACTTCAAACTGGGAAATCGGATCGATTGCGCCGTCAGCCATTCTCGCCGTCTCGCTTTGTCTCATCCTGCGACGTAGATGCCGCCGCCTGTGCTTCAACCGCTTCGCGCGCCATCTGTTGCGCTGCGCGGACCATGTTCAGAAATCCAGCCGCCATACCGAAGACCAGAAAGATCAGCAGCGCCCATGGACCGGTCCCCGCCAGCCTGTCAATGGTGTAACCGATCAGCGCGCCGATCCCGAGCGCGACGGCCATGCCGAAGCTATGGGTCAGGGCTGCTGCGACACCCGATGCCTGTTTGTTGATGCCATGGCGGTTTTGCTTGGGTTGGCGGGCCTTTTGGGCCGCTTCAATGCGCGCTTTGAGGTCTTCTGTATCGCCCATGGCGCGCTATTCTGCCGCAACCAGTTCTTCGGCAGTCCCAAGATCAACAGACACCAGTTTCGATACGCCTTTTTCGCGCATTGTCACGCCGAAAAGCCGGTCCATGCGCGACATGGTCACCGGATTGTGGGTGATGACGATAAAGCGCGTATCGGTGCGCCGGCGCATCTCGTCCAGCATCCGGCAGAAGCGATCGACATTGGCATCGTCCAGCGGCGCGTCCACCTCATCCAGAACGCAGATGGGGGCAGGGCGCGACAGGAAGACCGCGAAAATCAGCGCTGCGGCGGTGAGGGCCTGTTCGCCACCCGACATCAGGTTCAGCGTGCCAAGGCGCTTACCGGGCGGCTGCGCCATGATTTCAAGGCCCGAGGCAAGCGGATCATCGGCTTCCACCAGGCGCAACTCGGCCTGACCGCCCCGGAACAGCGCGGTGAACAGCGCCTTGAAATGCTCGTTGACGGTCTCAAAGGCTTCAAGCAGGCGTCCTCGGCCTTCAGCATTGAGGGCGTCCACACCCTCGCGCAGCTTTGCGATGGCGCCTGTCAGGTCGGCTTTCTCGCTCTCCTGGCTGCCCATGCGCTCGGCCAGTTCTTCGGCTTCGGCTTCGGCGTCCATATTGACTCCGCCGAGGGCATCCCGAACGCGTTTGAGGACCATGGCGCGGTTTTCCGCCTCGCGCTGGTCCAGTTCCAGCAGCGCGTCTTCCTCCAGCCCGGTTTTGGCCAGGGTGAGCAGGCCCTCTGGCTGGCGCTGGAAGGTCTCGCGCGCGTGTTCGATGACGTCGGCGAGGCGTGATTCGTAGTTCTCGATCTTCACCTTCGCACCAGCCAGGGCTTCGCGCGCGCGGCCCGCGGCCAGTTCGGACTGGCGCAGTGTGTTTTCTGCTTCGCGCAGCGTCGTTTCCCGTGTGGCGAGCGTGTCGGCGGCGGATTTACGCTCGCTATCGTGGCGTTCGACTTGCGCCGACAAGCCGGCGAGTTCCGCCGCCATCGCTTCCGGGTCGACGACACTCGCCTTCGCCTGGTCCGCAGCGTCCCGGCGCCGTGCCACAAGCTTTTCCAGGCGGGCCTCGGCAGAGGCCTTACGGCTCGTCCAGGTCTGCAGGTCTCGCTCCAGCCCTGCGCGGCGTTTCTCCGCCTGTTCCCGGCCATGGGTGAGGTCCGTCAGGCGGCCGCGCGCTTCGGTTTCGGCCTCGCGAGATGCCTGGACTGCGGCCCGCGCAGTCTGGAGCCGCTCTTCAAGGGCTTCAAACCCACCTTCAGCCTGCACAGGGTCGGTCGTTGCGAGCGTTTCGCGCGCCAGGGCAAGGTCGCCGCGGATACGGGTGGCGGCCTCGCGCACGCTGTCATGTTTCACGCTGGCGCGCTCCAAGGCCTGGCGGGCCTCAGCAGCGGCTTTCCGCACAGCGTTCAATGCCTGGCCCGCAGGCGCAACCTTGGCGCGTTCGCCGCGCAGGAACGTTTCAGCGTCAATCCGTTCGGCTTTCAGCTCCTCTCGGGCGGTGTTTGCCGCTGCGAGCTTGGCTTGCAGCTCAGGAAGCTCGGAAAGCGCAGCCTCAAGCCGGGCTTGCTGGGCCAGCCGCTCAGCGGCGCTGACGGGGGCGTTGGGGGTGCGCACGAATCCGTCCCAGCGCCACAAATGCCCTTCCAGAGACACAAGCCTCTGGCCGGGTTTCAGGTGAGCTGCGAGACGCTCTCCGTCCTGGGGGCTGGCAATGCCGCATTGGGCTAAACGCGCGGTGAGCTGAGCGGGCGCCTCGACAAAGTTCGACAAGGGCGCGCAGCCCGCAGGCAGGCTTTCGCCTGACGCCGAGCTCCCGGCCCAATGGAGGGCGGCTGCGCGATCCGTTGAAGCCTGCAAGTCGTCGCCAAGGGCAGCTGCAACGGCCTTTTCATAGCCATCCTGGGTGCGGATTTCTCCGATAACGGGTGGTGCTGAAGGGCCTTCGCTCGGCTTCAACAGTCTCTGGAGACCTGCGATTTCGGCTTCCAGAGCGCCAAGGACCGTTTTTGCCTCCGAATAGGCCGGCTCGGCCGCGGCTTCGGCGTCCTGCGCCTCGGCAAGGGCCGCTTCAGCACCTTCCTGCGCCCGTTCGGCATCTTGCAAGGCGAGTTCGGCGTCGCTTTCTCGTGCTTCAGCGTCTCGGGCAGCCGTCTGTAGCGAGGATACATCCGGCAAGGCGGCGAGATCTGATGAGATTTGGCGGTCTTGCGCTTCTAGTCCCGCCACGCGTTTTTCGGCGGCTTCACGGGCGCTGCGCGCGGCATGTTGGCGGGCGCGGGCTTCCGATAGTTCTTGCTGAACGCCATCAGCGGCGTCCTCGGCCTGCCGCAACCGCGTTCGGGCCGCTTCAACCGCTTCGCGGGCGGCTGCCTCTTTCTGCGTGTTTTCGCTTGCATCCATGACGGGCAGGGCGGCAAGTTCGGTCCGTGTGGTTTCCAGAGCCAGTTGCGCTTCGCCAATCGCGGCTTGTTCGCGCTCCATGTCTTCGATCAGACGGGCTGCTTCCGCCTCCAGCCTTGATTTGGCGTCGGCGGCGGCTTTGTGTTCGGCCTCCAACCGAGCCAGTGCAATGCGCGCCTGGCCAAGTTTGGCGCCTGCCAGTGCTTCGGCTTCGCGAAGGGCGCCGAGGCCTTCCCCGGCTTGCAGACGTGCGGTTTCCGCGGTTGCAACTTCCCGTGTCAGGCGTTCCACATCGGCCTTGGCGGTGTTCAGCGCCTCAGTGGCCTGGGCCACACCAGCCCGGGCAGCTTCCCACTTCAAATGCGCCGCAAAGGCATCCAAAGCGGCAATCTCGTCCGACAGAGCCTTGTATTTTCTGGCCTTGCGCGACTGGCGTTTCAGGCTTTCCAGCTGGCGTTCCACCTCAGCGGAGACTTCGGTCAGCCGCTCAAGATTTGTTTCCGCCGCGCGCAGCTTCAACTCAGCCTCATGGCGCCGGGAATTCAGCCCGGCAATCCCTGCGGCTTCTTCCAGAATCCGCCGACGGTTTTGTGGCTTGGAGGCGATCAGCTCGCTGATCTGGCCCTGGCGCACAAGGGACGGAGAGTTCGCGCCAGTAGACGCGTCGGCGAACAGAAGCTGGATATCCTTGCCGCGGACGGTCCGGCCATTCAGCTTGTAGGTGGAGCCTGCGCCCCGTTTCAGGCGGCGCAACACTTCCAACGTGTCATTGTCGTTGAAATCCGCTGGAGCGGTACGCGCGGAATTGTCCAACGTGAGGGCAACTTCGGCACTTTCACGCGCCGGGCGGCCTTCCGCGCCGGAGAATATCAGGTCGTCCATTTCCCCGCCGCGCATGGCACGCGCCGACGACGCGCCCATCACCCAGCGCAGGGCTTCCAACAGGTTTGACTTGCCGCAGCCATTCGGACCGACGATCCCGGTCAGGCCGGGTTCGACCAACAGATCCTGGGGGTCCACAAAGGACTTAAAGCCGGCAATGCTCAGTTTTGTAATGTGCATACCGGCTCCATTCTCTATTCCTCGACCGTCGGTTCAGCTTCGGGAGCTGTCTCTTCCGGCGTCTTGGCGCCAGCATCTGCTTCTTCTTCGGGCGTCTCTTCAGTGGCGCGTTCAATCCCGAGGGCAGCGAGTTCAAGGTCGATCAACTCCGACAGGCCTTCCGGCGTGCGGGACTGGAATGTGTTTTCCAGCTTGTTGCCCTGCAGGATCAGCGTGGGGGTCGACTGCACCGCGTAATCGTCACCTGTCAGGATCACGTCTGCAATTGTCTGGCGGATGTCGCGGTCGGAAATGCACGCGTCAAAGGCTTCTTCACCCACAATGCCGTGGCGCTCGCCGATTGCCATGAGGGCGGGCTTCACAGCGCCCTGGCGCGTTGCCGCGAGAATGCCCGGCTGGGCATCGAACAGATCGTCGATCACATCGTGATACTTGTCCGGCCCTGCACAGCGCGCGAGGGCAAATCCGGCCACAGCGACATTCTGGGGCGGGGTTGGAAACTCACGGAAGACGAATTTGACCAGTCCGGTCTCGACATAGTCTTCCTTGATGGTCGGCATGACTTGCTGGTGGAACTGCAAGCAAGCGCCACATGTGACCGAGGCATATTCAATGAGGGTCACGGGTGCATTGGCATCGCCAAGCACCATGTCAACAACACCATCGGCGTTGGTTTCGGCGCCAGGGCCTGTGTCGTCTCCATTTGCGCTTCCGCAAGCGGTCAGGGCAAAGAGGGCAAAGGCGGACAGGGCGGCGCGGCGGCTGAACGGTCGCATCAACATAACCTTTCGAACAATCGTGAGTCGGCGTGGTTTCCAAATGGTTAATGTCCGGCTGGCATTCAGCCAACCTTGCGGACATCACACTTACTTGCGCGCCGATACCATGGCTTTGCCGAGGGATACAGTTGCCGCGCGCAGGCGGGGGCATTCGATCTCGGTTACGGCGCGCTCAAGGGCAGACAGTTCCGTCGGTGTGATGGACCGCGGCCGAAGCGCAGCAGGCTTGGGCGCAGGCGCGCCGGGAAGGGGGCCCTGAACAATCTTGAGCGTGGAGACATGGCCGCCGACCGCCGTTTTTAGGCGAGAGCGGATCTGTTCGGCCTGATGCTGGATGATCGGCGCGGCTTGGGGGATTACGCGCAGAGTCAGTGTGCGGTCCGTTTTCTTGCCCGTCAGCTTTTCCGGGGCGCAGTATTTGGCCAGGTCCGCGCCAACAAGGTCTGTCCACTGCGCCTTGAGACGGGCGAGGCCTGCTCCCGGCTCAGGTAGGGATTTGCGGGCGAACTTTGCAGCGGCCTGGCCCAGGGTCGGGGCGCCGCGATGCATCGGCTTGGCGCGGCGATACCGCAGCGCGACGCGCGCACGGGCTTCCTCAATTGGATCATTCGCCAGCACTTTTACCATTGCCCGCCCCATGAATTGGCTTGCCCCGCGGGCGGATCGCAATACGACCTGTCCCGATAAAGCGAGGACGCTTAGGAAGATTCGCCTGTGAAATGAAAGCGTTAACGAATGGTTAACTCTGTGGGTTTGTCGGCTCTGCCTGGGGAATTGCTTGTGTGGTTTGAGGCCCATGCCCGTGAGCTGCCGTGGCGCGTTTCGCCCGCCCGGCGTGCTAGGGGTGAGCGTCCTGATCCGTATCGCATCTGGCTGTCAGAAATCATGCTGCAGCAAACGACGATTGCCCATGCGACCCGGTATTGGCTCGACTTTACAAGGCGTTGGCCGACGGTAGGGGCGCTCGCATCGGCAGAAGACGAGGCCGTCATGGCGGCCTGGGCGGGGCTCGGCTACTATGCGCGGGCGCGCAACCTGCTGAAATGTGCGCGGGCGGTTGCCGCATCCGGAGGGGCTTTTCCACACGACCGGGCGGAGCTGCAAAAACTTCCGGGCATCGGACCTTACACATCAGGCGCAATTGCCGCGATTGCGTTTGATCAGCGGGCGGCGGCGGTGGACGGGAATGTGGACCGGGTGTTCTCCCGTGTGCTCGCTCTGAAGGGAGAGTGGGCCGAGGAAAAAGAGCGAATCAAAGCTGAGGTGGAGGCCATTGTGCCCGGCGATCGCCCCGGTGAGTTCGCAGAAGCCCTGATGGACCTTGGCGCGACGGTGTGTACGCCGAAATCGCCCAATTGCCTGATTTGTCCGATCTCATCGCTTTGTGCGGCGCGTGCGGAGGGCGAGCCCGAACGTTATCCGATCAAGCCCAAGAAGGCGGCCAAACCAAAGCGATACGGCCATGTGCTGCTCCTGGAGCAGGGCGGCCGGATCCTGCTCGTTCGCAGGCCGGAGAAAGGGTTGCTCGGCGGTATGTTGTCGCTTCCGACCGATGCGTGGAGCGAAAGCGGGGGCGATGTGACGGCCTTGGCGCAGGCCCATGGTGTGGCTGCGGCATCGCTGGAAGCGATTGGCGAAGTTCGCCACGTCTTCACCCATTTCGAGCTGACGTTGCAGGTCTGGCGCGGACGCGGCGGAGACGCGCACGAGGGTGACTGGCGCGCCCCACGAGATGTCGACGGACTGCCCAGCGTGTTCGCCAAGGCGTTTCGGCTGGCTTACCCGTCCAGGCCCATTTCAGAGCGATAGCGCCGGCGCAACAGGTCAATCGGGGCAAGCTTCCCCCGGTCCTCATAGTGCCAGAAGGTCCAGCCATTGCAGGCGGGGGCCTGGGTGACATGGGCGCCGATGCGATGGATTGAGCCGGTCGCCTCCCCAATGCTCAGGGAGCCGTCGACGCGGATACGTGCTTCGTGGCGTTTGCCGCGACTGAACAGGCGTTCCCCGGGCTTCAGCCAGCCGGTCTCCACAAGAGCGCCAAACGGCACACGCGGCGCGGCGCGCGCGCTTTTCATCGTTTGGAGGTCATCATTGGCGATGGGCAGCGTGGCGCGCAGGCGGGCGCGGGAGAGGCGCGCATAATCGGCCTCGCGTTCGATGCCGATGTAATCACGGCCCAACGCCTTCGCGACCGTCGCTGTGGTGCCTGTGCCGGAAAACGGGTCGAGGACGAGGTCGCCGGGATTGGACGTGGCCAGGAGAATACGACGGAGCAGGGCTTCGGGCTTCTGCGTCGGATGGGCTTTCTTGCCGGACCCATCCTTCAGCCGCTCGCCGCCCGTGCAGAGTGGGATGGTCCAGTCAGACCGCATCTGCTTGTCATCATTGAAGGTTTTTAGGGCGTCATAATTGAAGATGACCTTGGACTTCTCTGTCTTCCCGGCCCAGATCAGCGTTTCATGGGCATTCTGGAAACGGGTGCCCTTGAAGTTCGGCATGGGGTTCGATTTCAGCCAGATCACATCGTTCTGGATCCAGAACCCGGCATCTTGCAACACTGTGCCGACGCGGAAAATATTATGATAGGAGCCGATCACCCAGATGGCGCCGTCGGGCTTCAGGATGCGGTGGCATTCGCTTAGCCATTGGTGCGTAAACAGGTCGTAGGCGTCGAAACTGTCGAACCGGTCCCAATGGTCAGTTACCCCGTCCACGGTGGATTGATCCGGGCGTGTGAGCCCACCGCCGAGTTGCAGATTGTATGGCGGGTCGGCGAAGACCAGATCGACGCTATTGTCGGGTAGCCGCGACATCACATCGATGCAGTCACCTTGAATAATCGTGTTGCGATGCAGCTCCATAAGTGCGCTCCCGAGAGGGCATATTTACCCAAAACCAGACCAGAATCACCCCTTACGAATCAATTTGGTTTCACAGGTGTTAATCATGTGCGGGGCTGGGGTGGGCGCGCTCAGACATCCAGCGTGAACTGGCCGTTGGGCGTCTCGCGTAGGCGGAACAAAGCTGTTCGCAAGGGGGCACGCGGCGTGTCCAGGCCATGGGTGCGCGCAGCACGGGCAAACCGTTGGGAGATAAGCTTGGCATAGGGTCCGCGCCCGGTGCCGCGCTCGAACCAGCGCGGATCATAATCGAGCCCCCCGCGCATCTCGCGTAGGAGATTGATCACCCGGGCTGCGCGGTCCGGATAATGCTGGGCCAGCCACTCATGGAACAGGTCCTTGAGTTCATGGGGCAGGCGCAGAAGCACATAGCCCGCACTCCTGGCGCCAACCTCGCCCGCCTGGGCGAGCAGGGGTTCGATCTCATGATCGTTCAGGGCCGGAATGATGGGCGCAGTCATCACCGTCACGGGAATGCCCGCAGCGCTCAACTTTTCGATGGTTCCAAAGCGCAGCCGCGGGCTGGCCGCGCGTGGTTCCATCCGGCGCGCCAGTTTCGGGTCCTGCGTGGTGATCGACACGCCCACTCGGGCCAGTCCCAATTCGGCCATGGGGGCGATCAGGTCGATGTCGCGCTCAATAAGGGATGACTTTGTCAGGAGACTGACGGGGTGGCGGAACTCGCAGAGCACCTCCAGCAACGCCCGGGTCAGGCGCAAGCGCTTTTCGATGGGTTGGTACGCATCGGTGTTCACCCCCAGGGCGATGACGCGGGGAATGTATCCCGGTTTTGTCAGCTCCCGGCGCAAAAGCTCAGGGCCGTTGGGCTTGAAGAACAGCTTGCTCTCAAAATCGAGCCCCGGCGACAGCCCCTGATAGGCATGGGACGGGCGCGCAAAACAGTAGATGCAGCCATGCTCGCACCCGCGATAGGGATTGATTGACCGGTCGAAATGGATGTCCGGCGACCGGTTGAAGGTGATGATGGTGCGCGCCGCCTCCGGCGTAATGTCGGTGCGCAGCGGCTCGGCGTCTGCTTCGACCGTGTCCCACCCATCATCGAAACGAACTTTCTGTTCTGGTTCGTAGCGGCCCGATGCATTGGAGATTGCTCCGCGTCCGCGATGGTCGAACCGCTCAGCTGTCTCGGCCACTTCGCGGCGCGCAACCCGGCCCGACGGCTTCAGTTTCTGTCGCTTTTTCATGCGGGATACGATAATGCATGACCAGAACAAATAAAGAACATTTGCTCAAATCTCTTGTGAAACTTTTGTGCAGGCCGCAGTCGCATTTGACCCCAGGCAGGGGCCGCCGTACCTCGCGGCTATGACAAAGACGAAGACCCTGAGCAGCTTCAGCGCCGTTGCGCCAAATTATGATCTCATCCTGTGTGATGTGTGGGGCGTCATTCATAATGGCCGGCGCGCCTTCGATGCGGCGTGTGAGGCCTTGGTGAAGTTCCGCGAACGCGGCGGGCGCGTTGTGTTGATCACGAATGCGCCGGTGCCCAAGGCGCGGGTGATCCGATACTTCGATCCCCTGGGCGTGCCGCAGGCGGCGTGGGACGATTGTGCTTCATCGGGCGACGCCACGCGCCATATCCTCGAGGCGCAGGCCGAGAAGTCCTACTGGGTCTATGGCGCCGATGGTGGCGAAGAGCACGACAAGTTTCTCTATCAGGGGCTGCCCAATCCCCGGGCTGCTGGGCCAGACGCCGATCTGATGCTCTGCATTGGCCTGCGCGACCAGTTGAACGATCATCCCGAAGACTATCGCAGCGAACTACGCGAAATCGTTCAGGCGGGGCCGACAATGGTCTGCGCCAATCCGGACATTCAGGTGCGTGTCGGCGACCAGCTCATGTGGTGTGCCGGAGCGCTTGCGCGGATCTACGAGGAAGAGGGCGGCACGGTGATTTATCCGGGAAAGCCCCATGCGGCGATTTACAGCCTGGCGCTGGAGAAGGCGTCCGCCTTTGGGCCGCTACCGCAGCGCGAGCGTATTCTGGCAATCGGCGATGGTCCGGTGACGGATATGGCCGGTGCCAATCGCGAAGGACTCGATTGCCTGTATGTCGGAACCGGTCTCTCCAATCAGCATTCCGGCGATTTCGGCGCCGATGTGGCTTCCCTGATGCGGGAGAATGAAGTGGAGGCGACCTATGCCATGGTCGAACTCGCCTGGTAGACGGGTCATCTGGGCGTTGCGCCCGGGCGTGAAATGGCGCTACACGCCTTTGTTCTGTGAGTGCCCACCCGCCGGAAGGAGACCCTGCCCATGACCACGCACACGGGCTTTGCCTACGAAGATCTCGAAATCGGCATGTTTCATGAGACCGTCCACACGATCACTGAAAACGATATTCAGGCGTTTGCAGACGTGTCAGGCGATTTCAATCCGCTGCACATGGACGAAGAGTTCGCGAAGACAACCATCTTCGGCCAGCGCATTGCCCATGGCGCGCTGACGGCGAGCTACATTTCCGGCATTCTGGGCAACAATCTGCCTGGCCCCGGCGCAATCTTCACGAACCTCTCCATGCGCTTCCGCCGCCCGGTTTTCATTGGCGCGGAAGTCACCGTACGCGCGGAAGTGACCGAGAAGCAGGACAAGGGCAACCGGGTGACGCTGAAGGTCAGTTGCAGCGTTGATGGCAAGCCTGTGATCACCGGTGAGGCCGGAGTTGTGGCGCCGTCAAAGGCATCCAAATAGTCGGGTTGCGCCAACGGGCTCGCCATGGCTTTGGTTCAGCTTGATATCCCAGCGCCGCGTGCCCTGAGGGGCGGCTGGGCGCTAATGGCTGCGGCTTTTGCGGCGCGCTGCTGGACTGGCGATACATTTGCCACTGAAAGGGAATGGCTCTGGCACGATGGCGGAGGCAACTGGGCGTGTCTCCGTTTCCTTACGCCTGAGCGCGCCATCCTGATTGGCCATGACCATGAGTATTCCGAAACCTATTTTCGGGACGCCGCGACCTATTTCGAAATCGAGGAGACGAACCTCCTGAGGGATGTACCAGCGTGGTGGGGCGCGGATTTGAGCCTTCCGCGCTTCGCCGAGTGGATTGGCTTTGTCTATGGTTGGGACGGCGCGGTCTGGCGGCGCGTGGAGTATCGCCCGCTCGCTGGCAGTGATGATCCGCCCGATGACGGCTTTCAGTCCGTACGGCTTCTGGATGCATGCAGCGTATCGGGTGTTGCGTTTGTCTCGGAGTTTCTGACGGGTGACGAAGGCAACCTTCCGAACCCAACACGCGTGCAGGCCCTTGTGGACGCGGATGCACAGTTCACCGGCCCAGAATTCGAAGCGGCAATGCCGGGCCATGACACTGAAGCCGCTATCGCTGCCGCCCGCGGGTTTCTTAGAGCGCCCGTCTGAACCTATTCAGGGCAGCGCGGATTGGGGCGTTCGCTCAGGCCTTCGAAGCGGTCTTCCCAGGCCTGGTCGCGGGTCAGTTCATTGTATTCGCTGGCTGTGTAGAGCGCGAAGCGGCGCACGATGGGGCAGCCATTGCTGTAGCGCCCAAGCGGTGTGGCGACCGCGTCGATATAGCTGAACGTCTCGAAGTCAGCGCGCATGCGTGGTCGCAAGTGGGGGCGGAAACTGGCGACGAGAACCGCATCATCCAGGGCATCGTCCATGGGTACGGCCTCGGAAAAACTCTTCGGGCCGGGATTGCGCCGCCAGGCGATGAGCGGTGGAGCGTCCAGATCGCGCATATAGTAGTCGAGGCCGTGCCAAACCTCCCGCTCATCCACAAGGATGGCGGTTGCCCCTTCCGCCTTCGCTCTTTCGGCAATTTGGGCGGCGGCGACTTCCCATCCCTTTACCCGGCGCAGCGCCTGGTCGAGGCCGAGGGCGGTGGAGAAGCTCGGCGGGGCGGCGAAAAGCGCGGCGAACAGTGCGGCCAGGACGCCATGCAATCCGATGGAGGTCCACAATAGGCCCGATGGGCGCCATTTTGACAGGAAGCCCACGAGCAAGATGGTGCCGGCGAAGGTCGCCCCAAGGCCGACTTTCAGGAGCCATGAAACATCTGGCGCCAGGAGGAAAGCGGGACCAATGATGGCAGCCAGCGCAATCCAGAGCCAGGGGCGGGGCTGCGCGCGTGTCAACCATGCGGCGACGAGGACGCTGGCGGCGGGGTAGGCCGTCGCGGCCCAGTTGGCGTGGGCGCGCGAGAGCACGGACTGGCCCGCAATGATCACGATGACCGGAATGATGAACGCCAGCAGCCAAAGGTCGCGGCGCTCCCTTTCGCCGGTTGAGGGGCGGATGACAAACGCCCAGATGCCGCCAAGGAGCGCCAGAAAGCTGATCGGGCCAAAAACGCCCATCTGATCTTCCAGGAACTTGCCAAGGTTCTCCGGGTTGAGCAGTTCGCCTTCCAGGTTCGCATTGTCGACCGTATGGCCCACGGTGGCGAAGTCATTGGCCGCGTTCCAGAACATGTGCGGTGCGATGAGGACAGCGGCAATCGCAATGGCGGCCACTCCCTTTGGCGAAAGAACGGCGCGGCGCGTATCGCGGTCCAGCGCCGTGGTGAGCGCAAGGCCGATGAAAAAGTAGAGCATTGCATACTTCGACAGGAAGCCCGCGCCCATGCACAGGCCCAGGGCCGCGGCGCCAAGCCAGCCCAACGTGCCACCACGCAGTTTCCACAACAGGAACAGGGCGGTGCACCAGAAGGGCAATAGCACGCCATCCGTTGAAATGACCGAGGCGGAAATCACAACGCCGGGCATGAGCGCGTAGCCAATGGCCGCGAACATGCCCACGCGCGGGCTATACATATCGCGCCCAAGCAAGAAGAGCGCAAACGCGGCCACCGTATGCAGGATCGGGGCAGCCAGGCGCACGGCCCATTCCGCATTGCCGAAGAGCGCCGTCGTCGTTCCGATCACCCACGCGATCATCGGTGGCTTGGAATAGTATCCCCACTCAAAGCTCCGGCTCCAGCGCCAGTATTGGGCCTCGTCTGCATAGAGTTCCGCACTGGTTGAAAGCACGCCAATGAGGCGTGCAATCAGCAGGCCCAGTAAGACAAGTCCCACGACAAGGGTGGTGCGCTCGCGCGCTGCATTGGCGGTCGGGGACATGGGGGGACTTCTCCGCTGGAACCGGCGCGACCCTATTCATAGACGGGTGTGGAATAAAGCCCTTGCAATGCAGTGCGAAATCCGATCTAGCGCGGCTTCCGCAACACAACCTGGGCCAGGTCGTGGCCTAATTCTATTGAGAAGGACCCGGCATGGACTCTTTTGCCTCCCCGGGCCGGACCGAGATTCCGGAAAGCGAGCTCAACGACGAACAGGGACCCGCCGCGACGGCCTCCCCGGTCGCCGCGGCTTCAAGCCCAACCCCCTACCAGAATGAGGATGACAGACTTGATTTCTTCATCCACCGGGATGGGCAAACCTATGCAGGCACGCACCTGATTATCGACATTGTCGACGGAACGCGCCTGGATGAACCCGAACACATCGAAACGTCACTTATCCACGCGGCAGAAGTCGCGGGTGCGACAGTGCTCAGTTCAGACTTTCATATCTTTACCCCAAACAATGGCGTTTCAGGCGTTATCGTGCTCGCCGAAAGCCATATCTCCATCCACACATGGCCAGAGCGCGGCTTTGCTGCCCTCGACGTATTTATGTGCGGGGATGCCCAGCCCATGAAAACGATCGATGTTCTGAAGGAAGCGTTTTCACCGCGCCATGTGAGCCTGCAAGAGATCAAGCGCGGCCTGCAAGCCTAGATCTTTTTCTTTGGACGTTCGTTGAAAACCTCGGAGACCGGAGCGGCCTTCGAGGTTTTTTTGATGGCGCAAATCCCAGTACTGAAAACAGAAGGCATCACACGCCTCGCAGTCGCACAATAATGAATGCTGGACAGATTGTTCAGCGATCATATATGAAGTGTGCATCGGGCCGATGGGGCTCGGTCATAAAATCACTGCAGGAGAGCCTCCCATGATCCGCACCGCTATGATTGGCGCCGCCGCCATTGCTTTTGCCGCCCCCGCCCTGGCTGGAAACGCCTTTACAGCCAATTTGGCAGAGCCCGTCGCCGAACGGGTGACTTTCGTCGCCAATAGCGCGGTTTGGACCTGCGAGGGCGAGACTTGCGTTGCCGAGCTTGATCGTCGCAATCCCACCGTGCGCTCTTGCAAGAAAGTGGCAGAAGAAATCGGTAAGCTGGCCAGCTTTGAATCCGAGCGCGGCGCGCTAGATGAGGGCGAGCTTGAGCGCTGCAACGCGGCCGCGAAAGACTAAGCTTTGTTTTCACCCGTTATGATAAAGGCCGATCCTCCGGGGTCGGCCTTTTTTGCAATTGCTAATCGTCGGCTGGCGGCGTCCCCGGTTGCCAAAGTTCGATCTTTCGGCCGTCTGGATCCAGGAACCAGCAGAAGCTGCCATAGGGGTGGTCTTCGCGCGGTTTGACCGGATGTACACCTTCGCCAGCGCACTGCTCCAGCATGGCGGTGAGGTCGTCGACCATGAAGTTGACCATGTGGTTCTCGCCTGAGGGCTGAAAATAGTCATCGTCTTTGCTGAACGGCGACCACACCGTAAGGGCGCCCGGACCAAATGCTTCGCTGGACGCGCTATGATTGAACATCACGCTGCCATGGTCGTTGATCTCAAGGCCCAGGACACGTGTGTACCAGTCCTTCGTCGCGTCGATATCCTTGCAGTGGAAGAAAAACCCTCCAATTCCGAGCACCTTTGCCATCGTTCCTGTGTCCTCCCTTGGCGGCTTGGTTTGCCTGGGGCACTCTGGCGAAAAGATGAGGAGGACGCCATGCCTGTTGAAGCCCTGAGGACACCAGACGCACGCTTTGAGGGCCTTCCGGATTGGTCATATGCTTCACAATATGTCGATGATTTGCCTGGCTATGAAGGTTTGCGCGTTGCCTATGTCGACGAGGGGCCGCAGGACGCTGACAGGGTGTTCCTCTGCCTGCACGGCCAGCCGAGCTGGAGCTATCTTTATCGCAAGATGATCCCGGTGTTCCTTGAGAGTGGGGCGCGGGTCATTGCGCCGGACTGGCTCGGCTTTGGTCGCTCCGACAAGCCTGTGGAAGACAGCGTCTACACCTATCATTGCCATCGGGGCATGATGGTCGAATTCATCAAACGCCTCGATTTGAGCGGTGTGACGCTGGTCTGCCAGGACTGGGGTGGGCTCCTTGGGCTGACAATCCCGCAGGACATGCCGGACCGGTTCGACCGACTGCTGGTCATGAATACAGCGATCGCCGTGGGCCAGTCGCCGGGGGAGGGTTTCAATGCCTGGAAGGCGTTCAATGCCAGCCAGCCAGACCTCGATGTCGCTGGACTGATGCAACGGGCAACCCCGATATTGAGCGACGCCGAAGCCGCGGCCTATGGCGCGCCATTCCCTGACAAGAGCTATAAAGCCGGCGTGCGGCGGTTTCCGGAACTCGTCATGGTCTCACCCGAGATGGAGGGCGTGGATATTTCCAAACGCGCGCGGGACTGGTGGGCGTCGGAATGGTCCGGCGAGAGCTTCATGGCCGTGGGCATGCAGGACCCCGTGCTGGGCCCGGTGCAAATGGAGCATCTGCGCGCCACGATCAAAGGCTGCCCGCCGCCTATGGAAGTCGCGGATGGGGGCCACTTCGTCCAGGAATGGGGCGAGCCAATTGCCCGCGCCGCACTGAAGGCGTGGGGTAATTTGTAACCGCGACTGTTTGATCGGATCGATCCGGGATTGCGCTCAAGATTCAAAGCGGTTGACTCAATCTAATAATCCATGCATCTATGGATTATGAAAACAAATGATGTCATCGAAGCCCTGAGTTCGCTGGCCCATGAGGGGCGGCTCGGGCTCTTTCGCAGTCTGGTCCAAGCGGGCCCGGATGGAATGGCGGCTGGCGACGTGGCCGCCGCAAACGGCACGGCGTTCACCACCGCATCGGCCCAGTTGGCGGTGTTGTCACGCGCCGGGCTGGTGACAGGTGAGCGCCAGGGCCGGTCCATCGTTTACCGGGCGAACTTTGCCGGAATGCGCGACCTGATCGGCTTCCTGATGGAAGACTGTTGTGCTGGACGCCCCGAAATTCTTCAGCCGCTCGCATCCCTCGCAACATCCTGCTGTTCCCCCAAAAAGGAGACCTGAAATGACCCGAATGCATATCCATGTCGGTGTGGAAGACGTGGCGAAGTCCACTGCGTTCTACACCACATTGTTTGGCCAGGCGCCGAGCTTCACGCGCGATGATTACGCCAAGTGGTCCCTCGAGGATCCGGCAGTGAACTTCGTCATCTCCACCCATTGCAGCGATAAGGTCGGGATCGACCATGTGGGGTTGGAGTCTGACAGCGCCGCCGGTCTTGGAGAGATCGCAGCGCGTCTGAAGTCTGCCGGAGAGGCGACGTTTGACGAAGCGGACGCCCATTGCTGCTATGCGAACAGCCAGAAAACTTGGGTGACCGATCCCGGAGGCCTGCGCTGGGAAACGTTCCACACCCGCGGCCAGACCACCGATTATGGCGAGGATGCTGCGCGGGACGCCTTTGATGGGCAAAACAAAAAGGAAGCGAAAGCGCGGCCAGCCTGCTGCGCTTAAGGGGCGCTATCGTGGGCGGTGCTCAGTGCCGATGCCGGCGGTGATGAACACGGCCGTCGCGGAGCCCTCAACATCGGCAGTGTGCCAGACGCCGGGCGGGTTTATGGCATACTCGTTGGGGCCGAGTTCGACGCGCTCAGTCTGGCCGTCGGGAAGCTCTTGAATGAGTGTCATTCGGCCTGCCACGCATGCGACCACCTCTGCGCCTTCCGGGTGCATCTCCCAGGAGTCCCAGGGCGCAGAAAACGTATGAAGGCTTACCAGCCGACCTTCCTTGCCATCGGCGCCGTGGCGCGCGCCATAGCCTTCGTACCAGTCCATACCGGTGAAGGCGGGCTGTGACACGGCTGTCGCGCCGAGGCCGAGGTGGATGAATTCGCGGGTGAGATCGTGATTTGGCATTTCAGCTCCCTTTGGACCAAGGGGCGCGGTGCCCATCACGGGGAAACACCCCTGGCTGCCGGATGCGCCCGACAGCCAGGAGCATAGCATAGATCAGGCGTTTTTCGTGCCGGGGATGCGAAGCACCTGTCCGGGATAGATCTTGTCCGGGTGGGTCAGCATCGGGCGGTTCGCTTCGAAGATTTCCGGATAAAGCCGAGCCGAACCGAGATAGCGTTTTGCAATCTTCGACAGCGTGTCACCGGACTTCACCGTGTAGAAGGTTGTCTCGGACGCTTCCAGGGCATCTTCGACTTCCGCGACGCTGGTCACATTGCCAGCGGCGAGAATGATCTTCTCCTTTGTTTCCTGGTCGGGCGCCTTGCCTTCCAGTTTCACTTTTTCGCCTTCAACGATGACGCGGAAATCGTCTTCCACGGCGTCGTCCAGGCCAAGATCTTCGACTTCCTTGCGGATGGCGACGGCTTTCGTGTCGTCATCGTCCTTGCCGTCGAACAGCTCCTTGCCCTTATCGAGCGCGAACTTGAAAAGTTGAAACATCTGGCAGGCCCTCCGCTTTGCCGGGTTGATCCGTTTGGTTAACCCAAAAAAACGTGAAGCGAAACCGCGCCTTGCCGTTACGGGATCACTGGCCAGCGCTTGCGCCCTTCTGTATGTGTGATTGGGAATTCAACGGGCCGGCAGTGCCCACGAGGAGGAGTAATTCCCATGCGTGAAGCCGTTATCGTATCCACCGCCCGCACCGGCCTCGCCAAGGCTGGCCGCGGCTCCCTGAACGACACCCATGGCATCACCATGGCCGGACATGCGATCAAGCACGCCATTTCCCGCGCCGGAATCGAGGCCGCTGAGGTGGAAGATGTTTATCTCGGCAGTGCCCAGCCCGAAGGTGCGACAGGTCACAATGTGGCGCGCAATGCAGCGCTCTGGGCCGGTTGCCCGTCGACGACAGCCGGCGCCACCATCAACCGGTTCTGCTCCTCTGGCCTGCAAGCCATCGCTAATGCCTGTCACACTGTGATCAATGAAGGCGCATCGGTTGCCATTGGCGGCGGCGTGGAAAGCCTGTCGCTCGTCTCGCGTTCGGGCCACATGAACATGCACCGCTACACTGAAGACAAGCTGATGGCGGAATGGCCGGCGATCTGGATGACCATGATCGAGACCGCTGAAATCGTGGCGGATCGTTACAACGTTTCCCGCGATTATCAGGATGAGTATTCGGCCGAGAGCCAGAAGCGCACAGCCGCCTTCCAGGAAAGCGGCAAGATGGCCGAAGAGATCGCCCCCCTGGAAACCCGGATGAAGCTGGTCAACAAGGAAACCGGCGAAGAGACATTCCAGGACGTTGTTTGCGACCGTGACGAGTGCAACCGTCCCGGCACCACGAAGGAAACCCTCGCCGGTCTTCAGCCCGTGTTCCGCGGCGGCCAGCAAGTGAAAGAAGGCAAGTACGTTACGGCTGGTAACGCTTCGCAACTGTCTGACGGCGCTGCCGCTGTGGTCGTGATGGAAGCTGAAGAGGCCGCCAAGCGCGGGATCGAGCCCCTGGGTCGCTTCATGGGCTTCAATGTTGCCGGTTGTGACCCGGACGAGATGGGCATTGGCCCGGTCTTCGCAGTGCCGCGCCTTCTGGAGCGCCACGGTCTCAAGGTCGACGATATTGATCTTTGGGAACTGAACGAAGCGTTCGCCAGCCAGTGCCTCTACAGCCGCGACCGTCTCGGCATCGATCCTGAGAAATACAACGTCAACGGCGGCTCGATCTCCATCGGCCACCCGTTCGGCATGACCGGCGCACGCTGCACCGGGTCCATCCTGCTCGAAGGGCGCCGCCGCAAGGCTAAGTATGGCGTGGTTACCATGTGCATCGGTGGCGGGATGGGCGCAGCAGGCCTCTTTGAGTTCCTACACTAAGCTCTACTGATACCAGCATTTAGGGGCGCGCAGGTGACGGCTTGCGCGCCCCATTCTATTTTCGGGCGTTACACGGAGCTTCCCATGCGCTTAGCCTTCGCCGCCCTTGCCACGCTGATGCTTGCCGCTTGCGGCACCGCCTCCGATGACAGCCACGGCATCTCGACCGACCCCAATGCGGCGACCGTCTTCTTCACCGAAAACACGACCCCGCCGGAAACCGCCCGGGACATTCGCGGTGACGGTGTCCTGCGCGATGCCGATGAGCGCCCCTATGGCTATGCCTTTCTGGGCAAGCCTTTGCCGGATTTCAACGCGCCCCGCGTGAACGGCCCGGACTGGAGCCCTCGCCAGATCGAGACCTGGACCATTATCGACGTGTGGGGGATCTGGTGCGGTGACTGTATGGCGGATGCACCCTACGCGGCGGCCCTGTCGCGAGCGGTTGAGCAGGATCCGGATCTCGACTTCCTGTCGATCCACACCCCGCCCAGCCCGCGGCGCGCCGACGAGGCGTTTGGGGATTACGGCTCCGTCGAGGCGTATTTCGCCGAGGCGGGCTACAGCTACCCGACCGTGCTCGACCTTGACGCCAGTGTCCGTGAGACGATGCAGATCGCCTGGACACCGACCTATTTGCTGGTTTCACCTGACGGTATTGTACGTGGTTTTCGCACCGATTTATCCGTCGCAGGCGGGGAGCCGGTGAAGGACTTTCTGCAGGACGTGGCCCGCGTGAAATCTGAAACTGTGGTCGATCCGCGCCCACGTTTGCCTGCCTTTGGGATCGAGCAGGCTGGCGGCATTCGCAGCACGACACCGTTCACCCAAAGCTCCGTTGAGGTCTCGTTTCCCGGCATGATGGTGCGGGCAGCTTCAGCGATGTCGGAAGGCGAGTCTTATCCGGTGTTCCGAGTGATGGAGCCCGGCATTCCGCCGCAAAGCCGGGGATTGCTTTTCACGGTCTGGCCAGACTGGGACAAGGGTCATGTCAGCGAGGTCACAACGCGCAATGGTGCAGTGGCGGGTCCGGCTGGTACGCGCATCGGTGAGACACGCCTTGGCGACTTGCCCGCATCGTTTGGTGCCGAATGTGTTTCTGGTGAACTGGAGGTGAGTGACTCGGTTGTTTGCAGCGTAGCCGAGGATAGCCGGGTGGTTTTCCGATGGATATTCGGCCCACCAGAAGTGACGGACGGGCCCCTCGGCGCGGCTCCAGACGAGGTCCAGGCCGAGGGTGTTTTGCGGGAAATGTCATACTTCCCGCCGAGCTATGTGCCCTGAGGCTGGCAGAGATTCGTACTCCGG
The DNA here is from genome assembly GCA_039818165.1 of Pseudomonadota bacterium. Lineage (GTDB taxonomy): Bacteria > Pseudomonadota > Alphaproteobacteria > Caulobacterales > Hyphomonadaceae > UBA5336. The sequence goes on along the minus strand of JBCBUL010000003.1, from coordinate 102,773 downwards.
GCGGCGCTGGCCGGTCACTTGGAACGATTGAGCAGTACACCGTGTTCAACAACCGATTGGCGATGCACGAATGTCTCGCATGAAGCGAGAATTCTCCTGAATTCTCCGTCCTTTCGCAGCGATCGTGTTTGAAAACTCGCCCAGCGCGCGGTAAACCCTTGTTAACAGGTCGTCCTGAACGAAAAGGCAACACTTGCGATGATGCATCCATCCACAAAGAAGCTTCTCGATCGTCTCGCCGAAATGACGCGCCAACGCCGCATCGGCTGGCAGGAAACGTCGTCGGGGACTGGCGTGGCCTATGCGGCCGAGGGCTATACGGTGCACCTGATCAAAGACCCGCAGACCATGCAGTTGAGCGATGCAAACGGCGCGATTCTCGAAGACGTTACGTCTGAAGATATCGCCGCCACTCAGAGCGAGTCCGGACAGGCGTACACCTCAATCTTTGAAGAGCTGTTCCGCGAAGCCTCCCGCCAGGCGCGTGGAACTGAACGGGCCATCGATACGGTCCTTGCCGGGCTGGACCTGGATGGTGACGGTATCCCGGACATCGAAGTGCCATCACCCACCGGATTGCAACCCACGGCGCCGACATCCGATGCCAGCGCCTATGAAGATGTCGCAGACGAGTCTGGCTCGGTGGGGCAGGCCGGAGCCTTTGGGACCGCAGCCGTTGCGACGGGCGCAGCTGCCTACGGCGCTGCCACGGGAGCTATAGGCGACTCGTCACCATCCTCTTACACGACCGAGCCGCAAACCCAGGCAGCGCCAGAGCCGGACACGTCCACCTTCGAAACGCCGACCGATGCGACACCATCGACCACCCAGCAATGGGGTGAGCCTTACACCTCTGCGGAAACACCCGTGGAGCACAGCCCCACAACGGAAGCGACCGAGGACAGCGCCAGCAATGTCGGCGAAGCCGTCGCGAACATGGCCAATGAGGTCAATTCAGGAGAGCAGAGCCCACCGCGATCCAGCGACGGTATTCTGGGCGGTGGCAGCTTTGGTAACAGCGGCTTTGGCGGTTTCGGGTCGCAATTCGCGCCGCCTGCGCCACCCGCCGACCCAGAGCCGGTCGAAGCGGAAATACCGGCTGATCCGGCCCCAACGGCGACATCCACCTGGGGGAGTGAAGCAGCAACGCAGACCGCTGCTGAGCCACAGGCGACTACCTGGCCTTCTCAAACCCAACATGAGCCTGCTGTGCCAACAGAGACTGTGGAAGCCCAGCAAACCTCTTATGGATCTGCGCCGACGGGAACACAGTCTGAGCCCCAATTGGAGAGCCCAGTCCAACAAGAGGCAACCGATCCGTTTGGCGCTGGCAGCGCACAGCCGGCGTCGTCTTCCATCGATCAAAGTCAAACGGCGCGAGGGGCGTATGATGCGAGCGCGACCACATCCAACGGATTTGGTGCACCTGCAGCAACACCTTCAACCTATGAAGAAGCTCCCGCCCAGGCGACCTACCAGGAGCCGGTCGCAACGACTCCTGACGCGGTGATCGATAGCGGATTGCAGAGCGAGCCGCTGGCGGCGTCCACTCCGGATTGGTCTGCCCCTGCTGAGCCTGCGCCATCACAGACCGCAGAGGTGCCCCAAGTGGCAGAGACCCAGGTACCTGCCGCTGAAACCAGCCGCTTTGGCCAGGCCATTGAGCAAACCACGCAGTCAGCAAGCACGTTCATCGATGATACGGCGACTCAGGTTTCCGACGCTGCAGCACAAACGGGCGCTGCACTTGAGAGCTCGGCTACGAATGCGTGGGGCGCGGTGGAAGAAACCGCATCGTCAGCCGGCGCGGCTGTCTCTGATGCGGCTCAGTCGGCCAGCTCCGGCCTATCCAATGCGGCATCCAGCCTGGCAGGCGCAGCCGCCACGACAGGGCAGGGCGCTGTAGACACGGCTTCCCAGGCTGCGGGCGATGCGACCAATGCCGCTCGAAGCATTCTTGGCGGGGCGACGGCACGTGCCAGCGGCGCGGTCGGATCACTCGCAAGCGCTGCCGCGGCTGCCACAGGTGCAGCGGGGCAAGCCGTTGATGGGGTTGCCAACAAGCTCAACCCCATGGGGGGCGCAAGCCAGACGCTAGCGCCTGAGGGCGAAGACGAAGATGGCCAGGGCAAGCCAAAGCCGCTGACACGCTTTAATCCCTGGAGCTAGTCAGGTCCGCGCTGATTCTCCGGTGGCTAATGAACCTTGAGCCACCGGCAGTGCTTTTCTGTGGCATGTGCGAGATGCCCAGGCCCCGCATCTATTCGCCAAATGGGCGAGTTGTTGGTCGATTTGTTGCATTGCGGCAACGAGTGTGGCCAAAACTCAGCATTCTGATGGCTGGATAAGCAGTCTCAGGTTGCTCTTACGCGACAGTTTGATGACAAAGCGCCCAGCGTCGGCGGCCCGCTATCTGTGCCGCCCGGAACAAGGACATCTGGGTGATGCAACCGTTTCTTTCCTCCAAAATGCTTCGCGCAACGCTCAGCCTGGGCGTATCGGCAATCGCTCTGGCCACACCTGCACTGGCTCAGGAGGTGGCTGATGGTGAAGCGCGCCTCTCCACGGTGACGGTGACGGCGCAAAAGATCGAAGAGAACATCCAGGACGTTCCGATTTCGATCACCACTGTGAATGATGAGAAGCTGACGAACCTCAAGGCCAGCGGCGCCGATGTGCGGTTCCTGTCCGCGCGCGTTCCAAGTGTGATTGCAGAGAGCTCCTTTGGACGAACCTTCCCGCGCTTTTACATTCGCGGTCTCGGCAATACGGATTTTGACCTCAATGCCTCCCAGCCCGTATCGCTGGTGTATGACGGCGTGCCGTACGAAAACCCAATCCTGAAGGGCTACCCTGTCTTCGACGTTCAGGGCATCGAAGTCCTTCGCGGCCCCCAAGGCACCCTGTTCGGTCGCAATGCGCCCGCGGGCGTAATCAAATTCGACAGCGTTCGCCCGGGTGAAGACCTCAATGGGTATGGCCGCGCGTCCTGGGGAACTTTCAACACGATTGACGCTGAGGGCGCCGTCGGCTTCCGCGTAGATGACAATCTCGCCGTGCGTGTATCCGGCACCTACCAAACGCGTGACGACTATGTTGACGACAATTTCCAGGGCATCAACGACGCCTATGAAGGCTACGAGGAGTTCGCGGGGCGCGTCCAACTGCTCTTCACCCCGTTCGACAATGACTTCACGGCCCTCCTGAATGTTCATGGCCGGGATAATGAAAGCTCGGCGCGTTTGTTCCGCGCGAACATCATCGACCAAGGCTCCAACGGTGTCGGCTCGAACTTCGCACGCGATGACGTGTCTTTTGATGGCCAGAACTTCCTAGAACAGACGGCACTTGGCGTAACGCTGACCCTTGAGAAGTCCCTGTCTGAGTTCGTGGACCTCACCTACATTTTTGGCCGCGAAACGGCAGAAGTGGAAAGCCGCGGCGATATCGATGGCGGTTTCGGCGCAGCCTTCCTGGGTGAAGGCAATTTTGGTCCAGGGTTCATTCCATTCCCGTCGGAAAGCTCCGGCGCTGTGGATGATCTGACCCAGATTACCCACGAGATCCGCCTGGCCTATGATGCAGGTGGACAGCTCCGCGCCCAGGGCGGACTGTTCTTCTTCGACGAAGAGGTCTTCATCACCTCATCGTCCTTTGACACGCTTGCACCAGGCCAGCCGATCAACGGTCTCGCCACCCGCCAGCAGGACACCCAGGCTTTCGGCCTGTTTGGCTCGATGTCTTACGATCTGAATGAGCGTCTCACGCTCGCCGCCGGCGCGCGCTGGAGCGAGGATGAGAAAGAGTTCACCGCCGAGCGCACAATCGGGCCCTTCGGTTCGGGCGCGATTGGTCCACTCAGCGAGTCCGTTGACGATGATGAAGTCAGCTGGGACGTGTCAGCCACCTACTCGGTCAACGACAACATCAACGTCTATGGCCGGGTGGCCAAAGGCTTCCGCTCGCCATCAGTCCAGGGGCGCCTTGTCTTCGGGAACGAGCTCTCAACGGCTGACTCCGAAACAGTGTTGTCCTGGGAAGCGGGCGTGAAGTCCGAGCTGTTCGACAATCGTGTGCGGGCGAACGCAAGCGTTTTCTTCTACGAGATTGAAGACCAGCAGCTCACAATCGTCGGCGGCCTAGATAACACGGTCGCGCTGTTTAATGCGGATGAAGGACGCGGTCAGGGCTTCGAAGCTGATATCGAAGCGATTCCTTTCGAGAACTTGTTCGTAACAGCGGGTATCTCCTACAACGATACGGAAATCCGCGATGATGTTCTCATTGCTCCCGGGTGTGGTGCGCCTTGCACAAATCTGGATCCAGAGGTTCGTGATCAAGACGGCAATCTGCTGGGCTACAACATCTCCGGAAACAGCTTCCCGAATGCCCCGGAGTGGATCGGGAATGTGACGGCACGGTATTCCATTCCCGCGCCGGGCGGTGAGTTCTATGGCTACACCGATTGGTCCTTCAAAGGCGACACCAACTTCTTCCTCTACGACAGCGTCGAGTTTGGCCAGGATGGCTACTGGGAAGGCGGCCTGCGGATCGGCTACGCGTCAGACCTCGGGTATGATGTATCTGTCTTCGGACGCAACATCACCGATGAGGACGCGCTAACCGGCGGGATCGATTTCAATAATCTGACCGGTTTTGTGAACGAGCCCCAGACGTTTGGTGTGGAACTTGCTTACAAATTCTAACAGATCGGCGAGCAAGGCCATCACCTGTCCTGAAGTGGCAATCGGGAGCTGCGACAGGCACTGAACAAAGACCCCGCTGGGCCAATCGCCCGGCGGGGTTTTTTCTTTTGTGTCGCTTAACGGGACGCGCTGCGCGAGTGTTCCAGAGGCGAAGGATCGTCCCAGAATATCCCAGAGGCTTCTGGAAACAGGTCGCAGGTTACGGCGCGCACTTCCGTTTGTTCCCTGGCGGAGAGTTGGTCTTGCCAACTGTTTAGCCGCTCCTGTGTGTTGACCAAATGCCGGTCCGACGCGGTCACAGGACTGATCCGTGTCGGGTCAGGAATGGCTTTCAGCTTGAATCCAAGTGTTTCCAGGGCAACAGAAAGACTGGCTTTGCGGGTCAGCAGATCGCTGTAGGACACCTCCAGCAAGCGACCCTTGGGCGCAGATTGCGCGACTCTATGAACCTCTCGCTCACTGAGCGCCCAGAGTGCGCCGATCCGCCGGGCTGGACTTGTATCATTGGCCAGAAGCGCCTGACGGATCGCGAGAAGACGGGGAGACTCGGACGCCGGAACGTCCTGGTAGAGCCGCGATAAAGAAAGATCGTTGATCGACCAGTCCCAGTCGACGTCCCTCAAACTGGCATAAACTGCGCCGGGGTGACGCCGAATGTGAATGAATTTCGCGTCAGTAGCTGTCATCAAGTCCGGCAAGAGAAAGCCAGCGCGGGTGAACTTCGCGACCGTATTCAGGCGGAACCCTTCCAGAAGGGACTGGCGGCAAAAGAAAGCAAAACCGGTTTGCCCGCGCCCCTGCAACGCGCCCAGGGTCATTGCACGGGCTTTGCCCTGAAGTTCCGCCATGGACAGCGGCATGTACATCTCGCAGTTCGCACGTTCCTTGGCAAAAGGGCGATCTGACCAGAAGGCACCTGAACTGGGCGCAAGTGGTTCGAAGACCGTTTTCGCGTGCAGGGCGTGGGCGGCCTGTTGCATGATCCAGGTCGTTCCACTTCGCCAGAAGCCGGTCACCACAAGCCTGTCGCGCAATGCCGGCGTCAAAGACAGGTCAACGACCCTGTGAGCGACTTTCAGGCTGCGGTCAGCGAGCGACACGTTGGTGGTATCCCAGAGAGCGCAGGTCATCCTGCCTGCAAGTTCGAAGTCTTTCAGAAAGTCCGTTCTCACACCTTAGTCAATCATCTGGCTGGCGGGGCGAGAAGTCTGAATTTGCGTTTCTCCCTTGGGGGAAGGGGAGCGGCGCGAAACTGTTTGTTTCCCACGGCGGAGTTCTTCCCATAGAGTTTGGAAAACAAATAATAAGGGAGGACATGGCGCCATGGATTTCAATATTCCAAGCGAGATCGCCGACTATCTTGCGGAACTTGACGCCTTTATCGAGGCAGAGATCCGCCCGCTTGAACGGCAAGACGATAATATTCGCTTCTTTGATCATCGCCGTGAATGGGCGCGGACGGATTTCGAAAATGGTGGTTTGCCGCGCCCGGAATGGGAAGCTCTGCTGGCCGAAGCCCGTCGCCGGGCCGATGCGGCAGGCCATTTGCGCTACGCTCTGCCCAGGGCCTATGGCGGCCAGGATGGCACCAATCTCGGTATGGCAATTATTCGGGAGCACCTGGCGCGTAAGGGGCTCGGCCTCCACAACGACCTTCAGAACGAACACTCGATTGTCGGCAATATGCCGCAAATCCTTATGCTTCGGGATTTCGCCAGGGATGATCAGCAACACCTCGTCGAAGACGCGTTAAACGGAAACTTCCGCGCCACGTTCGGCCTGACTGAACCGGACCATGGGTCCGACGCGACCCACATGGACACCCGCGCTGTGCGTGAGACCCGCGATGGTGTCGATGGCTGGCGGATCAATGGCGAGAAAATGTGGACGACAGGCATGCATGTCGCCTCCCACATGATGTGTTTTGCGCGCACGAGCGGCGAAGATGGTGATGCAAAGGGCATTACCTGCCTGCTCGTGCCGGCTGATGACCCCGGGGTTGTGATCGAGGAGTATCTCTGGACCTTCAACATGCCGACAGACCATCCGAGGGTGTCGATCAACGATGTCTGGGTGCCTGAAACAGCCGTGTTCGGACCGCCAGACGGTGGCCTCGCGCTGGCGCAGCATTTTGTCCACGAGAACCGCATTCGCCAAGCGGCGAGCAGCGTCGGCGCGGCGCTTTTTTGCATGGATGAGAGCATTGATTATGCACGCGAGCGCGCTCCCTTCGGTAAACCTCTGGCTGTTAATCAGGCCATTCAGTTTCCCGTGGTGGAATTGGTCAGTGAAGCAGAGATGCTACGGCTGTTAATCTTCAAGACGGCCTGGGAAATGGACCAGATGTCCAAACCGGAAGTCGCGATCCATCTCTCCGACAAAGTGTCCATGTGCAACTACCGCGCAAATCGGTTGTGCTGCGAGGCGGCGGACCGCGCCATGCAGATCCATGGCGGCATCGGCTACTCGCGCCACAAACCATTTGAGCATATCTACCGCCACCACCGCCGCTATCGCATTACGGAAGGCTCGGAAGAGATTCAGATGCGGAAAGTGGCCGGCCACTTGTTCGGATTCATGGGGCCCAAGAAGGCAATGATGAAGCAGGCGGCGGAATGAACTGTTCAGTGCCTGCGGAATGCTTCGCGCCTACTGCGCAGGTGGGCCACAGAAGTTTGCCGTTTGCGGCGCCGGGCAATCGCGCAGGCTGTAGCGGTTGTCGTCGTTCCCGGGAGGAAGATCGAAGACATCGCTCATGAAGATACAATTCGGATCGCTGCCGCGCCGGGCCTGGTTGCGTGTTCCGAATGTTCCTTCATTGGCCCGGTAGATCCGGCACCAGGCCTGGGTGTTGCCGTAAAAGGACTCTGCAATCTCCGTCAGCGTGTCCAGACCTGCCTTCTCAACGGAGAAACGGCACGGCACGGTGATCACCTGTTCACAGGGCTCTAATGTGTCCGGCATATTGAGGGGGCGCGGCGGGAAATCCCCACGCCGAGGCGCCGCGACCGATGTGACGGGGGCGCGGCTCGTGTCGGGCCCGCCGCTGGGGCCAGGTTCATCGCCAGCTGCAAACCGGGTGAGCGGAGTGGTGACGGTGCAGGGCGCGTTCGACGTGTCGCTGTTGCAGGCGCGGTAGGCGAGTTGGACGTTCCGATCCAGCTTACAACCCTCGCGGATTTCACTTCCGGCCGTGAGGCCTTCGCAGGTCGGAAGGCTTTCAACCACGGTTTCACCCGGCACTTCGATACGTTCGGGTTCTGGCGCCTCGAGATTGCGTGACAGCAGGCATGGTGCGTTGGAAACTTCACCGGTCAGGCCGATGATACACGACTCAGGTGCGGGGGCGTCTGCCGGCACCGGAATTTCCACCCGTTGGGGCTCTGGTGCAGCGAGCGCGCTAGCGAGCATGCAAGGGGCGTCGTCAATCGAACCATCAGCGTTCACGGCGCACAGCTTGGCCGGTTCAGGCTCGACAGGAACCTCGACCTCGATGCGCTCGGGTTCCGGCGCTTCAAAGGCCCCTTCCAGCGTGCAGGGCACATTCAGGATCGACCCATCCGTTTCCGCTACGCAAGGCGGCTTGACGGCATCGGGCACTGGGATGGCCGGAGGCACATAGCGCGCATTCAAGCGACACGGTGCGTTCTCGATGGCGCCGCCAAGGGAAACAATGCAGGCATCCAGTCTTTCCGATGCGGCGGTCGCTATGGGATCGATGCCGTCAGTATTCGCGTCCGGTCCGATCAGGGGCGCTATATTCGTCGACAGGCGACACGGAGCGCCGGTGATGGATCCGTCTGTGTTAAGCGCGCAGTTTTCCAGCGCCGCAGCGTTGCGGGCGGGCGGTAATAGGGAGTCCCCCGCCATCGGATCGCTTACAGGTGTTGTGCCGGTGCTTGAAGGCCCAGATGTCGGAGCGGTGTCGGCAAGGATCGAGGGCTCGGCCGGTGTGGACAGGGTCGAGCCCATGATCCAGAGCGCGAGCGCGCCCAGCCCCGCCACCAGAAACCCACCGACCGCGTAAAGCATGCCATTGTCTTTGTGGACCGGCTCAATCTTCCGAACGTGCGGGCGAACGTACCAGGCGCCAAAGGGCAGGGGCTTTTCGTCCTCCGTGCGCGACGCGACCCGCACGCTCTGGGGTGACAGGAGGGTATTGATCTCGGCTTCGGAATAATCTGCCAGACCCAGCACTTCGATCGCCGTGGCAGGATCGCCCGGTGCAATCGACTTCAGCATTGTTTCGAATTTCGCCGTGTGGGGCTCTCCTGCCGCTTCGATCACGCCGGTGATGAGTCCATCGGCAATGACAGAGGCCTGATCGGCATTCTGGCGCATGTGTAGCGTGACGCGATCAAGGACGGGTTTAAGTTCGTCTTCAAGGTCGTCCTTGTGGGGGCGACTTGGCGGCACCCAGCCTTCAGAGCGCCCCGCCAGCGCGAAGACTTCGTCAATCTCAAACGCGGAATACTTAGAGTAAGGCGGAGCCAGCGCCGACGCGGGAACATCTGCCAGCAAGTTCACAAAGGGCTTTCGCAGGGTCATCGCCCGGCGCGCTTCAAGGGTAAACGCCCCGGACCGCGCGGCATGCTTGGTCCAGATCGCCAAAACTACGCTGCATCCGGCGATCGCCATATCGGCGGCCTGATTGAATGCGTCGCCTACGCCAATGCGGCGCTTTTCACGCCAAACGCGCAAGCCTGGCCTCTGGCGGTGCAACTCCTGCTGCAAAGCCTTGGCAATATCTTCGTCCGAGTCGGTGTACACGAGGTACACATCGTAGGGGCCGGCGGGCGCCGGGGTCTCTCGGTCTGGATGGGTGTCGGCGTTCTCGCCCATCACTCGCTCCAATCAATTCGCCCCGCACTCGCCCCGAAACCAAGGCAATCTTAAGGCATGTTAGGACTTTCATGTCCCCAAACGACAAGTCTTAACAAAACTTCCCAGAATTTTCACCCTGCTTAAAGCCGATTCACTTTTGATGCCATTTTACCGTGAAACACACGCCTCATAAGGGCGCGGGGGAAACCTTTGCTTAGCCCTTATACTGGTTAATCGGCTCAACGAAAATTTTAAGAGGAGCTATAACCAATGCTGAGGGACCTTATTCGCCACGTGGCAAACGAGACCGGAACAACCCAGGCCAACGCCCGCACGGCGCTTGGTATCGTCTTCAATGCTGCAGAGCGACAAGGTTCACCCTTTGCAGAGGCAATCTTCAAACGATTGCCTGGCGCGCGCACCCTGTCTGCGCGCACGGGTTCTGAAATCGGCGCACCCAATGGGGTGATCGCGCGCTTGATCGAACAGACCCCCGGCGGTCGCCGGTGTGTGGCGGCGGGGATGATTGCCCGGCTCCAGGAAGAGGGGCTTGGCCATCGTGAGATCGGCATGTTGCTTCCATCCATCGCGGGCTACGCAGAGGAGACCTACGGCATTACGGGTTTCGGACACCTCGGCGATTTGCTCGGCCAGGATGGGAATGCAGCGCTCTCCCCATCGGCGATTGCAGCTGTCGCTTAGCCCGGCTGGGCTCAACAAAAACGAAAAAGAGCCGCTCCTGTCTGGGGCGGCTTCTTTGATTCTGGGTTGACGCAGCGTCCGTCTGCCGTCATACGACGCATCCGTTCAACGCTGGAGAGACCCGATGACCTATCGGACCTTCAATTCCAAGGCACCCGCCCTGGCGCAACCGCGCTGGGAAGATGGGCCTATGGAGGGCGTTGGATGATGGGCTGATGGTCAGCCCACCCGGCTTCGTAGCCGGGCCGTACGCACCCTCCACGCGCTTCAGCCTGGAGGGTTTTTTTTGCCCAATGGGTCTGCCGCGTGGAGGGTTCTGGAGAAGAGGAGCGCTCACGAACACTGGGCAAACGAGACAGATGGATAATTTTGAAGTGATCGAAACCGCCCGGGGCAGCACGATCAAAGCCTGGGTGAAAGGGGTTCCTGTGGAGCCCAAAGCCAAGGCGCAGTTGGAGAACGTGGCCGGCTTGCCGTTTTTGCACAGTCACCTGGCGGTGATGCCCGACGTCCACTTCGGGCGGGGCGCCACCGTGGGATCGGTCATCCCCACAAAAGGGGCGATCATCCCTGCGGATGTCGGCGTCGACATTGGCTGTGGCATGATGGCGGTGCGGACCTCCCTGACGGCCGGGCAGTTGCCGGACAATCTCGCCCGCGTGCGGAGTGAGATCGAAAGCAAGGTGCCCGTGGGCAACGGCCCGGGGGGCAACCACAAAATGGCGCCCGCCAGTGTGGAAACCCGGCTGAAGCGATCAGGCCTCGTGGAGCGGTTCGATGTGATTGCGGATAAGTACCCCAAGATCACACCAGACCGGTTTACCAGCCAGTTGGGCACGCTGGGTGGCGGCAACCACTTCATCGAACTTTGCGTCGATGAGGAGTCCCGCGTCTGGGTTATGCTCCATTCTGGCTCCCGTGGCACGGGCAACCGCATCGGCACCTACTTCATCCAGGAAGCCCGTCAGGCGTTGGAAAAGCGGGTGCTCGGCTATCATGTCCCGGACCGCGATCTTGCTTTCTTCGTGGAAGGTGAGGAGCTGTTCGATGACTATGTGAACGCAGTTGGCTGGGCGCAGGACTATGCGCGTCTCAACCGGGAAGCCATGATGGACCGCGTGCTCCAGGCCTGCCGGGAGACGCTTCGGTCCTTCACCATCGATAAGTCCGCGGTGAACTGTCACCACAATTATGTGGAGAAGGAACACCACTTCGGCGCCGATGTCTGGGTGACCCGGAAAGGCGCCGTGCGGGCCGAAGACGGTGAGCTTGGCATCATTCCGGGCTCGATGGGGGCGAAATCCTTCATTGTGCGGGGCAAAGGCCATGCTGACTCGTTCTGCTCCTGCTCCCACGGGGCCGGGCGGAAAATGTCCCGGACCGCGGCCAAGGAACGCTTCACCGTGGAGGACCACATCGAAGCGACCAAGGGCGTGGAATGCCGCAAGGACCGGGGCGTCGTCGATGAAACGCCGATGGCTTACAAAGACATCGACAAGGTCATGGCAGCCCAAACCGACCTTGTGGACGTCGTGCACACCCTGAAGCAGGTCGTCTGCGTAAAAGGGTAAACCGGCGGAGCGCTGTCATACGGCGCTCCGTCACTCACGGTGCTGGATCGTCTAATGGTAGGACGGCCGGGTTTGGTCCGGTCAATGCTGGTTCGAGTCCAGCTCCAGCATCCACTATCGGCTAGCGCGAGAGCTCTTTCATGGCCTCATCCAGGCCGGCGAGGGTGAGTTCGAACATGCGCTGGGGGCCGATCAGGTCGCGGATGAGCTGGATCGAGGCCGTGTAGTCCCACGCGCCTTCCTTGACCGGGTTGAGCCAGACGAGGTTTGGATAGGTGTCGACAAAGCGCTGGAGCCAGATGCCGCCGGCTTCTTCATTCCAGTGCTCCACGCTGCCGCCCGCATAGGTGACTTCATAGGGGCTCATCGTGGCATCGCCCACAACGATGACTTTGTAATCGCTGGGGTATTTGTGGAGTACGTCCCAGGTCGGGATCACATCGGCGCGGCGGCGGCGATTGTCTTTCCAAAGGCCCTCATAGGGGCAGTTGTGGAAGTAGTAGTATTCAAGGTTCTTGATCTCGCTGCGCGCAGCCGAGAACAATTCTTCCATCACCCGGACATGGGGATCCATAGACCCGCCCACATCCATGAGCAGCAACACTGAGACGGTGTTGCGGCGCTCCGGGCGCATCTTAATGTCGAGATAGCCCTGCTTGGCGGTGTTGCGGATGGTCTGGTCGAGGTCGAGCTCTTCTGCGGCGCCATCGCGGGCCCATTTGCGCAGGCGCTTCATGGCGATCTTGATGTTGCGCGTGCCGATCTCGACGCTGTCGTCATAGTTCTTGAATTCGCGCTTATCCCAGACCTTCACGGCCTTGCGGTGGCGAGACTTGTCCTGGCCAATGCGCACACCTTCGGGATTGTACCCATTCGCGCCGAAGGGCGATGTGCCGCCGGTGCCGATCCACTTGTTTCCGCCTTCGTGGCGTTTTTTCTGCTCTTCGAGGCGCTGTTTGAGGGTCTCCATGAGTTTCTCGAAACCCCCCATGGCCTCGATTTCCTTCATCTCCTCTTCGGAGAGGAATTTCTCACTCATCTTCCGCAGCCATTCTTCGGGCAGGTCCTGCACATCAACGGCATCCGCCATGCTGTCCAGGCCCTTGAAGACGTGGCCAAACACGCGGTCGAACTTGTCGATATTGCGCTCATCCTTCACCAGCGCGGCGCGCGAAAGATGATAGAAGTCTTCGACAGAGCGGTCGATGACCTCCTTGTCCATCGCCTCCATGAGCAGGAGGTATTCTTTCAGCGTAACCGGAACTTTGGCTGCGCGCAGCTCATTGAAGAAGTTCAGGAACATTGAGAGGGCCTCCCTTGGCTCTATGGTGCTAAGGTAATGCGCGCGGGGAGGCTTGTCCAAGTCTACCGCAAGGGCAGGGGGCACCTCAGGTCACCAGCAAGTCTTCCGCAACATCAGACAAGGTGTCAGCCAGGGTGGTGAATCCTTCGGCAAGCGGGGATGTCTCACGCCAGATCAGGGATATCTGGCGCCGCGCCAGGGGGTGGTCGATCCGCCTGAGGCAAAGGCCTTCATCCCGGCGCGCTTCTCGCAACGTATAGAGGCTCGGCAGGACGGCCACACCGGCACCCATCGCCGCCATTTGGCGTAATGCGTCAAGGCTGGTGCCTTCATACTCGCTTGAGACGTAAGCTGCTGCCTTGTCCGCTATCGATTGAACGATAATCGCCAGGCGGTGACCCGAGCCGAGGCTGAGCAAATTCTGGCCTTTCAGGCTTTTCAGCGCAACTGGCGCTGTAGAGTCCGCCAGAACATGGTCGGGGGGCACGCAGATCCACATGTCTTCCAGAAAGAGATCAAGATGCGCGCTGCCCGGATGGTCCTGCGCCGTGGAGATGACCGTGTCGAGACGCCCATCCACGAGACCGCGCTCAAGGTCCACTGTGTTTTCGTCGCGCACGCCGAGCCTGAGATCGGGATACTGGCTGTGCAGTCTGAGCACGGCCGCCGGAAGCAGATAAGGGCCGATAGACGGCAATACACCGAGGCGGATCCGGCCCGATAACGTGCCAGCTTCATGCTGTACAGCGGCTTTCAGGTCTTCCACTTGCCTCAGAATGTAACGCGCCCGGCGCACGAATTCTTCCCCGCGCGGGGTCAGGATTGCGCCGGACCTGCCGCGCTCCAGCAGCGTCACCCCGAGACTGGCCTCCACATCGGCAATCTGATTGGACAGACTTGGCTGGCTGACATTCAGGCGCCGTGCGGCATCGCCAAACCGGCCCGTCTCGGCAACGGCTACCACATATTGAAGTTGGCGAAGGGTCGGACGCATCGCAAATGCATAGCTTTAAACTATCAGATTGAGAAGTTCTTTCGATTGGAACAATTGCCGGTCACGTCCCACCTCCCGGGTATCGAAACACTTAGCAGGAGGAAACAAATGTTCAGCCCCAATCGTTCAGCCAAAGCGGTGTCGGAAGCGATGCCAGCCCTTTCGGCCGAACGTGATGCGCGAGCCCCAAACGCCGTCGACACTGTGTTCAATGCCATTCCCGTACCGGCAGGGCGCGACGAGACCGCCAATGAGCGGCGCCGTTGGCGCAAGGCGCGCGCGCGTCGATACGCTGGCTGAACACAAAGCTAGGAGACCCGTGTCGGGCGACACACCCTCCCCCCCTTGCACGCATGGCTGTCCAAGACCTTCGCTCACTCCTTGGGCAGCTGCCGGTGCGGGTCTCCGTCCAATCCCAACGGATAGAACTCCGACGGCCACACCAGGCCTTCAAACTTGAAACGCGCAACCCGGAGTGGGCTGCGCGTTTTCTTTTTCCCAAACGGCGGCGTCTTACTTGCCGAAGTCGCAATACTGAAGGGCGCGTGGTGTGCCGTCGGGCTCGACCGCATCATACACGGGGCCGCCATACTCATCGCCCTCGCAAAGGAATCCCATCTGGTACATGTCGATCAGGAACATGTTGTCTGGCTTCAAATTGTTGGCGAGCATATAGTCGATGGCGTTCTGATGCTGGCCGAGACGGAACAGGGTTTCAAATCGCTCGGTGCGAGATAGGTTGCCTTGCTCAAGCAGGAAATTGAGGGATGTGGCTTCGCCGCGCAGCACGTCACGCGCTTCGGTATAGGCAACGGTCTGGTCGGCGGTCAGGCCATCCATCTCGAGCAGGGCGGTGTAATCATCGATGGCGCCGAACACATCATTGCCGTCTCCCGACCGCAGGCCGGCACGTGTTTCTAGGGCGAGCATGCGCTGTGTCGCGTCCAGGGTGTCGTCACCGAGGAGCTGCGTGAGCCGGTCAATTGCGGTCTGCTCATTGCCTGCCGCTGCCAGGGACGAGACCGTGTTCATGGCGAGATCAAATGGATTGTCAGCCATATCCGCAGCTTCGACGGGTGGCTCGACCGCAACGGCCGGTTCAGCCGGTTCGGTCGTGGTGGAGGCGCACGCGGCCAACAGGGCCAGCGAGGCTGAAGCGAGGGCGAGACGGATCATCGGTTTTCTCCCGTTGAGTGAATGTCTTTGTGGCGTCTTACCGGCAGACGAGATGTGAACCAAGTGGCGGTTCTGTGACGATGTTGCGGCGCCCGGTTGCCAATCGTTAAGGCCGCCAGGCCGGGGTCCAACCCTCGGCTTTAAGCGCCCTTTGGGCATGGTCCACGAAATCGCAGAGCAGGGGGCGCGTGTCGCGTGGATCGATGATCTCTTCGGCGTAGAAGCTTTCAGCGGTACGGAAGGGCGATGCGATCGCTTTGAATTTGGCGTTCAACTGTTCGATCAGGGCTTGCGGGTCCTCGGCCTCGGCCAGTTCCTTGCGGAACGCCGCTTCGATGCCGCCTGCCATGGGAAGGGAGCCCCAGTCGCCGGATGGCCAGCAATATCGCCATTTCGTGCGTGACTGGTTCATCATCGCGCTGCCGGCCAGGCCATAGGCTTTCCGAATGACGACCGAACACACCGGCACGCCGGCCTGGTAAATGGCATTCATCGCCCGCACGCCGCGGCGCGTGACGCCCGCCGTTTCGTGGCGAACGCCCACGGCAAAGCCCGGACAGTCGACAAAATGGATGACCGGCAAATGGAAAAGGCTCGCCAGGTCCATATGGCGGGTGACCTTGTCACACACATCTGCTGTCCAGGCCCCGTCCAGGAAGAAGGGGTCTCCGGCAAGTACGGCCACTGGATAGCCATCGACGCGCGCAAGCCCCGTCACAATGCCCCGACCCCATTGGCGGCCAATCTCGAAGAATGAGCCACGGTCGACAGTGGCCTCGATGATGGTGCGTGGTTTGTAGGGCGTCGTGCCGTCGGTTGGGACAATGGAGATGAGGCGCTCATCGCGCCGGTCCGTGGGGTCTGACGACGGATGGCGCGCCGGGAGGCTATCGACGCTCGATGGGAGGTAAGACAGAAATTTTCGCGCCGCGATAAAGGCGTCGGCTTCGGAGTCGACGACATCATCCACCGTGCCGTTGCGGGCCTGAATCTCCCACCCGCCGAGCTCTTCTTTCGTAACATCCTCGCCAAGGGCGCGGCTGACTGGGGGGCCTGCCACGAAGACCTGGCTGAGCCCCTTGACCATCACGCTGTAATGGCTGGCGGCGACACGGCCTGCGCCCATGCCAGCACACGGCCCAAGAGCAAGGGAAACAAAGGGAACGCGTGTCAGCCCGTGGACGATCTCGTTCCAACCCGGCGTTTCGGGAATATAGGTCCGTGGGTCCTTCTCCAGCATTTTAACGCTGCCACCGCCGCCTGTGCCATCAATCATCTGCACCAGCGGCATACGGTATTCTGCAGCCATCTTGATGGCCTGCACCATTTTCTGCCAGATCGAGGCATCGGCCGCGCCTCCGCGCACGGTAAAATCATCGGCGAGGATCACGGCTGGACGATGATCCAGCGTGGCGCGGCCCATCACGGAATTCGACGGTCGGAACTCCGCAAGAGAATCCTGTTCGTCATAGGTGGCAACACCGGCAATCTTGCCAATCTCATGGAAGCTTCCAGGGTCGGCCAGAAAACTCACGCGTTCGCGGACCGTCAGTTTCCCGCGCGAACGCTGCCGGGCCACCGGCTCTTCGCCGCCCATTTCTTCTGCCATGCGCTCGCGCCGGCGCAGCTCTTCGATCGACTTTTCCCAGCTCATGTCGTCAAAAAAACGGATGCCCAAGGGGCACGTCAAGCGCCTGCCTCTTGCCTTCACCACACGCATCCTGCTTTATCTCCAGCAGATGCGATCAACACGGAGGATGGCGCATGACCCTCGAAGAACTCACCTCAAAAGCCAACGAAGCTGTCAGCGGCGGCGGTGACTTCACCAAAAAGGTGAAATTCGATTTCGGCGACGTCGGCAAACTATTCATCGACGGTGCAGGCGGCTCTGCCTCCAATGACGATGGCGACGCGGATGCCACGATCAAGGTTGACTGGGACGATTTCCAGAAGATCTCCTCGGGTGACATGGACGCCACAATGGCCTTCATGCAGGGCAAGCTGAAAGTGGAAGGCGACATGTCCGTTGCCATGCAGCTGCAGTCTCTGATGAGCAAGTTCAGCTAAAAGCTCCCGCAATTTCGCGAGATCGAGAGGGCCTGGCCGCTATGCCGGGCCCTCTTTTGTTATTAGAGTGGCGTGTATGGAAGACGTTTCTCAACTTGAGCGCTTTGTTGACGTGCCCGGCAATCCACGCCCGGAAGGCGCAGAGCTTGTCTGGTTCAAGGGTACCGGTGGTCGCCGTTTGCGGGCTTGCATCGTCCCGGGACTGACACTCGGCAAGGTGCGCGGAACCGTGATCGTGTGTCCGGGGCGCACGGAGTTCATCGAGAAATACTTCGAGGTTGCGCGCGAGTTGCAGGCCAAGGGTTTCGCGGCCCTCATTCTGGACTGGCCGGGGCAGGGACTCTCGGAACGCCTTCTGGAAGATCGCGGAAAGGGCCATATCGATGACTTCCAGACCTTTATGGGCGCGCTGCGCCGTGGGCTGGATGAGTTGGAGGACAAACTTCCAAGACCCTATGTGGCGCTGGCCCATTCCATGGGCGGCGCCATTGCGCTGGCAGCGATTTCAGAGAATTTGGTGAAGGTTGAGGCGGCGGCTTTCTGCGCGCCCATGTGGGGCTTGCGCACCCGGGTCTTCGGTATGCGCTATCTGGTGTGGGCCATGCGGGCTATGGGTCGCTCCGGCGACTACGCCCAGCAACCAGGACCGCCCGAACGCTTCAAGGACAATATTGTCACCCATGACGAGCGGCGCTGGCAAATTCACCGAGATCTGGTTGATACCGCACCGGATCTCGGCCTTGGGCCTGTCACCTGGGGCTGGCTCGGCGCATCCCTCGCCATAGTGCGGACCTTTGCGCGCAAGTCCAAGCTGGAGGCCATCGACATCCCGGTGCTCGTGGCTTCCGCAGAGGAAGAGAAGCTTGTCGACAATCGCAGCCATAGCCGCGTCGCAAGCTCATTGCCCAAATGCGAGCACATCACCGTTGAGGGCGCGATGCACGAGATTCTGATGGAGCGCGATGATAAACGCGCCGAGTTCTGGGCCGCGTTCGACAGTTTGCTGGAGCGCGCGGGAATTTAGCTTGGGGGGCCTGTAAGTGCGGATCATTTTTGTTTGTTTTTTTGCGTTGCTCGCCATTGCGGGAGGCGTTGCCGGGTATTGGGGCGCGACAGCGTATCGAAAGAGCCAGAACTACAAGGACCCGTTGCATCTGCTGTTAGACCTGCAAAACGCCAGGAGCGCGTTAGCGAAGTGCCGCAACGATCCCGCGCGTGTTAAAGACACGAATTGTACGCGGGAACGTGAAGCTCTGAGGCGGGCTCGCGCGGCTCAGGACGCCCACGAAGATTTCAGTTGGGCCGCAATGGCAAACCCGAATGGCGTCGGCATATACGGAGCTTTGCCAGGCGCCTTGCTGATGGTGTTTTCCTGGCTCTGGAAGCGCCCTCAACAGAAGTACTAGCCGGCAGCGCCCATGGCGAGGCGTTCGATCTCTGCCAGATTTCCGCGGCCAAGCGCTTCAATCGCCCGGGCGGCGATGTGTCGGGCATTCAGGCCTGCTGCTTCATACATATTGTAGGGCGTGTCCTGGTCCTGGAAGATATCGGGTAGGGTCATTGTGCGGATCTTCAGCCCGCCATCCAACGCGCCGACTTTGGCCAGGTGTTCCAGCACAAATGAGCCATAGCCGCCCACGGAGCCCTCTTCGATCGTGATCAAGACTTCATGGTCCTTGGCCAGACGCTCGGTCAGGTCTGCGTCAAGGGGCTTGGCAAAACGGGCATCGGCGACGGTTGCAGAAAGACCCTGGGCCTGGAGCATCTCGGCGGCTTTCAAGGCCTCTTGCAGTCGCGCGCCATAGGACAGGATTGCAACCGTTGAGCCTTCGCGTACGACACGCCCCTTGCCGATCTCAAGTGGTTCGGGACTCGTTGACATGTCTACGCCAACGCCTTCGCCGCGCGGGAACCGGAACGCTGTGGGGCCTTCATCATACTGGTAGGCCGTCGTCACCATGCGCGCGAGTTCTTCCTCATCGGCGCATGCCATACAGACCATGCCGGGCAAGGCGCCCATATAGCCGATGTCAAAGCTGCCAGCGTGGGTTGCACCATCGGCGCCGACCAGGCCTGCCCGGTCAATCGCGAAGCGGACCGGCAGTTTTTGGATGGCGACATCATGGACAACCTGGTCGTATCCACGCTGCAGAAACGTTGAGTAGACCGCCGCGAACGGCTTCATCCCGTCGGCCGCGAGGCCGGCCGCAAACGTGACCGCGTGCTGTTCGGCGATTCCCACATCGAAGTGACGGTCCGGGAATGCTTTCGCGAAGATATCGGTCTTTGATCCGCCAGGCATGGCTGGGGTTACGGCGCAGACGAGAGGGTCTGCCTTGCCCAGTTCGGTGATCGCGTCGCCAAACACTTTTTGATAGCTCGGCGCTTTAGGTGTCGATTTCTTCTGCTCGCCTGTCACCACGGAGAATTTTGAAACGCCGTGATACTTGTCGTCGCTGTTTTCAGCCGGTGCGTAGCCCTTGCCCTTGGTGGTGACGGCGTGGATCAGGATGGGCCGGTCTTCGATCTCGCGGACATTCTCCAGGATTGGCAGCAGAACATCCATGTCATGGCCATCGATGGGGCCAACATAATAGAAGCCGAGTTCCTCAAACAGCGTGCCGCCCATGGTGAAGCCGCGCAGATATTCTTCGGCTTTGCGCGCCGGGGACTCCAGGCCCATGGGGCGTGCGATACGTTTGGCGAGTTTCCGCAGGCCGCGATACGGGCCGGAACTGACCAGCCGCGAGAGATAATGGCTCATCGCGCCAACGGGGGTCGAGATCGACATGTCATTGTCGTTCAGGATAACGATCAGCTTGTTGCCGTCGTGGCCGGCATTGTTCATCGCCTCATAGGCCATGCCGCCGGACATTGATCCGTCGCCGATGACGCAGATCACATGATTATCATTGCCCTGGATATCCCGGGACTTGGCGAACCCGTGACCGGCGGAAATCGAGGTGCAGGCATGGGCCGCGCCAAACGGGTCGTACTCGCTTTCGCTGCGTTTGGTGAATCCTGAAAGGCCGCCACCCTGGCGCAACGTGCGGATGCGATCCTTTCGTCCGGTGATCAATTTGTGGGGATAGCATTGGTGGCCCACATCCCAGATGAGTTTATCATCTGGCGTGTTGAAAACGGCATGGATGGCGACTGTGAGCTCCACCACACCGAGTCCTGAGCCTAAATGGCCTCCGGTGACGGACACCGTATCGATGACTTCTTCACGGATTTCGTCAGCAATCTGACGCAATTCCTCCCGGGATCGTCCCCGCAGATGTTTAGGGTCGTCAATCTCATCGAGGAGGCGGGTTGTGTTCGAAATCGTCATAGTCTCGTCATAAGTGTGTCGTGAGAAGCCCTGGAGCGCAAGGGCGAGTTGGGTCTTAGCGCTCTCTGCCTAAAACAAAATCAACCGATTGCAGCAAGATATCGGCGCGGTTGTGGAATATGGCGAGGTGGTCCTTTGACTGGGCGGCAAGAAGACGCACGCGTTCCTTCGCGCCCTCCAGTCCCAAAAGGGTGACGAAGTTTGCTTTACCGGCGCCAGCATCCTTTCGCACAGCCTTCCCGGTCATGCTTTCCTGCCCGGTCGCGTCCAGAATATCGTCGGCGATCTGGTAGGCGAGGCCCAGATCATGGGAGAACCCGGCGAGTGCCTGTCGCTCGTGATGGGTCGCTTTGCCGATGAGTGCGGCGCACTCTGTCGAATAGGAGATAAGGGCGCCCGTCTTTAAGCGCTGCATTCGCGTAATTGTGTTGAGATCCCGCGGCATGTCGCTGCCCAACATGTCGATCATCTGGCCGCCCACCATCCCCAGCGCGCCGGCTGAATCGGCCAGCCGCGATATCAGGTCAATGCGGATCTGGGGATCGTCATGGGTGTCTTCGTCGGCGAGGATCCGGAAGGCGAGGGTCAGCAGGGCATCGCCAGCCAGGACAGCCGTCGCTTCATCGAAAGCGATATGGACAGTTGGCTGACCGCGCCGCAGGGCGTCGTCATCCATACAAGGCAAGTCGTCATGGACCAGGGAATAGGTGTGAACGCACTCCAGCGCAGCAGCGGCGCGCAAGAGCGACTTTTCCGGCGCCTGAAACATGCGCCCCGTTTCAAGGACGTAAAACGGGCGCATCCGCTTGCCATTTGCGAGGGCCGCATGGCGCATGGCGCGCATCAAGTCCGCCTCCGGACCGCCTGCCGGGGGTATCAATTGGTCGAGCGCGACGGTCAGCTTGTCGGCGACCTCTTTCAGGCGGCGTTCAAAGTCCATGCGGGTGTTCGCGCCTCCTCTTGCCGCGCCTGATACGGTCAGTCGAAGCTGGCAGGCTCGGTTGTGACTTTGCCTCCGGCATCCTGAACGATTTGTTCGACCTTGAGTTCCGCCGACTTCAGCTTCGCCTCGCAATGGGCTTTCAGCTTGGCGCCGCGCTCATAGATTGAGATCGATTCTTCAAGTTCCACGTCGCCGCGCTCAAGCTTGGAGACGATGCCTTCAAGTTCGGCAAGCGCCGCTTCAAACGTCATTTTTTCGATGGCCTGGGCCTCTTTCGCCGCCATGCGCGCCTCCAAGTTTGGGTCACCATAGGGAGAGGCCAAGTCGGTCGCAATGGGCTCTATAGGTTTCCCACAGGTCCGCCTGGTCTCATCACAGTTCTTGAAAACCAAGCTCCAGGGCTTGCCTGCCTGTCCCGCTGGTAGTGAGATACGTTGCAAATCGGGCGGATGGGGAATGCGACATGGATAAATCGCTTCGAGAGTACGCCGATGCCTGCGCGCGATTGGACAGTGCACTCGACCTGCAACGTGAATCGGTCCGCTTCTTTAGAGCGCGTGGATTGAAAATGCTGGGGTACCACCACATTCCCCCGCCTGGCGCGCGAGACGCTGACCGGGCAGACCTGATCTTCGCATTCGGTTTCCCAAAGAAAATGGTCAGGGAGTACATCGATCAACGCTATTTCGAGATCGATCCCCTTCCGCGCATTGCGCAGGCGCGCACAAAACCCTTCAGGTGGGGTGATCTATCGGGTTCAACCGAGATATCCCAGCGAGAACAAGACTTTATGGATGTCGTCGCCAAACTTGAGTTGGAAAACGGGCTTGCTGTGCCAGTCTTCGGCCCGCACGGTCAAAACGGGTATTGTGGCCTCAGCTATGGCCCTTGCGCAGATGTCTGTTCTGAGGTTGAGGTCACGATACTGCAGGAAGCCTGCATGCTGTTTCACCTCAAATACTGCGAGCTTCATCCCCTCCCGAGACCAAGTGCGGATCTGTCTGTCCGAGAAAAAGTCACGCTTCAGCTCGTTGCCAAGGGCCTCAGCAACGCTCAGATCGCCGCTGAAATGCACATCAGCGCGAGTACCGTAGACACGAATTTGCGCCGGATTTTCAAGAAGCTCGGCGTTCGAGACCGGGTCTCGGCAGCTCTTCGCGGAATCATGGTCGGGGTCTACGACTAAGGTCACCACGCACACGTCCGCGCGCCCGGCCTTAACCACAACTGCTTTTGTCGTGTGATTACGGGATGGCGCTATGCCGTGGCCCCAAGTATCAGCCTGCAATCGTAAGTCAGGCATTTAAGAACATGGCATCAGAAAAACACAAGAAGTCGCCCGTAACAGCGCTCCAAACGGAAAGTGAGCGCCGGACAACCGTCGCAACGCTAGTTGCCGAATGGTATGCATGCCGCGAGGAAATCGCGAAGATTGAGGCTCGCCAGGACGAATTGTTCTTTTCTGAACAAGCGAATACTCAACTGTTCTACAAATTGGACGCGCAGCGCGATGAGCTCAGAAATAAGAGTGACCGTCTGATGAGTGAAATTCGCGAAACCGAGTCCGACTCTTGCAACGAAGTCCGGGCCAAACTCCAACTCTGGCGGGATGTGCGTTTTCCGGATGGAAGCCGTTTGAAACAGAAAGACACTGTGGACCAGATCACTGTCTCAGCGCTCGAAGACTTGGATCGCATGGTTGGCTAATAACGGGCCAGGCTTCGCTAGCGCTGTTTGTGGTACTCGAAGACCCTGAAACTCCAATAGGCGTCTCCGCCATTCTGCACTTCGCGCCAACCGCGCGCCCGCAGTTCAGGGCGCAGCATGCGGTTGAACCAGCCATGGGCTGCCAGGTAGACCTTTCCCTTTCGAGATGCTTCGTGCAGGTGATCCGCAGCTCTTCCGGCACGTGCGCGTGCTTCGGCCACGGACTCTCCATCTAGTGAATGCCCGGTGAGCCAGGCTGACCTGGCGAGCACGTTCCAGGTCTTGGGCAGGTATCTCACACCCGGCAGGCGGGGCGGCGGAAGCGGCGCCTCGTTGAAGAGGGCGTGAATCTCAGCGTCGGCGTGGGGCGCTGCCAGGGCGGCCGTCTCCTGGGCACGGGGGCGCTGGGACGTCAGGACAAGATCGGCATCCTGCACAGCCTTTTTCAGAGACTCTGGCGCAATCTGTCCCTCGGCCAGACTTCCGGTTTCATACCTGGCCCACCAGTCAATGTACTCCCGCCACGTCAGTCTCGGGCCCAGCTTGCGGTTCAATGCAGGTCGGCCATGGCGGGAAATGATGATAGGCCCGCGCACCGGTTCATCGGCAACCTGCAGGTCTGGTGTTGGAGTGTCTTCCAACGGATCATGGGGGGCGGGAACGGCGGTCATCAGCGCGGGACCTAGCCGGAACCTCGCGCGGCGGCAAGGCGTTCTGCGCCCGGCTGCTGAATTGGGTCAGCGTGTATCGCGGTCTGTCAGAGGCCCTTCCAAAGGCGGCCATCAAGACACTCACTGTCGGCCGAGCTGCGGCATCGGTAAGTGGACAGGATAACTGTCTCGGCTCGGCCAATCAGGTGGTCCATGGGAACAAACCCAACCGAGGCGCGCTCAGCACTGATGCCGGGGGGCAGGTCGCAGCCGGCCTCGCTGACGACACCGTCGCGCGCGGGGCAGTGGCCGGAGAGATCGCGCCCATCCTTTGAATTGTCTCGATTGTCGCCCATGAACAGGACATGGCCTTCTGGCACTTCGAAGACGACTGTTGAGTCGCCTGGCGAGCCTTGCTCCCACTGGTGTGTCGTCCACGTCTTGCCACCAATGGTTTCCGTGTAGACCCGGGCAGATCTGGAAACGGCCTCAGTGTGTGGACGGTAGTTCAGACGGCCTTCAAAACTGGTCGTGACGGGCTCACCATTCATGAAGAGCTGTTCGCCGCGCATTTCGATGCGGTCACCGGGCAATCCGATCACGCGCTTGATCATCACGCGGTTAAAATGCGGGTGCTCGAACACCACTACGTCGCCATGCTTGGGGTCTTTCTGGAACAGGGTGCCGTCGCCAAGCGGCAACAGCTTTCCAAGGCCCCAGGGCACGGAGTGGCGATTGAAACCGTAGGCGAACTTCGCCACGGCGACGCGATCTCCAACCCGCAGGTTCGGCACCATGCTTTCCGAGGGGATCACACGTTGCTCGTAAAACATCATGGAAAAGAAGAAAAACAGGGGAATAAACACCGACAGTGTTGTGCCCCACTCCTTTGCCTCGCGCTTGACCTTGTCTCCTAGCGTAGGCTTTTGCGGCGCGTCTGTCCCATCGCTGGAGGTTTGATCAGTCGCCATGGGCCCGCCTCTGGTCCTAGTCTCGAATGCGAACGATTATCTAGCCATCGCTGGCGCAGATTGCGACGATAAATCTGCCTGGGCACTGTAATTGGCGCAAAAAGTCAGCGTGCGCTGTACCAATCGACGCCTTCGCTATCGCGACGCACGCTGGCCTGGTCCCTGTCTATCAGGAGGTTGAGGTGCGCCAGGGCTTCACCCGTCGCCATGCCCATGTCGCCGTCTTCAATCTTGCGGCCGAACAGGGCCGGGAACGTATCAATTACGCGTCGCGGGGCTTCGCTCAGACGCTGATGGAGGCGCTCCAGGGCGGCCTCGTGGCCATCAATCAGATGGGTAAGACGTTTGTGGGCGCCTACGAACGGCTCGTTATGGGCGGGCAGTACGAGGACATCTTCGGGAAGAGCTGCGCGCAGCTTTTCGCAACTGGAGAGCCAGTCAGCCAGCGGATTTGCGCTCGGCTCTGTTGGGAAAACGGACACGTTCGATGAAATGCGCGGCAGGATTTGGTCACCCGAAATGAACAGGCTCAGCGCCTCGCAGTACAGGCAAGCATGTTCAGGCGAATGGCCATTTCCGATAATCACGCGCCACGTTTCGCCCGCCATTTCAAACGTGTTGCCGTCTTCCAACCGCCTGTACGCGTCGGGCATCTGGCTGACGCCCCGGCCAAATCCCCCGAAGCGGGACTTGTAAACGTCGATCTGTTCGGCGCTCCAGCCCGCGCGTGTGTAGAAATCAATGCCAGCTTGCGGTGCTTCGCGGCCCGTATCTGCCACGAGCATGCGGCAGGTGATGTATTCGAGCCGGCTCATCCACAGCTGCGCATCGGGGAATTTCCGGCTGAGCCAACCCGCGTTGCCAACATGGTCTGGGTGCATGTGGGTCACGATGATGCGCGTCACGGGGCGGTCGTCCAGCTTCGCCTCGAAGATGTCTCGCCAGGCTTGCTTGGTGTCGTCGAGCGGCATGCCGGTATCAATGATCGTCCAACTATCCCCATCATCCACCAGCCAGAGATTGATGAACTTTAGGGAAAAGGGCAGCGGCATTCGCACCCAATGGACCCTCGGGGTAATCTCCAGGGTTTCGCCCGTGGCAGGCGTGGCGTCGCCGAAGGGGTAGGTGAGACCTCCCTTACCCGCAGTCTTGCTCTGAAATCCGTCCATTGCCCAGACATGACATGATCACGCGGCTTGGCCAATCACTGCCGTCGCGGGACTGAGCTTTCTTGCCTGAACACTAAGTCGACTTTGGTCACACGCATGTGAGATGCGCTCGATCACCAATTGGCTGTACTCACAAGCGAAACAACCGACCGGAGCACTGCCATGAAACGCCTATTCGCCGCCGCCTTCCTGGGCTTGATTGCAGCGTGTTCACCCGCGACACCGTCAAATGTGGCCTCCATGGAGGTGACCGCACCGGCTGAAGACGACCGGATTGTTGCAGCGCTGAGTTATGCGAGTTGGTGCGGCAGCTGTCGTGCGCTCGATCCAAAAATCACCGAAGCGCGCGCCGGGGGCGACCCGGAAGGCATTCATTTTGTTGTGCTGGACTATACTGACCGCGATGTTGACGCATTCTTCGCGGGCGCAGAGACGGCGGGCGTGGGGTCGGCCCTTCGCACGCACTATGCCGATGGCGTGACCACTGGGCGCATGGTCGTTGTCGACCTCGAAACCGGGACAGTGGTCGGCGAAATCAACAAGAATATGAGCTCGGCCGAAATCCGGGAGGCTCTGGAGACTGCAGCCGCGTAGCAGGTGGAAACGCTATATTGCTGGAGAAGCCTCAAGCTGGTTTCTTCATCCCGAAACGGCTGGCAAAGATGCCGTCGAGCCAACGTTTCGGCAGGCGCGTCGGGATGGTAAAATTGGTTAGCTTGTTTGGCACCGGCGCATAGCGCGCCTTGGGGCTGGGATCGGACAGGGCCGTCTCGATTACATTTGCAATGTGTTCTGCCGATAGCCCGTCGCGCCCACCCTGGAGCAAGGTCTGGGAGAACCTATCGATAGCGTCCGCCCATTCTGAATTGGCATAGGGCGTATCTTCGTTCTTTTCTTCTGCCTTGTCCCAGATCGGCGTCTTCACCGCACCGGGGCCAACGGCAATGGAATCAATCCCATAGATCACCAATTCGCGCCGCAATGTGTCGGTGACGCTTTCCAGCGCGTGCTTGGTCGCCGTGTAAGCGCCAAGGAACGGCGAGGCGATTCTCCCGCCCACAGAAGTGATGTTGATGATGCGGCCGGGCGAACCTGTCCGCTGTCGCTCCATGCCGAGAAGGGGAGCAAACGCTTGGGTGCAGGCGATGGCGCCGAAAACGTTCACTTTGAAATGCGCTTCAATCTCATCAAGCGGCTGGAGCACCAGGGGTCCCATCTGGGCGATGCCCGCATTGTTCACCAGTCCCGAAAGTTTCGCGCCGCCAAGGGCCTGGTCAACTGTTGCCACCGCCGCGTTCAGGGACTCGCCATCGGCGACATCAAGGATGAGGGGCACAATGTTCTCGTGGTCCCCGTCCAAAGCGTCTGCATCGGAGGATTTTCGGACACCTGCGAAGACGCGCCAGCCCTTTGCCGCGAGATGGCGGGCGGCGGCGCGGCCAATTCCGGATGAGGCGCCCGTGATCACAACGGTTTGCATGGTGGGGTCCTTTGGTTTGGATATCTTTTTGTACGTCGAAGACGGAATGGGGGATCATTCCATCGCTGGGATCAGTCGGACTTGCCGCCATCGATGACTTTGAAGACGGGTTTCGTTGGTTTGGCGGAGGTGGGTGCGGGTGACACTTTTTTCGGTGGTTTTGGAGTAGCTTGGCGGGAGATCGGCGTTATGCCGAGCTTGGGGGGCGGGGCGTCATCGGTAGGTTCTTGGTCGTTGGGGCGGTCTGAATTGCGACGCTTGAAGCCACCGCGCTTCAGCCCCTTGCCGCGGGCTTTCTTGTCGATCTCTTTGAGCTTTACTTTCTGAAGGGCTGACAGGGGCTCTTCGAGATCACCCTTTTCAGGATCGCCGAAGGCCGAGCCATAGGTCTCGATCCTCGCCTCCACCTCCTCTAGGAACTCCCGTTCCCAGTCGGACAGGGGCGGGCCAAGGCCGGATTCGGCCAAGGCGGCTGCTTTTCTGAGCTTTCGCAGCGCAGCCCGTTTCTTTCGTTCGTCAATCTCACGGCCCATGACCTGAGACATAGGCTGTGTCGCTCGGCTTAGAAAGGCAGGGCGTTCAGGATGGAACCGATGATGCCGCCGCCGCCATCGTTTCCAGCTTCCTCCGGGTTCTGCGATTGCAACACAAAGTGCCCCGCTCCGGACAGGCGCACATTGGAAAGCTCGCCGCTTTTCATCACTTCGCCGGAGGTAAACACCTTGCCATACGCCTTAAATTCACCGGAGACGGCGGCGATATAGTTTGTGTCCACGATGGCGCCATCGGAAGAAAGCGGAACGATTTTCGGCTCTCCGGGCAGCTTGATGTAGACCCGGCCTGTGCCGCGCACTTCTGCCAGCGTCCAGAATTCTTTCTTGGCAACGCGGCGGACATTGAAGGTCAGGTCGCCGCGATGGGCGAGGTAGCGGGTCGGTTGTAGGAAAAGCGGGCGATCAGGCGAGACAGGAAGAGCCACGATCCGCCCCGGATAGTCCCGGGCAGCCATCAGCGTGACCGGGCCATCCTTGGCGTCATACCGGTTCGCCCAGCGGACATCGCCGGAAAACAGGGCGAAGATATTGATCCGAGTCCGGGCGATCCGGTGGGTGGTCAAGCCAAAATCACCCTTGGCGAACACCAGGCTGGAGCGGCGAATGAAAGCGCTCTCGCCTGGTTGCAGGGCGAGCGTTAGAATTTCACCGCCAACCCCAATGCCATGGTCAGCCGTTTTCGGCACTGTTGCTGGCGCAGGCGTGGCTGTCACTGTATCCATGGTTTGGCTT
Organism: Pseudomonadota bacterium; assembly: GCA_039818165.1. Classification (GTDB taxonomy): domain Bacteria; phylum Pseudomonadota; class Alphaproteobacteria; order Caulobacterales; family Hyphomonadaceae; genus UBA5336. The sequence continues at coordinate 73,890 of JBCBUL010000003.1, read as the reverse complement.
GAGATGGGGGCTTTGTTAGGTGCCGCCAAGGGGTGTGCCGCGTGCAGCCCATGCCGCCATTTCCCCGCCTACATCCGCCAGGCAGGCGCGCCAGCCCTCTTGCGTGCGTGTGAGCGTGTAAGCCGCCCGCCAACTGGTGATCTCTTCGCCGGCTTCGTTCAGCATTGTGTCGGCCACGCAGATTGCCGCTGTGGTTGATGTCATAACCAGAACGTCCAGCAGCTTGCGCTCTGCGGCGGCAACCGACTGCGCACGATAAAAAGCGCAGAGGTTTTGCGTGTTGCGATCGAACTTCTCCCGCGATGGCAGCAGAACCGGTGCGCCGTTCACCAGGATCAGGGCCGGAAACGCCCAATGGGCGCCTATTGCGGCGACATCATACGTTGAAAATGCGGTGACATAGGACTGGCACCAGGCGTCGAGTTCGAATGTCGCTGCGTCGAGATCCATCAGGCGATCAGATTTCGCCAAGGGCGGCGAGGTAGGTGTCCAGCACCATTTCCTGCTCTTCGCGCTCGGCCCGGTCGACCTTGCGGATACGGATCACCTGGCGCAGGGCCTTGGTGTCGAACCCGAACGCCTTGGCTTCGGCGTAGATCTCCTTGATCTGCTCAGCCACCTCTTTCTTCTCTTCTTCGAGGCGCTCTATGCGGTCGATGGTCTGGCGCAGCTTTTCCTTGGTGGTTTCGTTCAAGTGGCTGGAGCTGACGTCATCCATGGCAAAGATCCTTTGGCGAAATTGGGAAAGCGCGGGGCTTAGCGCGCGCTCGCCAGACGGGCAATGGCTTGTGCAATCTGCTCGCCTTCCCGGTGATGCGGCATGTGCCCCTCATCGGGCAGTTTCACGAGCGTGATGTCAGCGACTTCATCCTTCAGGCGCCCGGCATGGAGTTGGGGCAGGATGACCGTGTCCTGGGACCCGGAAAAGAGGACGACTGGCATGGAAAGCTCGCCATAGCGGGTTTGTTGAGCCGTCAGTTCCTCGCGTAGAGCCATCACATCGCGGGCGTTGGCCCGGAAAGTCGGGGGGCGGAAGAGCAGGTTTGTGGCTGAGTTCTCGGTGTAATTCTCGGGCACGGGTGCTGGATGGAAGGTGGAAACGGCGCCCGTTTCGGCCCGCCCGGGTCCAACCAGCGGCACGATGTTCGAGAATACTGGTCCGAGGACCGGAGTGGTTGCCCATGTGTTGTACCAAGCCTGCCCGCCACCGCCCCAGTCATGGGAAACGGGCGCGAGCAGAACAAGCCCCTTGACCCGTTCGGGATGGTCAAGGGCAAGGCGCAGGGCGACGGCGCCGCCAAAGGAGTGCCCCACCACAACAGCAGGCTCATCGGGTGATAGCCGCTCGAGCACGCCAGCCATCTGTGCCGCTTGAATTTCCAGCATATGGGCGCCCTCCGGGCGGTCTGAGTAACCGTGTCCCGGGCGATCCGCGAGCATGAGGTCAAACTGGTCTTCCAGGCGCGGCGCGAGCGTCCATTTGAATTCATGCGCATTGGCGCTGGCGCCATGGATGAAAAGGACAGGTGCGCCGTTGGCATCGCCAGCGCGGATCACATGAACGCCTGCGCCATTGATGTTGAATTGCTCGCCTTCGGGCGGATACGCGTTCTCTACATTGGACGTGTAGATGACACTGTGGACGCAGGCTCCAAGGCTGCTGGCCAGGGTCACTAAAAGAAGCAGAATCATCACGCGTTTCACAGGGCTGTTCCGTCCGAGACTTCCTTAAGGCGGGCCTCGCCTCGGCGCGCGGCCTCCAAACGGGGATAAATGTCCAACGCCTCGCGGTACGCTTCCAGTGCTTCACTCGTGGAACCGAGGCGCTCAAGCATCACGCCCAGTCCAAGCCAGGCGCCGAAATGGCGGGGCTCGTGACGCAGCGCCTCATTCAGGTCGCGCAGGGCTTCGTCATATTGCTCGTTTTCGAGGAAAAGGGTGGCGCGGCGGTGCCATGCTTCGGCATATTCCGGGCGGACACGGATAATCCGGTCATAGAGAGCGCGGGCATGCTTGGCATCACCGCGTGCCTGGGCGTCCACGGCGCGCTCCATGAGGATATCTACCGTGGGAGATCCGCTTTCCAGCCAGGCATTCCAGATGTCGAGGGCAATGCCTTCGGCTTCTTCATCGCTTGGCGCGTTTTCCAACCGGTCAAACATATCGTCTGGTGGGCCGTAGGCAGGGCCAGCAGCGAGCAGGAAGACAGCGGTGAAAAGCGCTTTGAACATGGACCGAGAGTATGGGGCGCCGGGCGAAGCCTGCAAGCGGCAATTCAGGGGCGATCCAGTAACCCTTTCGCGATCAGGGCGTCGCGCAGCCCGTCTGCACCGTCAAAAACATGCCCGTCCATGCCTTTTGCCCTGGCCGCATCGATATTGTCGTCCCTGTCATCGATGAAGAAAACACTGGATGGGTCAGGATTGCCCATGCGGGCGAGGGCGACATCGTAAATGCGCGGATCAGGCTTCACCATGCCTTCCTCGCCGGAGACCACGACATCGCGCAGCACCTTGATTATAGGGAATGCGTCAAACGTCTCGCTCGCAAGTTCCGCGGGCAGGTTTGAAAGGCCAAAGAGCGGAACACGTGAAGCTTCGAGTTCAGCGATGATCTGAGGCGTTCCCGGAACATAGCCGTGGAACATGTCGAGCCATTCGCCCCGCCAGGCGGCGATATGGTCGGCATAGTCTGGACACTCCGCCTGAAGCGCCGGAATCGTGTCGTCGAAGCTGGCACCGGCATCGTGCAGTGTATGCCATGCCATCGTGCAAATATTTGCGCAGAACCAGTCGGCTTTTACACTGTCGCCAAAGCGCCGCCGGTAGAGCTTTTGCGGCTCCCAGTCGACGACAACATTTCCCAGATCAAAAAGGACGATGGAGGGATGCATTCAGGCCCCGTTAACCGTAGCCTGCGTTCACCTACCGCTCAGCCCTGCTTTGCTTTAAACCGGGGGTCGGTCTTGTTGATGACGTATGTTTTGCCCCGGCGGCGCACAACTTTGCAGTCGCGGTGACGTGTCTTCAGGGCCTTCAGGGAGGATCTGACTTTCATGGGTCCGTCCGGGTGTGTTTGAGTGTCGCTGGTTCAGCAAAGGCGACGAAGTAGCGTGAAGGGCATGGCGCTGTCAAGGCGTATGCCGCGGTTGGAGGCATAAGGGATGCAGAACATGCCGGTTTACATTCGAAAATCCGCGCGCTGGGCCATGGTTGCCAGCCTCGTTGCCATATTGGGCGCGTGTGCAGCCGGGCCTTATTCGCCACCTGTTGCCGGGCCGATCGGCGATCGGGGCGGGGCAGGCGAAAGCGGCTCGGCTGGTGGCTCGGGAACACCTTCCAGTTCCGTTGATCCCACCGCGCCATACGCGCCATCTGGGAATTCCGCCATGGACGCCTGGCGCCTGAGCTTTGCGGCGCGGGCCAGCGCCCAGGGGCGTGATCCAGCGGTTATCCGGTCCATGCTGGAGGGCATCAACCCGCTGGACATCTATCTCGGAAACAATCTGCAAACCCAATCTGCGATCTCAGAGCAGGCGGAATTTGCCAAGCCTATCTGGGAATACCTGCGGACCGCGGTCACTGCGACACGGGTCGATCGTGGGCGGGACCGTTACACCTCGCTGGACGCAGCGTTCGATCAGCTAGAAGGCGCCTATGGTGTGAACCGCGAGGCGCTCCTGGCTATTTGGGGCATGGAGACGAATTTCGGCTCTTATATGGGCGACTTCGACGCGGCCAACACGCTAGCCAACATGGCTGTTGAGGGCCGCCGTCGGCGATTTGCAGAGAATGAGCTCATTGCCCTGATGAAAATCGTCGAAACGGGAGCAGCGGAGCGAGACCAGCTTGTTTCTGGCTGGGCCGGTGCCATGGGGCATACACAGTTCATGCCGTCGACATTCCTCGCCCACGCCACCGACTTCACCGGCGACGGCAATATCGACCTCTGGGAAAGCCCCGAAGATGCCCTGGCATCTGCGGCCAATTATCTTTCTGTTTCCGGTTTCGAATACGATCAGCCTTGGGGCATGGAAGTGACCGTGCCTGAGGACTTTGACTATAGTCTCGCCGACGGACAGGACCGCCGCATTGGAAGCTGGACTGCCCAGGGCATTCGTTTCGTCGATACGGCGCGGGGCGACGGACTGGCAAATGGAAAGTTTGCCGAATTGTGGGTGCCGGCAGGCCATCGCGGTCCGAAATTCCTGCTCTTCAAGAACTTCAACGTGTTCAAAACCTATAACCGGGCAGACAGCTATGCCTTGGCGGTCGGGCTTTTGTCTGACGAGATCGCCGGTCGCGCGCCCTTGCGAGCCGCCTGGCCACGAGACCTACAGCCCCTGAGCGTCGCTCAGGTGAAACAGCTCCAGTCCGGACTGAACGCTCTGGGCTTCGATGCTGGACCCGTGGACGGCATCGCCGGTCGCGGCACGAAAGGCGCTCTGCGCGAGTTCCAGGACGCCAATGGCTTCATTGCCGATGGTTTTCCGACGACAGAAATGCTCGCTTACGTGCGGAGCGCGGCAGGCCAGTGAGCTAGAGCTCGCGGGTCATGAAATAACTGAACGGGTGACCTGAATAGTCGCCAAAGGGCTCGCATTCGGCGAACCCGTGCCGGGCGTACAGCGCTCGTGATGCAGCGAATGGAGCGTTCGTGCCTGTTTCCAGGCTGAGGCGGGTCAGATTCTCCGCGCGCGCTTCGGTCAAAAGCCGTTCGACCAAGGCCTTCGCGGCGCCTTTTCCGCGGGCCGTTTGAAGCACGTGCATGGTCTTCACTTCGCCTTCGTCGTCGTTGAGACGTTTCAGGGCAATGCAGCCAAGCGCTGCGCCGTCCTCGCTCGCCAGCCAATAGCGGAAGTCTTCGATTTCAGGAGTCTGAGTTGTGACGGCGTGGCAGGCTTCCGGAGGCGAAACTGCTTCGCAGAAGGCCTTATGCGTCGCGATCAGCATCTGGATGTCCGGGTGCACGGCGTTGACTTCAGTGATTTGCATCGGCGGGCTCCGGCTCGCGAGGTCCTGCAAAGAAAGCGGCGAACGGCGCCATCATCAAGAGTAGGCCCCCAGCGATGGCGAAGGGCAGTGCGGGATGGGCAAACTCATAGAGCCATGGACCGAAGAAGGGTGAGACCACAAAGCCGATGGCATTCGTCGCCATGACGAGTCCTGCAATGTCGCCTTGTTCCTCAGCGCCAACGGCAAGGGACGCGCCCGCGAAAAAGCCGGGCCGGGCCAGGCCCTGGCCGAGACCGATGGCAAACTGGGCGACGATCAGCGTGGCAAAATCCTGTGCGGGAATGATCAGGAACGCCCCAACGGCGAGGGACAAGGCGCCGGTGACCATCAATCGCCGGTTCGACATGTCGAGGCGTGGGATCAGCACAAGCTGCGCCAGCAGGGTGGCCATCGCGCCCACGGTAAAGGCGGGGCCGGTGAACTGGGCGGCGGTCACACCCGACACGTCCATTTTGTCCATCACGGCGAAGACAAAGGTTTGCATCAGGACGCCGGTGACTAGGGACAAGGCCGTGGCGAAGAGGAGGAAGGCGAAGACACGCTTGTCCCGCCAAAGCCCCTTGGGAGGGCGGCTGGGCGCTTCCAGTTTTTGCTGAGGCGGCGTCGCTTCTGGCAGTTTCGTCAGGATTAGCCAGGACATGCCTGCCGCCAGGACGCAGGTAAAAAACACCGGACTGAGCAAGCCGAAGACCGCCACCATGGCCGCCGCAAAAGCGGGACCGGCCACGGTGCCAAAACTGTGTCCTGCGGTGACCGACGCCATTTCCGCGGTGCGGTTCGAAGGGTCTGTGCGGTCGGCCACATAGGCCTGGGCGGCGGGGTTGGTGCCGGATCCGAACAGGCCAAACAGGGATCGAGAGGTCAAAAGCAGTGCAAAGATGAAGAGCGGAGCCGTGATGAAGCCTGTCAGCGCTGCGAGGCCTGAAACGCCGAAAAGCAGCATTGAGGCTGAATAGCCTGCCAGTCCAATCGCTGCGACGCGGCGACGGCCCAACGTGTTTGATGTGCGCCCCCAGAACGGGCTGGCGACGACCCATATGGCAGCAGAGAGCGAGAAAATCGCCCCGGCCATCCAATCGGGCAGGCCAAGGTCGCGGGTCAGGGGCGGCAGTACGGCCGCGATCAGCATCGTGTTTCCAGCGCCGATTGTGGCCAGAGCAAAGAACAACAAACGAAAAGCGCCGCGACGGTCGGGTCGCGGCGCTGTGTTTGGGGATTCAGTCTCGTGTGCGCTCATCAGGTCGAGGTTTCGGCCTGATAGGCGAAAAGATCAAGCGCGTCGTGGGGCTAACCGTTCTGAGACGGCACGGCAGGATAGCAGGCACCACTCCAGGGTTCGATCGTCGCGTCGACCATGGACCGGTTGGAAAACTCGATGCAGGCGCGGCCATAGTCCCGTGTGGCTTGAACGATCTGGTCCTGGGCCCAGGAATGAGCGCAAGCGGCCTTGTCCGGCGCCGTGGAGTTGGCATCTGCGCCCGGGCGGCGGTAGCTGTCGATGAAGCGGCTGACGCAGTTACCGTACTCGGCGACCTGCGTTGTGAACGCATCGCGTGCTGCTTCTGCCCGCTCCAGTTCGAACAGGGAATTGAAGTTCGCCGAGCCAAAAGCGGGCGGCGTGAGTTTGCCGCACGTGCTTTCAACTACAGAAAGCCCTTCTGAGGTCTGCGCCGCAGGACATGTGCGATAGTCGTCAGCGGAGGCATATTGTTGAGCTGTGGCCGTTCCGACGAACAGGGTAAGTGTCAGGGCAGCAAACGCTGTTTTCATCTCGGTTACTCCTTTCGGATCTTTATCGCAGTCTGGTGGCTTAGCCTTAATGCGGCGTTACCCAGAGGTGGAGTGGTGTGGGCGGAATATCTTTGGTTATGGACGGGAAGGCAGGATTTGATCGGCTTGTCTGACATCAGAAATGACGAAACCGCCAGAACGCACCTCCCTAACTTCGTGTCCCAACCTTGCGTCGGAACCTATCAAACGCGCAGGAGCGAAACAACGCCGCGACTGCTGACAGGTTATACATATTGCAGTTGCTTCCCTTAGGGCGAGAGTCAGGGCCGTTTTTCAGCGCCGGTTAGCCGCGACTTAACCATGGTGCGCTTAGAGTAACCCGCCAGAAAGCTGCGGTGCCCATGTCTCAAATCCTTGGATTTCTTTTTGTTTGTGTTCTCATCGCCATTGGCCTGGTGGCGACCGGGGCTGAGGGGGTGCTGGCCGCGCTGCCATTTGAACTCGCCCTGATCGGCGGGGCTGCCCTCGGCACCTTGCTGATCGGCAATTCAGGGGATGTGACGCGTGGGGCGCTTGCAGGTCTTGGGCACGCAGTTCGGGGCTCGCGCTGGAAATCTCAGGATTATGCGGATCTGCTGGGCGTCTTGAGTGAAGTGTGTCGCCGCGTGCGCCGTGGCGGACACATAGCCATCGAGTCCGACCTGGATGCGCCGGACACATCAGGCCTTTTCCAGTCTGCGCCGCAACTCCAGTCAGACGCAGCTGCGCGGGATCTGATTTGTGATGCCTTGCGCCTTTGCGCATTGGATCCGTCCAATCCGGAGCGCGCGATCGAACAGATGGACCGCTCGATTGAGCAGACGGTTTCCCAACGCATGCGGAGCGTTGCCGCGTTGCAGACCATTGCTGACGCGCTTCCAGCCCTCGGAATCATTGCTGCAGTTCTTGGCATCATCAAAACCATGACCGCGATTGATGCGCCATCGGCCACTGTGGGTGCCATGGTCGCCAGCGCTTTGTTGGGCACCTTTCTCGGAGTGTTTCTCTCCTACGGGCTCGTCGGTCCGCTAGCCAACCGCTTCGGTCAGGTGGTCGAAGAGGAGTCGGCGGTTCTTGAGGTCATCCGAACCCATTTGACGCAACATATGTCCGGCGCATCGCCGCAGGCGGCGATGGATGTGGCGCGGGCGTGTATCCCGAAGCATGTTCAACCCGATTTCAAGGCTCTGGAGATGGCCTCTCAAAAGCTGCGCTTCTCAAGCCCCGCCAAGGCCGCGTGAGTGGGTTAACTCGACCTTTCTACGATCTGCACAGTCTTTGTGGCCGCGTGAAAGCAATCTCAAAACCCATCGCGTAATGTCGTCCATAAGAATTGGCCCCTGCGGGTCAGATTGACAAAGGACCGTGTGTTGTGAGTTCAGATCTTGGGCACGAAATCGAACGCAGCTATTGGCTTCACGGAACTGCGGAGCGCGTCGCAACCGGCTTAACCGGATTGATCGCCGTTCTGATCGCCGTGCGCACGGCAGCGTGGGCCCCGGGCGCCGAAGTATTTCCACTCCAGAATGAACTTATGCGGATGTCTGCCTTTGGCTCGCTCACAGTCTGGGCAACGTTGACAATCGGAATCAGCCGCCGCGGCGCTGCTGCAATGCTTACACTGGTGTTCGCCAGCTTCCTTGAAATGATCATCCTGACGCCATCGCAGGAAACCATTCGAACGCTGTCATCTGCTGCGGTTGGCATTGTCCTGGCCTTCCTTGGCCTGCAATTCTACTGGTATCGCGTCTCATTCGGGCGCCGTATCCTCTCCTGATCATCGTCTCGGACTTGATCGCACCGGCGGGCAGTGCATATCTGCGCAGCGGTGCGTGTCGTAAGACGTTATGCGCCATCTGACATTTCGACCGGCTCCATGCGCGCCGGCCCTGGTTTGAGGAGACTCGCGCATGTCTCGTTTTGACGACCTCTTGGAAACGGTTGAGACCTACCAGTCGCTCGCCGCAGAGAATTATGATCGCATCCGCCGCCTCGCCGAGGAGCTTCGGGAGGGTCTATGCGCTTTCCTTGGCTCACGCGATGGCACCTGTGTGCATCTTGTTCCACCAGCCGGTCCGTTCGAGCCGCGCCCCTATGGCGACCAGGCATTTTCAATTGCGCCGCGAGGGTTTCGCCCCCTTGGGCCTGTACAATTCGGCGTGGCCATTCGCGTAACGAAAGGAACCGACTGGCTCCGTTTGGCGCTAGAATGCCGCAAAACGGGCGATATCTTCCGGGTCATCATGGAAGGCGGGAACGAGTATACGTTCGAACTGCCGTTGGCAGACAATGATCCCGAGCCATTCTACGAAGAAATCTACCAACACGTCAGTGGCTGGTTCCAGAACAGAATCGATCGCTACAATGAAGGCGACTTCGGCACGCGTGAAATCGGTTTCGATTTTGCAGATGGCCAGGAAGAAGCAAAGGTCTGACGCCGGTTTTCGGGGCGACAGAACTGGGGCAGGGATTTTTGGACTTAAACAACCTTCCGATACTTCTGGCGGGCAGCCAGCAATCGCTGATATTCTCAGTGGCGCTGATCGGCGCGCTCGGGCTGGGCGCGCAATGGTTGGCCTGGAGGCTTCAGGCGCCAGCGATCGTTCTGATGGCGTTGGCTGGATTGATCGTTGGCCCGCTCTGGGCGACGACCCTCGGAAATCCAGACAGTTTTCTCTTTATCGGCACCAATGGGGCATTGCTTGACCCCAGCGCGGAGTTCAACGAACTGCTGCGCCCCATCATTTCGTTAGCGGTGGCGGTCATTCTCTTTGAAGGCGGGCTTGTACTGCGGTTTGAGCATTTGAGAGATGCGGGCGCGGCTGTGCGGCGAATGGTGTTTGTCGGAGGGCCATTGGCCTGGGCATTAGGCTCGTTGGCGGCCCATTATGCGGCCGGATTGGACTGGGCCTCTTCCATTGTGTTTGCAGGTGTCATGGTGGTGACTGGACCGACCGTCATCATGCCGCTGCTGCGTCAGTCCAAGATTGGCGGGCGCACCGGCGCGGCCCTGCGCTGGGAGGGCATCGTCAATGATCCGATCGGGGCGCTCTTTGCTGTGGCAGCGTTCGAGATTGTTCGCGTTGCATCCAATGGCGAGAGCACCATTGGCGTCGCAGCCTGGGTGATCCTTGCTGCGGCGCTGGGTGTTGCTCTTGGGCTCGCATTTGGTTGGGGGATTGTCCGCCTGTTTCGCGCTGGACTAACGCCGGAATACCTGAAGGCGCCCATCATCTTCGCCTCAATCATCCTCTGCTACGCTGTCGCCGAAATGCTTGAGAAGGAAATCGGGCTGGTTGCTGTGACGGCCTACGGGATGTTCCTCGGCAACTCGAAACTCGCCGGCCTCGCCGAACTTCGCAAATTCAAAGAGGATATAGCGGTCCTCCTCGTTTCGGGTGTGTTTATCATTCTGACTGCGGACCTGACTCCCCAACTGATCGAACAGGCTCTGACACCGCAGACATTCTATTTCCTCGCAGCCATGCTGTTCGTGGTTCGCCCACTCTCGATCTGGATTTCGACCTACGGCACGTTGACGCGCAACGAGGCCCTCTTGCTGGGATGGATTGCGCCGCGCGGGATTGTAGCCGTGGCCGTCTCTGGCCTTTTCGGCACGTTGCTCATCGACCTGGACCGCAATTCGGCTTTCGACATCTATGGTGCCGAACAGATCACGCCGCTGGCCTTTGCGATGGTGTTTTCGACGGTGGTGTTGCATGGCTTTACCATCGGCCCGCTGGCGCAGTTTCTCGGTCTGGCTCGCAAGGAAAAGCCCGGCGTCCTGATGGTCGGCGCCACGCCCTGGAGCGTGGATCTTGCCAAGACGCTAAAAGCCTCCGGCGTCGAGTCCATTATTGCCGACACCAATTGGCGACGGCTTCGTCCGGCCCGGGAGTCCGGATTGGAAACCTTCTTTGGCGAGGTGCTGTCGGAAGACGCTGAGGTGCGGCTGGACCATGCCCGGTTTGAGACCGCGCTCGCTCTGTCAGCCAACGAGCCTTACAACGCGCTGGTTTCCAGCCATTTCGCGCCAGAACTCGGTCGTCACAAAGTGTTCCAGCTTTCAACCCAGGAAGGCGAAGAAGAGGACCCCCGCAGTATGGGGGCAGGTACGCGCGGACGGACATTGATCAAGCGCGGGCGCGGCTATGATCAACTCATCCGGGATCACTATCGCGGCTGGGCCTTTGCCAAGACGCAACTGACTGAAAAGTACACGCTCGAGAATCTAAAGACGGATCGTCCAGGGTCTGATTTCGTGGCTGAAGTCCGCCCCGACGGCTCTGTGAGCTTCCTCGGTGGCAACGCTGAACCGCGCGGTGGGGAAGGGGCGACGGTCATTACATATGGGCCGCCCGGAACAACTGAAGTCGGCCAAAAGGCGGCCGGAGGGGAATCAAGTGCTGATGATAAACCCGTAGCGGCGAGTTAGACGGCGAGCGGTCTATTCGTCGTCCATTTCATCGTAGAAGAAGTCTCCCCAGAGGGCCTCGCGCCCCTGGCGGGTGGCCTCTATCAGGATCACCACCACAGCGCCTGCCAGAACGAACGCCGCCGTCGAAGGCTGGCTTGCCCAATTCACCATTGCATCAATCATCACCACGCCTCGGCTTGTCTGCTTTGTATGATGAGAGTTTGGCCCGACGGGGGTTAACTGCGCCTCTCGAAAGCACGGCAAAAACGGGTCAGTGTGTTGCCAGTCTTGCCACACACATTAACCAAGCGCGCGATTCAGCGGTAAAGTGCAGATCATCCCGCCCGGGAAATTCACTTTTCCGTCGCGCTGACGTAGATGCAGGCCCATGGCCTCTTCCCGTTCGACTTCGCTTCCGCCGCGCGCCTGGCAACGCATGTTGTCAGGGCGCCGGCTTGATCTTCTTGATCCGTCACCATTGGACGTCGAGATCGAAGACATTGCCCATGGACTGGCTCGGGTCGCGCGCTGGAATGGGCAGACCGTGGGCGACTATGCCTTTTCGGTCGCCCAGCACTCCTTACTGGTAGAGCGCCTGGTTCGTCACCTGAAACCTTCGATCACCCCAGAGATGCTGCTTGCCGCACTGATTCACGACGCCCCTGAATATGTCGTTGGCGACATGATTTCTCCATTCAAGGCTGTTTTGGGCGGAGACTACAAAGCGGTCGAGTTGCGCCTGACCCGCGCAATCCATCTTCGGTTTGGACTTCCAGCAGATTTGCCGGCGGCGATGAAGAAACTGATCAAGCGCGCAGATCTGATGTCTGCATGGTTGGAAGCGACTCAATTGGCCGGGTTTTCCGAGGCCGAGTCGGATCGATTCTTCATCGCGCCGCCCGATGGCTGCGCCTTCGATCTGACGCCCCAATCTCCGGGCGCCGCTCAGGCAGATTTTCTGGCGCGCTTCCGCGAAATCCTGACAGAGATCGATCAAGCTCGGGGCGCGGCGTGACAGGCGACCTCGTCATTGGTTTGTCTGCGGTCATTGTTGCGGCAGACTCCACGGGCCCCAAAGTGCTGGCCACGCGCGGGCGGGATGGGAACCCAGCGCTGCCGTTTGGCGCATTTGACCCCGTGAAACATCGGACCTTCGAATTGGGCCTTAGGGGGTGGGTGAGCGAACAGACCGGATTCGATTTGGGGTATGTGGAACAGCTCTACACCTTTGGCGACAAAGGCCGCGAGACGCCGGATGCGCGGCTGGCAGATGCGGCGGAGACAACGCGTGTGATCTCCGTCAGCTATCTGGCGCTTACGCCTGAGCCAGGTGAAATCGACGGTGCGTTCGATGCTCGCTGGCGCGGGTGGTATACGTTTTTTCCGTGGGAAGATCACCGGTCCGGTCGGCCGGCGATCATTGATGAAGCGATCGCACCGGGACTTGTGTCCTGGGCGGCTGGGCACTCAGGACGGTTGGACCGCGTGAACGTTGCATTCGGCTTGGGAAGCAACCAATCCTGGGTCGAGGAACGGGTGCTGGAGCGCTACGAACTTCTATACGAGGCCGGGCTGGTGACTGAGTGTGCCAGGGATGCGGGCCTCCCCCTTCCGGGGCGGGACCTTGGGAGCCCGATGTCCTCAGACCACCGTCGTATCCTCGCAACGGCCATGGGGCGATTGCGCGGCAAGGTGAAGTATCGGCCTGTCGTGTTCGAATTGATGCCGGAGCGATTCACGCTTTCAGCACTCCAACAGGTGGTCGAGGCGCTGTTGGGCCTTGGGCTGCACAAGCAGAATTTCCGCAGGGCGCTCGAAAAGACCGGTCTGGTGGAGGGCACTGGCGCCATGGAAACGTCGACCGGCGGGCGCCCGGCAGAACTGTTCCGATTCAAACGAGAAATGGTGCGACGCAAGGAAGTGAGCGGCGTTTCAACACCCACGACCCGCCGGGACGCTTAAAACGCTTGGATTACTCGACGCGCCAGCCGTGATCCGTACGACGGGCTTCCAGGGTGATCGTGTCGCCCTCGGTCCAACCCGACTGGCGGGGACGACTTGCGCCCGGAGCCTGGCGCCCGACAAAGCGCAGGAGTAGGGCAATCGACGCGATCACCAGTCCAGCCACGGCTGCGGCAACGGTCAGCACACCCGCGAAGACAATCAAAAGGCCTGCGATCGCGAACTTGGCTACAAGCATACCGGCCAAGCGAAGGTTCGCGAAAATCGCGTCAAACGGATTGACGGGAGGGACTTTGGTTTCGTTCAGCGTCATTTATCTGTCTCCTGTTGGAGATGATGGGGTGCATGGGGTGTATCGTCAATTGCAAGAACGGGGCAATTTCGTGAATTCGGCGTGATCAAACGGGGCAGAGCACAGGGTGGTCGCTCGCCGCTGGCGCGCTTATCCCATCAAATGACCACGCTCTGCCTTGATCTTTGCATATGCCGACGTGATCGCCGCGGCCTTCCGGTGGGCGGCGGCTTCAAACTCCCGCGGGGCGCCGTTTGTGACCACCCTGTCGGGGTGATTGTTGCTCATCAGGCGGCGATAGGCCGTACGGATGTCTGAGAACTCTGCATCATAAGGTACGCCGAGCACATGGTAGGGGTCGTCGGCTGCGCTGCCGAGATAGCTCGCCTTGATCCGCCGGAACGTCGCTTCGCTGAAACCAAACGCCTGGGAGACGGTTTCCAGATAGTCCAGTTCTTCCTGTTTCATGACGCCATCGGCCATAGCGATCTGGAAGAGGCCATCAAGCACACCCTCCAGCAGGCAGGGCCGGTCCTTGTATTTCCGGCCGATGCGTCGGGCGTAGGCCTCGTAACCATTTACGGTCTGGCGCGCGAGGTTGAATACGCGCCGAACCGAGTCGGCGTCTTTGGGGGACGATTGGAAGACCCGCGAGAAGGTCGCCATCTCATCATTGGAAACAAACCCATCGGCCGCTGCCAGCTTCGCGCCCAAACCGACAGTTGCGGCGGTGAACCCCACATCATTCGGATCCGGCGCGCATTGGGCGTCGGGATCGGAGCTGACATCCTCAGCCTCCACCTCAAAAAGGCGGCGGCCGCGGTCCAGGAGAGCTGACCAGATCGTCATGCCGAGGACGATACCACTATTACGGGCAAAAACCATGCGCAGTTTCGACCTTCACGTGAAAGATAAACTAAACGTGAGGGGCCCATCCATTTTATATGGCGGGTCGTATATTCAATCACCAGCGAGCAAATCTCGTTGGCCACCATCTGGAGATGATTGATGAAACTGTTTGCCCTTTCCCTGAGCGCCCTCGCCCTCGCCGCCACCCCGGCCATTGCTGAGGGATGTTCCTACAGCAAGTCCCAGCAATCGGCTGCGACCGAAACTGTGCGCTATGTTGGCCACCACGAGGAAGCCGCTGACATTGTCGATGTGGCTTCGGCTGCCGGCTCCTTCGAAACCCTCGTCGCTGCTGCAGTTGCCGCTGACCTCGCGGGTGCACTGAAAGGCGATGGGCCTCTGACTGTTTTCGCACCGACGGACGAAGCCTTTGCCGCCCTGCCAGAGGGCACGGTCGCGACCCTGCTCGAGCCTGAAAACAAGGACCAGCTCGCAGCCATTCTGAAACTGCACGTCATTGCAGGCGCAAAAGTGACGTCCGACCAACTGGCCGGCAAGACTCTCGAAGCTGAAACGCTGAACGGCACGGTGTCTATCGACGGAACGGATGGCGTCACCGTCAACGGCGCAAACGTGATCGCAGCCGACGTCATGGCATCTAATGGCGTCATCCATGTGATCGATACGGTTCTGTTGCCCGAGGGCTAGTCCCC
The DNA here is from genome assembly GCA_039818165.1 of Pseudomonadota bacterium. Lineage (GTDB taxonomy): Bacteria > Pseudomonadota > Alphaproteobacteria > Caulobacterales > Hyphomonadaceae > UBA5336. Next base: position 58,872 of record JBCBUL010000003.1, on the reverse strand, counting down.
CCCTCTCTCGAGGCACAGATAGCGGCTCCTGTCTCAATGGCAGGGGCCGTTTCCTTTTGCCGTGGACTGATTTAATCCGGCGGGTCAAAGACGCGAATCCGGCCCAGGAGTATCAATTGGAAAACGAAGACGATCAGATCGTATTCCAAGAGTGTATTGTCCGCGATGGCCAGCGGTTTTGCCGAGATTTGGCTGAACCTGCCATTCCCGAAACGCCAACCGTCGCTGAAGCCAACATAGAAACTGGCGAAGCGGTCACCGGGCCCGTTCTTTTTGATTGGGCGGAGCCGATTCTGGCTGACCCTATTGGCTGGGCGAACGCCAATCTGCTGAATGTCGACGTCCTGCTACCGATCGGAGTTCAGGTCGGCGCGATCATCGGGGCGATGCTCTTGGGGGCTATTTTCGCCGCGCCAGTGCGCCGCCTAGTGCGCACTGGTATTCAGCGTCTGCCTGAAAACTTAGCCAGTTTTGTACGCGAAATTGGCCCCAAACTGGTGCGCCCAGCGATTACGCTGGGCCTGTTTTACGTTGCGCAAGTCGCCCTGGCGGGCGCCGGGTTCGATGCAACGCTTGTCCGAGTGGCCTTCTCCCTCTCGGTGGCGTTCTTCCTCATAACGCTCGCAGGGGCATTTCTGCCGGAAGGCTTACGGAAACCTGCGCTGTACATCGCCCTTGCAATCGCCGGATTGAATGCGTTCGGCGTGCTCGATGATTTCGTAGCGTGGACCTATACGATTGGTCCCGTGTTTGGCGGGCGGACGATCAATCCGCCCTTCCTGATCCAGGCCGTTATTACGGCCGGCGTGTTCCTATTTGCGGCAAACTGGCTTTCGAAAAAGCTCAAGACGCGTGTGGAAACCCTGCCGCAAGTCGAGCCGAGCTTGCGGATCCTGATCTCGAATGCGCTGCAGATCGGGTTGTTCTTTGCAGCTGCGATCCTGACGCTTGCTGGCCTGTCCATTCCATTGTCCGGTCTCGCCGTGCTCGGCGGCGCGATCGGCGTGGGTCTTGGCTTTGGCATGCAGCAAATCGTTGCAAACTTTATTTCTGGCGTGATCCTGCTGACGGACCGGTCAATCAAGCCTGACGATGTGATCGAAGTGGATGAGACCTATGGCGTCGTGAAATCCCTCGGCCTTCGCTATGCCTCGGTGGTGACTCGGGACGGAAAAGAGCATCTTATCCCGAACGAACAGCTGATCACCGACAAGGTGGTGAATTGGAGCTACTCGAACAAGCAAGTCCGCATCAAACGGCGCTTGAGGGTGGAGTACGAAACGGACTTGAAACTCGCTTGCCAACTTGTCGTCGAAGGCGCTGCGGAAACCGAACGTGTCCTCGCCAATCCAGCGCCGAAATGCCTTGTCATGGAGTTTGGCGAGGAAGCCGTTGAAATCGAAGCGCGTTTCTGGATCGAAGACCCGCAAAACGGCGTAAACAATGTGGGCTCGCAAGTGATGCTGAACGTCTGGGACCGGTTCAAAGCCCATGGCATCGATATACCGCTTCGCCATGAGGACGTGCTGATCACGCCCGGGTCTACTCTGAAAGTGGAGATGGTGCGCGGAAACGCCAAGCCACAGCCGGGCGCAGTGGCCGCCTCTGTTCTGGCGGCGCTAGATGGCAAAGAAAAATAGGCCCGCGAAGATCAGCAGCGGCACCAGGAGGCTGCCGAACAGGTTGCGCGCAAACACATAGCGGCCAAGCCACCGGTCGAGACCGGTGTCGTCGAACGTCTCGACATGGGTGATGTGATCGACGTTTGAGCCGCTGATCCGGGTTTCATCCCGAACACGTCTTTCGAAGCTTACCCCGGCGAGGTTTGCGCCGATGAAGAACAGACCGCCAAAGGCCGCACCGCCCGCGGCCACCGAGAGAATGACGAACAGCCACTCGACCTGGCTCGGCACGCCCGAAGCCCAAAGACCAAGTCCTGTGGTCAGAAAACCAGCGCAGATCGAGGTGATCCACAGACGGGGAAGCGCGTCGAGAGAGGACTTTTCGGCCATTGCGCAAAATTACGCGCGAGCGGCTAGTATTGGCAACGGCTCTATTCGCCCGAAACGCTTTCGGCGACGCGTTTTGCAAAACGGCGGGAGACGCGATTTGCATCCCACCAGACGCTGGTTCCAACCGAATTGCGGATGTCGTTCTCGAACCACATATACTCGACTTCTGATACGTCGCCGTCGGCGTGCGTAATCGTTCCTGCCAGTGACATGCCGCCGATGGAAACCGACCGGAAAGGATCGAGGCCAGGGGAGCCGGAAATTTGTTCGAAGGTCGGGCGGTTTGGTTTGGCGTCGAGGATCATCACATCGATGCGCTCGACCGTATCATCCATGCCATCAAGCTCTCGCTCAAGATCTTCGATGATCTCTTCGGCCAGCTTGGCACCTTCGCGCACCCCGTAATCGTCTTCCAACTTTTCTGCGAAGTCCTCCGAGAACGCGACATTGATTGTCGTGGCGTCGGCCGCCGTAGCGAGGCCGAGGGTGGTCAGGGCGATAAGGGCAATGCGGGTCATTGGATGAACCTTCTCTTGGTCAGGGCACGCCTTTGGCTGGCGCTTACCCCGTAACTAACCAATTCGTTCAACACATGGAAATCACAGGCGCGCGAGCAGGGTTCAGTCGCTGTCTTTTTCCTGCTTTTCGTCTTCGTCCTTGTCACCGCCTGGCGTAACCGCGCCGACGACGGCACCTGTCGTGTTTACAGCGCCCTCGGCGACATCCCCCGTCACGTTGACGGCGCCCTCTACAACATCCCCGGCCACGCTGACGGCGAGACAGCCCGAAACAGGTAAAGCAGCAAAGACAAGGGCGACGGTGGCGGCGGTGCGGTGCAGATTTTTCATGGGGCGAACACAGCCGCAGTTTTTCGCCAAAGGCAAGACGCCGCTATGGGCGCCTTGCCGCTTTGTAATGCCTAAACCGTATCCACCAGGACCAATTCTGTGGGGACGCTGGCATCAATCTCCAGCCGGGCGGGCCCTACAATTGTTGCTCCGTCGCGGGCCTTGAAGGCCTCGCCGTTCAATTCGGCTTCGCCGGTGGCGGCAACGAGATACCCGTGTCGACCTTGGGGGATCTCATAAGCGAGCGGCTGGCCGGGCAGAGCAGTCGCCCCCAGAACGCGGGCGTCCTGATTGATCTCAAGGGCGTTGTCATCGCCAAATCCGCTGGCCAGAATATCCCAGCTGCCGGCCCGCTCACCTTTGGGGAACGCTTTCGCGCCCCATTTCGGCTGGCCGCCCGCAGCGCGCGGCTCAATCCAGAGCTGGAAGATCTGCGTGTTTTCGTCTTCCTCATTCCACTCTGCATGCTGGATGCCCGATCCGGCACTCATGACCTGAACATCGCCAGCCTCAGTGCGACCGCTATTGCCCATGGAGTCCTTGTGGCTGATCGCGCCATTGCGGACATAGGTGATGATTTCCATCGACTGGTGGCCGTGGGGCGGAAACCCGGTATGGGGCTGGATGGTGTCGTCATTCCAGACCCGAAGTTTGCCCACGCCCATCCGCGATGGGTCATAGTAGTTGGAAAAAGAGAAGTGATAGTGCGCTTCCAACCAGTCATTGGTGAAGCGGCCAAGGTCTTCAAAACGTCGAATGTCGATCACGTTGATCTCCCTGTTTCGTGTTGCGTTGGGAGATACTTGGTGGAGCGCGGCCTAGCCGTGCAGGGGCCGGGCCCGAAAGGGTGTTATGCGGGTTCTGAATAAAGCGAACTACTCGCCCTTGAGCACCGCATCGCGCGCAACTGGCGTCAGCTCGGCCATCTGCTCACGGATATCGCTGTCTGAACGCATCACGCCTGCCGCATCGAAGTCGCCGCGCACCTTGCGGAATACGTCTTCCTCGCCCGCTTCTTCCAGGTCCGAAAGCACAACTTCTTTCGCATAGGCGTCAGCAGCAGCGCCAGTCTTGCCCAACAAATCCGCCGCCCAGAGGCCGAGCAGCTTGTTGCGCCGCGCCATCACTTTAAACTGGGTTTCCTGGTCCAAGGCGTATTTGGCCTCTTCGGCGCGTTCGCGATCGTCAAAACCATTGCTCATGGTGCAGTTTCCCTGTGAGAAAGCCAATAATCATTACAATAGGGCCTGCCGGGCCTGCGCTCAAGCATTTCACACCGATGATGTTTGGCTTAGAGTGTTGGTTGCGCGAGACATGGACTCGTGCCAGTGGAGCGCGCTTCGCGGGGCGTAGCCCCGATGACGGATATTGCCCCGCACGAGCTGTTTGAAAGCGAAACCCAGAACCCATGTCCCGCAAACGCATGATTTACGAAGGCAAGGCGAAGATCCTGTATGAGGGACCGGAGCCGGGCACACTGATACAGTATTTCAAGGACGACGCCACCGCGTTCAACGCCGAAAAGCGTGCGGTTCTGGATGGCAAAGGCGTGCTGAACAACCGGATTTCAGAATACATGATGACGCGTCTCGGGGGCGTCGGCATCCCGACGCACTTCATTCGCCGTCTGAACATGCGCGAGCAACTGGTGAAGAAGGTTGAGATTATTCCGCTGGAAGTGGTGGTGCGGAATGTGGCGGCGGGCTCCATGTCAAAACGGCTCGGGGTCGAAGAGGGCACGGCGCTCCCGCGTACTTTGGTCGAGTTTTACCTCAAGCGCGATGACCTGGGAGATCCGCTGGTCACTGAAGAGCATATCGCCGCGTTCAACTGGGCCAGTCCCCAGGAAGTGGACGACATGGTCGCACTGGCCCTACGGGTGAATGATTTCACGGCGGGCTTGTTCAGTGCCGTCGGGATCAAACTGGTCGACTTCAAGCTGGAGTTCGGACGTCTGTTCGAGGGCGAAATGGTGCGGACCATTCTGGCCGATGAGATCAGCCCGGATAGCTGCCGGCTCTGGGACATGGAGAGCGGCGAAAAGCTTGATAAGGACCGTTTCCGCCAGGATCTGGGCGGTGTCACCGAAGCCTATAGCGAGGTCGCGCGACGCCTGGGAATCATCAAGGAAAGCGGGCAGGGCGACAACATCGTCGCCTTCAATGGAAACGGCAAATAGGAGCTGGGCGATGAAGGCGATTGTGCATGTGGCGTTGAAGCCCGGTGTGCTTGACCCCCAAGGGAAGGCCGTTGCGGACACGCTTGGCCGGCTTGGTTTTGGCGAGGTTGAAAGCGCGCGAATCGGCAAGGTGATAGAGTTGGACCTGGAAGACGGACTCTCGCGGGACGCTGCCGAGGCTCGGGTTGAGGAAATGTGCCAGCAGCTTCTGGCGAACACGGTAATCGAAAGCTACCAGATCGAGCTTGAGTCCTGATCGCAAATGCAGGCTCGCCAATCCGGCGAATTCCACATGCGGTTCACACTTGATCCATCGGCCCGCCCGTTGCATGTGGCCGCGCATGACACGTTCTATTGCATTGATTGCGGTCGCATTCGCCGTCGCCGCCCCGGCCAGCGCGCAGTTTTGCGCAGAGCAGTCCATTAGCTGGACCGAGGAAACGGGTGCCAAACACACCACCGTCATTGAAGGGCGCATCCGCAACGGGTGCCCGATGGTGCGCCAGTCCATTGCCATGCCGGGCAAAAGCCCGCTGGAAGCGACCGGCCCTGATTGCGATTGTGATCTGGTGATCGATGGCGAGGAAGCGCGTTTCTCTGCGCCCCTCCCAATGGTGGCGGGCCGCATGCTTGACGTGTGCCTGCAAAACCGTGCCAGCGCGCGGCCCAATCGCAACCAGGCTGAGATGAGCACCGTTCCAAGCGCGGGCTAACGCCAGCACGACGCCTTTCCTGTTTTCCTTTAGGGCGCTTGCGCGTATGGACTCGCCACAGGCAAAGACGGGGAAAGCAATGTCGGATCGCATCTACACGCTCGAGGGCGTTCGCAACTTCCGCGACTTTGGGGGCTACACCACCAGTGAGGGGCGGACGGTCAAGCGTGGCCTTCTTTTCCGGTCCGGTCACTATCACGAAGCAACCGACGCCGACATTGAGGCGGTAAAGGCGCTAAACATTCAGTTCCAGGCCGATTTGCGCCGCCCTGATGAGCGTGAACGCCAGCCCGGTCGCTGGAGCGCCCCTGAAGTGTTGACCAGCGATGGCGGGCGGGAAATGCAAAGCCCCCACGTGACGTTTCTCAGCCAGGTCGAAGCCGACAAGGATGCGGCGGAAGACTGGATGAACGGCTACTATGTAACCGCGCCCTACAAGGAGCACCATGTCGAGCTGTTCAGCGGTTGGTTTGAACGCCTTGCCGGACTGGCGGGTGACGAAGCTGCCCTGGTCAACTGCGCCGCCGGAAAGGACCGGACCGGCATTACGTGTGCCCTGACCAAGCACATTCTCGGCGTCTCCCGGGATGATATCCTCGCTGATTATGAGATGACCAACACTGCGGTGGATATCGAAGCCCGCCTTCCGGACGCCCAGGCCTATTTCAACAACATGCTCGATCGATCGTATGATGCAGACGTGTACCGGCCATTCATGGGTGTACGACGGCGCTATCTGGAAACGGCATTTTCCACAATCGAATCGAAGTCAGGCAGCGTGGACACTTATCTCGAAGATGTATTGGGTGTCACAAAAGCGCTAAGATCAGACCTCAAGACGAGATTGCTCGCCTAATACTCAAGTTTTTGAATTAAATAGTGTTAAATCGGAAAACTCTCTCCGGGGTTTAACTTTCGGTTTGCCGGCACATGACCATAAATCGACTGGAGTTTTCCGGAGGGGAAAATGCAGCTTTCCATGTCTGCTTCCATGCGAGTTCTGATGTTTGCAAGTGCTGTGGCGCTGGTCGGGTGTTCCGGCGGCGGCGGAGAGAGCGGAGGGGCATCGTCGCCTCCCGGATCACCGCCCGTGGGCGGTCCGCCGCCACCGCCACCCCCGCCGCCTTTGACAGTGATTGATGACGAGTCAGAGGCGGTACGCTTCCTGAACCTGTCCACCTTTGGCGCCGATCAAACCATGATCAGCAATCTGGTGCGCAGTGGAAATGCCTCCAACTGGGTTGCGGGCGAGCTCGCCAAGCCGCCGACCTTCTATCTTCCCCGCGTTGCTGCTGAGACGCCCGAAGACGATAGCGAAGGCCGCGACGTGTTCACCTACACAGTGTGGGAGTCGATGATCGAGAATGATGATCAGCTCCGCACACGTATGACTTATGCGTTGTCCCAGATCGTCGTGGCCAATGGCCGTGACACTGGCGGGATCAATTCTCGCGCCACGGCCTTCTATGCGGACGCCCTGACGCGCAATGCGTTTGGAAACTACCGCCAGCTGCTGCAGGACGTGACGTACACCCCTCTGATGGCCGAATACCTGACCTATATGCGAAACCGCAAAGGCGACGAGCGCCGCGGTCGCATGCCGGACGAGAACTATGCCCGCGAAGTCATGCAGCTCTTCACTATCGGCCTGGTCGAGCTGAACATGGACGGCACATCCCGGCTCGATGCCCAGGGCAATGAAATCGAGACCTACACCAATGAGGATGTGATCGGGCTCGCCCGCGTCTTTACCGGGCTCTCCGAAAAGGGTGGAAATTTCTACCGGGATCATGATGTCGACAGCGAGTACTCGGCCCTGGTGATGTACCCGGACCAGCACTCGCCACTCGAGAAATCGTTCCTGGGGATGACGATCGCTGCAGGCACACCTGGCGATGAGTCCATCTCCCTGGCGCTGGATGCGCTCTTCAATCATCCAAATGTTCCGCCATTTGTGTCCCGGCAGCTCATTCAGCGTTTTACGTCGTCCAACCCGCCTCCCGCCTATGTCGAGCGCGTGTCCACGGCATTCGCGAATGGCTCATTTACGGCCGATGACGGTCGCAGTTTTGGCACAGGGCAGCGTGGGGACTTGTCTGCCACCATCGCCGCCATCCTGCTGGATGATTACGTGCTCAGCGGCGCTGCTGCGAGCGATGAAGCCTACGGAAAAGTTCGCGAGCCAGTGATGAACTTCGTCCATTGGGCGCGGGCATTCGATGTCACGGAAATCGATGCGTCGAATGAGAACCTGCTGAGGGACACACGGTCGAACGCTTCACGACTGGGCCAGCAGCCTTTCCGGTCTCCGTCAGTGTTCAATTTCTATCGTCCCGGCTTCACGCCGCCCGGCACCGAAGCCGGTGGCCGCGCCATGACGGTGCCTGAATTCCAGATCGTCAACACGGCCTCGGCTGTCGGCTATCAGAATTTCATGACTGACTTCGTGTTTGACGTCTCGTCTTCGCGAGAGCGAAACACAACGTTCAACCCTGACTATACCGATGAACTCGCACTGGCCGATCAACCCGAGGCCCTCGCAGACCATCTCGATATGTTGCTTACCGGTGGGCGCATGAGCGACGCGACAAAGGCCGACATCGTCAACGCGGTCAACGCTATGCCGATTGATGACAGGGACACAGATCGAGATCGGGAACGCCGGATCATGTCGGCCATTCTCATTGCCGTAAATTCCCCAGCTTACCGCGTACAGCGCTAGGAGCCGAGATTATGGATATGCTCTCCAGAAGAATTTTCCTGCAAGGCATGGCCGCGACGGGCGGACTGGCCGCCATCAGTTCTTCCACAGCGCTGCCGGCCCATGCTGTGAACACAGGCGGCTACAAGGCGCTCGTCGGGATCTTCCTGAAAGGCGGACTTGATTATGGCGATATCGTCATGCCGACGGACCAGGCACAGTATGACATGCTGCGCGGCGTGCGAGAGGACATGTTCGCCAGCTACAATGGCGCGAATACACCATCGCGGGCCTTGGGCGACTTGCTCGGTTTGAACATTGCCAATTCGGCAGACCTTGGCGGGCGACGGTTTGGGCTGGTGCCAGAAATGTCCGGCCTCCATGGTCTCTTCAACGCTGGAGAGGCGGCAATTGTCGGCGGGGTCGGCCCGCTGATTGAGCCAACAACGCGTCAGTCTTACGATGATCGCTCGGTGGCCCTGCCGAAGAAGCTGTTCTCTCACAATGACCAGCAATCGACATGGATGGCCCTGGGAACGGAAGGTCAACGGATCGGCTGGGGCGGTCGCTTTGCCGACATTATCACCGCCGCATCGCCCTCGACGCCCTCAATCTATCAAAACATCACCGTAGGCAGCACGGACGTCTTCCTCTCGGGGCAGACTTCGCGACCATTCGCCATTTCTGGTGGAAATACTCCCACCCCAGAAGTCGTCTCATCGCGCGGACTTCTAGGAGGCGGTGATCAGGGCGATGCGACCCGCGCCGCAATCCGCGAGGCGCTTTTGCGCAGAGACTTCGAGTCTGCGTCTGTGCTGGAGCGCGATCTCGCCATGCTGAGCGCGCAAGGCGTTCAGGACAATGAGTCCTTCGCTGAAATCAGAAACGCAGCTGCCGACTCGCTGACGACGGAGTTCCCGAACACCTCGCTTGGGCGCCAGCTTCGCACCGTTGCGGAAACCATCGCAATTCGCGACTCGCTTCTGGTCAATCGCCAGATTTTCTATGCCACAAAAGGCGGCTTCGATACGCACCGGAACCAATCCAATAATCTGCCGAACCTGGCGCAGGAAATCTCCGATGCTTTTGCGGCCTTCCGCAATGCAATGGTCGAGATCGGGCAATGGGGTAATGTGGCGGTCTTCACATTCTCTGACTTTGGCCGCACGCTGAACGGTAATGGGAACGGCACCGACCATGGTTGGGGCGGACACCACTTTGTGGCCGGCGGGGCCGTCCAGGGCGGTCGGGTCTATGGCGCATTGGCAGAACCCGACATCGAGTCCGAATTCTACACGGGCCGACGCGGTCGTTTGATCCCGTCCGTTTCCGTGGAGCAATTTGGCGCCACGCTGGGTGGTTGGTTTGGTCTCAACGGTTCGGAACTCGCGACCGTGTTCCCGAACCTGCAGAACTTCAGCCAGTCAGATCTTGGCTTCCTGGGCGGCGCCACGACTTAGCTGGGTCGGCGGGTCCTCACAACGGCGCTCGCGTCGCACCAGGCGCACCAGGTTATTCCTGGTTTTTGGGGCGGCGCGGGCGCATCAATCCTTCCTGGGCGACGCTGGCGACCAGTTGGCCATCCTGCGTGAAGACTTTTCCGCGATTGAAACTGCGAGCGCCTCCGGCATAGGGGGCGTCCATTGTGTAGAGCAGCCAGTCGCTGAAGTTTACTGGCGCATGGAACCACATGGAGTGATCCAGGCTCGCGCTCATCAACTCACCCGTCATCCAGGAGACGCCATGGGGCCGGTTTGCCGTGCCCAGAAGGCGCATGTCCGAAGCGTAGGCCAGCAAACAGTGGTGCAGCCAGGGTTTCTCGTCGATCTCGCGGGCCACGCGGAACCATAAATGGCTGACCTCGGGTTTCGGCGTCGGCTCGAAGAGGTCCATCGGGTCAATGTCACGAATCTCGATGGCGCGCGCCCGCGTAAAGTCCTTGCGGAATCTCTCCGGCACTTTGTGGGCAACGGCCGCACGGAGTTCGTCATGGGTCGGCAGGTTTTCCGGGCCTACGGTTTCCGGCATCTCATGCTGGTGGTGCCAGCCGTCTTCTTCGACATGGAAGGAGCAAGCCATGTTGAAAATCTGCTTGCCATGCTGGATCGCGATCACCCGGCGCGTGGTGAAACTTCCACCATCGCGGGCGCGGTCGACTTCATAAATGATCGGGATCTTCGGATCGCCGGGCCGAATGAAATAGGCGTGCAGGGAGTGGCATGTCCGGTCTTCCACGGTGCGATAGGCCGCCACGAGGGCTTGGGCGATGACCTGTCCTCCAAACACGCGCTGGCTGGTTTCTTCATCGGGGCTTTCCCCGCGAAACAGGTCCACTTCGAGGCGCTCAAGATCGAGCAGTTTCAGAAGGTCGGCAACGGGATCGGATGTAGGTATCATGGCGTTTCGCTTACGCCAGCGCCAGACTTCTGTGAAGCCTTTGCATCGCTGCATTGCCCCATACCGGCCCAGCCGCCATAATCGCGCGATGAGCGAGACTGAGTCCCCCGAAGAGCGCGATGACGCGACCTTCTCCATGTTCACCGACGAAGAGACCGGTGCTGCGCCCGAGGGCGAAGGCTATCAGGTGCTCGCGCGTAAGTACCGTCCGCGCCGGTTTGAAGACCTGATCGGCCAGGAAGCCATGGTGCGTACCCTGCGCAATGCGTTCGAAACGGACCGGATTGCCCATGCCTTCATGCTCACGGGCGTACGCGGAGTGGGTAAGACCACCACAGCCCGGCTCCTGGCACGGGGACTGAATTACAAATCAGACACCGTGGATGGTCCATCCATTGTGCTCGATCCAATGGGTGAGCATTGCGAAGCCATCATGGCCGGACGCCACCCCGATGTTCTGGAGTTGGACGCTGCCTCGCGCACAGGTGTGGCGGATATGCGCGAGCTCTTGGACGGCGCTCGGTATGCGCCGGTATCGGCGCGCTACAAGGTCTATGTCATCGACGAAGTTCACATGCTGTCTGTAGCGGCATTCAACGCGCTCCTGAAAACTCTGGAAGAGCCGCCAGCCCATGTGAAGTTCGTCTTCGCCACCACAGAAATCCGCAAAGTGCCGGTCACGGTGCTGTCGCGCTGCCAGCGATTCGATCTCAAGCGCCTCGACCCGTCTGCGCTCGCAGACCACCTCGGCAAAGTCGCGGAACGCGAGGGCGCGAACGTGTCTCCTGAAGGGCTCGCGCTCATTGCGCGGGCGGCGGAAGGCTCAGTGCGCGACGGGCTGTCTATTCTTGATCAGGCCATCGTCCAGACGACCGATGGCGGTGACGTCTCCGGCGCAGCCATTCGAGATATGCTGGGCCTCGGGGATCGCGGCCGCCTGCTGGACGTGTTCGACATGGCTGTGCGCGGTGATGCCAAGGCCGCCCTGACCGAAGCCGATGACCAGGTCCATGCGGGCGCTGATCCACTCGTGATCCTCAAGGACTTGCTTGATATTGCGGCAGAAGTCGCTTCCGCTCAGGTCGCTGGCGAGGAGTATACACCAGCGGGGCCGCAAGACTGGATCGATCGGACCCGCGCCATGGCGCAGCGTTTGTCAGCCGCCCAGGCAGCGCGGCTTTGGCAGATGCTTTTGTCAGGCTATCGCGATACCCAGACAGCGCCCGATGCGGCCACGGCCCTGCGAATGGTGCTCTTGCGCATTGCTGCAGCTGCGAACCTGCCATCGCCAGAAGAAGCCGCTCGCCTGATCGCGGAGAAAGCTGCCAGCGGCGGCGCGGGGCAGGGCGCACCGAGCGGCGGCGCTGGCCCCAGCAGTTTTGCCGAGATCATAGACCTGCTCACCGAGCGGCGTGAAGTGATCCTGAAAAGCGAAGCAGAGACCTATATCCGCCCCGCAGATATCGCATTTGGCCAATTGCGCTGCGCCCTTGAGCCCGGAGCGCCCGAGGACCTCTTGCGTCGTCTGGCGCTGTTTCTTGAGCGTGAAACCGATACGCTGTGGCAGGTGGACCAGGTTGAGAGCGCCAGCGAAACGTTGAAAGGTCGGCGCGCCAGGATCCTTTCCGAGAAGATTGAAGACGCCGCGCGTCATCCGAAAATCGCTGCCGCGCTGGAAGCATTGCCGGGCGCCCAAGTTGTCGATGTGCGCCAGGAAGCGCCCATTGATCCGGCCGGCGAAGCGCCCAATGTCGTGGACATCACATCGCCAGGCCGCCGCCGCGCCTGAACCGGTCAAACGAAGGAGTGCCCCCGTGAAAGACCTGCAGAAGATCATGCGCCAGGCCCAGGAAATGCAGTCCAAGATGGCCGAGGCGCAAAAGAAGATCGAGGCCACAGAGGCTGAGGGTGTCTCCGGCGCCGGCATGGTGACCGTGCGCTTGCGCGGCAAGGGGGAGCTTGTCGCCATCACGATCGATCCCTCCATGATGGGCGATGATGCTGAAATTCTTGAGGACCTGATCAAGGCTGCCCATGGCGATGCACGGCGGCATCTGGAGCAGGAAATGGAATCAGCGATGAAGGAAGCGACCAAGGATCTCGGCGGCGGCATGCTGCCCGGTTTCAAGCTTCCCTTCTAGCCTCTCGGCTAGGTCGAATATACTGCTCGTCAAGGCCCGCGGAGTCGCATTCCGCGGGCGTTTTTGTTGCACGCGCACAACACATTTCGGGTCCCTGTCCGGCGTCATCAAAGCTTCACGAAAACGTTACGCAAGCGTTGCGCGGCGCGACTAGGGGGACGCCAACGTGGTCGAATGGTCGACCCGGGTCGCGTTCATTCGAGGGGAACGAACTCATGAATTGGAAAACACTCGCAGGCGGCGTCGCCTTTGGCGCCATGGCCGCAGCCATCGTCCAGCCCGCTGAAGCACAGGTAACAACTTCATCGGTCCGAGGTGTTGTCACCGATGCAAGCGGTACGCCAGTTTCAGGCGCAACTGTCACCATTGTGCATACACCCTCAGGTTCTGCCGACACCACAACTACTGATGTGAATGGAACATTTTCCGAACGCGGCCTGCGCGTGGGCGGCCCCTACACGGTGACTGTCTCAGGCGACGGTTCAACTGAGCAGTTCGACAACATCTTCCTCACCATCAACGAAACGTTCCCATTGAACGTACAGTTGGGATCATCGCGCACACTCGACACAGTGGTCGTGATCGGATCAGCCTCGGATGCAGCTCTGGCACTTGGGCCTACCTCTTCGTTTGGTCAGGAGACCATTGAAGGTCTGCCGACCATTTCTCGCGACATTCGTGATATCGCCCGTCTCGACCCTCTGGTAACTGTCGACCAAACCAACAACGGCGCTATCTCCATCGGTGGCACCAACAACCGTTTCAACTCGCTGACAATCGATGGCATCAAGTTCAACGACTTGTTCGGTTTGAACGCGAACGGTTTCCCATCCCAACGTTCGCCAATCTCGATCGATGCTCTCGACCAGCTTTCTGTCGAAGTTGCGCCATACGATGTTGAGTTCTCCGGCTTCACCGGTGGTACTGTGAACATCGTCACCAAGTCTGGTCAGAACGATTTCTTTGGTTCGGCCTACTATTTCTACACCGATGACAGTCTTGCGGGTGACAAGATCGGTGACCTCGAGATCAATCAGGAATTCGAAGAGAAAACGTGGGGCGTGACGCTTGGCGGCCCTATCATTGAAGACAAGCTCTTCTTCTTCGTGGCCTATGAAGACTTCGAAGAAGAGCAACTGCTCGGAAACAGCGATCTTCCTGGAGCAGGCTCCGGCGTCAGCCAGGCAACCTACGATCAAGTTCGTCAAATCTCGCAGAATGTGTACGGGTTTGACTCTTTGTCTTTCTCAGGTCTCGACCCCGTCGAAGACAAGAAGCTGCTTGCTACTCTCGATTGGGACATCAATCCGGACCACCGGGCGAAGTTCACCTTCATCCGCAACGAAGGTAACGAGATCCAACCAAGAAACAACGGTGCAGACCTCGGGTCGCCATCAACTTGGTATGACCGCTCGGAAGAAACGAATGCCTACGCAGTTCAGCTCTTCAGCGACTGGACCGACCGGTTCTCATCTGAAGTGAAGATTGCTCTTTCGGAACAGATTACAGGTCAGGTTCCACTTGGCGGTGGCGACTTCGCAAACTTCGAGATCTCTACACCGGATGGTACGATCTCAATCGGTCCTGATTTCTTCCGCCACGCCAACGAACTGGAAAACGAACTTCTCCAGATCAAAGCGGCCGGTACCTACGAAATGGGTGACATTGGTGGGTACGGCGACCATCTGGTCAAGTTCGGTATCGAGTACGAACAGCAGGACGTTTTCAACCTGTTCGTTCCAGGGTCAGAAGGGTCTTATGAGTTTGATTCGATCGCCGACTTCGAAAACCGCACCGCTTCGAGCCTCTTCTATCAGAATGCTGTCACGAATGACGAAGTAGACGGCGCCGCGAGCTTTGGGTTTGAAATTCTGTCGCTCTACGCTCAGGACGAATGGCAATTCAATGATCAGCTGACTGTGATCGCCGGTCTGCGTTACGAAGACTACCAATCAGACGACACAATTACGGAAAATCCGAACTTCTTGGCTCGTTACGGCTTCTCAAATGCCAATCCTATCGACGCCTCGATTGTTCTGCCGCGTCTTGGGGTCAACTACGAATACAATGACATCGTCACTTTCCGTGGTGGTGTTGGGCGCTTCTCAGGCGGTTCGCCCAATGTTTGGATCTCCAACAACTACTCGAACAATGGCGTGACGATTGACAGTCAATTCCAGCCAGGTCCGATTACCAATGTTGATGGGTTCAACATCCCACAGAACGTGCAGGATGCTCTGACACCAGGCGATGGCTCAGTGAATGTCCTCGACCCTGACTTCGAGATTCCTTCACTTTGGCGTGCAAATCTCGGAACAGATCTGTTCTTCGACGATCTGTACGGCACCGGGGAATGGGAGTTCTCTTTCGATTACATCTATGGCGTGAACGACAATGTTCCGTTCTGGAATGACCTCTCCTGCGGAACAGTTGGTGTTGCGCAGAACATTGACGGCCGTCCGATCTACAATTGCGGCCTTGATGAAGCGTTTGTAAACTCGATCATCGCATCGGGCGGCGCTCAGGCTCTTATCGACTTCTATGACGATGGCGAAACGGCCGCCAATGGCTCCGCATTGGACACCAATGGTGACGGTGTTGTCTCCATCAACGAAGCAGAGGTTGCTCCTGAAGCCTTGTTCTTGACAAACATTGACAAGGGCAATCAGGAAATCTTCACCTTCAAGTTCCGCAAGCCGGTCGAAGACTATGGACTGACTTTTGGTGGATCCTACACCTATCAGGACGTCTCTGACGCCCATTCCGGCACGTCGTCCACCGCTTCGTCGAACTACTCCGACTATGCGACCTTTGATCGCCAGAACCCGATCACGGCCGTTTCCAACTACCAGCGCGAGCATGAGTTCAAGCTGTTCATCGATTGGGAAGAACAGTTCTATCAGGACTACTCTACTCGCGTGACCCTGTTCGGCACGCGTCGTTCAGGTCAGCCGTTCTCCTACACCTACGACTATTCAGGTGGCGCGCAGCGCTCACTGTTCGGTATTCGTGAGGGGCGTGCTGATGATGAAGGTGAACTGTTCTACGTGCCCACCGGCGCAAACGATCCGTTGTTTAACGCAGCGGCCTCGTTCGGCGGCGACCAGGCTACTCTGGATGACTTCTTCGCCTTCTTGTCGACAAGCGGTCTGAATGATTTCGCCGGAGACATAGCGCGCCGTAACGAATTCAACAGTCGTTGGTATACGTCGTTTGACCTGCGTTTCTCCCAAGAGTTCCCTGGCTTCTTCCCGAATGGAGCGAAGACAGCATTCTTCCTGGACATCGAAAACGTAGGAAACCTGCTGAACGAAGACTGGGGGCGCCTCGAGCAGGTTCGTTATGAGTACTTCCAGCCGGTTGCTAACGTGGACATCGTAGACGGCCAGTATGTCTATTCCGGCTTCCCTGAGCGTTCAGAGCGCCGGATCACAAACAGCGCTTCGCTGTGGCAGATCCAGTTGGGCTTCAAGTACGCCTTCTAAGCCAAATCAGATTGGGCCGCCGGGGAGACTTGGCGGCCCTTTTCGTTTGTAGAGTGTGTACAGTACGCGTCGGCGGCCCCCATGCATTGGGTTGGCCGCCGATTGCTGTTTTGAGGGCTGGTCCCCGGGCCGTCTGTGTGCGACGTCGCGGGCCATGACGCCTTCAACGCCCCCTTTTCCACCGGAGTGGATGCCCCAGCGCGCGATCTGGGTCGGATGGCCGCGCTTGGCCGATGAGTGGGGCGATGCTTTTGAATCGGCCCGGCGCGAAGTTGCCCATTTCGTTCAAAGACTTTCGACACGGTTACCGTTGCGCGTTGCGATCGGAGATGACGCAGCTGAACGCGCAGCGCTCGCCCATGGGATCGCGCCGGAGATGCTGCGCCGCGTGCCGACCGGGGACATCTGGTTGCGCGATACGGGGCCAGTTTTCACCCAAAGCTCGGGGGGCGAGCGTCTCGCAAAGTGCTTCGAGTTCAATGGCTGGGGCGGCAAGTTTGATATGCCCGGTGATCGAGACACGAGCCGGGCGATTGCCGATGTCGAAGACGCCCGCATGCACACACACAGTTTCATCCTGGAAGGCGGCGCGGTGGACCATGACGGCTCTGGAACTGTACTCACGACCCGTGAATGCCTGCTCAACCCAAATCGCAACGGGTGGCGTGAGGCGGACGCGGAAATGGCGCTGGAGACGAGCCTCGGCGCCCGGCGGATCATCTGGTTGGAGCGCGGTTTGCTCAACGACCACACGGACGGCCATGTTGATAATGTTGCGCGGTTCATTGGGCCTTGCCGGGTGGTGTGCCAGCGTCCGGTTTCAGCCGATGAAGCTCAGGCGGGCCGTCTCGCCGAGGTGGAAGACGCATTGCGCGCGGCGGGCCTCGATGTGGAGACCATAGGATCGCCCGGGGATGTGGCCGATCCGGGCGGTGAGATAGCGCCGGCCAGCCATATGAATTTCGTCTTCGCGAATGGAGAGATACTGTTTCCAGTCTACGATCAGGCCTTGGGTGAGGCTGCTGCTGCGCAATTGGAAGCGATTTGTCCGGGCTGGCGCGTGGTGCCTATCCCATCGCGGGCGATACTTGCGGGCGGGGGAAGTTTCCACTGTATGACCTGCAATGTTCCCGCAAATGAGGTGCACCAGACATGACCCGCGAATTGACGACAGCCGCTGTTCAGTTTGCGCCAGGCCTGAGCGAGGCACCGCTTAGAGAGGCGATAGCGCTGGTCGAAGCGGCCGCTGCGCGCGGGGCACGACTGATCCTCTTGCCGGAGCTGTTCCTGGGGCCGTACTTCTGCAAGACGCAGGAAGAGGCACATTTTGCTCTGGCAAAACCGGTTGCTGGCCATCCTGCCATCGAGCGTTTTTCCGAGGTTGCGAGCAGGCTCAATGTGGTCTTGCCAGTATCGTTTTTTGAGCGCGACGGGCCTTGTCTCTACAACAGTGTTGCGATGATTGATGCCGACGGTTCGGTTCTGGGCACCTATCGCAAGAGCCACATTCCTGATGGGCCGGGCTACCAGGAGAAGTTCTACTTTCGCCCAGGCGGCGGCTTGCGGGTCTGGGAGACGGCTGTCGGCCGCGTTGGTGTCGGGATTTGCTGGGATCAGTGGTTCCCGGAAGTGGCTCGGGCCATGGCGCTTATGGGCGCTGACATTCTCCTCTATCCGACCGCCATTGGCGCAGAGCCCCAGGACCCCAGCCTGGACACAGCGGCGCGTTGGCGCCGGGCGATGGTCGGCCATGCAGTCTCCAATGTGATGCCCATTTTGGCGGCCAATCGTGTGGGCGATGAAGGCGGCCAGCTTTTTTACGGCACGAGTTTCATCGCGGGGCCCGATGGCGCCGTAGTTTCTGAGCTTGACCGGACCGAGACCGGAATTGCCACTGCTACGTTTGATCTCGACGCCATTGAAACAGAGCGGGCCGCGTGGGGCTTTTTCCGGGACCGGAGGCCCGATCTCTACGGTGCGTTGGTCGCGCCGGAATAGGGCCAGCGGCCAGATCGACCTGCACCGTCTGCCAGTATGGGTGTCGCGCTTCGAAAGGCTGACACGGCGTCTAGTCTCGTCGGAATGTTAGGGCGTGCCTGCCGGGTTCAATCCCAGTGTCGCCCGCTCCTGCCTGGGAAGTTGCGTGCAGATTTCCCTAGTGGGTCAGCAGCAGAGCGGGGGCGTTTTCTGCGCGCAGGAGGCCGCGGGTGGCACCCCCGAAGAGCATCTCACCGGCGCGGCTGGAGCCATAGGCGCCTGCGACTACCAGTTCAGCTGACGTGCGGGCGGCAACGTCGTGTAGCCCTTTTGAGATGGAGCCGGAAAAGCGGTGAATCGTGGAGTCCAGTCCGCGCGCCTGAAGCCAGTCTGCCAAGGCTTCTGGCTGCGCCGCGGGGTTGGCGTCCTGAGGGCCGAGATCATCGCCATTCTGGGCGATATGGATATGGGAGAACGCCTTGAGGACGTCTGCATTGGTGCGCACGGCGCGGGCCGCCTGGGGGCTGCCATCCCAGGCGATCAGGGCTGCGCCCGTTTCAATGGGCTCTGCCGGGGCCAGAACAACGGGCAGTGCAGCGTCCATCATGACGCGTTCAACGGCCTCTGAGAGGGTGTGGCCCCCACAGCCTGCGAGATGTGGAAAGACAATCGCACTGGAAAGCGTCGCGGCGCGAACAGCAGCTCTCGCGGGCAACTCAACTTGCTCCGTGAAGGCGGCGCCACCGCTGGGGCCGGCCAACTCGCAGACGGCGTTGAACATAGCCCCGCAATCGGCCTTCAGTTTGGTCTGTGCGGCTTCCACGCCTTCTATGGCGGCCCCGCCAACACCGATCATGTACGGAGAGGTTGCGTAGATCAGCGCGGAACTGGCGTCGGGCAGGGCGCAAATCTCCTCAAGGGATGTGTCCATGCGGCGCGCGAGGCTGGCGGCATAGGTCACTGCAGCGCGGTCTTCATCCTGGGTGTTGGCGATCATACAGACGACGGTCATGGGAAGCCTCCTTGGTGGTCACCAATGTCGGTCTTCCGCGATGCGTCGCAAATACGTGAAACCCCGCATAAAAAAGCCGGAGCAAATGCCCCGGCCTTTGTTGAGTTTGGTTTAGGCCAGCCCTACGCGGCGACCTTTTCCTTCGTGCCGGCTGGCGGGAAGCGGTCGTAGAATCCTTCGCCCTTGGCGGCCATATCGCGCAGCATCTCCGGCACCTTGAAACGGTCGCCATACTTCTCGGCGAGGCGGTCTGCCTCGGCGACAAATTTGTCGATGCCCCAGATGAGGTCGACATAGGAGCAGCATCCGCCGGTATAGGGCGCAAAGCCCCAGGCCAGGATGGAGCCGATGTCGCCGTCGCGCGCGTCGGTGATCACGCCCTCTTCGAAACAGCGCGCCACTTCCACCGCCTGGCGCACCAGGAACCGATTGGTCAGCTCGCGTTTCATCTCCGGTGGGCATTCGTCCACGGTGACTTCGATTTTCGACGTCAGGTCAGGCCAGATCCGCTTTGGCTTGCCGTCATCGCCATAATCGTAGAAGCCCTTGCCGGCCTTGCGACCGACCCGGCCCTGGTCCTCGACCAGCCAGGCCATGAACTGGCCACGCGTGTCATTGTTATAGTCGATGCCCGATGCGGCGGCCATCTGGCGACCGACCTTGAGGGCCGTGTCCAGGCCAACGGAATCTGACACTTCCAGCGGACCCATGGGCATGCCGGACTGGCGCCCGACATTCTCAATGATGGCAGGCTTAATGCCCTCATTGAGCATTTCCATGCCTTCCTGGGTGTACGTGCCGAAGCAGCGCGAGGTGTAAAAGCCCCGGCTGTCATTGACCACGATAGGCGTCTTGCGGATGGCCAGTACATAGTCGATCGACTTGGCCAGGGTCTCCTGGCTGGTCTTTTCGCCCATGATGATTTCCACCAGCCCCATCCGCTCCACGGGGGAGAAGAAGTGGATGCCGATGAAATTTTCTGGCCGTTCGGACGCCTCGGCCAGGCCGGTGATTGGCAGGGTCGATGTGTTCGAACCCATCACGGCAGTCTCGCCGAGCTGGGCTTCGGCTTTCTTGGTGATGTCGGCTTTCAGTTCGGGGTTTTCGAACACAGCCTCGACCACCAGGTCTGCACCCTTGAAGTCATCATAATTGTCGGTGGGATGGATGCGGGCGAGCAGGGCATCGCCTATCTCCTGAGTCATCTTCCCGCGTTTGATGGCTTTCTCCACCAGACGGCGGGAATAGTCCTTGCCCTTTTCAGCGTTTTCGACCGAGACGTCGACCAACACGGTCTCAATCCCGGCGCGGGCCTGCTCATAGGCAATGCCTGCCCCCATCAGGCCAGCGCCGATGACGGCGACCTTGTTGAGCTCATACTTATCGAAGCCGGCTGGGCGAGAGGCGCCTTTGCCGAGTTCCTGCATGGAGAGGAACAGCGAGCGGATCATGGCTTTTGCCTCGGGCCGCTGCTGGGTGTTCAGGAAGTAGCGCGTCTCGATGCGCAGGGCTGCGTCGATGGGAACTTGTTGGCCCTCATAGACGCACGACAGGATGTTCTTCTGGGCCGGGTAGTTGCCGTAGGTCTTCGCCATGAGCATGGCGTTGGCCATGGTCGCGACCTGACCTGCACCGGGATGGCGGTGGACCTGGCCGCCCGGCATCTTGAAGCCTTTCTCGTCCCAGGGGGCCTTCGCTCTCGGATTGGCTTTGACCCATTCCTTGGCCTTGGCGACGGTTTCGCTCGCCGGAACCAGCTCGCCGACCACGCCCATTTTCAGGGCTTTCTCAGCATTGAAGGACTTGCCTTCAAGGATCAGGGGCAGGGCATCCTGAACGCCAATCAGGCGGGGCAGGCGTTGGGTGCCGCCCGCGCCGGGCAGCAGGCCGATCTTGGCTTCGGGCAGGCCGAACTGGATCTTGGGATTGTCGTTGGCGGCCACACGGTAGTGGCAGGCCAGAGCGACTTCCAGCCCGCCGCCGAGCGCCAGGCCAGCCAGCGCGCAAGCCACCGGCTTGCCGCAGGTTTCCAGTTCACGCAGCGTCTTGTTGAGGGCAAACCCACGCTCGAACTGGGCTGCTTTCAGCTCCGCTTCGCTCATGTCTGCGGGGGATTTGCCGCCGCCAGCGCTCTGGTTCATCTCGCCAAGGTCGGCGCCCGCGCAGAAGCCCGATGGCTTGCCCGAGGAGATCACCAGCCCCTTGATGTCATCATTGCTGCTGACTTCGGCTGTGATCGCAATGATGTCGGCAATCGCCTTAGCGGTGAGTGTGTTCATCGACCGGCCCGGCACATCAAAGATGGCGTGGGCGATGCCGTCACTGTCGACATCCCATTTGAAGGTTTCGAGGTTCATGTGTCTATTTCCGAGTTAGATGCGTTCGATGATTGTGGCGGTGCCCATGCCGGCGCCGACGCAGAGGGTGACCAGCGCGGTTTCCTTGCCAGTGCGCTCCAGTTCATCGACCATGGTGCCGAGCAGCATGGCGCCGGTTGCGCCGAGGGGATGGCCCATGGCGATGGCGCCGCCATTCACGTTCATCTTCTCATGGGGGATGTCGAGCAGCTGCATCATCAGCATCGGCACGGAGGCGAACGCTTCGTTCAGCTCATAAACGTCGATGTCGCCGACTTCCATGCCGGCTTTCTTGAGCACTTTCTGGGTCACATAGGTTGGGCCCGTCAGCATGATGCCGGGCTCTGAGCCGATCGACGCCATGGCGCGGATGCGGGCGCGCGGTTTCATGCCGGTGCGCTCGCCAGCTTCTTTCGAACCGAAAAGGACAGCCGCTGATCCATCCACGATGCCGGAGCTGTTGCCCGCATGGTGGACGTGATTGATCTCTTCCAGTTCGGGATAACGCTGCTTGATGACCTCATCGAAGCCCATGGCGCCCATGCCAGCGAAGGACGGGTTCAGGCCTGCGAGGGACTGCATGTCTGCTTCGGGGCGCATGTGCTCGTCGCGGTCGAGTTGCGTGCCGCCCATCTGGTCCTTCACAGGAATGACGGATTTGGCGAAGCGCCCTTCGTCCCAGGCGCGCTTGGCGCGTTGCTGGCTCTCTACGGCATAGGCATCTACATCATCGCGGGAGAAGCCGTACTTCGTGGCGATCGTATCAGCGCCAACGCCCTGGGGCGCGAAGTAGGTTTTGATAGCGACAGACGGGTCAGACGACCAGGCCCCGCCGGAGGCGCCCATGGGCACGCGGGACATGGATTCTACACCGCCGCCAATCGCCATGTCGGCCTCGCCCGTGATCACCTTGGAGGCGGCCATGTTGCAGGCTTCCAGGCCGGAAGCGCAGAAACGGTCGATCTGCACACCGGCCGTGGTTTCGGCATAGTCGGCGTTCAGCACCGCGACGCGGGCAATGTCCGCGCCCTGCTCGCCGACGGGGGAGACGCAGCCGAGCACCACATCGTCAACAATCGAGGTGTCGAGCTCATTGCGGTCGCGTACCGCCTGCAGCGACTGGGTCGCCAGGTCGAGGGCGGTGATTTCATGCAGGCTGCCGCTCTGCTTGCCCTTGCCGCGCGGGGTGCGCACGGCGTCGTAGATATAGGCTTCGGCCATTGGGGAGGTCCTCCTTGGAACTTGATTAACTGGCGGGGGCTTTGCGCGGGTTGATGGCGAGGGTGGCGACCGCGCGTGCCGCTTCTTTCCCCCGTGTATCATAGAGCTCTGCATCGGCGAAGATGACGGCGCGGCCTATATTGCGCAGACGCGCGGCGACTTCGATGGCGCCCACCTTCACAGGTCGCAGAAAGGTCGTGTGCAGGTCGATGGTCGAGGGGAATTTCACTGTCCCCGTCTTCATCGTGGCGAGCATGCCGATCGTATCGTCCAGCATCGCTGACAGGTAGCCGCCCTGGATGTAACCGGCCGGATTGGTGAAGTCAGATTTGCCGTCGAAGCGTACGCGCGTCGTCAGCGCCGTCATGTCGAGTGCGAGCAAGTGAAACCCCAACGAAGCCGAACTGTTGCCCGGCTGTGGGAACACCTGGGTGAGAAGGGCGCGGTCGTCAGGCACGTTCCTAAAGCGTCCTCGCGATCAGCACTTTCATGATCTCGTTGGCGCCGCCATAGATGCGCTGGACGCGGGCGTCAGCATACATTTGGGCGATGGGGTATTCATCCATATAGCCATAGCCGCCATGGAGTTGGACGCACTCGTCGATGATCTTGCACTGCAGGTCACTGACCCAATACTTGCTCATCGACGCGGTGGCGGGATCAAGCTCGCCCGCCAGCAGGCGCTCTGTGCAGTAGTCCATGAAGGTGCGCGCCACGGTCGCTTCGGTCTTGCACTCGGCGAGTTTGAACTGGGTGTTCTGGAAATCCATGATGGATTGGCCGAAGGCTTTTCGCTGCTTTACGTAGGCAACGGTCTCGGTCAGGGCGCGCTCGATCATGCCGATGCCCTGCAGGCCGATGATGTGACGCTCCTGGGGGAGTTGCTGCATCAGCTGGATGAAACCTTGGCCTTCCGCCTCGCCGAGCAGGGCGGTGGCGGGCACTTTCACATCGTTGAAGAAGAGCTCCGAGGTGTCGGCAGCTTTCTGGCCGACTTTTTCCAGGTTGCGGCCGCGCTCAAAGCCGCCTTCGCCTTCTACCTCATCGGTTTCGACCACCATGATAGAGACGCCCTTGGCGCCCTTGTCCGGATCGGTCTTCGCGCAGACCAGGATCAGGTTCGCCGTCTGGCCATTTGAGATAAAAGTCTTCGAGCCGTTGATGACGTAGCCATTGCCATCCTTCTTGGCCGTCGTCTTGATGTTCTGGAGGTCCGAGCCTGTGCCCGGCTCGGTCATGGCGATGGCGCAGACCATGTCGCCCGAGGCGAGCTTTGGCAGCCAGCGGCGTTTCTGCTCCTCTGTTCCGTAGTGTGTGATGTAGGGCGCGACGATGGCGTTGTGCAGCGTGATGCCGAAACCGTCGATGCCCTTCCACTGCTGCTGTTCGATGATCACCGCTTCGTGGCGGAAATCCCCGCCTGCGCCGCCATATTCCTCGGGCGCGGATGCGAGCAGGAGGCCGGCTTCGCCAGCGGTTTTCCAAACCTCGCGGGGCACATACCCTTGCTTACGCCAGTCCTCGACATGGGGTTTGCATTCGCGTTCGAAAAACTGACCAACGGCATCGGAAAAGATCGAAATCTCATCGTCGCTGCGCCACTCTGGTTGTTTCACATCGAGGGGGCTGGCCTGCATGGTGTGTCTCCCGAAAAGCGTTGGGCGCTCTTGGGTGGCGCCTTTTCGTTTACGTTCACGTCAACATAGTCTGCTGCGCTGCGAAATTCTACCTGTGCCCTAAGGGAAATCAGGCGTTTGGTGATGTGCGGGGCGTCCTTTTCGTGTGGCGGAAAAACAGCGTTTCGGGTTCATCCTCGAGCTTGATCGACGAGTCAGCCACCGCGCCCATGCGCTCCGCCAAACGAATGGATGACGCATTGTCCTTGTGGATACCGCTGATCAGCGTGGACCATCCGAGACGATCGAAGGCGAAATCCCGTGCCGCTTCCGCAGCCTCGCGCGCGGTTCCTCGACCCTCGAAGCCCTGCCAAAGAATGTAGCCGAGTTCTGGATAGGGCAGGGTGATCGGTGTGTTCAGGGCGACCAGCCCAATGCCAGCATCGTCGCCGCGTACGGTAATGGACCATGCCCCGTGCCCGGCAATCGCCCAGCGTCCAGCGCCTGCTGTAAACAAGTCCCAAGCCTGAATGCGTGAGACTGGACCGTCCGTAAATCGTGACCGCGATGAAGCGAAATAGGCAGCAAACGCATCAAAATCTTCAAGCCGGTAGGGGCGAAGCACCAGCCGCTCGGTTTCGAGGACGGGTGCTTCGCGAAAGCTCACGGGCTAGAAGTCTTCTGCGTCGAGCGCCATCATCGTGTCAGCGCCGGACTTTACCTTGGCCAGGTGGGCCGCGGTGTCTGGAAGGATGCGATCCATGAAGTAGCGACCGGTTTTCACCTTGGTGTCGTAGTAGGGATCACCGCTGCCCGACTTCTCCATGGCGACTTCCGCCATTTGTGCCCACATATAGGCGAGCGCGGTAAGGCCGAAGAGGTGGAGATAATCATTGGAAGAGGCGCCGGCATTGTTGAAGTTCGACATGCCGTTTTGCATCAGCCATTGGGTGGCTTCCTGGAGCTGGGCCTTGGCCGATTTCAGTCCCTCAATGAATGGTGCGAGGTCTTCATTGCCTTCATGCTGGCTGGTGTAATCGTCAACCTCCGCGAAGAAGGTGAAGATCGCCCGCCCGCCATTGGCGGCCAGTTTGCGGCCCACCAGATCAAGCGCCTGGATGCCGTTGGTGCCCTCATAGATCAGCGTGATGCGGCAGTCGCGCACGAACTGCTCCATGCCCCACTCCTTGGTGAAGCCAGAGCCACCATGGAGCTGCAGCCCATCATTACAGGCCTTGTAGCCGCGATCGGTCAGGAACGCTTTGATGACCGGGGTCATCAGCGCCATGTAGTCACCCGCCTTCTCGCGGACTTTCTCGTCCGGAGACTTGTGCAGGAGGTCGCCATAGAGCGCTGTCCAGTAGGTGAAGGCGCGCGCACCCTCGATGAAGGCCTTCTGGTCCAGCAGCATGCGCCGCACATCCGGGTGTACGATGATGGGGTCTGCCGTTTTCTCCGGCTCAGCAGGCCCTGTCAGGGCGCGGCCCTGGCGGCGGTCCTTGGCGAAGTCGACGGCGTTCTGATACGCCACCTCGGCCTGGGCAAGGCCCTGGAGGCCAACGCCGAGGCGCGCTTCGTTCATCATGACGAACATGGTGCGCATGCCCTTATGCTCTTCACCGACGAGCCAGCCGGTCGCTTCGTCATAATTCATCACACAGGTGGCGTTGCCGTGGATGCCCATCTTCTCTTCCAGGCCACCGCAGGACACAGCGTTGCGTTCGCCGAGGGAGCCATCGGCGTTCACCATCATCTTGGGCACTACAAAGAGCGAAATGCCCTTGATGCCTTCGGGCGCGCCTTCGATACGGGCGAGCACAAGGTGGATGATGTTCTCTGTCAGGTCCTGCTCGCCGCCGGAAATCCAGATCTTCTGGCCGGTGATCTTGTAGCTGCCATCGGGCTGGGGCACAGCCTTGGTTTTGATGAGGCCGAGATCGGTGCCGCACTGGGGCTCGGTCAGGTTCATGGTGCCGGCCCATTCGCCAGACGCCATCTTCGGGCCGTACATCTGCTTTTGCTCGTCAGAGCCGCCTTCCATCAGCGCTTCATAGGCACCGGAGGTGAGGCCCGGATACATGCCAAAGGCCATGTTGGCTGAAGACATCATCTCGCTGAGCGTCATGCCCAGCATGTAGGGCAGGCCCTGACCGCCCATTTCAGGTGTCTTGCTCAGAAGCGGCCAGCCGTTTTCGACAAACTGCTTGTAGGCCTCAGGAAAGCCGTCGGGGGTCTTCACGCTGGCGTCGGCATTGCGCACGCAGCCTTGTTCGTCGCCAATCTTGTTCAGAGGGGCAATCACCTCGGAGGCAAATTTGCCACCTTCTTCGAGGATCTGATCCACCAGATCGCGGGGGGCTTCGGCAAAGCCGGGCAGGTTGGAGTATTTTTCAATCGCGAGCAGGTCGTGCAGCACGAATTGAATGTCGCGGACGGGAGCATCATAGCGCGGCATGGAAGGCCTCTTGGAGATTAGTCGTGGAGTTGGAAGAATGTGATCTGTTGCAGCCCACCCGGTAAAGGTGGGCGCAGATGAATTCAGGCTTGGTCCATATGGGCGCGGGCGACCTTCTCATACGCCGCCACGTCCTTGGCATCATCTTCGCCAGGGCCGATCTGGGCGAGCTGGTCTTCGAGCCAGGAGATACCCTTGTGAAGCTCAACAAGGGCGGCATCGATGTCGTCGCGCTGCTGTTTCAGGGTTTCGACCTGGATATGAAACTTGTTCAGGGCTTCGCGCTTCTGGGCGCGCTCATTGTCGCCCATACCGTAGAGGTCGAGGATTTCGCGAATGTCGGCCAGGGGCAGTCCCACACGCTTACACTGAAGAATGATTTTGAGGCGCGCCCGGTCGCGATTTCGATAGACGCGCATCATGCCGTCCCGCGCGGGGTGCAGCATGTCCTTGTCTTCATAGAACCGAAGAGCCCGGGGCGTGACCCCAAACTCGCGCGCGAGCTCTGATATCGTATAGGTACGGGAATCAGCAGCGGACAGTGTGGTGACGGTATCTGGCATAGGTTGGAGTATGCCGCGTCCTTACGCGAACGTCAACGTCAACTGTCGTAACGGCAACATTGGCAAAGGTTATCAGTCTGCACGTAAATTTTAACCGCTTAACTCGCCTTTAAGACCAATCCCCTCATGCACGAATCAGATTTTTGCGCCTTTTCGGAGTGTTGAAGGGCGAGGCTGACGGAGTAGCGGGCATGACCGATCGCGGACCCTGGAGTGTAAAAGGCATCGACCAACGCGCACGCGCCGTAGCGCGCGACGCAGCGCGGATGGAAGGCGTCACACTTGGTGAGTATCTGAATAACCTGATTCTCAACGACACCGACGATGACATTCGCCACAATGAAGTGCGCCCCAGCGGCGAGTATGGCGCGGTGTCCACGCTCGACCACCTCACTCGCCGCGTGGAGGCCGTCGAGGCGCGCTCCACTCTCGCGATTACGGGCATCGACCAATCCGTCATGGGGTTGGTCGCGCGCCTGCAAAAGGCCGAAGACAACAACACGGTCATCGCTGGCCATGTGGATACATTTATCGAGGAGTTGCGCGAGACGCATGCCGCGCTGAGCGACAAGGTTCGCCGACTCGAAGATGATGATAGCGGCGAACGCAATCTCGATGCTTTGCGCTCGCTGGAGGAAGCGCTCGGAAAGCTCGCCACCCATGTTTATGAGGAAGGCGAGCAGGCCCAGATGGAGTCTGACGCCATCAAGGGGCGGGTTGAGGCCGGCTTTGTTGATCTGACCGATCGCATGGAGCAGGTTGAGACCCGGGTAGAGTCGACCCTGACGCAAGCGGCAAAGCGCGTCGAAGAAGCCGTTGAGCAGGCAGAGCTGCGCGCTCAGGGCGCCACCCGCGAATTGGCTGAGCAAACCGAAGGGCGCCTGTCGCGCGTGGAAGACGATGTGCAGGGGGCGCTCGGTTCCATGGAGCAGACCATGTTGCGGATCCAGGAGCGTCTCAACCGGGCCGAAAGCACCACGGATGCCGCTCTGAAAGGGCTGGAGTCCACATTCGTTTCGCTCGACGACAAAGTCAGCGCCATCTCAGATGTTGCGGGTCCTGAAGCAACAGCGCGCCTGAAGGCTGAGCTCGAAGAGCGGTTTCAGGGGCTGGCCGATGAGCTGAAAGCGGAAATCGAGTCCAGCCGGGCGGCGATGGCGCGGGAAATCGAGGACGCGGGCGTCTCTGACATCCGTTCTGAAGTCTGCGACTTGCGGACCGATCTTGAAGGTATGCGCGGCGAGGCAACGGCCAGTGAAGCGCGCGCCGCGTCTGCCTTCGCGGCGATCGGCAAGCAGGTCTCCAGCATTTCCGATACCTTCCATGCCCGTCTTGAGGCGGTTGAAGCGCGAGAGGCGGGCGTGGAGTCCGGTGCGATTGATCGGGTGAGTGACGAAGTCGGCAAACTGGCCGAGCGCCTTGAAGCGCGCGTGACCGAAAGCGAGACGGCCAGCGCGCGTGCGATCGAACAGATTGGCGAGCAGGTTTCCACTGTGGCGCAACGTCTTCAGGGGCGGCAGGACGAAGCCTTCGGTCGCCTGTCCGCTCATGTGGAAGAAACGCGTACCGCCCAGGAAACCCGCCTGTCGGAAGCGTTGGCAAATATGTCCGACCGGTTCGGCAAAATCCACGCCGAGACCACCGCTGAGAAGCTTTCTCCTGTTCAGGACGCCATTGCGTCATTGGCCAGCCGACTGGAAGTGCTTGAAGGCGAAACCGATGCGCCGGCTTTTACGCCGGGGCTGCCTGAGCGTATTTCACCGGAGGCGCCGGCAGCCGCGGTGGCGGAAAGCGCTGAGGATGACAGTGCTGTCGACGACGATGCTGATATGCTCGCGGCGTTCTCGGCTGCGGTTCAGACCGTTGAAACGGATGTCGACCAGGCCGAAGCGAAAGTGGCGGTCGGCGCTGAAGAGGGGTTCACGCCGGGATTGCCAGAATGGGCGGTGTCTCCCCAGACCGAAAGCGATGAAGACTACACGCCGGGCTTGCCCGTCGAGACCATTGAGCCGCGCGGCAAATCTGTAGCTGATACAGATCCTTTGGCTGCTTTGGGGAAATGGGACAGCCCGCTCGATGACCATGGCGGCGATGAAGTGCGCGAAAGTGATGTGTTTGACACTGAGGTCTCGGAAGCCCAGGCGTCTGCCACGTTGAGCCCACCTGCTCATCTTGATCTCGATCTCGATATGCCGCGCAACACACTTGGTGAAACCTACACCAATGATGGGGTCTCCGAGGTCAATTCTGTGCCGGAGGTAGTTGAGGACGCTACAGCGGACGATGGTCTGGAAGAAGACATCGACGCCAGCGACTATATCGCTCGGGCCAGGAAGGCTGCGATTGCTGCGGCGCAGGGCGCCTCCGGCGAAGCGGAAACCAAGTCTGGCAAATCCATGGGTAGGGTGCCCCTTTACGCGGCCGCATCCATGATCGTTCTGGCGACCGCCGGTACGACCGGGTATCTCTATCTGCGCGGCAAACAGGCGCCTGCTGGTCCAACCATGGCGGCGGTGCCCGCCCAGGCTGCGGGTGGAGGCGGCGGTGCAGCGTCCACGCCCGTTTCAGCGTCAGGCGATGCAGCCGCTGGCCTATCCGCCATGGCCGTGTCCGTTGGGTTGAATGCAGACGGCGAAGCTCTTGGTGAGGCCGAGGCAACCCCGGTAGAGGATGTGGACGCGATCGCAACAGGCCAATTGCCGGAGCCGACGCGCGCTGCCGTTGAAGTTGCGCCAACTCCAGCACCAGTCAGTCAGGCCACGCCAGAGGCTGCACCAGAACCGCAACCTGTGGCTTTGCCCCAAAGCGCGGCCTTTGATCCGATCCCGCCAGCCCTGACCCTTGCAAGCGCCGCGGAAAGCGGTGACCGGATCGCGAGCTATGAACTTGGCGTGCAGCGATTGAACGATGCAGACTATTCAGAAGGTGCGCGCCTTGTTCAGGAGTCTGCACGAAACGGCTTGCCCATGGCGCAGTACCGCTTGTCAAAGCTACATGAGAAAGGTCTCGGCGTGCCACGCGATCTGGCGGCGGCCCGGCGCTGGACCGAGCGCGCTGCGAATGGCGGCAACGTCCGTGCAATGCATGATCTTGCAGTGTTCTTTGCCGACGGCGAAGGCGGTGATCAAAGCTATGCAAAGTCCGTCGAGTGGTTCCGCAAGGCAGCCGAGTACGGCGTTCTGGACAGCCAGTACAACCTTGCGGTGCTTTATGAGCAGGGGCTCGGCATTACGGAAGACGTCCCCGAAGCGCTGTTCTGGTTCTCCATTGCGGCGGAGAATGGCGACCCGGGCGCGGGTGACCAGGTTCGCGCATTGCTGACCCGCGTGGATGCCGACACGGCACGCACCACCCGGGCGCGGGTTCAGGCATGGCGAGGCGCGCGGCCAAATGGTCCGGCCAATGGCGAGTTTGGTCGTCAACCCTGGCAGGGTGGTGGCCTCGAGCGCGTACGCGCAGTCCAGACAGCGCTAAATGCACTGGGGTACGCAGTCGGCACGCCTGACGGTGTGATCGGACCAGCCACGCGCGACGCAATCCGGTCTTACCAACGGGATGCAGGCATCCCGGATACGGGCACGCTGTCGAACGCATTCATCGAAAGCCTGAACAGCAAGGCTGCCGGTGCGGTCACTTAACGGCTAAAGCCGCCAGGTTGAGGCCCGGCGGTCATCCGGAATCAATTGTTTTGCCGTCAGGGCAAAGACCCGGTCAGAGCCCAATGCGAACGCCATCAGTCCGGTCGGAAAAAGCGCATCGAACGCGCTGTCGCGCACATTCAGCCCCCCGGTAAATGCGCCCAATGCAGGCATGACAAGTCGGTCGCCATCGGTTGCGAAACATCGGCGCCGAACGGACCGGCCCCGCCCTCGCACCTTGGCGGCCGGATGTAAGTGTCCCGCCACTTCGCCAATCTCGCCTTCGGGCTCGTGGCGAAAGACCAGCGGGCCGATTCTCAGGGTTTTCGCTGCCCGCCCACCCAGATGTTTCGGCGGGTCCGGGTCATGGTTGCCTTCGACCCAGACCCAATCATGGGCACGTGTCAGCGCCTGAATACGATCTGTTGCCGTGTCTGAAAGGCGCACTTCGGCGCCGCGATCGTGAAAACTGTCACCAAGCGACAGGACGGTGTCGGGGCGCAAGGCCCGGCAAAGCGTTTCGACGTGCGAAAGCGTCGTGTCGGTGTCGTAGGGCGGGAGCAACTGGCCGCGTGCGGCATAGGAGGAGCCCTTTTCCAGGTGCAGGTCTGAAACCACGAGTAGACGTTCATCTGCCCACCAGAGCGCGCCTTCGCAAAGCGGGGTTACGACCGCGCCTGCAAGGTGGATATCCACGGAATCAATTTTGCGCGCCGGGGCTGTCATGGGTGCAGTTGGACCGGCGCCGGCGACGAGGTCAATGTGGGCGATCAGCTTCCGGTGAATTTTGCAGGCCGCTTCTCCAGAAACGCCATGACGCCTTCCTTGTTGTCCTGTGTGCGACCCGCCGTTCGCTGGGAGATACGCTCGGCATGGAGTTGCTCGCCCCAATCGGCCTCACCGCCCGCCCAGATCAATTGGCGCGTCATGGCGAGCGCTTTGGTGGGGCCATTGGCCAGAGTCTCGGCCAGGGTGCGGGCTTCGTCCATCAGCTGATCGTCGGGAACAACCTTGTTGACCATGCCCCACTCCAGCGCCTTCGCAGCGGGCAGTTTCTCCCCCAGTAGAGCCATCTCCATGGCGCGGACCCGCCCGAGCGTGCGCGGCAGGAGGTACGTCGATCCACCATCTGGCACCAGCCCGATGCGCCGGAAGGCCTGGAGGAAATAGGCACTTTCACCCGCGATGATCATGTCACCGAGGAGAGCAATGGAACACCCCACACCGGCTGCCGGTCCGTTGACCGCGGTGATGACAGGGTGGGGGTGCTCGCGAATGGCGGTCACCAGGGGATTGTAGTGACTGTCCAGCGCCTTGCCGGCGTCGAATTCGCCTTTCGGTTTGTCGCTCTTGGGGGCGCCGCCGAGCCCTCCGGAGAGATTGGCGCCGGAGCAGAAGCCGCGCCCATGGCCGGTGATAATGGTGCAGCGCGCATCTTTCGCAGCGTGCTCGAGGGCGACCAGCAGTTCTTCGGTCGTATCTATGCCCGCAGCGTTCAGGGTCTTGGGGTCGTTGAATGCAATCGTGGCAATTGCGTTCTCGACGTCGTAGGTGATTTTCTCAAAAGACATGGCGCGCCTCCCAATTCGGCTTTTTCGATATCCTATCCAACTGCGCCTGACTGGCCAGCACTGACGCGGCGGCACTGGCTTTCCTTTTACGTAAACTGCTGGCATCTTTCCCCAGAAGCCGCGTACAGACGGCAAATCCTTGGAGGAGGCACGACCATGGCGCTAGACGGAATGCCAACCGGCACGATGCAGGAAACGCTTGAAGCCCAAAAGGCAGCTCACATCCGAGAGGGGGCGCCCTCAGCCGCCCAGCGGATCGAGTGGCTGGACAAGGCCATAGCGCTTCTGGTCGATCACCAGACGGAGATTGTTGACGCCCTCGCCGAGGATTTCGGCCATCGCTCGAAGGATATGAGCCAGCTCACCGATGTCGCGAGTTCCATCGGGCCGCTTCAGCACGCAAAGAAACATGTGGCGAAGTGGATGCGTCCGGAAAAGCGCAAGGTCGAGTTTCCGCTCGGCCTGCTCGGTTCGCGCGCGGAAATTCAATACCAGCCAAAGGGCACCATCGGGGTGATTTCGCCCTGGAACTTCCCGGTGAATTTGACCTTTGGTCCGCTGGCCGGTGTGTTCGCGGCGGGCAACCGGGCGATGATCAAGCCGTCGGAGTTTACCGAACATACCTCCAACCTGATGCAACAGATGTTTGCAAAGGCGTATACGCCTGAAGAGGTCGCCGTGTTTACGGGCGGGCCTGAAGTCGGGGCTGAATTCTCCGCACTGCCCTTCGACCATATGATTTTTACCGGGGCGACCTCCATTGCGAAGCACGTAATGCGGGCGGCGGCTGAAAA
The DNA here is from genome assembly GCA_039818165.1 of Pseudomonadota bacterium. Taxonomy (GTDB): domain Bacteria; phylum Pseudomonadota; class Alphaproteobacteria; order Caulobacterales; family Hyphomonadaceae; genus UBA5336. Next base: position 25,192 of record JBCBUL010000003.1, on the reverse strand, counting down.
TCTGGTGCCGCTGACGCTTGAACTCGGCGGTAAAAGTCCCGTCATTCTCGGCCGGTCCGCCAACATGGAAAAAGCGGCCAACCGAATCATGGCGGGCAAGACGCTGAATGCAGGCCAGATCTGCCTGGCGCCGGACTATGCCTTTGTGCCTGAAGAAAGCCGGGGCGAATTTGTCGGCGCGGCCACGGCGGCTGTTGAAAAAATGTTCCCCAGCGGTCTGAAAGACAATGACGACTACACCTCGGTTGTGAACCAGCGCCACTATGACCGGATCATGGGCTACATCGAGGAAGCACGCGAGGCAGGCGCCGAAGTGGTCGAGATCAATCCGACCGATGAGAATTTCAGCCAGCAGCCCCACCACAAGATCCCGCCAACCCTGATCATTGACCCTTCCGACGAGCTGAAAGTGATGCAGGACGAGATTTTCGGGCCGGTGCTGCCGATCAAATCCTACAAGCAGACCCAGGATGCGGTGGCTTATGTGAACGCCCATGATCGCCCGCTGGGGCTCTACTATTTCGGCGAAGATGCCGCTGAAAAAGACATGGTGCTGAACTCGACCACGTCCGGCGGCGCGACAGTCAATGACGTGATCTTCCACGTGGCCCAGGAAGACCTGCCGTTTGGGGGTGTCGGTCCGTCAGGGATGGGCAGCTATCACGGCTATGACGGTTTCCGGGAGTTCTCCCACGCTAAATCCGTCTACACCCAGACCGGCAGCGAATTGCTCGCCATGATGCGCCCACCCTATGGCGAGAAATATCGCAAACAGGTGGCAGGGCGTATCAAGAAATAGGGCAATAGCCCGGGCGGTTTTGAGAAGGTTCGGCCTGGCATTCGTCGGGCCAGCCCAGAGCGTCCCACGCCGCCCGAAAGCCGCGCGTTTCTGCGAATTGCAAGAACTGCGGGTGGTTCCGAAACGCGGTGGGCCCATTCCCGGGTTCCCAAATCAGTTGTGCCAGGGCTGGGAAACCGAACCTCTCCTCCTCGGTCGGAGGTGGTGTAGTCGCGAGAAGCTCCATCACTCTGTCAGTGTTGCCCAAGTGCAGCTGGGGCAGCATCATCAGGAGCGGTGGTCGTCCCCTTTCACTCAGTGACGATTGGTAGGCACGTTCAAGCATCTCATGGGCGGCGGGGTCATCATAGAACATCGCGCGCCCTACCGTTTCAAACATCACCCTTTGCGCCAAAATCGAGGGATCATCCTGCCCCTCGAAATTCGACATCCAATAGGCATAGGCTTGGTCGGGATCGCCTTGAAGGAGGGCGGCCTCTGAGCGCGGATCGCGGGTTCCGGGGATACGCGCCATACCAAGCTCGAGTGCGCGATTATAGGCGGTAATCGTCTCGGCGAATTGGCTCAGGTGCAGATTGTTGAACGCCAAATTCTGCCAAATCACGGGCCATTGCGGGTCGAGTTCTACAGCACGCCGGAGCAATTCATCACTTTCCCGGAGATGGCCTAGAATCGTTTTCAACAGTGCTTTCCAGCGCAGGGCGTCAACATGGTTGGCGTTGCGCGACAGCGCTTCATCAAACAGACGATTAGCGCTGACATAGTCTGCATCATCGACCGCCTTCAGCCCCAGGACTGCGTAAGGCGCGGCGAGCGTCGGGTTTAGTGCAATGGCCCGGTCAGCAGCTTGCCCTGCGCGTTGCATCGCGGCTTTCGGATCCACATCACTGTACAAGAACAGCTGAACGGATACGGCCAGTGCGTTGGCAAGCTGGGCGTGGGCTTCGGAAAAGTCTGGATCCAGGCTGACAGCCTCTTCCAGTGCGGCAATTGCGGCTCGAATGTCTTCTGGATCTCGCGATAGGGATTGGCCTTTCCCTCTCAGATACAGGGCCATCGCTTCGCTGCGACGGTTGGGCGCTTCGCCATGGGACGGCAGGCCGATAGCCAATTGAGGGGAAATTTCCGCCAGGATCTGCTGCGCCATATCTTCCTGGAGTTCGAAGACATCGCGTGTTTCACCGTTGAATGTGCCCGCCCAGAGTTGGGCGCCATCTTCGGCGCGAACCAGGCGGGCGGCGATGCGGATATCATCTCCCTGGCGACGAACTGAGCCTTCCAGGAGATGGTCCACGTCGAGGGTTTTGCCGATTTCGGCTAGCGAAATCGATTGGCCGCGGAAACTGAAAGAGGATGTGCGACCAGGTACTTTCAGGCCATCCACGGCGGAGAGCGCCGTAAGCAGTTCCTCTGACAATCCATCCACCAGATATTGTTGGTCGCCCGTTTCGCTCAGGTCATCGAACGGTAATACAGCGAGTGAAGTTTCGCTTTCACTCGCGCCGGGGCTGGGGGAACGCCCAATTGCGAGCGCTATGATGGCAAATGCGGCCAGAACCAGCGCGCCTAGCCCGCCGTAGCGTGGCCAGTTGATCCCTGTGCTGGAACGGAGTGGTCGAAGATCCGCTTCTATCGTCTCTGGAGTTGGCACATGGGAAGGGACATCTAACGTCTCGGATGGCGTTGCCCGCACTTTGAGCCGGTAACCGCGCTTAGGCACGGTTTCGATATAGTCGGTCTCAGGGTCTAACTGCCGAAGTGCCTTTCGCAGGATCGAAATTGCGCGCGACAGGCTTTCATCTCCGCCGAATTCTACGCCCCAAACCAGATCGATCAGACGGTCACGACTGAGGGTTTCACCATCGGCATCGGCCAGTGCACAGAGCACATCCATGACCTTGGGTTCCAGGTTGACTGACGCGCCGCCCTCGCCAGAAATCCGGTTTTGAGTCGGGAGGATATCAACGGCACCAAGCCGGAATGTAGCTTGTGTCGTTTCCTCCTGCAGCATGACCATTTCCCTCCGCCGTAGACATTACAGCGCACGCCTCACAACTCAAAACGTTAGACTGAGGCGGTCGTGCTCGCTCCTTGACGACGCTCTTACGTCAACCCGCAGGATTGTGTTCATCGAGGAAGGCATCAATCGCTTCTAGCGTGGCGATGCGCGTTTCGGATGTGGAGAGCCAGTGGTCTTCGCCGCGAAGCTTGATGAGATCGACATCCTTGTCTGCCCGTCGCAAGGCGCGGTTCATGATTTTGCTCTGGCGAATTGGTACCACGGTGTCGTCCCGGCCATGGATCAAGAGCACAGGGGCAGAAAATGCCTCTGCATGTTTGGCCGGCGAGACGGAGTCCAACCTGCTGCGGGACGTATCCCCGTCGCTGATCGAGCGCTGCCAGTATTTCGTCCGGCCGGTGCGAGATGACGATTCCCGATCGACCTGGTCGATCATTTCTTTCACGTCAGCGACCCCGGCAATCGACACCACACAGCGGTAAAGGTCTGGCGTGAATGCTCCGCCGGCCAGGGCGGCATAGCCCCCATAGCTGGCGCCGATGATACAGATACGCTCAGGGTCAATGAGATCTTCGTCGATCAGGAGTTGGACCCCGTCGGTGATGTCGTCCTGCATGGCGCGGCCCCACTCGCCATTTCCTGCGCTGCGGTGAGCACTGCCAAAGCCGGTGGAGCCTCGAAAGTTGGGTTGAAAGACGAGGTATCCTTTTGCGGCGAAATACTGGGCGAGCCAGTCGAAATCGATCCGGTCATAGGAGGCAGGGCCGCCATGGGGCAGTACAATGGCGGGGAGATCCTGAAGATCTGCGCCCACATTGGCCGGCAGCGTGATGAGCGCTGGAATATTCATCCCGTCGCGCGCGGCATAATTGATGGCGGAAACCCGACCAACATATTCGGGTGCGATCCCACGGCGCCGGCTGGCGAGCAGGGAAAGATCTCCATTCTCGCTCCACACGCCATAGCGGTCGACATTCGTCCCATCGAATACACGGAAAAGAATCTTGGTCTGGTCATCGGACCAGCTCAAGATCGACACCATTGCACTGGGGAATTCTGCCAATAACTTGTCCGCATTTGCCTGGAGCTGTGCGTCGAAGAATCGATAACTGGGCAGAAAACCAGAGTATTTCAGGCCACGCACCACACGGTTGTCATCCAGAAAGACCCGGTCAATCTCGGCATTGGGTTTGCCAAAGTCGGTCTCGGTGATCTCGCCGTCAAAGCTCAGCTTGAACAGCGTTTCGAAGGCCTCGCCATCGCTTGCGGCGTCAATGAAATAGAGCCCGTCGGCGCCTTCGGTCAGACCCATTACCGAGATCGGCACGCGGGAGACGCCATCTTCTTCGTAGATCGTGCGCCGTTCGCCATTCGCATAGGAAATCACGGCATATTTTTCAGATCGTGCATTGAAATCTTCCCGGGCGATTTCCTGGCCGTCTGGTCCTACAAACCAATCTATCGTGTCCCGCGTGCCACGGGCAATTCGGACACCCCGCGAACGGTCCAGAGCATTCGAAAACAAATCAAAGTCCGGCACGTTTGTGTCGCCCACATAGGCGGGCATGTAAGCCGTCAACGTGTCGACATTCCGGGCCACCATTCGGCCGAGCCCAGATTGGCGGGGATGTAGATCTGTCGTGCGATAGAGAAGCTGCGTAACGTCTGTGGAGTTTAGGTCGATCGCGACCGCGGCAGAGTATTCATAGTCAAAGCGAGAGCGATTGGCCGATGTCGTGATCGATGAATTCAGGATCACATGATCTTCCCCAAAAAAGGATAGACCGCGAGCCTTGTGGTTCGAAATGTCCACCATGAGGCGTTGAGTGCCGTCTGAAACAGCACTGGCCAGCAACAATTGCCTGCCATCTGTGTTCACAATCGCTGCGAAATACTCCCCGCTTGGCGACAGGTCCGTCGAACTTACGAAAGGCAGTGCGCCATAGGCTTGGATGTCGGGTTCGGCGGCCGCGTTACCAGCAATGCAACTGGCTGAAAACACGAGCGCAACGACAAAACGCCTGATCAAACTTATCGTAGCTCTGAATCCCCTGAATTGGAGGGAGTTTATCCAGAGCTCAACCCGTAGTAAACCGCGTCAATCAGCGCTTCAGGAAGTCTGGCACGTGTTCCCCGAAGCCGACGCCGCCTTCCTTGGCGGGCTCCAGGATCGGGTCGTCATCCTTGCGTTTCCGGTCGCCACCGCGGCTGCGTTCGCGGCGTGGACGGTCCTCGCGTTGTGGCGATTCCGTTTCCCTCGATGGCTTGTCATCGGGTTCGCTTCGGGCGCGGTCGCGGCTCCTGCCACCACGGTCGCCGCGTTCACCCCGGTCCCGGCCACGCCCGCGATCACGGCCCCGGCCACGCCGTCCGGTGTCTGGCGGCAGATCCTTGAGTTCTTCCTCAAGGCCTTCGGGCATGAACTCGGCAACGTCTTTCTTGATCATGCGCAGGACGCCCTCCCAGGCTTTTCCGTCTTCTGGCGCGACAATCGTATAGCTCTCGCCCTTGCGACCGGCCCGGCCCGTTCGGCCAATCCGGTGGATGTAGTCTTCGTCCTTGGGGGGCGGTGCGTAGTTGAATACGTGGGACACGTCCGGGATATCAAGACCGCGCGCGGCCACATCCGAGGCCACCAACAGGCTCAAATCACCGTCACGGAACCGTTCCAGCGTCTGGGTGCGATAGGCCTGGGGCAAGTCACCGTGGATGGCCGCCGCGTCAAAGCCATGCTTGATCAGCGATGCGGCAACCACATCCACTTCGCGTTTGCGATTGCAGAAAACGATGCCGTTATTGATCTCGCAGGTCTCAATGACCCGGCGCAGGGCCGTGCGCTTGGCCTTTGCATCATTCATGGCGAGTTTGACGACGTGCTGGGTGATCGTTTCCGCCGTTTGGGTTGGGCGTGAGACCTCCACGCGCTTGGGCAGGGTCTGGAAAGTCTCGGCCAGCCGCGCGATTTCCTTTGGCATTGTGGCCGAGAAAAGCAGCGTCTGGCGCTTCTTTGGAAGCAGATTGCAGATTTTCTCGATATCGGGAATGAAGCCCATGTCCAGCATGCGGTCTGCTTCATCGATGATGAGTGTTTCCACACCTGTCAGCAGAATCTTGCCGCGCCCGAACTGGTCCATCAGGCGGCCCGGCGTCGCAATCAGCACGTCCACGCCCCGCATGAGAAGTTTCTCTTGTTCGCCGAAGCTGACGCCGCCAATCAGCAGCGCCATGGTGAGCTTGTTGTACTTCCCGTACTTTTCGAAATTTTCCGAAACCTGCGCAGCCAGTTCACGTGTAGGCGCTAGGATCAGGCAGCGCGGCATGCGCGCCCGGGCCCTGCCGCGAGCAAGGCGATGGATCATCGGCAGCACGAAGGCTGCGGTTTTGCCGGTGCCTGTCTGGGCGATGCCGGTCACGTCGCCGCCGAGGATCACATGGGGGATCGCTTCGGTCTGAATGGGCGTGGGGTGCGCGTACCCGGCTTCCTCAACCGCCTTAAGAACATTCGGGCCGAGACCCAATTCATCAAAGCGGGGTTTAGGCGCATCTTCGGTTGCGCCATCGTATTGGTTTTCGATTGGGGTGTCTGTCAAAACAGGATTTTCCTTCGTGGCATTTTGTCTTGGCCCGCGCGACCCTCCATGGCCGCAATGTCGGGCGAATCCAATGCCCGAAGCGTCGATGCTGCGGTGCATATATGAAAATGGATGAATATGAAAGCGTTGCCCGCATGGGCGCTGATGTGCGCTTCCGAAAGAAAAAGCCCGCTGCGCGCGGCAACGGGCTTTCTGTTCTGTGCTGCCGGGGTGTTTAGCCGGGCAGGTTCGCGTTCGCGAAGTCCCAGTTCACCAGATGGTCTAGGAAGTGGTCGATGTAGCCTGGGCGGTCATTCTGGTAGTCGAGATAGTAGGCGTGCTCCCACACATCCATGGTCAGCAAAGGCGTGGCGTCTGCGTCCTCAACCGGGGTGTGCGCGTTCAGCGTGTTGGTCACGTTTAGCTTGCCACCGGCAAGAACCAGCCAGGCCCAGCCTGAGCCGAACTGCGTCGCGCCCTTTTCCTTGAAGGCGGCCTTGAACGCGTCATAGGAGCCGAAGTCGCGGACAATCATCTCGGCAATCTTGCCCGTCGGCGCGCCGCCACCATTTGGCTTCATCGAGTGCCAGTAGAAGGTGTGATTCCAAACCTGTGCTGCATTGTTGAAAATGCCTTGCTTGGCCGCGTCGCCAGACGTCGCTGCGACGATTTCCTCAAGGGACTTGCCAGCCAGGTCCGTGCCTTCGATCGCGGCATTCAGCTTGGTGATGTAGCCATTGTGGTGCTTGCCGTGGTGATAATTCAGCGTGTTTTCCGAGATGTGCGGCTCGAGCGCGGTCTTGTCGTAGGGCAGGGCGGGTAGGTCGAATGCCATCTGGGGTACTCCTTGCAGTAGTTTAATCTTCAGATTCGGGCCTCTAGCGTGCATATGGTGCTTATGCTTTCCCCTGCCAGCCCGCCCAGCAAAGAAGATTGGGACCGCCTCGACGCGCGGGTCGCTCGCACCGATGAAGACCGGTGGATTTCCTCGCGCTATGCAAGCCTTGAAGCGCGGCGCAGCCTTATCGCGCTCTATGCCCTGAACGTGGAGCTTGCCCGGGTCCGGCTGGTCGTCAGCGAACCAACCATAGGGGCCATCCGTTTCCAGTGGTGGCGCGATGCCATCGAGGAAATTCGCGCAGGCGGTCCGGTTCGTAAACATGATGTGGTCCAGGCGATCGCCGCCAAGGTGGCGCAGAATGCCTATTCGCCCGATGCCCTGGATCGATTGATTGACAGGCATGAGGATGCATTCGAGGCCGGGGATCGCAGCCTCGAACCAGAGGCCCACCTGATGGCTTTGGCTGCCAGCATTTTTGCGCCCGCCCATGGCTGGGGGCGCCACATACAGGCCCTCGCGCCTGCCTATGGTGCCCTGCGCCGGGGCGACTCGCGGGAGTTCGGTCCTATCCTTCCGCGTGTGCCCAGCGAGATTCGACCAGCCATTGTTCACGCCCGATTGCGCCACTTGTACTCTCACGGGCGTCAGCCGGGCCGCATGGCGCGCCGTTGGCTAGTGCTGCGCGCCATGGTGAGTGGACGGGTATAAACCGTTTAAGCCCTTCGGAACTCCTACAGTTTCAGACTTTGCTAAGCACAATCACAGAGAGTGCGGGGCATGAAGATTCTTTTCGACATCGTGCATCCGTCGGATGTGTTTTTCTTCCTGCGACCGATCCGGGCGCTCGTGGCGCGTGGTCACGAAGTCCTGGCCTGTTCGAGGCAGAAAGACGATGTCTGTGGCCTGCTCGACCATTTCGGGGTTGAGCACGAGCCGATCTCAAATGCCGCCAACAGCAGGGCGGGCGCGGCAATGGAATTGCTCTTGCGCGACGCGGCTATGGTTTCGGCGGCGCGCAACTTCCGGCCCCACGCCATGATCGGGTTTGGTGGCGTGTCCATCGCCCATGCAGGCGCGGCACTTGGCATACCGTCCATTGCGTTTTTCGACCGGGAAAGCGCCGGCGCGCAAACGCGGCTTGCATTCCCAGCCATCACAAAACTCTTCGTGCCGGAAGGCTATGCCGGGGATGTTCCTGAGAAGAAGACCCAGCGCGTGGCTGGCGTGAAAGCGCTGTCTTATCTCCATCCCGATGGGTTCAAGGCAGACCGCGCCATTGCCGTTGAAAACGGGTTCGATCCATCTCGGAAAAATGTGTTCATCAAGCTCGGCGCGGTGCGGACCAACCAGGTTGCCCAAAAACCTGGATGGAGTCTGGAAGACCTCTGCGCCGTGGTGGACCGGTTCAGAACGGATGCGAAAGTCCACATCTGGTCAGACCTGGGATTACCAGCAACGCTGGAGAAATACGCCTTCACCGGCGCCATGTCGGAGGTTCACCACCTCCTGGGGCATTGCGATATCTATGTTGGAGAGAGCGCTACGCTGGCAGCTGACGCGGCTGTGCTGGGCGTGCGCTCGGTCCATGCCGGCCACGAAGTGCTCGGCTATATCGAAGACTTGGCCGAAGCCAATCTGGTCTCAAGCCGTGGGCATGAACCCAGCCTCGGCCTGATGGAGCTTGTCGAACATCAGATGGCCCGTTCGGACGAAGCCGTGAAAGCGGATTGGTCGTCCTACGTGCCGAGTAAGCCGGATTGGTCAAAAACCGTGCTCGACTGCCTCGCGCCCTACGCACCCGTCCAGCGCGGCCTGGCGAAACCAAAGTTCCGCCAGGCTGGATGAGCTTGACTACTCGCTTCGCTTGAAAGCGAATGGGACGTCTCCGGACTCCAGGCCCAGGTATCGATCCCGCAGGCGCGTCTGACGCGACTCCATGGATTGGGGCTGACCTGCGATGAAGACGTGGCTGGGCGCACTCATGACTTCGAGCGGATCTCCGTCCCAAACGACAACATCTGCCACGGCGCCTGGCTCAATTGTGCCAACACCTTCAAGTCCGAAGATCAAGGCCGGCACCACAGTGATGGCGGCCAAAGCATCGTCATGCGTCACGCCATTGGCGACGGCATTGCCTGCAGACTGCAACACAAGACGTGCCTGGTGGCTGTCATCTCCAAGATGGGCAAATGAGGTGATCACCCCGGCTTCGATCAGGCGCTTGGCATTCTCCGCCGTCGCGGCGAGTTGCTCAAAGCTTGCTGGAAGGTTCTGGAAGGGATCGACGATCACTGGGATGCGGGCATCGGCCAAGTCCTCAGCCACCATCCAGGCCTCGTCACCCCCGACAATCGAAATGTTCAACTGCGGCGCTTCCAGGGAAAACTCGATGATGCGCTTCAGATCGCTCGCCCGGTGCGCTTCGACCAGGATAAGCTGCTGACCACGGGCTGCGGGACCAAAGGCCTGCGCATCCACGCGGGTCAGGGCGTCGCCCTCATTATGGGCCAGGAAGCGAGCTGGGAATGTGCGCGCGTCGGACAAAGCGGCCCGCAAACGTGCCCATGCGGCCGGGCGCGACCCGCCGGCACTTCCCGCGCCGCCTTCGCCCAGACGGACGAAAACGAACGCGTCATCGTCAATGATGCTGTCCTGGCTGGTGCTGGTATCGGCGACGAAGCCGCGCCCTGCGAAAATGTCTCCGCCTGAGCGCGGGGCGACAACGATCCGAGTGACGCCTTCCAGGCGCGTGACCGGCACGGTTGTCGCCATCGGGTTGAAGCCATCGGCTGCTTTGAGCGCGATGGAATAGTCGCTGCCGCCGGCGCTTGTGTCATTGGTTGAGTCTTCCGCGCTCACCTCGACAAGGCCTGTGCGGGAGAACGGCGAAATGATGCCGGGAGTTACCCAACCCCCTTCGGCATCGATGATTTCAGCTTCCGGCGGAAGCCCATTTTCGCTTGTGCGCACTTCTGCGATTTCGCCATCCACAATGATAACTGTCGCATTGTCCACAGTGCCCTGCGCGGTGCCAGTCCAGGCTTTGGCGTTTGTGATGGCCACGGTCTGGGCTGTGGCAGCACCGGTGAACGCGAGTGCGCCTGCGATGAGGCTTGTCAGCGTTGAGAGTCTCATTTCGCGTCTCCTTCGCCGGGTTGGCCAAGTTCGAAGTCGGTCACAGGCTGGCGGGCCGGGTCGTTGCGGTCGTACACGAGCGCGCCATCAATGAAGACCTGTTCGGCCTGGCTGTAGGAGCTGAATGGGTCTCCGCTCCAGATCACCACGTCGGCATCCTTGCCTTCGACGAGCGAGCCGGTTGTTTCGTCAATACCAAGCGATTTTGCCGGATTGAGCGACAGCCATTGCCAGGCGTCTGCCTTTGAAATCTCGATCCCTACACGCCGGCCGTCGGACAGGGCTTTTGCTGCCTCCTGGTTCAGCCGCTGGATGCCGATATCGCTGTCAGAGTGCACAATGGCGCAAGCCCCTGCCGCATGGACCATGGGAATGTTCTCGCGCACGCCATCATAGGCTTCCATCTTAAAGCCCCACCAGTCCGCCCACATGGCAGAACAGGCACCGGCTTCGGCCAGGAGGTCAGCGATCTTGTAGCTCTCCACCGCGTGGTGGAAGGATGCGACGGAGTAGCCAAAGTCCTCAGCCATATCGAGGATCTGGGCCATTTCGTCAGCGCGGTAGCAGTGCATGTGCACGAGAATGTCGCCCTCGAGCACGCCAACCAGCGTTTCCAGCTCCAGGTTGCGGGCGGGCGGATCCCCGCCATCCTCCAAATAGGCGTCCAGCTTGCGCTTGTATTCCGTCGCTTCGGCCCAGGCCGTGCGGTAGCCCGCAACATTGCCCATGCGAGAATAGGGCGCGCCGCCTGGGAAGCGTCCGCCGCCATAGCCATAGACGCGCTTGGGGTTCTCACCGCACGCCATTTTCAGCGTGTAGGGCGCATCGGGGAACTTCATGCTCTGGACCGTGCGGCCTGGAACATTCTTCAGCGTGACGCCCCGCCCGCCAAACAGATTGGCCGAGCCCGGCAGAATTTGCATGGATGTGATGCCACCGGCGAGGGCGCGCGTGAAGCCAGGGTCCTGGGGCCAGATGCCGTGCTCTGACCAGACTTCCGCCGTCACCGGACCGGAGATTTCGTTGCCATCGCCATGGGCGCTGACCGATGGGCTGGGATAGACGCCCAGGTGGGAATGGTTGTCGATGATGCCGGGCGTGACCCACTTTCCACTCGCGTCGATCTCGATGAGCGTATCGTCGTCCGGAAGGGTAATTTCCGTGCCGACGGCCGCGATATCACCGTTCTGGATCAGCACTGCGCCGTTTTCGAGAATTCCGCCTTCGCCATCGAGTACCGTGGCGCCACGGATGAGCACGGTTGAACTGTCCATTGGCGTATAAGTGGAGGGGAACGGGTCCTTGTTGATGGTGATCCGCTCACCATCATCCTCATTACTTTCATTGCCGCCGCCTGTGTCACTGCCGCCGCCACAGGCCGCAAGCAGAACACTCGCCGCGGCAACCAAAGCCCAACTGAAATGCTTCATTGGCCCGCTCCAGATCATGTTTCTTCGAAGCGGTACAGGAAGGGGTAAAGTTTGAAAACGCTTTGATCGTAAAGCGCGAATTTACCTTGTACAGGCTGCGGCCCGGTCATCTGCGTCGATCTGGGGGGCGATCTCGAAGGGGCGGTCGGAGGCCAGAAGGACCAGCCCGTCTGCGGCCAGTTCCGCGAACTCCGACGCGTCACCATCGGCCAGCCAGGCATCATCCAGACGCTCGCCCGGGCGACCCAATGTGCCGAATGCCGGTTCAACGCCTTCGGCGAGGAGGCGATCAAATGCGGCGGCGTCTGGTTCGCGCGTTCCGGTCCAGGCAATCAGGTTTTCGCGTTTCACGCCGAGTTCTTCCAGTCGGCCGATGTCGCGATTGCCACGTGCGGAGGCCGTCAGCATCATGCCAGGCGCGAGACGAGCCACTTCGCCCGCATCATTGTCATTATAGGTGATCAGGATGGCGTGGTTCTCGGCGCCCGCTGCGCGCACGGCGGATATGATGTTGCGGAAACTGGTGGAGGATTTCCGATCCAGTTCGACGATCGCGTTGTTCTCCACCGCCCAGAGTAACACGTCGGTGAGTTTTGGCGGATTGAAGTCCGTCACGGTGCCCGCATTGTCGATCAGGCGTGCGCGGGAAATGTCGGCCCAGTCGGTGTCGACCACGGGTCCGTCCAATGTGGTGGTGCGGCCAAGTGAGCGGTCGTGGAGCAGGAACAGGACGCCATCGCGGCTTTCGGCCACGTCGATCTCGAAGACCGTGAAACCCGCCTCGAGCGCGTTTTGCATCGTCTCCAACGCGTTTTCAGGATAGCCCGCCGCCGGTCCAGCGCGGTGGGTGGCGATGACCAAGGCTTCATTTTCGCGCAGACAGTCGAAATAGTCCGGCAGGGGCGTTGATGCGCTGGCAACCAACGCTTCACTGTCTTCCTGAACGGCTTCGACCACTTGGTTGAGCGTAGAAGGGGCCTCAGTACCGCTGGGGTCGGTGCTTGTGGAAGGCTCAGACCCACACCCGGCCAGCACGCCAAAAAGCGTTGCAATCACAATTGTTCGCATGGGTTTTGCCCCTGTTTCTTGCCCTCGCATACCTCGCGACCTAAACACGTAATTGCAACAGATTTTCAGCGCACGCCAAAACGGCGGCGCCCGAGGGAGGAACACATGCAAGGCATCATGCAAGACTGGCCGCTGACCGTGGACAAGATCCTGGTCCACGCCAATTTGATCAATCCCACCCGGGAGATTGTGACGCGGCGCGTCTCAGGGGACATTGTTCGCACCACTTATGCGGACGTCTATACCCACGCCAAACAGGTCTCGAATGCGCTGAAGAGTGGCGGCATTGGTCTTGGTGATCGGGTGGCGACGCTCGGCTGGAATTCCGACCGGCATATGGAGACCTGGTATGGCGCCATGGGCATCGGTGCGGTGCTTCACACGCTGAACCCGCGCCTGCACCCGGAGCAAATAGCCTGGATCATCAACCATGCCGAAGACAAGGTGCTCGTCTTCGACATCACTTTCCTGCCGATTGTGGAAGCGATCAAAGACGCCGTCCCGACGGTGAAACAGTTTGTGATTTACGCCGGCGCGGAAGACATGCCGGAAAACAGCCTCGGCGCCGTGGCCTACGACCTCTGGATCGACGGTCAGTCCACCGAGTGCGAATGGGGCAACTTCTCTGAAGATACCGCCTGCGGGCTTTGCTATACGTCCGGCACCACCGGAAACCCAAAGGGCGTTCTCTACAGCCACCGGTCGAATGTGCTGCACACCCTGGTGACCATGAGCAAGGATGCCATGGGTATGGGCGCGGCAGACGTGGTCCTGCCCGTGGTGCCCATGTTCCACGCCAATGCCTGGGGCCTGGCCCTGAGCTGCCCGGCGACGGGCGCCAGCATGGTGATGCCCGGCGCGGATATGAGCGGGCCTGCGATCTATGAACTGCTCGATACGGAAAAGGTGACGATCACCGCAGCCGTTCCCACCGTCTGGCTCGGCCTTCTGACCTACCTGCGCGAGAATGATCTGAAACTGCCGCACCTCAAAAAGGTGATCATTGGTGGATCGGCTATCCCTGAAGCGATCCTGCGTGCCTTTGAAATCGAGTACGAAGTCGATGTGATCCATGCCTGGGGCATGACCGAAACGTCGCCACTTGGAACACTTGGCACCCTCCCGCCACATCTGGAGAGCGCCGACATCGACACGCGTATGGCGCAGAAACTGAAGCAGGGCCGCCCGCCCTTCGGCGTCGAGCTGAAAGTGATCAATGATGAAGGCGCCGAAATCGCACGAGACGGCGCGACGTCGGGCAAATTGCTCGTGCGTGGCGCGGCCATTGCGGCGGGATATTTCAAGGGCGATGGCGGCAAAGTGCTGGACGCCGATGGCTTCTTTGATACCGGCGACGTGGCGAATATCGACGAATTTGGCACGATGCAGATCACCGACCGTGCGAAGGACGTGATCAAGTCCGGCGGGGAATGGATTTCCTCCATCGATCTGGAGAACATCGCCGTGGGTCATCCGAAAGTGGCGAACGCGGCGGCGATCGGCATTTACCACCCGAAATGGGATGAGCGCCCGCTTCTGATCATTCAGGCGGCACCGGGCGAGATGCCGAGCAAGGAAGAGATACTGGCGCAGCTTGAAGGCAAGATCGCCAAGTGGTGGACGCCTGATGACGTGCAGTTCGTCGACGAAATTCCTCTCGGCGCCACGGGCAAGATCAACAAGATGGCGCTTCGAGATATGTTCAAAGACTACACGCTGCCTACTGCGTAAGAGATCACCTTGGAGACGTTCACCAAGCAACTCGGCGACTGGGAGCTAGTCGCCGTGCCGGGGCGAGGTGGCGCGCTGGCGGCTTGTCGGCACAAGAGGTCCCCAATCCTGCGTGAGGCAATGGATATTGCTGAAGGCGATGGATCGGTCATCAATGCAGCGGCTTACCCCATGGTGCCGTTTTGTGGCCGCATCCTCGATGCGCGCCTCGTGTTCGAGGGCGCGGAGTACCTATTGGACCGAAATTTTCCGCCTGAATCCCATGCGATACACGGGACGGGCTGGCAATCACATTGGTCAATAGATATTGCTGAAAACCGCCTGTCGATGGCGCTGATGGACGACAGTTTGCGCTGGCCATGGGCCTTCATGGCAGAGCAATCGTTCAGCCTCGCTGGCGAGGCGCTTCAGTTACAGATGAAGCTGATCAATATCGGCGAGCGGCGGATGCCTGCTGGACTTGGCTGGCATCCCTTCTTCAGCGGCGATGTTGAACACATACAGGCGGATCTCGAAGACGCGCCTGCCGGGCCGGATGTAAGCGATGCCGGTCAGTATTGGGCGAGCGATTACGCCTGCGCCGAACTCGGCAAGGGCGTTTTCACCGACAGGCTTCGCGTGGACTCAGCGTTTTTTTGGCCTGGGCGCAGCGCCGAAATGCTGTTTCGGAACTCCAGAATGGTCAAACTTTCCGGGGGAGAGACTGCCCATGCGCTGACCGTCTACCGTCCGCCAAACGCGAATTTTGTGGCGGTTGAGCCCCAAACCCATGTGCCGGGCGCCCATTCTCATCCCTATCCGGAGACACTGGGCCTTCGCACGCTCGCCCCCGGCGAAACACTTCATTTGAGCGCAACTCTCAGTGTTTCCTAGACCTTTGGAGGGCATCGCCTTGGGGCATTCTGGACAAGGTTTGCGCCTCCGCTTAAGTCCTTCAACAACGACATAAATTACTTTCGAGACGAGACTGGGCCCATGTTTGAGAAGATCCTCATAGCCAATCGCGGTGAGATTGCCGTGCGCGTGATAAAGACGTGCCGGCGGCTCGGTGTGAAAACGGTGGTTGTGTATTCCGACGCCGATGCGGGCTCCATGGGTGTGGAGATGGCGGACGAAGCGATACACATCGGCCCGTCTGCAGCCGCTGAGAGCTATCTCGTCATGGACAAGATCGTCGATGCCGTGAAGCAAACCGGCGCAGAGGCTGTGCATCCCGGTTTCGGGTTCCTGTCTGAAAATCCAGACTTTGCGAAACGCCTGGAAAAAGAAGGGATCACCTTCATCGGACCAAATCCCCATGCGATTGAAGCCATGGGCGACAAGATCAGTTCCAAGAAGCTGGCTGCCGAAGCGGGCGTATCCACTGTTCCGGGGCATATGGGCCTCATTTCAGACACCGCTGAAGCCGTGAAAATCTCCAACGAGATCGGCTACCCGGTGATGATCAAAGCGTCTGCTGGCGGCGGCGGCAAGGGCATCCGCGTCGCCTATGACGAAAAGGATGTGGAAGAGGGCTTCCCGGCTGTGATTGCGGAAGCCAAGGCGGCTTTCGGTGACGATCGGACCTTTATCGAGAAGTTTATCCTGAACCCACGTCACGTCGAAATTCAGGTGATGGGCGACAAGCACGGCAATGCGGTCTACCTGTTTGAGCGCGAATGCTCGATCCAGCGACGCAACCAGAAGGTCATCGAGGAAGCGCCAAGCCCGTTACTTGACGAAGAGACCCGCAAGAAAATGGGCGAGCAGGCCGTCGCCCTCGCCAAGGCCGTGAATTATGACAGTGCCGGCACGGTGGAGTTTGTGGCCAGCGGCGTCGACAAGAGCTTCTACTTCCTGGAGATGAACACACGGCTGCAGGTCGAACATCCAGTGACGGAGATGATCACCGGCGTGGACCTCGTTGAGCAGATGCTGCGCGTTGCAGCGGGCGAGAAACTGTCGATCAAGCAGAAAGACCTGAAGATTAATGGCTGGGCCGTGGAAAGCCGCGTCTATGCCGAGGATCCCTACCGCAACTTCCTCCCATCGATTGGCCGGTTGAAGCGCTACCATGCCACGCCCGAGGGGCCGCTGGGCGCGGGTACGGTGCGTGTCGACAGCGGTGTGCGCGAAGGCGACGAAATCTCCATGTTTTACGATCCGATGATCGCGAAACTGGTGACCCATGGCGCGACGCGTGACGAGGCGCTCGATACCCAGGCGGCCGCTTTGGACCGGTTCCATATCGAAGGCATTCGCGACAATATACCGTTCTGTGCGGCGGTTATGGATGAGGCTCGGTTTCGCTCCGGCGACATAACGACGGCCTATATCAAGGACGAGTTTCCCGAAGGCTTCGCAGGCGTTCCGGCGACGGATTTCCAGCGCTCCTTGCTGATCTGCACGGCGGCTTTCCTCCACGCGGTCTATTCCGAGCGCGCTGCCCTGATTTCTGGCCGCCTGGCAGACCCCGAGGCTCCGCGTCAGGACTGGGTCGTGATCCTGGGTGATGAATACCACGCCGTTCATATCGAGCGGGAAGATGGCGGCGCGACCATCACGCTTGAGGGCGGCGCCAAACATGTCCTCGTGTCGAACTGGATGCCGGGCACGCACCTGGTTGAGGGCGTCCTGGATGGCGAACCCTTCGCGGTGAAGTTCAGCGACCGGACCGAAGGTTTCGAGCTGCGGCACCGCGGCGTGGCAACGACGGCTCTGGTCTGCACGCCCACGCTCGCAAGCTTCCATGAGCGCCTGCCGGAAAAAGAAAAGCCGGACATGTCCAAGCTCATTGTCTCGCCCATGCCGGGCCTGATGGTGAGTGTGGATGTTGAGGCAGGCCAGGACGTGAAGGAAGGCGAGGCGGTCTGCGTGGTCGAGGCCATGAAGATGCAGAACATTATCCGCGCCGAAGCCGATGGCACGGTGAAAGCGGTAAATGTGTCTGCCGGCGATAGTGTGGCCGCCGACGAAGTGATGATCGAACTGGCTTAGCGTTGCTCTCGCGAGCGTGAAGCTGGGCTGGCTTGTGGTGGGGCGGGCAATGCCCACCTGCGGCAGAGAGATGACGGCGCGAAGGAGACGGCCATGAGCGAATATACCCCCCCAAAGGTCTGGACCTGGGACAAGGAAAGTGGCGGCCGGTTCGCCAATATCAACCGACCGATTGCCGGGCCAACCCACGACAAGGAGTTGCCCGTCGGCAAGCATCCGCTGCAACTCTACAGCCTCGCCACGCCAAATGGTGTGAAGGTTACCGTGATGCTGGAAGAGCTCCTGCAGCTCGGCCACACCGGCGCGGAGTATGATGCCTGGTTGATCAATATCGGCGAGGGCAACCAGTTCGGCTCCGGATATGTCGACATCAATCCGAATTCGAAGATTCCGGTCATGGTCGACCGGTCCGGCGATGAGCCCGTCCGGGTCTTCGAAAGCGCATCAATCCTCGTGCACCTAGCAGAGAAGTTTGACGCGTTTCTGCCAAAGGACGGCCCCAAGCGCACCGAGACGTTCAACTGGCTGATGTGGCAGATGGGTTCCGCGCCCTATCTTGGCGGCGGTTTCGGCCATTTCTACGCCTATGCGCCGGAGAAGTTCGAGTATCCGATCAATCGGTTCGCCATGGAGGTGAAGCGCCAGATGGATGTGCTCGACCGCAATCTGGCCGAGCGGGAATACATGGCTGGCGACGAACTGACGATCGCCGATTTCGCCATCATGCCCTGGTATGGCGCCCTTGCAAAAGGCCTGCTCTACGACTCTGCCGAGTTCCTGAGCGTGCACGAATACACCAACGTCATTCGCTGGACGGACCAATTGATGGCGCGTCCCGGTTTCCAGCGTGGCCGGATGGTGAACCGGGTGTGGGGCGAGCCGTCGAGCCAGTTGCCCGAGCGCCACGACGCCTCCGACTTTGACACCAAGACGATGGACAAGGTCGGCAGCGAGGACTGATCTCGCGCGAAACTGATTGCCCCTCTGGGTCGCTGGCTTTATTGCCCCGGTAGAGGAATAGGCGAGGGCATAGCAATGGCAGATACGGTTCCAAGTTCCGGTTGGCGGGGCAAGCTGGCAGGGTTTGCCCTGGCGTGGGCAGTCTTTTCGATTGTCTGGTTTGCGTTGGCTGGCCTCGGCTCGCGCTTTGGCCTGTGGAGCTGGCAGTTTGGCCTTGGGCAAATGGTCGGCAATGTGAATGCCGGATATGGCCGATACATCGTCTATCTGTCGGCCCTGTTGGCCGTGGTCGCGTTGATCGTGGCTGTGATCAAGAGCCCGCGCGTGCGCCCGACCATGCTGTCGATCGCGGCCATACTGATCACGCTGTTCGTCGGCGGGCGCTGGCTCGGCTTCCAGCTGACGGCCCTGTCCCTTCCACCCATTCACCAAGCCGCGACGGATTGGGAAGACCCGGTGCCGTTTTCCAGCAATCTGATGACGGTCCGCGAGGAAGCCGGCGCCCTCAATGCGGTTGAGCCCAGCCCTGTCGTACAGCTTCCTGAAGGGGCACGGGAACGCTGGCCCGGATTCCATGGCAAGACGGTGGCCCAGGTCCAGGAAGATGCGGAGATGGATCCGGCGCTGCGCGGCAAAGATGCCGACGAAAAAGCCTATCCGCCGATGGATACGGTGACGACCAGCCTGACCAAGGACGAAGCCTTTGACGTTGCCATGTCGCTGGTAGAGCGGCGCGGGTGGGACGTTGTCGGTGCCAATCATGGCGATGGCCGGATCGAAGCGACCCACACCTCCACCTGGTTCGGCTTCAAGGATGACGTGGCCCTGCGCATTCGCTCGCTCGATGGTGGCGGCGCTGAGATCGATATGCGTTCGGTCTCCCGTGTGGGCCTGTCCGACCTTGGCGCGAATTCCCGGCGCGTGGCCAATTTCATGTACGATCTCGATCGTCTGCTCGGCCAGGCCGAACGCGAGGCTGGCTAACACACCTCCCAGGGCGCGAATTTCCTTGTAAGCCCCGTATCGATCCCCGATATATGCCTTGAAATCCAACAAGGTTTGAGAGGGGATCGAAGCATGGCCGGAACTGCAGTCGTGGAAAGCAGCCCAAGCGCGCTGCAATATCTGGACAAGGCGCTTGGCGGCTTGCGTGAAGTCGGCCTCGCGCCAAAACGCGCCAAGAAAGCCCCCGAGCCGATCGTTGCCCTGCTGGAGCAGATTTCCGAGCTCGACCCGGACCGGGTCGCTGCCATCGCGCGCACGCTGGACGAAATGGGCCGCTTCAATGACGTGGTGCGCGAGCAAGTCTCCGGCTTCACAGTGGGCGAGCGCTATGAAGGCATCACCGCGGCGTTCAACTCCATCCGCGACGACGCCAAATCGCTGGTTGACCAGTATGCCGATGGCAAAATCTCCACCATGGAGCGCCTCGGCAATGTCTGGATGAAGATGACGCGCGGCGACATCGCCAGCCGCTTCGGCAAGATCAAGGATCTCTATCTGGAAGTGCAGGATGAGACCGCCAATCAGATCGAGCGCGAGCGGACCATTCTGGAAGCCTATCTCGACTTCCGCGGCGCCTTGAAGAATTGCGAAGTGATGGCGCTTGAAGTGCTGAACACAGCCGAAGGCGAGCTTTCGAAGGTGCGCGCCGATGTGAATGCAGCGGTCGCAAAGGTTGCCGGCTATCTGGGCGAGGACCCGGCCGAGCGCGCGAAGCTGGAGCTCGCCCGCGATGAGGAGCTGCGTAATCTGCAGGCGGAAGAAAAGCGTTATCAGGTCGCCAAGGACCTCTCAGACAACATCACCATCGGCTACAACACATCCGAAGTGGTCATGGCGCGCCTTGTGCAGACGACCAATGCCAAGGAGCGGATCTACGCCCAGTCGGTCAGCTTTTTCGGCACAAATGAAATCGTTCTAACCGCCCTGACGGCGAGCTTCACAGGCCTCCACGGGTTGCATGAGAGCACGGAAACGCTGAACGCCATGAAGCGCGGCGTGGACCAGTCCCTCGAAGTGCTCGCGGAGATCGGCACCGAAGTGCAGGAAGCGGCCACCCGGGCGGGCTATGGCCCCACAGTGTCTGCCGCGTCTGTCAAAGTCCTGGTCGATAGCGTCGTTGCCTATCAGGAGCGCAGCCAGACCATCATCGCCGAGATGCGCACCCTCGCCACGCGCAACAGCGAGGAAATCCGTGAGGCTGTCGAGGATGGCAAGCGCCGTATGACCGAGCTGGTGGAACAGGGCGTGGCGGCTGCGCTTCTGCCCAAATCATAGGTCTAAATTGCGCGTTTCGGCTTCATCCTTTCTCCGCAGGTCTCTGTCATGAGCGATGCCATGGATGGCGATATCCCGAGCGAGGAGGCCCCGGCTGACGACCTGCCGGGTAAGCCCCAGAGCCTTGATGAGGTTCTGGTGGCCATGGATGTGGTCGACACGCTGCGCCACCGCGATCAGATTTTCCTGCGCGAGATCGACAAGGTGGGCCGCGAGGACGACCTGGTGGGCCGCCTTCAGGAAATCTACGTTGCGCAGGGCATGGATGTGCCGGAAGACACGATTCGCGAAGGCGTGCGCGCCATGGCGGAAAAGCGGTTTGAGCATTCGCCTGCAAAGCCGGGATTTCTGCGCAGGCTTGCCATCATCTACATTACCCGGGACCGTTGGTGGAAGCCGGTGGCGGGCGCACTGGCTGCGTTGACACTGGTTGGCGGCACCTATCAGGTCGGTGTCGCCATGCCGCGGGCCGCTGCCGAACGGGCCGCCATTACGGAGCTGACCGAGACTCTTCCCGCCGCGTTGACGTCGGCCCACGCGAGCGTGGTGGAGGTAGCTTCGACCGACACGGGCGTATCCCGCGCCAGCGCGCTTCTCCAATCCGGGCAAAACGCCCTCGAAGACGAGGATCGCGACGCCGCCCAAGCCGCGATTGATGGTCTCACGAATCTGCGCCGGGAAATCGCATCGGAATACCGGGTGCGTGTGGTGAATGATCCCGATGACCTGTCGGGCTTCTGGCGCGAACATGACGACATCCCGGGCGGGCAGAGCTTTTACCTTGTCGTTGAGGCCGTCGATCCCCTGGGCAATGTGGTCAACGTCACCGTGACGGATGAAGAAACCGGCGAGACCCAGAGTGTTGGCCGCTGGGGGCAACGTGTCTCGCGGACCGTGTTCGAAGGCGTCGCCGCCGACAAACGCGATGATGCCATCATACAGGATGCCGTGATCGGTGGGAAAAGTCCCGGCGCGCTGGAGCCAACTTACAGTGTCTCGACGCCCGGCGGCGCCGTGACGGTGTGGTAGGGGAGGGCGAGCATGTCCAGGCGAGTTGACGGCCGTTCTGCCCTGCGCCGATTTGATGGCGTAATCTCAGATACGCGCACGGAACTCGGCGAAGCGATTGAGGCCGCTGAGGAAGTCTCGCGCGACATTGCCGAAGTGCGCCGACGCCAGGCCGCAGCTTACCGGGAACTGGCCGCGATCCAGATCGACGAGGCCGACACGCCCCAGGAAATCGCCAACCTTGAACGGTTGGATGCCGATGTCAGCGCGCTGATCGCCGAGCATGATTCCTATCTCGAAACCTTGCTGGCTGACCTTGATGCCGCCGCCGAGACGCTTTCGACCCTGGAAGAAGACCGCCGCACCGCAGCGGCAGACCTCGACAGCGCGATCGCCGCCTATGAAACCAAGGTCGACGAGGTCGAGGCCGCCCTGGAGGAAGACCCAACTTATCTCGCGCTCGTCTCCGCCGTCTCGGAAGCCGAAGCAGTGAGCGAGAAGGCCCACGCCAAACTGGAACTCGCCCGGTCCGATATGCAGGAAAAGGGCGAGGTTTTCCGAACCGATCCGCTGTTCATGTACCTCTGGAAACGTCGTTACCGGACCACTGATTACAAGGCGGGGAATTTTTTCCGCGTCCTCGATGGCTGGGTCGCAGGGCTCTGCAGTTACGAAAAATCCTATCGCAATTACGAGCGCCTCGTTGAGCTGCCCGAATGGCTGGAAGGCCATGTGGCGGCCATGGATACGCACCGGGACGAGGCGGCAAGCGCCCTGGCCGAGGCTGAAGCCGCCGCTCTGACCGAAGCTGGCGGCGATGCCCTGGCCGAAACCGTCGATGCTGCCCGCGCGCGCCTGACCGCTCTGGACGCGGATATCGCCGCCGCTGAGACCGCCCATCTCGATATTGCAGGCCGTCAGTCCGCTGCGGAACGGGGAGAGGCCGGGCCGGCCTACGAAGCGCGCCAGCGCCTGGCCAATGCCCTGAAGCAGCGTGCCATTCCGGACCTGCGCGTCCTTGCAGCGCAAACCGTAACGCCCGCAGATGACGGCATCGTCGATGCGCTGGTGGGCCTGCGCAAGGACGAAATGTCCATGGAATTGCGCATGGACCAGGACAAGGGCCTTCCGGTGCGCCGCCGGGCAGATCTGGCCCGTCTCGAAGCCTTCCGCCGCGCCTTCAAGGCTGCCCAGCTCGATTCCGGCTATGCCAGTTTCAAGGCCTCCTCCGTGGATGATGTGCTGGCCCGGCTCGTCTCTGGCCGGTTGGAAGCCCATGATGCGGTGCGCCACCTGCGCCGGGGCATGCGCCGGTCCAGCCCGCGCACCGATCCGCGCTTTGGCGGGCCGCGCCGGGCCCGAACCGTAGGCCTGCCGGATGTGGCGGTTGGGATCGGCATGGAAATCCTCAAGGAGATGGGGCGTTCCGGCTCGCGCCGCGGTGGATTTGACCTGGGCGGAATGGGAGGAGGCGGTTTCCCCGGTAGCCTGCCGCGCGGCCGGCGCACTAAACGCTCCATGCCCCGTAGCCCCAGCCGGGGACGGCGCGGCAAGTTCAAGACCGGCGGCGGATTCTGAGACAGACGCGACAACAGTCGAATGGAATCGGCCCGGCCAGCGTCGAGTCGCGCGCGCCCGGATTGGACCCAAAAGCACGGCGATTGGGTCCCGCTGCAGGGTCGTGAGGCGCTTTGACGAGAGTTCATGCGTCGCATTCTCAACCCATTGATCCACGCTCCGGCTCTGGAGGCGGGGCATTTGGGTCGTTTGCGTGGTTTGCTTGGGAAAGAGATGCGTGGTCGGGTGGTGAATCTGGCGGGTCCGGCGGGGGACGCCAGCCGCGGTTCAGCACGGTGAGGGCCAGGCGTTCGGCTTCGAAATAGCTGGATGTGGCGAGGTCCAATGGGCCGCCGCGCGCAAGGCTGGGTACCGCGCCGAGACGCAAGGCAGCGGCGCCGCTCGAGCACGTCGGCCAGGGCGGCGAACCGGGCGGCCAGGCGCGCAGCCGGCATGACGGGGGCGGGCTCAGGCGACGTGTTGCCGGGCCTGGGGGCGGGGGCTTGGCCGGACGCCTCGCCCTCCCAATGGCCCATGGCGCCAAGCCGTTTCTGGAGGGCGTTCAGGCTCTCAGAGCGGTCAAAAACGGGCAAAACCGGCGCTTTATGCGTGTTTTTACGGGGACTCGCACTGGCTGCGACCTGACGGGAACAGGGCGCCACCGCGATCTGCCCGGCCATGCAGACCAGCAGGCGCCGGACGAACAGTTCCAGATAATAGAGCTCCCGGCAGGCCACTTTCCAAACCCTGCGCAACACATGGGAGCCCTGCGCACCAGAGGGCGCGGCCAGCGCCAGCGCTCCCTAAAGGCGCCGGGCGGCATATCCCAGGCTCCACGCCAGGCTCGCACGGTCATTCGGTGTCATGGGCGGCAGTTTAGGGGCGGGGGAAGGTGGGTCGGATTGGAGGGCGAGAGAGGGCGCAAATGCAGACATACGAAATCAGCAAGTTCGAGGACAGGAGTTGGCCCTTAATTGACGATCGCTAAACGGCTCGCCAGTGTCTTAAGTCGCCGTAAAACGGTCGCTGACGCTTCGCTAATCAAACTACTGCAGTCACTTCTATTTCTACCCTAAGTCCCTCGCCTCCCAACGCAGACACGCCCAATAAGGTGAAGGTTGGTAAAGTCTCTCCAAGGTACTTCTGCAAAACGGGAACGGGTTCATACATCTCTTCATACGTCGGGTTTACGATATACATCCGAATTGAGGTAATATTTTCTACTGTCGCATTGACCGCGGCGAGGGCCTTAATAACATTTCCCATAGCGATGTCGGCTTGATGAATCAGGCTTTCTGGAACGGCAGCTCCATCAGGTGTCCATGCGACCTGACCAGATATGAAAACGAGTTTGCCAGGATCACAAACCGTAATCTGAGAATAGCCCATGCTCGGCGCATCGGGCAACGTCGGCGGGTTTACTCTGCGGATCAGTTGGGACATTAGGATCTCCTAAGCACTAGTAATTCTCTACATCTGTATAGATATCTGCAACAGCTATGGCCGAACGTCAAACTCAAATTCTGAACACGGCAATTGAAGTCCTGGCCCACAAGGGTCTTGCGCATCTCACGCATCGTGCGGTGGATGCCAGAGCTGGGTTGCCTCAAGGATCCACGTCTTACTACTTTTCGAAAAAGCAGGACCTAATCGAAGCAACTGCCTCACATCTAGCGCACTTGTTAGAGACCGATTGCATCGACGTAAAAAAGCAATTCGCTGAAATGATTGCCGATGGAAAGCGCGAAGCGGCAATAAGTTTTGTTTCGACGGACCTCGTTAAATTTGCTCAAGAGAAGAGCGACTGGCTTTTGG